>JBMORD010000139.1:0-16432 GCA_049322495.1 Myxococcota bacterium | reverse complement strand
TCGCGGCGGGGACGTCGTTCGTCGCCAGCGCGGCGTGGCTCCTGCGGTCGGCGTGGCGCGCGGGCCGCGTCTCGGGGGCGCGCGAGCTGTGAGGCCGCTCGTGGTGATGGTGTTCCTCGCCGGCTGCGGGGCGGTCGACGACACCGACGCGCGGGTGACGGCGATCGTCGCCACCGCCGGAGACGTCGACGCGGGGGCGCGCGTGTTCGCTGCGCGGTGCGCGCCCTGCCACGGTGCTGCTGGCGAGGGCACGACGGCCGCGCCTGCGCTTGGCGCCCGCTTCGCCGCGCGCGATGACGCCGCCATCGCGCGCGTCATCCTCACCGGGTCGGGTCAGATGCCGGGGAACCCCTCGCTGAGCGACCGCGACGTGGCGGCCGTCATCGCGTGGGGGCGGGGGGCGCTGCGGTGAGGCCGTGAAACGACGACGCCCCCTTCCGTGGGGAAGAGGGCGTCGGTGGAACGAGGCTCGTCTTCGGTTCAGCGCGAGTCGTAGCCGAGCATCAGCATCGGCGTGACGGTGACGGCGAGCTCGTTGGTCTTCACCTCGGCGCCGGCGCTGCCGTCGCTGTTGGCCTGCACGCGGCCGACGAGCGCGTCGGGGTGGAAGAGCACCAGCGCGTCGAGGCCGAGGTTGAAGCCGCCGCGGCGGAAGGTCGTCGGGTTGGGGCGCCCGAAGCCCATGCCGAGGCGCACGTCGATGCCCGGCTTCCAGCCCGCGGCTACCACGGTGGTGACCTGCGCACCGCCCGTGCCTCCGCCCGCCGCGACGCCCGCGAGCGCGCCGCTGGCGAGCACCGGACCACCCGCGACGTAGAAGAGGTTGCCGAACATCGCCTCGGCGAGCGCGCCGAAGTACCAGTACGAGAGCGCCGTGACGCTGACGCTGGCGCTCGTGGCGCTCACGTTGGCGCCGATGCCGAAGCCGCCCGTCGCGCCGATGACGGCGTACGCGCTGAAGATGTTGCTCACCTGGTAGCCGATGCGGCCCTCGGCGCCGATGGTGAAGGCCGACTGCGGGAGGTGCCAGCCGAGGTTGCCCGACACGCCCCAGCGCACGCGACCGCCGGGATCTTCGAGCGGGGCGTCAGCGACCGGTGCTGGTGGAGGGGGCGTGGGCGGAGGTGGTGGTACCTCCTGTGCGAGTGCACTTGCAGACACCAGGGCTGTCAGCAGGAGTGTTCTGTTCATGGGTGGAGCCTCGACGACGGGAAGGTGGATCGATTCACTCGCGGAGTGCGACTTCGCTGGACGCTTCGGTCCACGCTGGGGATTGTGACGGCTCGCGGCGAATGATCACGAAATCCCGCACTCGGATTCGTCTGCGCAATCTCTCGACGCGGCGCGGCAGCGCTCATAAATGACTCGCTCTATGGCGTTCTCCGTGCTCGTCCTTCATGGGCCGAACCTTTCGTTGCTCGCGGCAGAGGAAATCGATCCACGCCTCGAAGCGCGCGCGACGGAGCTCGGTGTGGAGCTGGTGATCGCGCAGGCGAACGGTGAAGAGGGGCTGCTCGATCTGCTCCACGAGCACCGCGAGGTCATCGACGCGGTGGTGGTGAACCCCGGCGTGCTCGCGCCGCATGCCTTCGCGCTGGCCGAGGCGCTCGCGCAGCTGGCCCTGCCGAGCGTCGAGGTGCTGCTCGCGACGCCGCGCGCCCCCTCGGCGCTCAGCGGCGTGGTGAAGGAGCAGCTCCACGCGGTGCGCGTCGACGGGTACCTGCGCGCCCTCGAGCTGCTCGCGCCGGCGGAGACGAGCGCGGCACCGGCGGTGCGGAAGCCGGCAGGGCGGTCGAAGCCGAGGTCGGCGCCGGAGCCGGAGCGGGTGGCCAAGAGCATCGGGCGCCGAGCGTCGACCCCGGCTGCGCCGCCAGCAGCGCCTGCGAGTCGAGGGAAGACCATCGGGAAGGGCGCGCGGGGCTCCGCGGCTGCCCCGGCGCGCGGAGCGGGGCTGACGCGCGCGCAGGTGCGGGAGCAGATCGCCCAGCGGCTCAAGGGCAAGCTCACCGCCGAGGCGCTGGCGCAGTGGGCGCGCGAGACGTGGAGCGCGCTCCAGCACGGCGCGCCCGTCGAGCCCGCCGCGAAGGACACCATCGAGAACGTGCTCCTCGCCCTGATGGCGGGCGCGAAGGCGACCGACGCGATCCTCGTGTCGCAGATGGCGAAGCTCGAGTCATGAAGAAGCCCACGCCTCCGAAGAAGCCCGCGGGGAAGTCGTCGCCGTCGCAGAGGCGCGGCGCTCCCGCCACCGCGCGGACGGTCGCCATTCAGGTGCTGGCGCGCGTGGCGGCCACCGACGCGTACCTCAACGTGGTGCTCGACACGGTGCTCGACGAGCTGCCGCTGAAGGATCCCCGCGACGCCGGTCTGGTGACCGAGCTCTGCTACGGCGCGACGCGCCGGCGCCTCACGCTCGACGCGGTGCTGCGCCGCTTCGCCGACCGCCCGCTCGAGAGCATCGAAGACCGCGTGCTCGCCGCGCTGCGCCTCGGCGTGTACCAGCTCTTCTTCACCCGGGTGCCGAAGCACGCCGCGGTCGGCGAGACGGTCGACGCGCTCAAGGCGGTCGGCGTCGAGCGCGCGGCCGGCTTCGTCAACGCCATCCTCCGCAAGGCGTCGGCGCTCCCCGCGCTGCCCGAGCCAGAGGGTGACGAGGTGTCGCGCCTCGAGGTCGAGACCAGCCACCCGGCGTGGCTGGTGCGCCGGTGGATCCGCCAGTTCGGCCCCGAGCGCGCGCGGCAGATGCTCGTGTCCGACAACGACGCGCCCTCGGTGGTGGTGCGCGCCAACACCGCGAAGCTCTCGCGCGACGAGCTCCTCGCCCAGCTCCAGGACGCGGGCGTGAAGTGCCACGCGACGGTCCTCTCGCCGCTGGGCGTGGTGCTCGAGGAGCCGGGCCGCGTCGAGGAGCTCTACGGCTACGCCGAGGGGCTGTGGCAGGTGCAGGACGAGGCGGCGCAGCTGGTGACGGTCTTCGGGCAGCTCCCGGCGAACGCGCGCGTGCTCGACGCCTGCGCCGCGCCGGGCGGCAAGGCGTGCCACCTCGCGCAGACCAACGAGGTGGTGGCGATCGACGTGCACGCCAACAAGCTCCCGAAGATCGAGAGCGAGGCGAAGCGGCTCGGCCTGCGCGAGCGCATGACGCTGGTGCGCGCCGACGCGTCGCAGCCGCTGCCCGAGTCGCTCGGTGAGTTCGACGCGGTGGTGATCGACGCGCCGTGCGCCGGCCTCGGCACGCTGCGCCGCCACCCGGAGCTCCGCTACCGCCGCCAGGAGAAGGACATCGCCGAGCTGGCGCACCTGCAGCGGGAGATCCTCGAGCAGTGCCAGCAGGTGCTCAAGCCGGGCGGGCTGCTCGTCTACGCGGTGTGCAGCACCGACACCGCCGAGGGGCCGGATCAGATCGAGATGTTCCTCCGCTCGCACCCCGACTTCACCACCGAGCCGCCGAAGGGCCTCGCGGCGCTGCCGACGTGGCAGGGGCACCTCCGCACGCTGCCGGGCCCCGAGGGCCTCGACGGCTTCTTCGCGGCGCGGCTGCGCAAGATGTACTGAGTCACTCCGAGCTCGCGGCGTAGCGGCGGCGGGCAGGGCGCCGCGCAGGCATCGCGTCGGGCTTCCGCTTCTTCGTCACCGAGGTGTCGAGCTTCGGGAACTTCGGCGAGAGCCTGCCCGCGAGCGCCTCGTCGTCGCCGATGGCGAGGGTCGCCTGCGCGAGGTCTGGCGCGAGCGCGAGCAGCCGCTGCGCGGCTCGGAGCCCGACCAGCTCCACGCGCTGCAGCCGCCGGCGGGAGTCACCGAGCTCCTCGAGGAGCCCGAGGCCGTCTTCCTGCTCCGAGAGCTCGAGCTCGCAGAGCGGGCCGAGCAGCAGCCACTGGCGCACCAGCTGCGCCCAGCCACCCCAGCCGCCGCGCGGCGCCGCCTGACTGCCCAGGCCGAGCCGCTTCAGCTTCGGCGCCGCGAGCGTCTGGAGATCGCTGAGCAGCCGCGCGTCGAGGGCCGTGGGGCGCAGCACGAGCGCCTCGAGCGCCGGGAACCCGAGGCCGCGGCCGAAGGTGTTGAGCACCGCGCGCACGTCCAGCACGCGGAGCCGCGCGGCGACGGGCGTGAGCGCGCCCAGCGACTCGAGCCGCGGCCACGCGGAGTCCATCACGCGCGCGGCGTCGACGTCGAAGTTGCCCAGCACGAGCGAGTCGAGGTGCGCCGGCCACGGCTCCTTCGCCAGCGTCCGCAGCACCGCGTCGTAGCGCCCCTCGACGCCCGGGCTCCCGAACTCGAGCCGCTGGAGGAAGCGGCAGGCCGGGCTGCTCAGCACCGCCGGCAGGGCCTCGGAGATCGGCGGGCTGTGCGGGCTGGACCACACGCGCGCCGCGCGCACGTAGCCGAAGCGCCAGTCGAGGAAGACCTGCCGGTGGAACGAGGCGAGCTCCGCGCCGACCAGCTCGTCGAAGTGCTCCTTGAGGAAGGCCTTCGCCTGGCCCACCGCGCCGCGCTCCTTCCGCGCCGCGCGGAGCTGGAGCGAGACGAGCTCTCCGCGCAGCCGCTCCGGGCCCTCGAGCAGCCCGTCGGCGAAGACCGACCAGCCCTCGGCGCGGTCCTCGAGGAGCGCCTGCTCCTCGGCGTGCGCCATCGCCTGCGCGGGCGCCGAGGCGTCGACGGCGTGGAAGCCGTCCTTGAGGCGCTGCGCGAGGAGCGCCTCGGCCGTCTGGAGCGCCGCCTGCGGTGACTTGCAGTCGATGTGGCGGGTGGTGCCCGGGGTGTGCAGCGGCCCGGCGGTAATGGTGATGCGCTCGGCGTGCACGCTGATTCGCCAGAACCGCGGCTCGGGGCTGGTGTGCTGCAGCAGTCGCTCCATCGCGGCAAGCGTAGCGCGCCTCTGCTACACGCCCGGGCCCATGCTCAGCTCACTCCTCGTCGCAGCGATGGTGGCCGCAGCGCCGGCCGTGAAGAAGCCGTACACCGTTCAGGACCAGGTCATGCTCAAGCGGCTCTCGGGCTTCGAGGTGTCGCCCGACGGCACGAAGGTCGTCTTCGGGCTGCGCAGCACCGACCTCGAGGCCAACAAGGGCCGCGTCGATCTCTGGCTCGTCGGCACCGACGGCAAGGGGCTGCGGCAGCTCACCTCGCACGAGGGCAACGAGACCGCTCCCGTGTGGGCGCCCGACGGCAGCGCGCTCTACTTCCTCGCGGCGCGCTCGGGGTCGAACCAGGTGTGGCGGCTCCCGATCGACGGCGGTGAGGCGGTGCAGGTGACGAAGTTCCCGCTCGACGTCGACGCGTTCAAGCTCACGCCCGACGGGCAGACCCTCGTCTTCGCGGCGGAGGTCTTCGTCGACTGCGACACCCTGGACTGCACCGCGAAGCGCCTCGAGGAGAAGGCGAAGCGGAAGACCAGCGCCCAGGTCTACGACTCGCTCTTCTTCCGCCACTGGGACACCTGGAAGGACGGCCGCCGCGCGCACCTCTTCGCGCAGAAGCTGACGGGCGGCCCGGTGGTGAGCCTGCAGAAGAAGCAGAACGCCGACAGCCCTTCGAAGCCCTTCGGCGGCGCCGACGACTTCGTGTTCTCCCCCGACGGGAAGACGGTGGTGTACGTCGCGCGCGACGCGGGCCGCGAGGAGGCGTGGAGCACCGATCTCGATCTGTGGTCGGTGCCGCTCGACGGCAAGACCGCGCCGGTGAAGCTCACCCAGGGCAACCGCGCCACCGACACCGCCCCCTCGTACTCGCCCGACGGCAAGCAGCTCGCCTGGCTGGCGATGAGCCGCCCGAAGTTCGAGGCCGACAAGCTGCGGGTGATGGTGCGCGACCTGTCCACCGGCAAGGAGCGCTCGCTGACCGACGCGTGGGACCGCTCGGCCTCGTCGCTCGCCTGGAGCGCCGACGGCAAGTCGCTCTTCGTCACCGCCGACGACCTCGGCCAGGTCGGCGTGTTCTCCATCGACGTCGCGTCGGGGCGGGTGACGAAGCTCCTCTCGGACGGCTCGGTGAGCGGGGTGCGGCTGGCGAAGGACGGCCTGGTGGTGGCGCGCGACTCGCTCACCTCGGCGTCAGACCTCTACCTCCTCTCGACCGACGGCAAGGGCACGCTCGCGCGCCTCACCGACGTCAACGCCGAGGCGTTCGCCAGCTTCGCCCTCGGGGCGCCGGAGCAGTTCAACTTCAAGGGCTGGAACGGCGAGACGGTGTACGGGTACGTGGTGAAGCCGGCCGGCTTCGACGCGAAGAAGAAGTACCCGCTCGCGTTCCTGGTGCACGGCGGCCCGCAGGGCAGCTTCGGCAACCACTGGCACTACCGGTGGAACCCGCAGACCTACGCGGGCCACGGCTACGTGGCGGTGATGATCGACTTCCACGGGTCGACTGGCTACGGCCAGGCCTTCACCGACTCGATCAGCGGCGACTGGGGCGGCAAGCCGCTCGAAGATCTCCAGAAGGGCCTCGCCGCGGCGCTCGAGAAGTACCCCTTCATCGACAAGACGAAGATGTGCGCGCTCGGCGCCAGCTACGGCGGCTTCATGATCAACTGGATGGCTGGCAACTGGAACGAGCCGTGGAAGTGCCTCGTCACCCACGACGGCAACCTCGACGAGCGCTTCGCGTACTTCGACACCGAGGAGCTGTGGTTCCCCGAGTGGGAGCACGGCGGCGCGCCGTGGGAGCAGGGCGCCACCTACGACAAGCACAACCCCCTCGATCACGTCGCGAAGTGGAAGGTGCCCACGCTCGTGGTGCATGGCGGCCGCGACTACCGGGTGGTCGACACCCAGGGCATGGCGACCTTCACCGCGCTCCAGCGCCGCGGGGTGCCCTCGAAGTTCCTCTACTTCCCCGACGAGAACCACTGGGTGCTCAAGCCCGGCAACTCCATCGTGTGGCACGAGACGGTGCTCGGCTGGCTCGATCAGTGGACGAAGTGAGCTGACGGTCGCCGGTGCCGCTCACTCGCGGAGCGGCACCTCGACCGAGAAGCCGTCGAAGGCGACGTCGATCGGCCCGGCGAACTCCTGGCGCGCCTGCTCGACCAGCGGGCGAGGGTCGACGTCGTGGCGCGACGAGAGGTGGGTGAGCACCAGGCGCTTCGCCTTCGCCTCGGACGCCACGCGGGCAGCCTCGCGGGCCGTCGAGTGGCGCGTCTCGAGCGCCCGCGCCTGCTCGTCGTCGCTGAAGGTCGCCTCGTGCACCAGGAGGTCCGCGCCGCGCGCCGCCTCGACGACCTGCGCGCAGGGCCGCGTGTCGCCCGAGATGACCACCCGCCGGCCGGGCCGCGCCGCGCCGAGCACCTGCTCCGGCTTCACCTCGCGCCCGTCGGCGAGGGTCACCGGCTGCCCCTTCTGCAGCCGGCCGAAGTCGGGCCCGGAGGGCACGCCCAGCCGCTTCGCCGCCTCGGGATCGAAGCGCCCCGGGCGCACGTCTTCCTCGAGGGCGTAGCCGAGCGCGTTGACGCGGTGATCGACGCGCACCGCGCGCACGCCGTAGCCCTTGCGCTTGATGAGCTCGCCGCCGCGGAGCTCCTGCACCTCGACCGGGAACGCGAGGCGCTCGACCCCGAGGTGGATCGCCGCGTCGAGCACCTTGCGCGCCGACGGCGGCCCGTAGAGCGTCAGCGGCTGCTCACGGCCCCCCATGCCCAGCGTGCGGAGGAACCCGATGATCCCCAGGTAGTGGTCGGCGTGGAAGTGCGTGAAGAACACCGCGTCGACGGCGAAGCCGGTGCCGAAGCGGATCATCTGCCGCTGGCTGCCCTCGCCGCAGTCGAAGAGGAGCAGGTCGCTGTCGGCCTTCACCGCCAGGCCAGACACGTTCCGGTGCAACGTCGGCATCGCGGCCGACGTGCCGAGGAAGGTCAGCCGCAGGATGGACATGCCCGAGGAGCTCACGGCGCCCGCGCACCTACTACAACTCGGGCCCCGCGGCGCGAGGTCTGAAAGAAAGGCCCCCGACTCCTCACGCAGGTCGGCCAACGGTTGAACACGCGAGCCGCCCGGCGTGGGACAAACGAAACGGCCGCCCCGGTTGCCCGGAGCGGCCGCGGTGCTTCAGCAGGCGGGAGGGCTCAGCCCTCGGACTTCACGCCGGTCTCGATGCGCATGCCGTAGAACGACCGGTACACGAAGACCATCGAGATGACGAAGAAGACCGCCGCGAGGCCCATGGTGGTGGGGTTGGCCTTGAAGACGTAGATGGCCTTGCCCGCCGCGTCGGTGCCCGTCTGCACCTTGCCGATCTCGTACGCCAGCTCGACGGCCAACAGGCCGAAGAGGGTGGTGAACTTGATGACCGGGTTGAGCGCCACCGACGAGGTGTCCTTGAACGGGTCGCCGACGGTGTCGCCGACGACGGTCGCCGCGTGGAGGTCGGTGCCCTTGGCCTTGAGCTCGGTCTCGACGAGCTTCTTCGCGTTGTCCCAGGCGCCGCCGGCGTTCGCCATGAACACCGCCTGATACAGGCCGAAGAGCGCGATGGAGATCAGGTAGCCGATGAAGAAGTACGGCTCGGCGCACGCGAAGGCGAGGGTGCCGAAGAAGATCGCCAGGAAGATGTTGAACATGCCGTTCTGCGCGTACTTCGTGCAGATCTCGACGACCTTGCGCGAGTCGCTCACCGACGCCTTCTCGGTGCCCTCGAGCTTGATGTTCTTCTTGATGAACTCCACCGCGCGGTACGCGCCCGTCGACACCGCCTGCATCGACGCGCCGGTGAACCAGTAGATCACCGCGCCGCCGAGGATGAGGCCGAGGAGGAACGGCGCGTGGACCAGCGAGAGGTTCTCGATGCCGACCTGCAGGCCGTTGGTGATGGAGAAGAGGATCGAGAAGATCATCGTGGTGGCGCCCACCACGGCGGTGCCGATGAGCACCGGCTTGGCGGTGGCCTTGAAGGTGTTGCCGGCGCCGTCGTTCTCCTCGAGGTACTCCTTGCCCTTCTCGAAGTTGGGCTCGAAGCCGAAGTCCTTCTTGATCTCCTCCTTCACGTTGGGGACCTGCTCGATGAGCGACAGCTCGTAGACCGACTGCGCGTTGTCGGTCACCGGGCCGTACGAGTCGACGGCGATGGTCACCGGGCCCATGCCGAGGAAGCCGAAGGCCACGAGGCCGAAGGCGAAGACCGGCGACGGGTCGATGTTGCCCGCGATGGGGAAGAGCACCTTCAGGTTCATGCCCGACACCCAGTAGGCGGCGCCCATCAGGCCCACGAGCACCACGCCCATCCAGTACGCCGAGAAGTTGCCCGCCACGAGTCCGGAGATCACGTTGAGCGAGGGGCCGCCTTCCTTCGACGCGGTCACCACCTCACGCACGTGCCGCGACTCGGTCGAGGTGAAGACCTTGATCATCTCGGGGATGATCGCGCCCGCGGCGGTGCCGCAGGTGATGATCGCCGAGAGCTTCCACCACATGTCGGCGTCGCCGGCGATGTTGGGGATGAGGAGCTTCGACGCCACGAAGGTGACGATCACCGAGAGCACCGAGGTGATGATCACCAGCTGCGTGAGCGGGTGCTCGAAGTTCATCTTGTCGACGTTGCCGTACTTGCCCTTCGCCATCACGTCGTTGACCACGTACGAGACGAACGAGGTGACGACCATCATCACGCGCATCACGAAGATCCACACCAGCAGCTGCACCTGCACCGCCGGGTCCGGCGCGGCGAGGAGGATGAAGGTGATCAGCGCGACGCCCGTCACGCCGTAGGTCTCGAAGCCGTCGGCCGAGGGACCGACCGAGTCGCCCGCGTTGTCGCCCACGCAGTCGGCGATCACGCCGGGGTTGCGCGCGTCGTCTTCCTTGATCTTGAAGACGATCTTCATGAGGTCGGAGCCGATGTCGGCGATCTTGGTGAAGATGCCGCCGGCGATGCGGAGCACCGAGGCGCCGAGCGACTCACCGACCGCGAAGCCGATGAAGCACGGGCCGGCGAGGTAGCCGGGCACGAACACGAGGATCGACAGCATCAGCAGCAGCTCGGTGCTGATCAGCATCATGCCGATCGACATGCCGGCCTTGAGGGGAATGGCGTAGGTGCCGAAGGGCTTGCCCGTCAGCGAGCTGAACGCCGCGCGCGAGTTCGCGAACGTGTTCACGCGAATGCCGTACCACGCGACGCCGTACGAGCCGGCGATGCCGATGAGCGAGAACGCGAGAATGATCAGCACGCGCACCGCGGTCGGCACCTCGGCCGCCGGGCCCTCGACGTGCGCCATCGAGAAGTACACCGCGATCACCGCGCCGATGAACAGCTCGAGGATCAGGATGAACTTGCCCTGGGTGATCAGGTACTGCTTGCACGTCTCGTAGATCAGCTCGCTGATCTCGAGCATCGCCTTGTGCACCGGCAGCGCCTTGAGCTGCGTGTACTGCACGAGGCCGAACACCAGGCCCAGCGCCGACACGGCGATGCCGATCATCAGCAGCACCTTGCCGTTCATGCCGAGGAACGACTGAGACGACAGATCAGGCAGCACGAGGTTCGCCTCGGAGGCGAACGCGAGGACGGGCGTCAACAGCGCTGCGGCGCCCGCAAGTCTTGAAAGTCTCATCGGATTTCCACCCCTGGGTAAAAGGAAACCGCGCGCGCATAGCACAGGGCCCCCCGCGATCAACCGTTCGCGTCAACGGCGTGACGGACCTCAAGTCGGCCGCCGCTAGCGTTGGGCATGGCCACGGCGTCGGATGATCAGGTGCTCGACACCCTCGCGGGCGTGCTGCGCGACTTCGGGCGGTTCTCGTTCGATCTCGAGCGTCAGGACGGGCGGCGCACCCAGGCGGTGTTCGATCAGTGGGCGCAGCACCTGCTCACCGGCGTGCCCGCGCCCGGGCTGCAGCGGGCGTCGGGGGCGCGCAACTACGCCGAGCTCCGCGCGCAGTTCGCCGCCCAGCGCCGGCAGGAGCAGAGCGAGTTCACCCAGAGCCAGGACGCCCTGCGCGACGTGGTGTGGATGTTCATCAACTCGCTCAACCGCGAGGTGGCCGTCGATCGGAGCGAAGACGGCAAGCTCGACAAGACGCTCGCCGGCGTGACCGAGACGCTGCAGAGCGCCCCGCCGGCTGATCTCCGGCGCCTCGCGCTCGAGGCGATCAAGCAGGTGCAGGGCGCCCTCGCCGCGCGCCGCGAGCGACAGGAGAAGCAGCTCGCCGCGCTCTCGTCGCGCCTCGAGGCGATGGGCTCGCAGCTCGAGGTCGCGCGCCGCGAGTCGAACACCGACGGCCTCACGCAGCTCTTCAACCGCAAGGCCTTCGACGAGCAGCTCGACCGCGCCGTGCAGCTCGCCACCTTCCGCGGCGGCGGCTCGTCGCTGCTGATCATCGACATCGATCACTTCAAGAAGATCAACGACACCTACGGCCACCCCGGCGGCGACGCGGTGCTCAAGGCGGTGGCGAGCGCCTGCGTGCGCGTCTTCAAGCGCAAGAACGACTTCGTCGCCCGCTACGGCGGCGAGGAGCTGGTGGCGCTGGTGAGCGATCTCTCGCACGCCGAGGCGCTCGCGCTCGGCGGGCGGCTGCGCGAGGCGATCGCCGCGCTCCGGGTGCCGTGGGACGATCAGCAGGTGCAGGTGACGGCCTCGGTCGGGGTGGCGACCTGGGAACGGGGCGAGCTGCCCTCGCAGTGGCTGGCGCGCGCCGACGCGGCGCTGTACCGCGCGAAGCACGCGGGGCGAAACCGCGTCGAGGGCTGACGTCTGCGTGACGCGCGCCCGCGTCGTGGCAAGCTCTGCGCATGAGCTCCGACGTGCGCGTGCTGATCATCGACGCGGACACCAGCGGCGCGCAGAAGATCGGCCTCGCGCTCGACGGGGCGGGCTTCGCCGTCACCTGGTGCAGCTTCGCGCCCAGTGACGTCGCCGAGAACCTGCGCGACTTCCGGCCCACCCTCCTGCTGGTGCACGCGGAGGTCGCCTCGCCGCAGGTCACCACGCTGCTCGCCCGCCTGGAGTCGACGCCGGTGCCCGTGGTGGCCCTCTGCCGCGACGTCGCCGAAGAGGCGTGGGTGCGCCACTTCCGCGCCGGGGTGGTCGATCTCTTCCAGGAGCCCTTCTCGGCGCGGCTCCACGTGGCGCGCATCAGGCAGCTCTTCGCCGAGCTCCCCATGCGCGACGGCGTGGTGAACGGGCGCGGCGGGAAGGACCTCGCCGCCTTCGTGCAGCACCTCATGCGCGCGCGCCGCACCGGCGGGCTGGCGGTCGGTGACGACGGCCGGGCCTTCTTCGTGCGCGGCGTGCTCAAGGCCGCGCGGCTGCGCGAGCTGACGATGCAGGGCGCGCTGGCGGCGATGACCCGCGAGCCGCACGCGTGGTCGTTCACCGAGGGCGCCGACGGCGCGTCGGGCCTCGTCGACTTCATGGGCGAGGAGGCCTTCGTGGTGACCTACCGCGAGGGGGGCGAGGCGCTGGTGCAGCCGTCGCCTCCGGCCGAGGAGCCTGCGCCGGTCGTCGCGCCTCCGTTGCTCGCCCCGCAGGCGAGCGCTGACCCGGAGGCCGCGCGCACGCCGATCCTCTTCGTCGATGACGACGCGGCGGTGGTGGCGATGCTCTCGGGCTACTTCGCGAAGAAGGGCTACCCGGTGGCGACCGCCGCCGACGGGCTCGAGGCGATGAACCTCCTCACCACGCGCGCCTTCGAGGTGGTGATCGCCGACCTCAACATGCCGCGGCTCGACGGCTGGGGCCTGCTGCGCATGGTGCGCGAGGACCTGCGCACGTGCGAGACGCCGATGGCCCTCTTCTCGGCGCAGGACAACTACCGCGAGTCGCTGCGCCTGCTGCACGCGGGCGCGCAGGCCTACTTCCCCAAGACGCTCCGCCTCTCGGCGCTCGAGGTGCAGGTGCGCGAGCTGTGCGAGCCGCGCCGCCGCTTCACCCGGCTCATCGCCACCGAGGGCGGCATCGAGTTCGACTTCGGCGCCCTCGGCCCGCAGTGGGTGCTCAAGGCGCTCACCGTCAACGGCTACACCGGGCAGGTCGACGCGCGCGACTCGTGGGCGAGCTGGCGGCTGTGGTTCGAGGGCGGTCGCCTCGTGCAGTGCACCTCGCACCTGTCGACCACCGCGCTGTCGGGAGATCGCGCGCTCGCCAGCTTCCTCACCTCGCGGCAGGCGACCGGCTCGCTCAACCGCGGCACGCCGGCGCCCGACGAGGGCTTCGCCGGGCAGCCGACCGCGGCCACCCTCGCGCGCCTCGTGCCCTGGCTCAACGACGAGCAGAAGCGCGCCGCCGAGGGGCAGCTGGCGCGGGCGCGGGCGCTGCAGGTCAACGACGAGCTCTACCGGCTCTTCGTCAACGTCGGCCCGCCGGCGTGGCAGCCGATGGTGCGGCTGCTGTGCGAGCAGCGGCTGACGCCCGCGGAGGTGATGGCGCGGCTCCAGGTGACGCCCGCCGAGGTGGCCACGGTGGTCAAGGAGCTGCTCCGTCGGGGCGTCGCGACCCTTCAGGCGTGAGGCTGGTCGCGGTGGCGGGTGGCTGTTATGCGAGGCGCGTGGCTGATGAAGACTCGAAGCTCTCGACCGGGCGGTTCGCGCGTCTCGCCCGGCTGGCGTCCATGTCGGCGAAGCTCTCGACGGACGTCGTCTCGCGCGGGGTGAAGCGCTTCGCGGGGAAAGACGACGAGTCGATCCTCGGCGCGGGCGCCGCCGAGAAGCTGGTGGCGACGCTGGGCGACCTGAAGGGCCTGGCGATGAAGATCGGCCAGCAGGTGAGCATGGATCCCGACCTGCTCACGCCCGAGGTGCGGGCGGTGGTGGCGAAGCTGCAGAACCAGGCGCCGCCCATGCCCTGGAGCCAGGTGCGCGAGGTCATCACCCAGGAGCTGGGCCGCCCGCCCGAGGAGGCGTACGCGCGCTTCGACGAGACGCCCATCGCCTCGGCGAGCCTGGGCCAGGTGCACCGCGCGGTGACGAAGGACGGCCGCGAGGTCGCGGTGAAGGTGCAGTACCCCGACATCGCCCGGGCGCTGAAGGCCGACCTCGACAACCTCGGCACCATGGTGAGCGTGGTGGCCACCTCGACGCGCATGGTGCAGGGCAAGTCGTACTTCGCCGAGCTGCGCGAGAGCATGATGGAGGAGCTCGACTACCGGCAGGAGGCCGCCCGCGCGCTCGTCTTCGAGGAGGCCGCGAGGGCGCTGCCCGACGTGAAGGTGCCACACTGCCTCCTCGAGCTCACCGGCGAGAAGGTGCTCACGCTCGAGCTGCTGCACGGCCACACGCTCAAGGAGTTCATGCACGACCCGCGTGCGTCGCACTCCAACGACGAGCGCTACCGCGTGTCGCGGCTGCTGCTGCGCGCGGTGTGGGGCCCGCTGCTGGTGTCGGGCGTCATCCACGCCGACCCGCACCCCGGCAACTTCATGCTGCTGCCCGACGGCCGGGTGGGCGTGCTCGACTTCGGCGCCATCAAGCGCTTCTCGAACGCCTGGGTTGACGTCAACCGGCGGCTCTTCGGCGGCGTGGTGCGCGGCGCGGCGCTCGACGTCATTCAGTTGTCGATCGACTGCGGCTTCACCTTCGACGACCCGGCCGGCTCCCGCGACTTCGTGCAGGGGGTGATCGACATCGCGATCCGCCCGCTGGCGACGCGCGAGTTCGACTTCGGCAAGGCCTTCATCAGCCGCGACATGCGCAACCACTTCGTGAAGAACACCCCGCGCCTGCCCGGCATCAAGCCGCCGAAGGAGTCGGTGCAGTTCTACCGCGCGGTGGGCGGCCTCTCGCAGAACCTCGAGAGCATCGGCGCGGTGGGCGACTTCCGGCGCGTGTACGAGGAGCTGCTGGCGCTGGTGCCGTAGCTACTCTTCGCGTCGCGAGCCGAACTCGCCGCGCCAGTTGCGCCACGAGAGCACCATGAGGGCGAGCGTGCCCACCGAGGCGATGCCGAACACCTGCCCCTCGATGTCGGTGGTGACGAGCGCCACCACGAAGCCGACCGCGAGCGAGACGGCGCCCCAGAGGAAGCCGGAGTGCAGGGTGAGGCCCGCCAGCACCGCGACCACCCCGACCAGCAGGAAGTTGTGGAGCGTCGTCTCGCGCTCGGTGGCGTCGCGGAGCGCGAAGAGCACCCGCTGCGCGAGCGTGCCGACGCTGGCGACCGCGACCAGCCCCATGATGCGGCGGTTGAGCCGGGTCGAGAGCAGCGAGCGGCGCCCGAGCCACACCGCGACCCCGAAGACGCCGAGGATCGCCGCCATCATGATCGTCAGGTACCACCGCCCGGTGCCCATCAGCCGCAGGTGCACCGAGGGGAACAGGTAGCGCAGCGAGATGACCACGCCGATGATCGCCATGGTCGCGACGAAGGCGAGCACGCGCTGCCGCTGGGCCACGCGCGGGTCCATCTCCTGGCGGAGGTGCTCGAGGCGGGCCTCCTGCTTGCGGCGATCGGCCTCCGCCTTCTCGAGCGCGGCGAGCGCGGTCGCGAGCTCGGCGCTCACGTCCTTCAGCTCGGCGAGCAGCGCGCGCGCGGCGACCAGGTTCCCGCGGCCCAGCTCGTAGCGCGCGGTGGCCTCGAGACACTCACGCAGCCCGCGGCGCGCGACCTCGTTCTCGGGCCATTCGTGGAGCGCCTGGGTGAAGCCGAAGCGGCACTCCGAGAGCAGGGGGTAGATCTCGTCGCGGCCTTCGCTGGTGGTGCTCGCGAGCGCGTCATGGAGCGTGCGCAGGCGTGCCTCGGCGGCCTTCGCCAGCTGCACCGAGCCGCGGTGCCGCAGGAAGCCGCTGAGCGCGTCGCGGAACTCGAGCGCCGACTGGTAGCGCTGCGCGGGCTCGACGGCCATCGCCTTGCGGCAGATGGCGACCAGCTCGGCGGGCGCGCTCGGCGGGGGCGGGGCGGGCCGGCAGTCCCACGCCGCCTCGAGCACCGCGCGGAGATCCTCTCCGGCCCACGGCGGGGCGCCGGTGAGCAGCTCGTAGAGCGTCGCGCCGAGCAGGAAGACGTCGGTGCGCTCGTCCATCTGCGCGTCGTCGCCGGTCACCATCTCGGGCGCCATGTAGACCGGGCTGCCCACCAGGCTCGGCTTGCGCTTCTCGCCCGGCTTCGGCTTGCGCGTGGCGATGCCCCAGTCGGCGACGTACACCTCGCCGAACTCGCCGATCAGCACGTTCGACGGCTTGAGGTCGCGGTGCAGCACGCCGCGCCGGTGCGCGAAGGCGATGGCGTTGCAGACCTGGCGGAGGATCTCGATGTGCGTGTCGATGCGATCCTGCCCGGGCACGGTGACGCGGCTCCAGGCGGGGTCCTCCGCGTGGCGGATGAGCATGCTCCACGAGACGCCGTCGACCCGCTTCATCACCAGCGCGGGCTTGCCGTCGCTGTCGCTGGCCAGCGAGTACACGGGGATCACCCCGGGGTGCTCGAGCGCGCCGGTGGTCTTCGCCTCGTGGAGGAGCGCGTTGAGGCTGCCGCTCGAGGCGTTCGCGCGCGCGACCTTCACCGCGACGT
>JBMORD010000138.1:0-16666 GCA_049322495.1 Myxococcota bacterium | reverse complement strand
GGCGGCCTTCTGGCGCGCGGCCTCGAGCGCACGTTGACGGGCGGCTTCTGCGGCGGCCGCGGCGGCGGCGTCATTGCGAACGGTCACGGTGGTACCCCCGGGGAAAAATGGTGCGGTCCAGTCAGGAGTTTCGAGGGCGGGCGGCCCCCGGTTGCGTCAACCGACTGTACACACAACCGCGCGGATTCCGTGCCACGGCGGAGAAAACAAAAAGGCCCGCGCCGCCACGAAGGCAACGCGGGCCGGGACGAGCTGCGAGACGCTCAGGCGAACGCGGCCTCGAGCTTGTCGAGCACCTTCTTCTCGGCGTCGGACACGCGGAACGCGAGGCCCATGAAGCCGCCCGACACCTCGGCGACGACGCGGGCGCGGCCGAGCACCGTGGCCTTGAGGAGCGCCTTGTCGTCAGGCTTCATCTTCGCGCACAGCGCCTTCACGTAGTCGGTCCAGAGGTCGAGCCACGCGAGCTCGGGCTTCTCGTCGAGCCACTTCGTCAAGTACTCGTAGGCCGGGCTGTCCTTCTCGAGGCCGATGGTCCTGGCGAGGTCGGCGATGACGGTGCGCTCGCGCTGATCGATCACCCCGTCGGCCCAGGCCACTTCGATGATGGGGAACAGCGACATGACGAGGGTCGCCGCGCCGCCGAGCTTGAGGTCGGCGAGCGCCTCGAGCACCTGGAGGTTGGCGATGCCGGTGAGGCGCTGCAGCTCGTCCCGCGAGGCCTGCTTGAGCGCCGCGTCCTTCATCTTCTGCACGAGGTTCTGGTCGTGCTTCTGGAAGAACTGGTCCTCGAGGGCCTTGCGGCGATCATCGAAAGCATCGTGAGACATGGTGGGACGGCCCTTTGCCCCAGCCGCCGTGGCGTTTCAACCTGGTTCATTGCTCCGGTCGTGCGTGACGGCGCGCCAACGGCCGCGCGCCATCCCCACGCCCTTCGCTGCCTCCGGCGGTTCATTGCTCCGGTCGTGCGGCGCGCCAACGGCCGCGCGCCATCCCCACGCCCTTCGCTGCCTCCGGCGGTTCATTGCTCCGGTCGTGCGTGACGGCGGCCGCCCCCCGCACGCCATCCCACGCCTTCGCTGGCTCACCGCTCCGGTCGTGCGGCTGGCGGATCAGCCCCGCGCGCGGGAGCGCACGTCGACGGTCGAGCGGGCGAGCCAGAAGCGGAGGTCGTCGGTCAGCCCGCCCTTCTCGGCGGCGGTCTCCGGAGACGTCGGCAGGCCGAGCACGAACTTCGGGCGCTCCTCGCGCTCGCGCAGCGTCTTCACCACCGCCCGCTGCGTCGCCGGCGGCAGGGCCGTGACGTCGGGCACGTAGACCACCGCGCGGGGGTTGGCCGAGGCCCGCTCGAGCGCGGTCGCGTCCTTCGCCTCGACGAAGCCAGCGCCCTCGAGGTTCTGAGAAGCGGCCTGCGCGAAGGCGCGGCGGTCGGCCTCGCTGCCTCCGTACACGAGGGCAGAGACTCGGTTCTTCTTGAGGGCGTCGGTGGTCCAGGTCGTCATGAAGGCTCCAGCGGTTCAGCTCCGGCGCAGCGCGGTGAGCGCCGCGTCGAGCTGCGGGGTGACTCGGAAGATGGGCACGGGCTGCGCCTTGCCCTTGAGGCGGACCGGCGCCATCGCCTGAAAGGCGCCGAGGTGCTCGAGCGCGCGCGCGGTGCCCTCGCCGACCAGCACCTCGCCCGGCGCGGCGAGCGCGCACAGCCGGCTGGCGACGTTCACCGTGTCGCCGATGCAGGTGTACTCGGTGCGCCGCGTGCTCCCCAGGCTGCCGGCGAGCACCGGACCGGTGTTGAGGCCGATGCCCAGCTCGAGGCCCGCAGCGTCGGGCTGCTGGTTGAGCCGCCGCACCTCGTCGAGCATCCGCAGCGCGGCGCCGACCGCCGACGAGGTGTCGTCGTCGTGCGACACCGGCGCGCCCCACACCGCCATCAGCCCGTCGCCGAGGAACTTGTCGAGCGTGCCGTTCCACTCGAGCACCACGTCGGCCAGCCGCCCGAGGATGTCGTTGAGCCGCCGCATCACCTCCTCGGGAGGGTGCGCCTCGGCGAACGCCGTGAAGTGGCGGATGTCGGCGAACAGCACGGTGACGATGCGCCGCTCGCCGGTGAGCACCACGTCGCCGGCCCGCAGCACCTCGTCGACCACCGCGTCCGAGGTGTAGCGCGCGAAGAGCCTCCGCATGCGCTCGGTCTCTCCCGTGCGGCGCAGCACCGTCTCGACGCGCGCCCCGAGCTCCTCCATCGAGGCGCCCTTGCTCACGTAGTCGTCGGCGCCTTCCCGCAGGCCGCGCACGCGGCGCTCCTCTTGATCGTCGGCGGTGAGGATGATCACCGGCAGCGCGAGCCGCGGGCCCTGCTTGAGCCGCCGGCACACCTCGTTGCCGTCGAGCCCGGGCATCTCGAGATCGGTCAGCACCAGGTCGGGCTTCACCACGTCGACCTGCTCGAGCGCGAGGAACGGGTCGTTGAAGACGACCACCTCGTACCCCTGCGCGGCGAGCGCCTCCTGCACCAGGGCGCAGGCGAGCTCGCTGTCGTCGATGAGCATCACCCGGCGGCGCTCGCTGGTGGGCGCGGGCGGCGGCTCGCCGGGCGTCGCGCGGGAGGCCTCCGGCGACGCGGGCGCCATGCGCTGCTGGAGCCCGAGCGCTTCGTAGAGCTGCTGGTGATCGATGACCCCCTGCTCCACGAGCACCTCGCCCAGCCGCCGGCCGGACCGCTGCTGCTCGGCGAGGCCGCGCTCGACGTGCTGCACCTCGGCGTAGCGCAGCCCCACGAGGATCTCGCCGAGCGGCGGTCGATCCAGCACCGCGTCGCCCTTCCGCACCGCCTCCGCGAGCGCGCGCTGGAGCTGGGCCCGCGTCAAGAAGCCAAGCGAGAGGAGCGACTCCCCGACGCGGTTGCCGGTCAGCGGCTGGAGCGCCAGCGCCTGCTGCACCTGGCTCTCCGTGACGAGACCGAGCGAGATGAGGAAGTCGCCGAAGCGGCGAGGGAGATCAGACACGGCGCGCGGAGTGTAGCCCACGCGCGCTGATCAGTGACTCGCCTTGACGAGGCCCATCACGATCTCCACGAGGATGAGGATCACCACCAGCGTCTCGAGCGTCAGCGCCCGCCCGGTGTCGGTCTCACCCTTGAGGAGGTTGTAGGTCTGCACCAGCAGCCGGTGCTTGCGCGTCACCTGCTCGGTCCAGTTGGTGATGCGCAGCTGGGTCAGGCCTGCCTCGTAGACGCGCGCGAGGTACACGTCGCCGACGATCTTCAGGGTGTTCTCGACGCGCTCGATGAACTCCGACAGCTCGATGAGGGTCTGCATCTGGCTGCGGAGCGCGCGCCGCCACGGGCTGCGGAACAGCGAGTTGGGCCGCTTCTCGCCCACCACGTCGTAGATGCGCTGGAGCTCCTGATCGAGCACCGCGTCGAAGTAGCGCAGCTCGAGCAGCTGCGCGTTCGCCAGCTCGAGCAGCTCGACGATGTCCTCGCTCCCCGTGGGCTCGTAGATGAACGCCGCGTTCCACTCGATGATCGCCAGATCGTTCGGCGTGTAGCTGTAGTGGTGATCGAGCACCTCGTGCTCCTCGCCCGCCGAGAGCACCTCCTTCGTCTCGCCCAGCAGCAGCCGCGCGAGCCCCTTCGACGCCAGCACCTGCTCCGCCGTCGGCCGCCCCTCGAGCTCGCGCGCGAAGATGATGGTGTAGCCCTCGCTCTGCTCCCACAGGTGCGGCACCTCGAACGCCGGCTCGAGCAGCTTGCGCAGCCGGTCCACCTCCTCGAGGGCGAGCGCGTCGAGCGCCTTGCTGTCGTAGAGCTCGTCGGCCACGGGGATCAGCTCGTCGACCGTCACCCCGCGCGTCACCGGCACGCGCACGGTGATGGAGATCGCCCCGTGCGTGTACACCGACGCGTCGAGCTTCACCTCGCGCTCGGCGCCCGCCACCACCAGCTTGCGCGCGGGCAGCTCGACCAGCACCGGCGGGTCGGAGAGCTGAATGAACTCGCTCCCCTCCCGCACCAGGGTCAGCCGGCGGCTCTCGGCCCCGCCCTTCGAGATCAGCTGGCGGCAGCGGTCGAGCACGATGGTGTCGGCCACGTCGAAGATCCGCGTGCAGAGGATGTCGGCGTCGAGCAGGCGGAGCATGCCTGCCGTATAGCGCCGCCCCGCCCCTCAGGCACGGCTCAGCCGCGCTCGAAGTCGGCCTTCTTCTGCTCCCACACCCCGCGCGCGCGGAACACCCGCTCGACGTACGCGTCGTGGAGCGCGAACAGCGGCGCGGCCAGCGCTTCGCCCTCGAGCAGCGCGAGCGCCTCGGCGATCGCCTCCAGCGTCGAGCGGCCGGCTTCGAAGTGCGCCTCGCGCAGCCGCAGCACCCGCGCCGCGCGCTCCGGCAGCGTGCGCCGGGGCACCCCGTGCAGCATCGGCAGCTTGGCGTACATCTTCCGCGCCTGCCGCCAGGTGCCGTCGAGCACGATGAGCCGCGCCGGCACTTCGTCGGGCGTGAGCGGCGTCGCGTCGGGCGTGGGGAACAGGAGCTGCGCGCCCCCCACCAGCGCCGGCAACGTCGACGCGGCCGGCTCGGCGTCTTCGCAGTACTCGACGAGCTTCAGGTTCGGCAGCGCGAGCGCCGCGATGCGCGCGGTGCCGGTCGACTTCCACCCCTCGCGCTCGTGCCGCACGACGATCACCTCGGTGCGCGTGGCGACGGTCGGCACCACCCCGCAGACGCACTGCGCCTGGAGGATGAGGCACCGCTTGCACCGACCCGGTTGATCGGCGGTGGTGAAGGAACGCATCGCGCGGCGCTGATATAAGGCCCGATGCCCCATGTCCCGCGGTGACTTCGACTTCGAGTCCAGACTCGCCCCCCTGATGCTGGCCTACGCGCGGCACCGGGGCCTCGACGTCGCCCCGTGGCTCGAGAAGCACGCGCTCCCGAAAGACGTGCTCACCCAGCAGCCCGGCAAGCTCCAGCTGGTGACGACGGCCTCGGTGCTCCCCGCGCTGGCCGGGGAGCTGGCGCAGGCGCTGGGCGATCGCCACTTCGGGCTCTCGCTCGCCGAGTGGATGCCGAAGGGCGCCTACGGGGTCGCGGAGTTCCTCGTGCGCGCGGGCCCCACGCTGCGCGACGCCTTCTCGAACTTCACCCGCTTCAACGCCATCATCTCGCCCTCGCAGACCTTCCGCTTCGAGGAGGCCGACGGCGAGGCGCGGCTCCACCACTTCGCGACGCTGCGCCCCGGGGTGCTCGGCCGGCACCTCGGCGAGTACTCGAGCGCGGTGATGGTGCGCGCCTTCCGCTCGCTCGCCGCCGACGCCCGCCCCCTCCGCGCGTGGTTCATCCACCCGCGGCCGGCCGACGCCGACTTCGATCGCCTCGCGGCGGTGCTCGGCACCACCGATCTGCGCTTCGACGAGCAGACCAACGGCTTCTCGGTCGACCCGACGCTGCTCGGGGCGCCGGTGGTGGGCGGTGACGCCGCCCTCTACGCCTTCCTCGAGGAGCACGCGGTGGCGGCGCTCGAGTCGCGCCCGAAGTCGGACGACCTCATCGACAAGCTCCGCCACTTCATCAAGGAGGCGCTCAAGCTCGGGGAACCGAACGTCGAGCGCCTCGCCACGCGCCTCAACATGAGCGGCCGCACGCTCCAGCGCCGCCTCTCAGACCTGAAGACCTCCTTCCAGGAGGTGCTCGATCTGGTGCGCTTCGATCTCGCCCGCGCCTACCTCAAGGACGCGCGCCTCGACCTGAGCCAGATCGCCTACCTCCTCGGCTACTCCGAGCTGCGCGCGTTCGATCGCGCCTTCCGCCGCTGGGCCGACATGTCCCCCTCGGAGTGGCGCTCGAAGGCCGCGTAGCGTTGCTACGCTGCGCGCCCATGCGCGTCATCGATCTCCGCAGCGACACCGTCACCCGCCCCACGCCCGCGATGCGCGAGGCGATGGCGAAGGCCGAGGTGGGCGATGACGTCTTCGGCGACGACCCGACGGTCAACCGGCTGCAGGACACGCTCGCCGAGCGCCTCGGCTTCGAGGCGGGCCTCCTCTTCCCCTCGGGCACCCAGTGCAACCTCGCGGCGCTGATGACGCACTGCCAGCGCGGCGACGAGTACCTCGTCGGCCAGCAGGCCCACACCTACGTGCACGAGGGCGGCGGCGCGGCCGTGCTGGGGAGCATCCAGCCGCAGCCCCTCGAGCACGAGCCCGATGGCACGCTCTCCCTCGCGCGCCTCGAGGCCGCCATCAAGCCCCTCGACGACCACTACGCGCGCACGCGCCTCCTCGCGCTCGAGAACACCCTCGGCGGCCGGGTGATGCCGCAGGCGTGGGTCGAGCAGGCGACGGCGCTCGCCAGGCAGCGCGGCCTCGCGACGCACCTCGACGGCGCGCGCCTCTTCAACGCCGCGGTGAAGTCAGGCCGTGACGCGAAGGAGCTCGTCGCCTGCTTCGACTCGGTGTCGGTGTGCCTCTCGAAGGGCCTCGGCGCGCCGGTGGGCTCGGTGCTCGTCGGCGGCGCGGCCTTCATCCGCGAGGCGCGGCGCTGGCGGAAGGTGCTCGGCGGCGGCCTGCGCCAGGCGGGCGTGCTCGCGGCCGCGGGGCTCCACGCGCTCGAGCACCACGTGGCGCGCCTCGCCGACGATCACGCCCACGCCGCACGCCTCGCGGAGGGGCTGCGCACCGTGCCCGGGCTCACCGTCGTCGAGCCCGAGACGAACATCGTGTGGGTCGACGTCGAGCCCTCGCTCGCGCGCCGCTTCGTGGTGGCGCTCGCCGAGAAGGGCGTGCTGGTGACCGGCGGGCGCCGCGTGCGCTTCGTCACCCACCTCGACGTGAGCCGCGCCGACGTCGACGCCGCCATCGCCGCCGCGCGCGAGGTGGCGACCGCCTGACGCGCTACTTGAGCGTGTCGACGTACTCACGCAGCAGCTCGAGCGCGCGCTTCGCCTCGCGGCCGTTCTCCCGCACGGTGATCTCCAGCTTGAGCTTCGGGTCCTTCGTGGTGACCGTCACCGCGGCGAGCCGCGCTTCCTTCGAGGTGCCCTCGAAGCGGAGCGTCGAGGCGTCCAGCTCCTTGAGCTTGAGGTGCGAGGTGCCGCCGCTCCCGTAGTGGGTGGCGACGAGCTCGGTGCCTTCGAAGGCGTAGATGGTGGCCGAGAGCACGGCCGTGCGATCGGCGCCGGTCACGGTCTCGAGCACGGCGGTGCCGTTGGCCACCAGGCGCAGCATGACGAACTGCGGCTCCTTCGCGTCGCTCTTCCACCCGCCCTCGAGCTTCTTGAGCCGCTCGAAGGCCGCGGTGCCGTCGACCGCCGGCGCGACGGGCGCCGGGGCCGCGGGGCCTGGCGAGGGACGCGGAGGAGCGGCGAGCGACAGCGCGACGACGAGCGCGAGCGGGAGCATGAGCCCCTGAGTGTACGGGGGGACGCCGAGAAATTCGTCGTGGGAAATGCGTCCGGCGCGGAACCGGGTATTTTGCGCAGGCCATGCGACATGCCCTCACGAGCCTCGTGTTGTCGCTGTCCCTCACGGCGCTCGCGCAGGAGCCGAGCGCCCCGCCCGTCATGCCCGCCGAGGAGCCAGCGCCCGCGCTGCCCGGGGAGTTCCTCGACCGTGTGCTGCGGGTCGACGTGAAGAACCAGATCACCGAGGGGCGCGCCCAGCGGCCGGTGACGCACCTCGAGCTCTTCGAGCGCACCGGCCGGGCCGACCTCGTGGAGCAGAGCCGCGCGCTCGCCTCGCGCCGCACCTGGCTGCTCGTCAGCGCCGGCGCGCTGCTGGTCGCGGGCGGCATCACCGGCGGCGTGCTGATCGGCACCGGCCCGGTGCTGGCGTCGCCCGCCTGCGAGAGCGACGTGCGCGTCTACAACGAGGTCTGCGTGCCGCGCGCGAACGCCCACAACATCTCGGGCACCGCGGTCATCGCCGGCTCCGCCGCGGTGGCGCTGCTGCTCGGCACCCTGGCGCTGTGGAGCGACCCGCGCGTGCTCGATCGAGACCAGACCGCCGCGGTGGTGAGCAGCTACAACGCGCAGCTCGCGCGCACGCTCCGCCGCGGCCCGTCCGGCCTCAAGCTCCAGCCTGTCATCACCCCCGAGGGCGCCGCGCTGACCGCGTCGCTCCGCTTCTGAAAGAGAACCCCATGACCGCCCGACTGTCCGTCGTCCTCACCGCCGCGCTCGTCACGTCTGCCTGCACGAAGGAGCCCGAGCCCTTCGAGGTGGCGCGCATCAAGGCCGGCGAGGCCTTCAAGAAGAACGAGTACGCCGCCGCCGCCGCCGACTACGCGAAGTCGCTCGAGCTCAAGCCCGACCAGGACCTCGTCGTCTACGACCGCGCCGCCTTCTCGTACATGAAGGCCAACGAGTACGACCGCGCCGCGGAGTTCCTCGAGAAGTCGCTCGCCCGCCGCGCCGACGCCGCGGCGAAGGGCGAGACGCTGCGCAACATCGCCACCATGTACCTCCAGACCGCGCACGACGCCGACAAGGCCGAGAAGTGGTTCCAGAAGGCGCTCGAGCTCGACGCGAAGGACGAGCAGGCCCTGAGCTGGCTCGCGGAGATCTCCAGCCAGCGGGGCGGCGCGCGGCTCCAGACGGCCGAGGCCCAGCCGGAGCACCTCAAGCAGGCCCTCGAGCGCTACGACGCGGTCATCGCGCTCACCCCGAACAAGCCCGACCCGTACATCAACAAGCGCATCGTCTTCATCAAGTACCTCGAGTACCTCGATCGCCAGCGCCTCTCGATCCTCGCGGACGCCGAGGCCAACAAGAAGGACAAGGAGGCGTACGAGTCGGCGCAGGAGCAGGCGAAGGACACCCAGACGCGCATCGACGAGCTGAAGGCGCAGCTCGACGAGACGACGAAGAAGCTGGGGGAGATCAACAGGGCCGCGAAGGCGGCGAAGGAAGCCGCGGGCAAGTGAAGCGGCCGTGGCTGCTGCTGCTCGTCGCGGGGTGCGCCGCGACGTGGAAGGCCGGGCCCGAGCTGTACGCGCCGGTCGATCACGTCGCCGCCGCCCTCGGTGAGGAGCGCGCGCCACAGCCGCTGGTGTTCGAGACGCCGATCTTCGTCGCGCCGCCCGTCGCGGTGCGCCCGTGCTGCGCGTTCGGCGTCGACCTGAGCTTCGCCGCGGTGCCGCTGTACCGCATCGGCAACGTGATGGAGCCCGCGCAGCTCGGCCGACACTTCTACGGCGCCGGGGCGCTGGAGGCCGAGCGCAACGGCCTCATCTACACCTGCCGCGGCGGGTGGATCGACACCGCCCACGCGCGCGAGAACGCCGACCTCACCTTCTTCCTCATCAGCCAGCTGGTGCAGCAGCTCCCCGGCCCGGTCACCATCGAGCTCACCGGCGAAGGGGGGCAGCGCACCGTCGAGGTGAAGCAGCTCCCGCAGGAACTGATGGACCGCTGGGGCCGCGAGCGGCTCGCCGAGGCCCTCGCCAGCTGGGTCGCCTGGCGCTTCGCCACCTGGCACGAGCTGTCGAGCTGGTTCGGCTTCGAGGCGCTCCCCGGCTACCCCGAGCGGGTGTCGAGCTTCTCGCCCGAAGACATGTACTCCAACGCGCTCGGCATCCGCCTCGGGGCGGCGGTGGCGCGGGAAGGCGGCCTGCTCTCGCGCGCGAACTACGACGCGCTCTCCGAGGCCTGGCTCCACTCGATGGTGGACTTCCTGGTGCCCGCCGACACGAAGAGCGGCCGCGAGGCGATGAGACAGCTCGATGGCCGCTGGTGGGACTCGACGCGCAAGCTGCCCGACCCGCTGCTGGTCAAGCGCCGCGCGCTGGCGACGGGCAACGTGGTGCAGCCGTGGCGGCTGGAAGACGCCTTCGAGCCGGGCCGCGCCCCGCTGCCGCCCGCCTGCGAGAAGCGGCCCCGCGCGCTCCAGCTCACCGTGCCGGAGCGCGTCGGCGAGCTGGTCATCGCCGACTACGTCGACGTCATCTGGCGCCCGGGCCCGTGGGCGAACGGCCGCGTGCCCTGGCCCGACCCGGAGCGGCACGAGCTCCACGCCAGGGACCTCCCGCAGCTCACCGCCCGCGTGCAGGCCGAGCTCGAGCGAACGCTCGGCCCCGGCTTCGATCGGCCGCGCTGATCAGACCAGCCGCTCGGCGAAGACCTGCGCCAGCCCCATGATGGTGTGCTGCGGGTTGACGCCGAGGTTGGTGGGGATGACCGACGCGTCGGCCACCACGAGGTTCTGCACGCCGTGCACGCGCCCGTTCCCGTCGGTGACGCTGGTGCGCTCGTCCTTCCCCATCACGCACCCGCCGAAGAGGTGGCTCAGTATGGCGATGTACTTGCGCGGGTCGAGCGGCGCATCCTTCAGCACGTCGATCTCGTGGGGCGCGAGCTCGTAGGGCATGCCCGAGATGCCGGCGATGATCTTCTTCGCCCCCGCGGCGACGTGCTGCTGCGCGAGGAGGTACATGCCGGTGCGGAAGCGCTCCATGTCGGCGCGATCGAGCGTGTAGGTGACCACCGGGTTGCCCAGCAGCGACTTCGTCACGCGGCCGGTGCTCTCGGCGCGCACCGCGTGGCACCACATGGTGATGTGCCGGTAGCTGGCGAGCCGCTCCATGAGCTTCGTGCCTCCGCCGCTGAGCCGGCTGGCGACGAGCTCGAGGGGAATGGCGAGCGTCTCGAGCTTGAGGCCGGGGGTCTCGCGGAACGCGGTGCTCGCCCAGCCCTGGGTCGCGCCGACGTTCATGTCGACCGGCTCGTCGTACACGCCGAACACCCCGGTGCCCGGGTGGGCGCGGAAGAAGCGCCCCAGCGCGGGGAGCTTGAGCCCCGAGCGCATGAGGATCACCGGCGAGTGCGTCACCGAGGCGGCGATGAGCACCGCGCGGCGCGCGCGCAGCGTGAAGCGGGCGCCCTTCGTGCGCTTCGCGGGGTGCACGAAGGCGCCGGTGACGCCCACCGCCTTCGTGCCCTCGAAGAGCACGCGCTCGACCGGCGCGCAGCTCACCACCGTGCCGCCGCGCTGGAGCACCTCGGGGGCGAACACCAGGTTGAGGCTCTGCTTCTTCTTGTTGCGGCAGCCCTGCAGGCAGCGCCCGTCACCGAGGCAGCGCTTCGTGTAGCGCAGCATGGGGTGCGGGTCCTTCCACCCGAGCGCCTTCTCGCCGGCGATGGCGAGCTGGTTGGGGCGGCCGTAGGCCTCGGGGAGCACCTCCTCGACCGAGAGGTCCTTCTCGAGCTGGTCCTGCTTCGCGAGCACCGCGGCCTCGAGGTCGCCGACGCCGTGCTGCGCTGCCCACTGGCGGAAGATGTCACCGGGCGTGCGCACGCAGATCGCCGAGTTGATGACCGTCGTGCCGCCGACCGTGCGCGCCTGCACCACCGGCCACAGCGCGCGCCCCATGGTGACCTGCGAGCCCCAGTCGTCCATCAGGTCGCGCATCGCGCCGTACGAGGTGTGCGGGTAGTCGTCGGGGTCTCTCCACGCGCCCGCCTCGACCATCGCCACCGAGCACCCCGCGCGCGCGAGCGTCACCGCGGCCGCCGCGCCACCAGCGCCCGAGCCGACCACCACGAAGTCGAACTCGGCCTCGAGGTCCTGCCCCTTCTCGCGGAAGGCGACGTGGGTGCTCATGACGTCCTCCACGTGCCGGGGTCCTTCTCGAGCGGGGGCATCGCGAAGCGCTTGCGCACCTCGGGGTCGGCGCCCCACACCAGCCCCGCGCAGAGCTTCACGAGGAACACCGCCTGGCGCACCAGGTACACGTCGGTGGAGGTGATCTTCTCGGCGTGCCGGTCGGCGAGCTTCGCGGGCAGCAGGAACGCGGGCAGCGGGAGGTACACCGTGAAGAGCGGCGTCAGGTGGAAGACGAGCGCGCCCGTCACCGTGCCCAGCCAGATGAGGAAGGGGCTCTCGTCGCGGAACTTCCGGAGGTGCCCGTCGAGATCGCAGTCGACGGCGCCCGGCAACGAGGTGCGCGGGTAGAGGATGACGATGGCGGACCGCAGCAGCCAGAGCATGAGGCGGTCTTCATAGCCCGCCTTTCCCGCATCGAATTGACGGTTCTCACTCGCGTGCATCGTGCACCGCAGGCCGAAGAACGCGACGCCCGCGCAGCGCCTCGCGCACGCCAGGCACTGCGCCTGTCGCCCGCTGTCGTCGGCGATGAAGGCCCGGCTCGAGCGCGCGGCTACCGCTCGGGAGCAACCGCGCACGACTCGAGCCAGAACCGGAGCGCGCCGCTCTCGGTCCGCCGCAGCGCGCGGAACAGGCCCGAGAGCCGCACCTGCTGGCCGACGCTGAACGGCGCGGCCACCGAGGCGTGGTCGAAGTAGCAGCGCACCGTGGCGCCGTCGGCGGTGAGCTCGGCGAAGGGCGTCTCGTACTCGGTGGTCTTCACGCGCGTCGAGGCAACGGTGCGCTCGCCGTCGCCCCACGTGGTGGGCACGGGGCGGGTGAGGCTGCGCGTCTCGAGCGTGGCCTCCGACGCCCGCTCGAACGAGAGATCGTCGATGCGGCCGCTGACGATGACGCGCTTCTCCTGCAGCTCGGACACCGCGGCGACCTCGTTGCGCCCCGCGCGCTGCACGGCCTCCGCCAGCGGCACCGCGCTCACGCAGCCCGACAGCACCACGCTCGTTCCCCACCACGCCAGTCGTCTCATGCGCGGCCCCGACGGAGCGCGCGCGGAGATATTCACTCAGCCGCGGGCGAACTCCGCGTACGCGGCGACCAGCCGCCGCAGCGCCGGAGGGTCATCGGTCACGCGCCCCGCGAGGTCGGCGGTCACCACGCGGCCCTCGAGGTGGAGGCTGCCCTGCTCGACCAGCGCCAGGACGGCCTCGCGCACGTCGGCGCGCGCGAGGAAGGAGAGGGTGGTCTGCGGTTGCGCCGTGGAGATCAGCACCGCGTCGTCGAACCGATGGTCGCCCGTCTCAGGGTCTGGAGACAGCCAACGCGCGAGGCGCCCGCGCGCGTCGGCCGAGAGCGTCGCGACGACGCCCGCGAAGAACTCGCTCGGCCTGACGACGTGCGTACCGAGCGAGCGGCTCGCTGGCGGGCCGTGGCGGGCGAAGACGACGAGGTCGAGCGGCTCGACCCGGGCCGCCGCGCGCCGCTCACGCAGCTCGCAGCGAACGACGGTGCGCCCCTCGCGGTGTTCGCGCGTCGACATCGAGGGTCTCCCACGCGGTCGTCACGCGCTGAAGATGACACAGCCCCGGGCCTTGCGGGCCCGGGGCTGCGGTACTCCAACCAACCGGGGGGAATCAGTCGGTGATGATGTTGAACTCCACGCGGCGGTTGGCGTCACGGCCAGCCGGGGTGTCGTTGGGCTGCGCGTGCTTCTCCTGGCCGAAGCCGACCGCGCGCAGACGGGCCGCGTCGATGCCCTTCTTCACGAGGTAGGTCTTCACCGCGTCCGCGCGGTCCTGGCTCAGCTTCTTGTTCTTGTCCGCGTTGCCGGTGTTGTCGGTGTGCCCCTCGACCTGCACCAGCTTGAGCTCCGGGTGCGCGCCGAGCACCGAGGCGACGTTGTCGAGCAGCGCGTTCGACCGCTTCTGAATCGTCGCCTTGCCAGTGTCGAAGTACACCTTGTCGAGGATCTTGAGCGCGGTGCCGGTGATGACCACCAGCTGCTTCTTCGCCGCCGGGCAGCCGGAGTTCTCCTTCACGCCGGCCTCCGTCGGGCAGTTGTCCTCGGGGTCGATCACGCCGTCGTTGTCGGTGTCCTTCGGCGGGCAGCCGCCGTCGCGCGCGAGGCCCTTCACCAGCGGGCACTGATCCTTCGCGTCGAGCACGCCGTCGCCGTCGTTGTCGGTCTCGGGGCAGCCGTCCTCGTCCTCGAAGCCGTCCTTGTCCTCGGCGTCCTTCGCGCACTTGTCGAGGCGATCGACCAGGCCGTCCTTGTCGGTGTCGACGTCGGGGCAGCCACCGTTCTCCTTCACCCCGCGCACGTCGCGGCACTTGTCGTCGGAGTCAGGCACGCCGTCGGCGTCATTGTCGAGGTCCGGCGCGCCGTCCTCGTCCTGGAAGCCGTCCTTGTCTTCCGCGACGAGCGGCTCCTTGTCGACGCCGTTCTTCACGCCGTCGCCGTCCTTGTCGAGGTCGGGGCACACCGAGAGCTCGTAGTCGCGCCCCTCGACGCACGGCGGCTGGGTCAGCGGCGTGTTGGCGTACGCGAGGCCGATGTACGTGCGCACCACCGGGTTCGACGGCTCACCGCCGAAGCCGGGGCCGGCCGAGGCGAAGAGCTCCACCGGGCCGAGCGGCCAGCGAACGCCGATCTGGCCCTCGACACCCGCCTTCGCGCCCGCGACGGGGAAGGTGCCGCGCAGGGTGAACTCGCCGCGCGGGCCCGAGGTGTTGACCGTCGTCGCCGTGCCCGCGACCCACACGTGGCTGCCAACCTTGTCGGTGCTCACGCCGGAGACCGGCGAGTAGTCGGTCGTCGGCCGATACAGGAAGCCGACCTCGCCGCCGAGCTGGAAGGCGCTGAACACCTTGCCCACCTGCACGCGCGGCGCGAACTCGAAGCCGCCGTTGCCCTGCGCCGCGCCGGTGCCCACGGGGATGCCCACGCCGAGGTCCGCCGCGAGGTTGATCGGCGCCTTGTCACCGAGGATGGTGAACTTCGCGTGCACCCACGGGTTGCTGAGGCCCGCCGAGGTGATGCCGAGCGCGTTGCTCCCCTTCTGGTAGGCCTGAATCGGCAGGTTCACGCCGAGCTGCAGCCAGTCGAAGAGGCCGAGGGCGCCGAACACCTGCACGCCGAGGCGGTCCGACAGCATCGGCACCGCGGCGCCGGGTGAGCGGAGGTTGCCGTAGAAGTAGTGGAGCCCCGCGCCGACGCGGAACTCGAGGTGCTTGAGCGTCAGCCCGTTGCCGACGAGCAGCGAGCCCCGGCCCGCAGGATCGAGCCAGGCCTGCTCGATGTCGGCCTGCGGCGGCGCGGTCTGCGCCATCGCGAGCGTTGAGCCAAGGACCACCAACCCACCAATGAGACGTTTCACGTGTGTCACTCCTGGAAAAGGCCGGAGCCGGACGCCGTGCGCCCCGCCCCGGTTCGACTGGTGCTGCAGGTTTCAGCTCCTCAGAACGCGGCCTCGAGGCCCACGGTCAGCGCGACGTCGGTCTCCTTGCGCTTGAGACCGCCCGCGCCCTCGGGGGGCATCGAGTCGAAGTTGATCAGCAGGCCGGTCGAGAGCGACAGCGTCTCGGTCAGCCGCGCGTTGAGCTTGGTGTTGTTGTTGATCAGCAGACGGCCCGCGTTGGGCTGCAGCACGAAGGGGATGAATTCGATCTCTTCCGAGAGGCGCACATCCTTCGAGAAGGCCCAGCGGAAGCTGAGCGCCGCGCGCGGAGCGAGAATGATGATGCCGTAGTCAGGCACGCGCGCGAGCTGCGGGAAGTACTGCATGCGCGTCTCGTAGCCAGCGCGCGCGGCGAGATCGAGGCGGAGGAACAGCTTCTCGAGGTCGCCCTCCTTCTTGTTGAAGAAGGTGAGACCGGCGCCGAGCTCACCCACGGTGCGCGACTCGATGTTCTTCATGTGGTCGAACTCGGTACCCGCCAGCGCGAAGATCGCCGCGAAGCCGCTACCGAAGCTGCGATCTCCGCGCACGGTGCCTGCGGCACGCTCGGCCGTGGTCGCTGCCTTCGAGCCCGCGGTGACTGCGTCGGGGTTGGCGAGGCCGTACGCGCCGTTGAGGCGAATGCCGAGCGACCAGTCGCCCCACTTCTTGTCGGCGGCGGCCGTGCCGGTCAGCGTCAGGGTCTGCGAGTTACCGGTGATGAAGGTGAGGCCCACGCCGACGTTGCCACGCCACTTGTCCTCGCCGTCCTTCTTCGCTTCGGCGGGCGCGGCGGCCTGCGGCGCCACCACGTCGGCGATGCGCATCGCGGCCTCGGCGGCCTTCTGCGCGGCTTCAGCGGCCTTCTGCGCGGCGGCGGCGGCCTTGTCGGCTGCCGACTCGGTGGTGGCGGCGGTGGGCTCGGCCTGCGCGAGGAGCGCGGCGATCGTCAAACCATACACAGACATGTCGTCTCTCCAGGAACTGCGGGTGAAGTCACTTCGCCTCGGCCGCCGGGGCGGCGTCGGGCTTCTTGTCTTCGCTCTTCTTCTCTTCGGTCTTCTTCAGCTCAGCGGCCGCGGGTGCAGCGTCACCCATGACCTCGACGCTTCTCGCCGCCTTCGGGAGAAGGTGGTCGACCTTGCCGAGGTACCACGCGATGCCAAGCGAGACGAGGATGAAGAGCGCGACGTACAGCTTCCACGGACGGCGCGCCTCGGCGTAGGGGTCCTGCGTGTCGAGCTTGCTGCCCTCGGGCAGCTTCGCCGTCTTCGTCAGCGAGCCGCCGAAGGGCACGTTGAGCATCGCGTTGGCGTTGACCGCCCAGCCGTTCGCGTCGAGCAGCGGGCCGATGTTGCGCTGCCGCAGCTTGAGCCACGCGATGAGCATCGACGGACCCGAGATGAGCAGCAGCAGCCCCACCACGCCGAGCGGCATCCAGAGGCCGAGCCCGAAGAAGCTCTGCAGCAGCGCCCCCAACGCCGCGGTGATGCCGCCGACCGCCACGCCGAGGGCCGCCACCACGCCGACGTCGATCTTCTTCGGTGCCTTGTCGACCTTCCCTTCCTCGCCGGCCTTGCCGACCTTCGACACGCCCTCGGTCAGCAGCGCGTTGCTGTCCTTCTCTTCTTCGGCGGC
>JBMORD010000137.1:0-114103 GCA_049322495.1 Myxococcota bacterium | reverse complement strand
TGCAGCGACACCTCGCCGCCCTTCCTCTTTTCAGCGATCGCGTGGTGCGGGCCGTCGCGGTCTACGACGCGCAGTCGTTCGAGGTGCCGCTGGGCGAGCTGATCCTCGAGCTCGGCACCCGCGGCGTCACCTGCGTCTTCCCGCGCGTGGTGCGCGGCTCCCGCGAGCTGGCCTTCCACCCCGCCAGCGAGGACTGGGCGCGCGGGCCGTTCGGCCTGCGGGAACCTCCAGCGCGCGCGCCCGAGCGGCCCATCGACAGCATCGACATCTTCCTCGTGCCCGGCGTCGCCTTCACGCTCGCCGGGGCACGCCTCGGCCGCGGCGGCGGCTACTACGACGCGACGCTCGCGAAGCGGAACCGCGACGCGGTGTGCATCGGGGTCGCCTTCGACTGCAACGTCGTGCCGGACCTCCCGATGAACGACCGGGACGTGTGGATGGACTACGTCGCGACGGAGCGTGGGGTTTTCGCAGCGCGGCGTTAGACAAGCAGTGATGGCTTTCGACGATCGCCGGCAGTTCCCCCGCTTCCCCGTGCGCTTCGTCGCGTGGGTCGACGGCCCGCGGGGACCGATGCGCGGCACCTGCACCGATCTCTCGCTCGGCGGCCTGTTCGTCGAAGGGGTCCTCGGCACGCAGGACGCCGTCACCACCGTGAAGGTCGACTTCCCGCATGGCGCGATGAGCTTCAGCGCGCAGGTGCGCCGCGTCTCGACGGCGCCCAAGGGCACCGGCCTGCAGTTCATGCGACTCGAGCCACAGCAGCTCGCGGCGCTCCAGCGCTACACCAGGTAGCGCCTCACCGCGTGGCGAACACCCAGGTGTAGACGCCATCGCCAGCCTGCGGCGGGAAGTGCAGCCCGCGCAGCACGCCCGCCAGGCACCGATCGAGCAGCAGATCGGCCGCGGTGGCGCCGTCGCTCAGCGTCGACGCCACCCAGGCGTGCGTCACCGTGCCCGTGTCGTCGACCCGGAAGCGGAAGGTGCGCCCGCCGCCGATCGTCGTGCGCCGGGCGAGCGCCGAGTCCCAGCAGGCGCCGACCTGCGGGCCGGCGAGCCGCACCACGTCCTTGACGCTCAGCGGGTCGAGGGCGACGCCGGTGCTGCTCCCGGCGGGCGCGGCGTAGAGCGCCACGTCGCCCTCGGGCTGAGGCCCGCGCGAGGCCGGCGAGAGCTCGAAGAAGAGCTCGCGCGTCGACGGCCAGGCGGTCGCCGAGAGCGCCGCCTCGACGCAGCGCTCGGCGTCGGACAGCGACGACGGCAGCACCCGCACCTCGAAGCCGGGCGTGTGCCGCACCAGGAAGCGGGTCGTCGGCCGGAGCGCGCCGATCGTCGAGAGGCACGCGCTCACCGTCGGAGCGGGATCGACCAGGCCGCGCTCGGCGCCGAAGCGGGAGCTCGACAGCAGCCTCACCCACGCGAGCACCGCCCAGCCGTCGATGGGCTGCACCGGCGGGGTCACCTCGAGGGTCGTCGGGCGGCGCGGCCAGCTCACCGTCGAGGCGATCTCCCGCAGGCAGCGCCCGGTGGAGTTCGTCGCGCCGTCCTTCGCCTCGAAGAGGACGTCACCGTCCATGAACGTCAGCGTCACCCGCTGCGAGCGCAGCGCGTCCTGCGGCCAGCAGACCGCGAAGAGCGCCTCGGGCGGGAGCGAGAGGGAGATGGGGCCGACCGGCTCGAACTTCGCGCCGCCCTGCGAGGCGGACGGCGTGGCGCACGCGGCCAGCAGGAGACCGCACACGACGATCAGGCTCGGGCGCATCGACATGGCCCGAGCCTTTCACACCGCCGCGCTCAGAACAGCAGGCGCAGCGGGTGCTCGAGCAGCGCGCGGAGCTCCTGCAGGTACTGCGCGCCGACCGCGCCGTCGATCACGCGGTGATCGCCCGAGAGGGTGATCGACATCATCTGGCGGATCACCATCTGCTCGTCGCGCACCACCACCTTCGGCTCGACCCTGCCCACCGCGAGGATCGCCGCCTGCGGCGGGTTGATCACCGCGATGAAGCTGTCGATGCCGAACATCCCGAGGTTCGAGACGGTGATCGACCCGCCGGCGTACTCCTCGGGCTTGAGCGCCTTCTTCTTCGCGCGCTCGGCGAGATCGCGGATCTCCGCAGCGATCTCCGCGAGCCCCTTCTGATCGGCGTCGCGCACCATCGGCGTGATGAGGCCGTCTTCGATCGCCACCGCGACGCCCACGTCGACGGTGTGGAGCTGCTGGATGTGATCGCCCGCGAAGACCTGGTTGATGCGCGGGAACTTCCGCACCGCCATCGCCGTGGCCTTGACGATCACGTCGTTGACCGAGAGCTTGAGCTCCTGCGCCTTCGCCTCCTCGCGGAGCTTGAGCGCCTGGTCCATCTCGACGTCGATGGTCAGGTAGAAGTGCGGCACGCCCGGCTTCACCTCGGTGAGGCGCTGGGCGATCACCTTGCGCATCGACGTCACCGGCAGACGATCGGCCGGCAGCCGCACGCCGGGCGCCGCGCGCTGGATCACCGGCGCCCGCTTCGAAGGCGGAGGCGCGGCCATCGCCTGCTCGATGTCGCGCTTGACCACCCGGCCGTTGGGGCCGGAGCCCTGCACGCCGGAGAGATCGATGCCCTGGGTCTCGGCCATCTTGCGCGCGAGCGGCGAGGCGCGGACGCGCTCACCGGGCGCGGCGACCGGGGCGGGGGCCGCGACGGGCCGGGGCGGAGGCGGGGGCAGCACCGCGACGGGCGCAGGCGCGGCGGCCACCGGAGCCGGGGCAGGCGACGGGGCGGGAGCAGGCGCGGCCTTCGGCGCCGCGGGCGCGGGCGTCTCGGGGATCGCCTCGCCCGGCTTGCCGACCCAGGCGATCACTCCGCCGATCGGCGCGGAGGTGCCGGCGGGCACCACGATCTTGAGCAGCGTGCCGGAGTCGGTGGCCTCGATCTCGAGGTTCGACTTGTCGGTCTCGCACTCGGCGATCGCGTCGCCGGAGTTGATCTTGTCGCCTTCCTTCTTGAGCCACTTGTTGATGCGCCCCTCCGACATCGTCGGCGAGAGCGCGGGGAGCTGAATGGCGATGGGCATGGTGTGGAGTTCCGGAAGGGGTTCAGCGGTAGAGGACCTGCTTCACCGCGTCGACGATGCGCGCCGCCGAGGGCAGCGTGAGGCGCTCGAGGTTCTCGGCGTAGGCCATGTTCACGTCGAGGCCGGTCACGCGCAGCACCGGGGCATCGAGCGCGTCGAACAGCTCACGCTGAATGAAGTCGGACACGTGGGCGCCGAAGCCGGCGTAGCCCCAGCCTTCTTCGACGATCACCACGCGGTTGGTCTTCGAGACCGACGCGGCGATGGCCTCGACGTCCATCGGCTTGAGGGTGCGCAGGTCGAGCACCTCCGCGGCGATGCCGTCCTGCGCCAGCAGCTCGGCGGCCGGGAGCACGCAGTTGGTGAGCATGCGCGACCAGGTGATGATCGTCACGTCGGAGCCGGTGCGCTTCACGTCGGCCTTGCCGATCGGCAGCACGTACTCGCCCTCGGGCACCTCGCCCTTCGTGCCGTAGAGCAGCTCGGCTTCCATGAAGATGACCGGGTTGTCGTCGCGGATGGCGGCCTTGAGCAGCCCCTTCGCGTCGTACGGCGTGCCGGGGGCGATCACCTTGAGGCCCGGGAAGTGCGCGTAGTTCGCCTCGAGCGCCTGGCTGTGCTGCGAGCTCAGCCGCCCGCCCGCGCCGTTGGGCCCGCGGAAGACGATCGGGCACCGCAGCTGGCCGCCCGACATGTGCCGGAGCTTGGCCGCGCTGTTGACGATCTGATCCATCGCGAGGATCGCGAAGTTCCAGGTCATCATCTCGATCACCGGGCGCAGGCCGGCCATCGCCGCGCCGACGCCGAGGCCCGCGAAGCCGAGCTCGGAGATCGGCGAGTCGACCACGCGCGCGCTGCCGAACTTGTCGAGCAGCCCCTTCGACACCTTGTACGCGCCGTCGTAGCGGGCGACCTCCTCGCCCATCAGGAACACGCGCGGGTCGCGGCCCATCTCCTCGGCCAGCGCCTGGTTCAACGCTTCACGAAACGCAATCTCAGCCATGACTCAGGCAGCTCCCTTCCTGGAGGCGTTGGCGCGCGTGCCGACCTCTTCGTTGGGCGGCGGGCTGCGCGGTTCGAGCTCCCACGTGACCGTGAAGTCGGTGGGGTGGTTCGGCCAGTCGACGTTGGTCAGCCCCAGCACGCGCTCGCGCGGCTTCACGTCGGGCTCACCCTCTTCCACCGTGGTGTGGCTCCACACGTCGGAGTCGGGCGGCAGCGGCGAGGCGTCGGCGAAGGCGAGCGCCTTCTCGACGACGATCTTCTCTTCCTCGTCGATGGTCTCGAGCTGCGCCTCGTTGACCAGCCCCTTGTCCATCATCAGCTGGCGCAGCTTGATGATCGGGTCGCGCTGCTTCTCGTACTCGACCTCTTCCTTGGTGCGGTACGTCGCCGCGTCGGACATCGAGTGCCCGCGGAAGCGGTAGGTGAAGGCCTCGAGCAGCACCGGGCCGTTGCCGGCGCGGATCCACTCCACGAGCTCCTTCGTCTTCTCGTACACCGCGAGCACGTCCATGCCGTCGACCGACTCGGCGCGCATGTCCCAGCCCGGGCCGCGCTGGTGGATCTCCGGCACCGCCGAGACGCGCGCGATGTCGGTGCCCATGCCGTACTTGTTGTTCTCGACGACGTAGAGCACCGGCAGCTTCCACTTCACCGCCATGTTGAACGTCTCGTGGAGCGCGCCCTGGTTCGACGCGGCGTCGCCGAAGCTGCACACCGTGACGTGGTCCTCGCCGCGGTACTTCGCCGCGAAGGCCATGCCCGCCGCGAGGGGGATCTGCCCGCCCACGATGCCGTAGCCGCCGTAGAAGCGGTGCTCGACGTCGAAGAAGTGCATCGAGCCGCCCTTCCCCTTCGAGTAGCCGCCGTCGCGGCCGAAGAGCTCGGCCATCAGCATGCCCGCGTCGGAGCCGCGCACCAGCGGGTGCACGTGATCGCGGTAGCCGGTCATCACCCAGTCGGTGGGCCGGATGGCCTCGTTGATGCCCACCACCACGGCCTCCTGGCCGATGTAGAGGTGGCAGAAGCCCTGGATCTTCTTCTGGCCGTACGCCTGCCCGGCCTTCTCCTCGAAGCGCCGCGCGAGCAGCATCTTCCGGTACATCGTCAGCATCTGTTCGGTGCTGGCCACGTTGACTCCTTGTGTCGGGTTCTTCTCAGTACGCGAAGTGGGGTATCGACACGACGCGCGGGTGCAACTCCACCGGCCGGCCCGAGTGGTCGGTGGCGAGGTGCACGGGGATGGCGTTCTCGAACTTCACGGCGTAGTCGTTGATGTGCGTCGGCTCGTTGTCGAAGGCCGCCAGCACCGTGCCCATGCCGCGCAGCTGCGCGTGCGCGTGCCGCTTGAAGGCGTCGTCGTCTTCCGCGAGCGTGGGCTTCATCAGCAGCTGCACCTGCCCGCCGTTGCTGGGCATCGGCATGCGGCAGCGCTCGATGCACGCCTCTGTGCCCAGGCGCATGCCCTCGTGGCGACCGGTGACGTAGATCACCCGCGCCTGCACGTAGTCGAGCGCGTGGAGGTACCGCGGCGCGCCCACCACCTCGATGTCCTCCTTGCAGTACTCGCTGGTGAAGAAGCGCTCCTGCCAGAAGGGCTTGAGGCTCGCGTACAGCTCGTCGGAGCGCTCCTTCGACAGCCCGCATTCCACCAGCGCGCCGCGGAGATCCCACCCGCTCGAGAAGTGCCACGGCTGGCAGCGGGCGAGCTCGGGGATGCCCTTCGCGGCGCCGAACTCGCGCACGATGCGCGCCTGCCGCGGGCGGTTGTCGAAGACCGTCGAGTCGAGATCGAAGACGATCAGCCCGTTGCGGCCCGAGTTCCGGGCGAGCAGGAGGATCTGATCGAGCGTCTGGTGCCAGTCGACCGAGACGCGGGAAAGAAAGTCGCGCATAGGGAGCGGCGCGCTCTAACCAATTCCGCGCAGGATTTCCCTTCGAAAACTCGTGACTTAATGCGTCACGGGCGCGGGCGGCCGGCTGGGGAGCTGCACCGGGGCGGGAGCGGACTGGGCGATGACCGTCTCGGGCACCAGCTCGCTCATGCGCTTGATGCCGTTGCGGTCGAGCACCAGGCGCACGAGGCGAATGATGGTGCGCTGGTGGCGGCCGTCGTCGACGAGGAAGCGGAAGGCGACGTCGATGCGGTAGCTCTTGGCGAGCTGCACGCGGCCCACCGAGAAGTCCTCGAGATCGACGTACTCGACGGCGTACTCGGGGTCGTCCATGTCGTGGAGCAGCCGGTCGACGTTGAGGCGGATGATGTCGGTGACGCCCGAGACGATGCCGTCGGCGATGCGCGGCAGCATCTCGGAGTCGAGGACGATCTTCTTCCGGTAGCGGATGACGGTCTCGGCGAGCTCGCCCTGCGCGGCCATCGCCAGATCGTCCTGGCTGCGGAGGCGGACGATCTCCGGCGGCACGTCGACCGCGCGGTCGTAGTCGATCTTCTCGTGGCACTTGCCGACCTCGTCCTGCGTCACGGGGTCGACGATGCGCGTGGTGCGCTCGTAGAGGAACTTGCCGGCGTAGGACGCGAGGAGCCGGCGCAGGCCTTCCTTCATGCGGTCCTTGAACATGTAGCCGACCACCGCGAGCAGGAAGAAGTTGAAGCTCGCCTGCGGGTAGCGCGACTGCGCGAAGAGGCCGACGCCGAGCGCGAAGGCCATCGAGCCGCCGGCGGCGATCGCGAAGAGCACCTCTTCCCAGCCCTTGCGCGTCGAGCTGCGCTGGACCTTGAGGAAGAGGATGTTCATGCAGAACTTCTTCAGGAAGCCGAGGCGGTGCGAGTACTCCTCGTTGTCGCCGTCGGACGCGAGCACCGAGGGCCACTTGCGCGCGCGGCGGTAGCTCTCGTCGGACACCACCACGTCCATCAGCTCGCGGCGCAGCTCGGTGTACACGCCCGAGCGCGGCATCTCTTCCATCTGCACCACGATGCGGCGGAAGAACTGCTCGACGAGCAGGCTCATGTACTCGTCGACCAGCCGGAGCGCGGCCTCGGCCCGGGCGCCCAGCGGGTACTTCTCGACGAGCTGCGCGCTGCAGGTGCGGAAGCGACGGAGGATCTCCTGCGTGCCGGCGATCGACTTGCGCGCGAGCTCCCGCAGGTGATCCGGCGACTCGAACGGCTGGGCCTTGCCCTCGCCGGCCCCGCGCAGGAGCGACGCGCACTCCTTCTTCACGCCGCGCAGGAAGCGCCGCAGCGCGCCGCGCAGCACGCACGCCAGCATCTTCGCGTCGTAGACCACCTCGCTCACCGGGCCCATGAGGCCCAGCGGCAGCCGCTGCTCGAGCTGCACCAGCGGCGAGTGCGAGCCGGTGCGGATCTCCTCGAACGACAGCACCGGCGTCTTGAGCCGCACGTAGTTGTGGAGGTCGGCGTAGAAGCGATCGCGCGGCCACGTGTCGGCGTCGATGTTGAGGCTCTTCGGCAAGAAGAGCGTCGTCTCGACGAGGTACTCGGACTCGGGGTCGGTGCCGCTGGGCTGGTACTCGAGCTTCAGCTCGAACTGCTTTCGATCGTGAACTTCGACCTTGGTGTCGAAGAGGTCGGGACCACCGTCAGGCACGCCGAAAAGATATGTGACAACCGTGTGACACGCCACCGGAAGGCCGAGACGCGCGTTGACGGCCCCCTCGCCGGTGTGGGAGTGGCCCGCGCCGGGAGGCGGAACCCATGCCTGCGTGGTTGTCGAACCTGCTGCCGATCGTCCTGCTGCTGGGGGCGATCGCCGCCGTGCTGTGGCGGCTCCCGAAGGTCGAGCTGGGCCACACCGACAGCTTCAAGAAGCGGCGCTTCTGGAACTGGTTCCCCCTCGGCCTGACGTACGCGTTCCTCTACTTCGGCCGGTACAACATCAACGAGGCCACCAGCGCCATCAAGTCGATCGACAACGCGGCCTTCGGCACCATCTTCGCGGTCGGCGCGTGGGTGTACGGCGTGTCGTTCGTGATCAACGGCCCGCTCACCGACGCGCTCGGCGGGCGCAAGACGATCCTCATCTCGGCGATCGGCTCGGCGATCTCCAACGTGTTGATGGGGGCGCTGGTGCAGCGCGTGGGCGACGGCTGGGAGGCGCCGGGCGGCCTCGTGCTGTGGCTCTCGGTGCTCTACGGCGTCAACATGTACTTCCAGAGCTTCGGCGCGGTGTCGATCGTCAAGGTCAACGCGTCGTGGTTCCACGTGCGCGAGCGCGGCATTCAGGGCGGCGTCTTCGGCATCCTGATCAGCCTGGGCATCTACTTCGGCTACGACTGGAGCCGGATGATCGTCAAGGGCACGCCCGACGCGCCGTGGCTGGTGTTCTACGTGCCGGCGGTGATCCTCCTCGTGGCGGCGGTGGCGGACTTCTTCCTCGTGCGCGACGCGCCGAGCGACACCGGCCACCCCGACTTCGACGTGGGCGACGCCTCCTCGGAGGAGAAGGACGCGAAGACCGGCGTGGTCGCGGTGTTCGTCAAGATGCTCAGGAACCCGGTGATCATGACCATCGTGCTCATCGAGTTCTGCACCGGCTTCCTGCGCAACGGGGTGATGTCGTGGTACCCGAAGTTCTCGAAGGCGGTCGCGCTGCAGGACGACTTCGTCTCGAAGAACTGGGGCCTGCTGCTGTGCGTCTTCGGCATCGTGGGCGGCATGTTCGCCGGCATCATCAGCGATCGCGTCTTCCACTCGCGGCGCGGGCCGGTGGCCTCGGTGCTCTACGCGGGCATCACCGTCGGCGCGATCGGCATGTACTTCCTGCTCGAGCAGTCGTGGGTCGGCTGGGTGCTGGTCTTCATGGCGCTCAACTACGTCGGCGTGCACGGCATGCTGTCGGGCACCGCGTCGGCCGACTTCGGCGGCAAGAAGAACACCGGCGTCGCGGTGGGCATCATCGACGGCTTCGTGTACCTCGGCACCGGCCTCCAGTCGCTCATCGTCGGGCGCGTGCTGCCCCAGGGTGACGCCGCGAAGCTGGCCGCCAACTGGATCAACTGGCCGAAGGCGATGGTGCCGGTGGCGATCATCGGCCTGCTGCTGTGCGCGCGCGTGTGGAACGCGCAGCCGAAGGGCGCGTCAGCCCACTGAGGCAGGTCACTGCGTCGAGGTCCACGCGCCCGGGCCGGTGGGCGCGGTGCTCGACGGCCGGGCGAGCCACCGCAGGAAGCGCTCGAGCGCGAGCTCGGTCTTCGCGTCCTGAATGGTGCCGTCGTCGATCGCCTGACGCAGGCTCTGCTCGGTGCGCCAGGCGATCGCCCCGCCCTCCTCGAGCGGGCTCCCGTCGCCTCGAGGCGCCGCGCCCTCGAGCCCCGTCACGTCGACCGCGGTGAGGAAGATCTTCTCGCTGATGATCCCCGGCGCGACGAAGAACGGCGGCCCCAGCCGCACCACCTGCTCGGCCTTCACGCGGAAGCCTGACTCCTCAGCCACCTCTTCGGCGGCGCGGTGGAGGAGCCCTGCCTCGCCCTGATCGCTCGCCTCGAGGAGCCCCGCGACGATCTCCTCGCAGAAGAGGTGCGAGCGCCCGTCGGGGATGCCGGGCACCTTGTCGCGGCGGAAGTGCGCCGCCGGCCGAAGGTTCTGCCGCGTGAGGAACTCGAGGCCCTGCGCCCCGCGCCGCCACACCAGCACCGCCACCGCGTCGAGCCGCGGCCGATCGATCACGTCGACCCTGTAGATGGGGGAGTGGGTCGCATCTGCCCGCACGTTGCGCACGCGCAGTCGGCGCACGTGGAGGAAGCCCTCGTCGCAGCGCCCCGTCGACGTGAAGTCCTCGACCACTTCGAGATCTGTGACCGGGCTGTGTCGCATGTCTTCACCGCTTTACCAGAGGCGCGGGGGCGCGTATGTGCCGCGGGTCGTCGCAACTGGCCGAACGAACACTCGCCCCCAGAGCCCCGAGATGAAGCTCCTTCGCCGTACCGTCCGCTCGCTCGCGAGAGCCTCGCTGCTGATCGCGTTCCTCGCCGCGGCCATGGTCCAGACGTCGTGCATGCCCACGCTCGAGGGCTACGACATCGATCTCCACGGCCAGCAGGTGCGCCTGACGCTGCTCCACACGTCGGACATCCACTCGCGCCTGCTGCCCTACGACTTCAACCCGCTGAAGACCGACACCGATCTCGGCCTGATCCCCGAGGCGGGGCCGTTCGGCGGCGCGACGCGCATCGCGGCGATCCTCGCGCGGGAACGGGCGCGCGCCGATCGCGTGCTCCACCTCGACAGCGGCGACTCGTTCCAGGGCGCGCCCATCTTCAACCTCAACCTCGGCGAGGTCGAATACCGGTTCCTCTCGCTGGTGGGCCTCGACGCCGCGGTGATCGGCAACCACGAGTTCGACGCCGGCTCGACCAACTTCACCAGGCAGGCCCGCGACGCGGCGCGCTTCCCGATCCTCATCGCCAACTACAAGTGGGAGGACATGTCGCAGCCGAACAGCAACGCGACGCAGCTCTACACCCAGCCCTACACCATCAAGAACGTGGGCGGGCTGCGCGTGGGCATGATCGGCCTCGGCAACTTCGGCTCGCTCAACTCCATCGTCGAGCAGGGCAACTCGCTGCAGGCGATCCCCCTCGAGCAGAACGAGGTGGTGCGCAGCTACGTGCAGCTGCTGCGCGGCGCGGTCGACTTCATCGTGATCGTCAGCCACGCCGGCCTCACCGAAGACCAGGATCTCGTGCAGGGCTACGAGGCCTTCTACGAGTGGCGGCTCGCGAAGGAGTTCGTCGAGCGCGAGTTCTCGCCCTGGCAGGTGCTGGAGCGCTTCGGCGGCGAGGACGATCCCGACTCGGTGGTGCGCGTGCTGATCCCCGGCGTGGAGGGCATCGACGCGATCCTCGGCGGGCACCTCCACATCGTGCTCAACCCGCCGCAGATCCTCACCGACCCGAGCGGCCGCAAGGTGATCCTCAGCCACGGCGGCGCGTTCGCGAAGTACGTCAACCGCATCGACGCGGTGGTGCAGATGCCCGAGAAGGGGAAGAACGAGTGGGAAGGCGGCGAGATCGCCTCCTTCGACTTCAAGGTCTTCCCCATCGACTCGGTGTGGTGCAGCGAGGCGATGCACGACTACTACCGGTCGCAGTTCTGGGGCGCCGGCGAGTTCATGAAGGATCCCAAGGTGGTCGACGCGGTGGCCGCCTGCAAGGAGGTCGAGGACCGCAACACCACGCAGCTCCTCGCGCCCTACATCAACGATCTCGACGTGAAGCTGAACCTCACCTCGCTGTTCGCCTTCGCCCCGCGCGACATCGCCCGCCGCAACAACTCGACGGGTGGCGACAGCCCGCTGGGCAACATCGCGGCCGACTCGATGCGCCGCCGCCAGGGCGTCGAGGCCGAGGTGGCGATCACCAACTCGCTCGGCATCCGCGACAACCTCTATGCCGGCCCGCTCACCCAGGAGGCGATGTTCAACGTGTTCCCCTTCGAGAACACCGTGAACATCATGTTCCTCTCGGGCTCGGAGATGCAGGAGGTCTTCGACTTCATCGCCGAGCGCTCCGCGGAGCGTGGCTGCGCGGCGCAGGCGCAGATCTCCGGCGCGCGCTTCACCATGGACTGCGCGCAGGCGCAGCTCAACGCGCTCCGCACGCCGTGCGACCCGGCGGGTGACGCGAGCGACTGCCCGAGCGGCGACCGCAGCGATCGCGCCCCGTGGCAGTGCATCGCCGACGAGACCTCGTCGACCGGCGGCCGCTGCTGGGCGCACTCCGGCACCAACATCACCATCAACGGGCAGCCGCTCCAGCGCAACGAGACGTACCGCATCGCGGTCAACGACTACATCGCGCGCGGCGGCTCGGGCTTCCTGGTGCTCAAGCGCAACACCACCCGCATCGAGACCGGCATCCCGCTGCGCGACTCGCTCATCGGCTACATGCAGAACTACTGCACCTGCGCCGAGCTGCTCGCCGGGCGCACCGACGAGCTGGGCAACATTCTCGGCAACAAGGGCCAGCCCTGCGGCTTCCGCGACCCCACGAACGAGAGCCGGTGGATCATCGACAGCCAGGAGCTCTCGTTCTGCAACCAGGCCGAGGCCTTCCGCGCCGAGCTGTACGCGCCGCGCGCGGCGTGCACCTGCTACGACGTGTTCCGGAAGAACCAGGCCGCCTGCAACAACGGCGGCGACTTCACCGGGCAGATCGCCGAGTGCGCCAACGTGCTGCCCGCGGGCCCGGCGCTCGGCCGCTGCACCTGCCGCCAGGCGCTCGCCGGCGATCCCACCTGCGGCTACGTCACCCGCGCGGTCCGCAACTTCTGTGAAAACCCGACGCTGCTGCCGGTCGCGGTGGGCGTCGAAGACGGCCGAATCGGCCGGAGGGTCAAGTGATGCGTCGTGCCCTCACCCTGCTCTGCGCCCTCGCGCTCCTCGGCTGCCCCACGGAGGCGCCGCCGCCCGCGCCGATCACCGGCTTCCAGGTGAAGGTGCTCGGCGTCTTCGAGCGCAACGGCGCCACGCGCGCGCCGCTGGCGGTCAGCTCGGCCTGCGTGGCGATCTACGGCTCGCAGGCCGCCGTGCCCGCCGACGTGCGCGGCCAGCCCGGCTGCCGGTACATCATCCCCCGCGGTGAGGTGGAGTTCGACATCAAGGCCACGGCGGTCGGCCTCGACGGGCAGCCCTACCGCGACTTCAACAACTCGGTCGCCTTCCGCGTCGTGCCGGGCGATCTGCCGAACGATCTCACCGCCCGCTGGGCGATGGCCGCGCTCGGCGAGGTCGAGGCCACGGTGCGCGCCGTGCACCCCTACGGCGAGGTGCGCGTGTGGGTCGAAGACGCGCCGCCGAAGCTGGTCTACGACGGCGGCGTGGTGGCCGCCGAGCAGCTGCCGGCCGAGGTGCAGAAGCGCACCTGGGCGTCGGGCGCGTCGCCGATCGTCTACTTCGGCGATCAGACGCTCCAGTCGCTCCAGCGCCCCGGTGAGCTCGACAACCGCAGCTCCCCCTTCGTCGGAGAGTTCGTCGTGGTGGGGAAGGATCCGACGTCCGGCGAGACGCTCAAGCAGACCTGCCTCGACGACCCGTCCCGCAACGGGCGCGACGCGCTGATGGTCGTCACCGGCCTCGACCCCGCGGGCTTCTACGTCACCGACATCTCCGCCTGCCGCCTCGTCGAGCAGACGAACGACTCGACGGGCGCCTCGGTGCGCCAGGCCAACTGGGAGCCGCCCGAGACCTGCTGGCTCGAGCTCCCCGACGGCGGCCGCACCGAGAACCTCGACGGAGGCATGGGCACGTGCCTCATCGGGCAGAAGAGCTGCCGCAAGACGGCCGACTGCAGCCGCTACCTGCCGGGCACGTACGCCTCGATGTTCGTCTACAACTACAACTTCCCCGACGGCCTCGACGAGGGTGACCTGCTCTTCACGCTCTCGGGCTCGGTGCAGGAGTTCACCTCGACCACCCAGATGGTCTTCCCCGCGTGGACCGTCGCCGAGCGCGTGCGCCGGCTCCCGCAGGATCAGTGGAACAAGTGGCTGCAGTACGCGCGGCCGTACGATCTCGGCGGGCGCACCTGCGGGCAGGACGACGTCCCCGCGCCGTACATCACCGACGCGCTCTGCGGTCACAACCGCCGGAACATGAAGATGGAGAGCCTCGAGTCGTCGCTGGTGCGCGCGCGCCGCGTCCGCTTCCCGAAGCGCTTCGTCAACTGCGACTTCAACGCCAACGGCTCGGTGCCGTTCTTCTGCGAGACCAAGCCCGACAACGGCGACTGGCAGTGGGGCTCGTGCGCGTTCGGCACCGTCGAGCCGGAGGCCGATCGCGTCGAGCGCGAGTGCAACCAGAACTGCGTCATCGGCATGGGCGAGCACACCGGGGTGATCTGCAGCGAGGAGTCGACCTTCCTCGGCTTCGGCCAGTTCGTCGTCGAGATGGCGATGCCCGGGCCGGCGCGCGTCGGGCTCGACGATCAGCTCCCCTCGCGCACCCAGACGGTGGTCACCCGCCTCTACGTGCCGCCCGACGCCGGCGTTCCCGACGCGGGCCTCGATGACGGCGGGGTCGATGGAGGGATGGGCGATGCGGGCATGATCGACGCCGGCGTGCCGCAGAACCCCTCGTTCCGCGTGAGCGGCTACGCGCCCGGCGTGGAGATCGGCATCACCTGCGATCGCCCGACGCGCGTGCGCTTCGGCGACGACACCGTGGTGGCCTTCGACTCGACGATCGTCGTGCAGGCCGACCTGACGATGAACCACGTCTTCGCCACCGGAGAGAACTCGGTGGCCTTCCAGGCGATCGACGCGCCGTCGACCTGCGTGGTGGGCCTCAACGCCCACACCCGCCTCAACCTCGTCACCAAGGACGCGGTGCCCGAGCTGAGCCCCGACTGCGACGAGAACGACTCCGATGAGGACAAGGCCACGCAGTGCCGGTACCTGCGCGGCGCGGAGTTCGACGTCATCGGCCACCTCAAGCAGGTGCAGCCGGCCCGCCCGAGATGGATGATCGTCCCCCGCGCGGCGGACGATCTGTGCTGCTACCCCGGGCCCGGCATGGAGTGCCCCCGCCCGATTCGACGCTGTCAGTGAAGTGACTTCTTGTTGCCGTACGGAGGGCCGCCGTCACGGGCCCGGGAGAGACCAGTGAAGCTGTCTTCGAAGAGTGCCGCCCTCGTGGCGATCGTGGCTGGCGGAGCGTGGGCGGGAGATTTCATCGACACCCGCGTGGTGTTCGCGGTCGCGAACTCCAACGTGTTCGTCAAGCCCGGCGAGACCACGCCGAGCGAGCCCGGCACCGGCATCGGCGCCTCGCGCCAGAACACGCAGTTCTACGACAACTTCAACACCCGCTTCTCGGGCTTCGAGACGCTGTCGAACATCTCGCTCTACAAGAAGAGCCCCAGCTTCTTCGAGGGCTTCGACGCGGAAGCGGCGCTCAACATCAACGTGCTCGCCAACCCGCGCGGCGACTTCACGCTCTTCGACAACGCGAGCTTCGTGAAGCTCAACTACAAGCCCGCGGGCTGGGGCGCGAAGGAAGACATCTCGTTCACCGGCTTCCCCGTATCGGCCGATCGCTTCCGCCTCGGCTACGCGTGGAAGGTGACCTGGGGCGGTGACGCGGCCTTCACCTACAACCAGGGCGGCGGCCTCTCGACGAGCGGGCGCCCGGTCGCCGTCCCCGGCGCGAAGCTGCAGATCACCCGCGACCGCTGGTACGCCTTCGTCGGCGGCAAGACGGGCCTGCTGCTCAACAACCTGCTCAACGTGCAGGAGCGCCAGTACGGCCTGCTCTTCGGCGGCGGGTTCGACCTGATCCCCGGCCAGCTCCGCCTCGAGGCGAACGGCGGCTACTTCACGCGCGGCGTGATCCCCTCGCTGGCGAACCTCGGCGTGCGCGCCCCGGTCAACGCGCTCGGCGGCTCGATGCAGCTCTCGTTCTTCTCCGACGCGATCCTCCCGTCGCTCGATCTGCGGCTGTACAAGAACGACCCCGACATCGCTCAGAAGTTCTTCACCCCCGAGAAGTACCCCGGCGGCTTCAGCTACCAGCTCTCGCTCGAGGGCAGCTTCCTCGGCCAGACGCTCGCCAACCCCGAGAAGTTCGCCTCGACGCGCACCCAGTACGCCGGCGCCCTCGCGCTCCAGGCGCGCTTCAAGCTCGACTTCTGGCGCTTCTACGCGATCGGCCTGATGCGCACGCTCTCGCACATCCAGTTCGACGTGCCGGGCGTGATCCCCTACACCGACTTCTCCGACGGCGAGAAGGTGACGCCCGAGCTGTGGCTGGCCCTCGGCGGCGATCGCTACCTGCCGGCGCAGCACCTCACGCTCGGCCTCGTGGCCGGCCTGCAGAACCCGGCCTCGCGCACCAGCCCCACGCTCGACGCCGGCGGCAACAACCCGCCCCCCGGCCTGCTCGGCACGCGCACCCAGGTGTTCCGCAACGTGAACGATCCCTCGACGCTGCCGCAGGGCGACAGCCCGGTGCCCATCTTCTCGATCAAGGGCACCTTCAAGCTCGACCTGAGCGACTACTTCGCGGTGCTCGGCGAGGTCTTCTACAACTTCGACAACAACCGCGTGACGTTCCGCGACTCGGTGCAGTTCATCAGCCAGCCGGTCTACCAGCAGCCCAACCAGCTCGGCTTCAACCTGGTGGTGCGCGCGCAGTTCTGAGTCGGGGCGGGCTCAGGCCAGCGCGCTGAGCAGCGCGCGCTGGAAGGCCGCGCGGGAGAACTTCATCGCCTGCGCGCGCGCCTCGGCCGGAGAGAAGCCGGCCTCGAAGGCGTCGAAGGAGAGGAGCGCGTCGCCCAGCGCCTGGGCTGACTGCGCCTGGAAGAACAGCCCCGTGCGCGCCGTCACCGTCTCGAGCGCGCCGCCGGCGGCGAAGGCGATCACCGGCCGCCCCGACGCCTGCGCCTCGAGCGGGGTGATCCCGAAGTCTTCCACGCCGGGGAACACCAGCGCGCGCGCGTTGCGGTACAGCTCGGGCAGCTCGTGATCGGCGACCTGCCCGAGCGCCTTGACGTGCTTCGGCAGGCCATGGAGCCACTGGCGCGACTGGCCGCTCCCGCCGATCCACAGCTCGCGGCCGGTGCGGCGCGCCGCCTCGATCGCGAGATCGATGCGCTTGTAGGGCGCGAGGGCCCCAAGGCAGAGGAAGTAGCCGCCCTGCCCCGTGCCCTCGAGCGGCTGCGCGGCGAAGCGCTCGAGCTCCACCGGCGGGTGGATGACCTGCGCGGTGCGGTGGTAGCGCTGCTCGATCTGCTGCGCGACGTGCGCGCTGTTGGCGAGGAAGCGATCGACGCCCGTGGAGGTGAGCACGTCCCACGCCTGGAGCGCGGGCCGCATCAGCCGCGCGCCGGCCCGCACCGGGAGCGAGGCGCGGCCCGGGCCGAAGTAGTCGTCGAACCGATCCCACATGTAGCGGAGCGGCGCGTGCACGTACGAGACGTGGCGCGCCCCCGCCGGCACGCGGATGCCCTTGGCCACGCAGTGGCTCGAGGAGATCACGAGGTCGGTCTCGCCGACGTCGAGCAGGCGGATCGCCGCGGGCATCAGCGGGAGGAAGTGGCGATGCCGGGAGCGCGCGCCGGGCACCCGGTCGAGCCACGAGCTGACGACGCGGTGTGAGGCGATCGACGGAGGCATGCCGTCGGCGTCGTGGAAGAGCGTGAAGATCGGCGCGTCGGGGAAGAGCTCGGCGATCGCCTCGAGCACCTTCTCGCCGCCGCGCCAGGTGAGGAGCCAGTCGTGCACCAGCGTGACGCGCAGGCGGCGCAGCGAGGCGGGGACGGGGACGGGGCGCTCCACGGAAAGGCGTGCTCCTACACGAGTCCTGTGTACTCTGCGACCCGTGGTGAAGGTTCTCATCGACCTGCGCATGGTGCGTGGGCATCTGCACGGCATCGCCCGCTACGCGCTGGAGCTCGCGCGCCGCCTGCCCCAGCTCGAGCCCGGCTGGCAGTTCGTCGGGCTCACCGCGCCGGCCGGAGTGCCAGACGATCTCGGCGCCCTCGCCCCCCGCATTCCCCTCGTGCGCGCGAAGGCCGAGTTCCTCTCGCCGCTCGAGCAGCCCGCGCTGCTGACCGACCTGCTGAGGCAGCGGCCCGATCTCTTCCACGCGACGTCGTTCTCCGTACCCGCCCTGTGGCCCGGGAAGCTGGTGGCGACCATCCACGACGCGAACCACCTCGCGCTGCCCGAGAGCGCGTCGGTCACCCACACCGCGTACTACCGGCTGGTGGTGGCGCCCCGCGCCGCGCGCGCTCAGGCGCTGATCACCGTCTCGGAGTTCAGCCGGCGGGAGATCTCCGCGCACCTCGGGCTGGTGCCCGAGCGCCTCCAGGTGATCGGCAACGGCGTCGACCCGTCGTTCCACGTGCCGCCCGCGCAGGAGCTCGCCGACTTCCGCGCGCGCCGCGGGCTGCCGCCGAAGTACTTCGCCGCGATCGGCAACCCCAAGCCGTTCAAGAACCTCAAGGTGCTGCTGCCGATCGCCGAGGGGCTCCCGGCGCCGCTGGTGCTCCTCGCGGGCCGCGGCGCGCGGCGCACGCTGGGCTTCCCCGAGAGCGTGATCGAGCTCTCGCCGCTGCCCGACGGCGAGCTGGTGCGCTTCTACGCCGGCGCCTCGGCGGTGCTGGTGCCCTCGCGGTACGAGGGCTTCGGGTTGCCGGCGCTCGAGGCGATGGCCTGCGGCGCGCCGGTGATCGCCTCCGCGGCGGGCGCGCACCCGGAGATCATCGGCACCGCGGGGCTCCTCGTGCCGCCGGACAACTCCATCGCGTGGCGGGAGGCCTGCCTGCAGCTCTTCCGAGACGACGCGCTGCGACGACAGCTCGCCGAAGCCGGCGTCGAGCGCGCCGCCCGGTACTCGTGGGACGACTGCGCGCGCCAGACGCTGCAGGTCTACAAGCGCGCGCTGGGGATGCAGTGAGCCCGCGGCTGCCGATGGTCCTCACCGTGCTGAGCCTGGGCGCGCGCCTGATGCTCGCGCTCGCGACCGACATCTACTCTGACGAGGCCTACTACTGGACCTGGTCGAAGCACCTGCAGCTCTCGTACTTCGATCACCCCGCCCTGATCGCCTGGAGCATCGCCGCGCTCGGGGTGCGCACCGGCGCCGCGCTGTGGGGCGTGGCGACGCTGGCGGGGGTCTTCAGGCTCACCCGCAGCCTCGGAGGCGATCGCTCCGCCGCCTGGTGGGCGACCGCGCTCTTCGCCAGCACGCCGGCCGCGAACCTGCTCGCGAGCTTCGCCACGCCCGACGCGCCGCTGCTGGCCTTCTGGGCGTGGGCGCTGGTGGCGATCGTCGAGCAGCGCGCCGCGCTCGTCGGCGTGCTGTGGGGGCTGGCGATGCTCTCGAAGTACAACGGCATCCTCCTCGGGCTGCCGGTGTTGATGGGCTTCTGGCGCACGCCGTGGCGGCTGGTCGGCGCGGGGCTCCTGGCCTTCGTCGTCACCTCGCCGACCCTCATCTGGAACGCGCTCAACGACTGGGAGGGCTTCCGCTTCCAGTTCGCGCACGGCCTCGGCGGCGGTGGCGGCTGGAACACCTTCGGCGAGTTCCTCGCGGGGCAGCTCGGCATGGCCGGCCCGGTGCTGCTCGCGCTGGTGGTGGTGTGGCTCACGCGCTCCGGCAACCCCATGCTCAAGGTGGCGACGCTGCTCCCGCTGGTGTTCTTCGGGTACGCGTCGTTCAAGGCGCGCGGTGAGGCGAACTGGGCGGCCGCAGCGTGGCTCCCGGCGAGCGTGGGCGTAGCGCTGCTGCCGTGGCGGCGCTGGCAGCTCGCGGCGGCCAGCCTGAACGTGTTCGTCGTCGTCGCCGGCGCGGCGCTCCTCTCGTGGCCGCCGCGCCCGCTGTGGCCCGCGCTCGCGGTGCGCAAGCTCCATGGCTGGGCGATCCTCGCGCGCGCGCGGGACGCGGGCGTTCCGGTGATCACCAACCGCTACCAGCTCAGCTCGCTCGTCACCTGGTACTCCGGGCTGCCGTCGACCACCTTCGCCGGGCGGCGCAGCCAGTACGATCTCTGGCCGCTGCCCCCGGAGTTCAAGCCCGGCGCCGACGCGCTGTGGATCGGCGACTTCGAGGATCCGCCGGCGGAGCTGAGCGCGAAGTTCGAGCGCGCGACCGACCTCACGCCGACGTGGCCGATGGACGAGCGGCAGCAGCAGCTGCATGGCTTCCACGTGTGGCGCCTGAGCAACCTCAAGGAGCCGCTCCGCCCACACCTGTGGTGACGAGCGCGACGCGAACAACGCGCACACCTCCTGCGCACCAATGGGCTTGCCCTCTCCGCGCCCCGGGAGCTGCGCAAGCTCACCCTCGCGGTGAACGCGCAGCTCGTCGCGCTGACCACTCAGCCTCGACAACAGCGCGACGCGCTCACGCCGCCCCGGCACGCGACCGGAGCGCGACGAGCAGGCCGACGAGCAACGCCGGCACGCCCCACGCCGCGAGGGAGATCTCCACGCGGCCGTTGATCGCGAGGCTGCGCGAGATCATCCCCGCGAGGAACAGCCCGCCGTAGAGCGCCGCCCCTTCGATCAGCGCCCGCGGCACGCTGGGCTTCACGGTCGCGCGCAGCCCGAGCATCGCCGCCACCAGCGCCGCCAGCACCGCGCTCAACGCCTGCGCCCAGCGCTGGTGCACCGCGAAGCGCGTCGCCTCCGTCGGCAGCTCGAGGGCGGTCATCAGCGGCACCTGCGCGGCCAGCACGCGCATCGGCAGCCACTCCGGGCGCCCGACGGCCAGCTGCGTCACCTCGGGGCGAATCGGGAGGCGCAGCTCGAACTCCCCGCGCCGGCCGACCTTCGCCTCGGGGCCGTCGACGAGCAGCTCGTCGCCTTCCTCGACCCGCCAGGTGCCGTCCCGCACGTAGACGAGGCGGCGCGCTTCGATCCACCCGCGGAGCGACGAGCGCTCGTCGAGCTCGAAGATCCGGACGTCCTCGAGCCGCTCGGGGTTCGCCTCACCGCGCACGTTGAGCAGCGAGCTCCCCGCGCGGAACCAGCGGCGCGGCGAGTAGACCGTCGTGAAGTCCCCCCAGCGGCCGAACTTCTCGACCATCATCCGATCGATCTTCGGGCCCGAGTCGGCGACCACGAGCTCCTGGAACAGCAGCAGCGCGAGCGCGCTCGCGACGCACACCACGGTGATCGGCCGCACCAGCGTGAGCCACGACGCCCCGAGCGCGCGGAGCGCCGTCCACTCGCCGCGGCGGCGCACGACGGTGATCGTCAGGCCCGCCGACAGCACCAGCGCCGCGGGCGCGAACTGCACCAGCGAGACGTGGGATCGGTACCAGTACAGCGTGAGCACGTCGCTCACCGGCTTGCCGGTGTAGATGCGCAGCCAGTCGCCGAAGTCGATCACCAGGAAGAGCGCCACCAGGCCGAGCGAGAGCGCGGCGAAGATCCCCAGCGCGAGCCCGGCGACGTAGCGCTCGAAGATCCTCATCGCACGCCTCGCGCCTCGACGCGGCTGAGCAGCAGCAGCCCCACCGCGAACGCCGCCACCACCGGGAGATGCCCCGCCACCCACGGCGCCAGCACGCCCTTCTCGCCGAGCTGAACGCCGACCCGGCTCGCGACGTAGAACGCGAGGTACACGCCGAACGCGAGCAGCGCGGCGGTGCGGGCGGCGCGACGTCGGCCTCCCTGCGCGACCGCCGTCGCGAGCAGCCCCAGGGCCAGCGGCGCGAAGAGCTGCGAGATGCGGAAGTGGAAGGCCGACCAGAACGGCGCGGCGGGGGCGCCGGTCCGCTCCGCCTCGCGCGCCTGCGCCGCGAGATCCATCGGCGACAGCTCCTCGTGCCCGAACCGGAAGGTGTCGCGCCGGTGGAGCGCGTCGTCGACGTTCAACAGCAGCGTGCCCTCGTCGAAGGCGGTGGTGGTGAACTCGGTCGCCGAGCCTCGCTGGAGCAGCACGCCGTCGAAGAACTCGAGGCCCACGCCCTTCGCGAAGGTGGCGCGCGCCAGCGGCGCCGACAGCGCCTGCGAGCGGGCCGGGTCGCGCTCGTCGATGAGCACCACGTGCTTCCACGTCGGGCCCTCGCGCACCTCGTTCGCGTAGAAGACGATGCCCGGCAGATCGGCGCGGATCGTCCCCGGCTTGAGATCGCCCAGGACGTTGCGCTCGATGACCTCCCGCGCGGTCTGCCGCATGAGGGCGATGCCCCACGGCTTCCAGGCGAAGACGGTGATCGCCAGCACCGCCGACACCGCCACCCCGAGCATCAGCGACGGCCCCACGAGCTGCCGCGGCGACGTGCCGAGCGAGGCCATCGCCGTCAGCTCGCCGTCTTCACCGAGGCGCGCGAAGCCGATCATCACCCCGAGCAGGAAGGAGATCGGCAGCACCTGGGGCAGCAGCATCGGCAGCATCGCGCCGCCGAGGGCGAGCCAGTCGGACGGGCGCGCCGCGCTGCCGAGGAGGAACTCCACGCCGCGCACCAGCACCATCGCGTAGAAGAGCGAGAGCAGCACCAGCGTCGCCGCGACGAAGGGGCCGAGCAGCTCGCGGAGCACGTAGCGCTGGAGCACGCCCCAGCGCATCACGGGGCCTTCGCGCCGATGTCGCGGCGGAAGTGGCGACCGCGCCAGCTGATCCGCTCGGCGAGCGCCACCGCCCGCGCCCGCGCCTCCGCGACCGTCGCGCCGAACGCGCACGCCGTCAGCACGCGCCCGCCCGCCGTCACCAGCGCGTCGCCCTGACGGCGCGTGCCGGCGTGGAAGAGCACCTCGTGCGGCTCGAGCGCAGGCACGGTGATCTCGTCGCCCGCCCGCGGCGCCTCCGGGTAGCCCTCTGCTGCGAGCACCACGCCCACCGAGGCGCCGGGGCGCTGCGCGAGCGCCCGCACCTGCAGCTCGCCGCGCGCGCACGCCGCAAGGAGCACGCCCAGATCCTCGTCGAGCTGCATCAGCAGCACCTGCGTCTCGGGATCGCCCAGGCGCGCGTTGAACTCGAGCACCTTCGGGCCGGCAGGGGTGAGCATCAGCCCCGCGTACAGCGCGCCGCGGAACGAGGTGCCGCGCCGCGCGAGCTCGCGCAGCGTGGGGCCGATCACCCGGGCGCCGATCTCCTCGAGCTGAGCCTGGGTGAGGAAGTTGGCGGGCGCGTAGGCGCCCATGCCGCCGGTGTTCGGCCCGCGATCACCGTCGAACACGCGCTTGTGATCCTGCGAAGGCGCGAGCAGCGCCCAGCGCTCGCCATCACACAGCGCCATCACCGAGAGCTCGGGGCCGCTGAGCACCTCCTCGAGGAGGATGGTCTTGCCGGCCGGCAGCGCCCCAAGCGCGCGACAGGCCTCCGCGGCCTCCGCGCCCGAGGTCGCCACCACCACGCCCTTGCCCGCCGCCAGCCCGTCGGCCTTCACCACCACCGGGCCCCACTCCAGCGCGCGCCGCGCGGCCGCCTCGGCGTCGGAGAAGAGCTCGTAGCGCGCGGTAGGCACGCCCGCGGCCTGCATGATCTCCTTGGCGAACGCCTTGCTGCCCTCGATGCGCGCCCCCGCCGCGTCGGGGCCGAACACCAGCACGCCCGCCGCGCGGAGCGCATCGGCCACACCCGCGACGAGCGGCGCCTCCGGGCCGACCACCACCAGCTCGATCCCGCGCGTCTTCGCCAGCTCGACCACCGCCTCGGGGCGGGTGATCTCCAGCGGCACGCACTCCGCGAGCGCGGCGATCCCGGGGTTCCCCGGCGCGACCACGAGCGACGAGACGACGCGGCTCTGCTTCAGCTTCCACGCGAGCGCGTGCTCGCGACCACCACTGCCGAGGAGGAGGACCTTCACAGCTGGTGCTTGTACAGGACCCGCTTGGCCTCGCGGTAGAGAGGATCGGCGAGCAGCACCGACGTCAGGATCCGCCGGGCCTCGTCGCCGTTCTTCTGGCTCGCCTCCCCGTCGCTGATCAGCACCCTCGGGCCGAGGAGCTGCGGGCTCTGCTTCTGCGCCTGCTGGGCGGAGACCTTCGCCAGATCCATCTTGTTCTGGCCGGCCTGCGCGACCGCCTGCGCGAACCACCCCAGGCCGCTCTGCTTGTTCGCGTCGAGGGCGCGGGCGGCGAGCTTGAGGGCCCCCGCGAAGTCACGCTTCCGCGACGCCAGCAGCGAACGGTACGAGTACGCCTCCGCGTTCTTCGGGTCGACGGTGGTCACCTTCACGAAGTGCTTCTCGGCGGCGGCGAACTCCTCGGAGTGCCAGGCCACGAGGCCCTCGCAGAGCGACGGGCTGGGGTCTTCGTCGAGGTTGGCCACCAGGCTGGCGTAGGTGCCCACCGCGGGCCGCAGCAGATCCGCCGGGCGCACGAAGGTGAGCGTGAGCGAGGGCACCGGCCGGCTCCACGGATCGGCGCGCAGGCCGCGGCGCAGGCAGAACTCCCACGCCTTGCCCGCCTTCTTCGCCTTCGCCGCAGCCGCGCCGGCGAGGAAGATCGCGTCGACGCGCCGCGGGTCCGACTCCGCCGTCGAGGACAGGGTCTGGATCGCCTCGTCCAGCCGGTTCTCGGCGATCAGCATGCGGCCCTCGAGCGTCGCCTCGAGGTACTTGTCACCCAGCTTGCCCTTGAGCCCGTCGAGCTCGAGGCGCGCCGACGAGTTGACGCCCTTCTCGAGCAGCACCAGGAACTTCTGGAGCTTCGCCGGCACCGACTCAGCCGAGTACTCGAGCGATCGATCGACCGACGCGCTCGCCGCGTCGAGCTCGCCCTTCATCCGCTGGATCGCCGCGAGGTGCACCAGCGCGTCGGCCTTCTCCGGCTTGCCGTATTCGGGATCGTCGACGACCGCCGAGAGCTCCGCCGCCGCCCCGGAGAGATCGCCCTGGTGCTGGTACGAGAGGACCGCGAGCCCGATGCGCGCGCGCGCCGAGCGCGGGGCCGCCGCCTTCGCCGCCTCGAGCACCTTCCGCGCGCGGGTGGTCTCACCGACGTCGAGCAGCAGCCGCGCGAGCTCCTCCGCCGCTTCCCACTGATCGGCGTCGAGCTCGAGCCGGCGCTCGAGCGCGCGGGTCGCCTCGCGGTAGTTCCCCTCGATCGCCGCGAGCTGCGCTTGGAAGAAGTAGGCGCGCTTGAGCTTGGGGTCGGTCGCCAGCGCCTCGCGGAACGCCTGCGCTGCCTGCTGCGGGTTCTTCGCCAGCACGGTCTGCCCGATGGCCAGCGACGCGAGGGCCTTGTCGTTGGCGTTGGTGCTGTTGAGGCCGCGCTCGGCGAGCACGCGGATGTCGTTGGGGTTGCCGTTGCGCGCGATGAGGAAGTGCGCGTGCGCCACGTACACCCGCAGATCGCCCGACCGCTGCTCCGCCGCCGCGAGCATCGACTCGGCCGACTTCGCCGTCGGGTCGTCGATCTTCCCGGGCTTGCCGAACGCCAGCGCCAGCACCCAGCCGGCGAGCGCGCGCTCGTTGGTCGGCTTGAGCACCAGCGCCTGCTCGAACGACTCCTCGGCGTCGAGGTAGCTGCGCGTGGTGTCCTTCGTGAGGAGCGCTTCGCCCTCGTCGATGAGCTGATCGGCCGTCTGCTCGATGTCGGGGTACTTGAGCTTCCACTGCTGGATGATCGACTCGACCGGCGCGGCTGGGCCCCCGCCGCTTCCCGGGCGGACCACGAGCGGCGGCGGCTTCGACACCCACGGGCGCTTGATCGCGAGGAAGGCGCCGACGGCGATCACCGCCAGCAGGCCCACCACCAGCCCCACGGCCTTGCCCCGCCCACCACCCGACTCGCCCGCCCCGGCGCGCGTCGCGGAGCGCACCTGGCTCGCGTCGCCGGCGGTGATCGGCGTGCCGGCAGGCGGGAACAGCGGCGCCGGGCGAGGCGCGTCGGTGACCGCGGGGAACGGGCTCTCTGCCGCGGCCGATGACGCCGACACCTCGGCCGTCTTGTTGCGGCAGTCGTCGCAGACGCCGAGCGCCTGGTCGAAGGGGTCCGTCATCTCCTTGCCGCAGGAGCGGCACTTGACGCCGACGACCTGCGCGGCGGGCGCGGCCGGCGCCGGGGCCGGGGCCGCCAGGCGGGCCGGGGGCGCAGGAGGAGGCGGCGGCGCGGTGAAGTCGAGCGCCGCGCCGAAAGGCGACTCACTCGCGGGCGGGGGTGCGCCGAAGTCGAACGGGCTCTCCGCGGGCGGCGGCGGCGCGGGCGCGCGCGCAGGCCCGCCCGGGAACGACGGCGGAGGCGGCGGCGGCGGCATCGCCGCGAACGGCGAGGGCACGCCCGGCGTCGACTTGCCCGGGATGCCCGGAGGCGCCCCGAAGTCGAACGGGCTGCCCGCGGGCGGCGGCGGCGCGACGGCGGCGAAGTCGAAGGGCGCCGGCGCGGCGGCGGGCGGCGCGGGCGGTGCGCCGAAGTCGAAGGGCGCCGGGGCGCTCGGGCTGGTCGGCGCCGAGAAGTCGAAGGGGTTGCTCGGCGCGGGGGCGCCGCCCGGCGCGGGCGCGGTCTGACCGAAGTGGAGCCCGGAGCCGCTCGACGCGGGCGGCGGGGCCGCGCCCATGTCGAAGAGGAACGGTGAAGGGCCGCCTGTCGGAGCGGGTGCTGCCGGCGGCGCGGCCTCGGGCGGCGGCGGCGCGGCGTCGTCCTTCTTCACGAGCTGGAGGTGACGGCAGCGCGGGCACTGGGCGCGCACGCCCTTCGGCGTGACGAACTTGTCGTCGATGGCGTACGCGGCGGAGCACTTCTGACAGACGATGCGCATGGATCAGTGACGGAAATGACGGACGCCGGTGAAGATCATCGCGAGCCCGTGCTCGTCGGCCGCGGAGATCACCTCCGCGTCGCGCACCGAGCCGCCGGGCTGCACCACGCACCCCGCACCGGCCGCTGCGAGAGCGTCGAGCCCGTCCCGGAATGGGAAGAACGCATCTGAGGCCACCGCGCTCCCTTTCAGACGCGCGCCTCCGCGCATCGCCGCAATCTTCACCGAATCGACACGGCTTGTCTGCCCTCCGGCCTGCGCCAGCAGCTCGGTGGGAGCCGCGAACACAATGGCGTTCGACTTGACGTGCTTGCAGACCTTCCACGCGAAGCGCAGGGCCTCCAGCTCCTCCTTCGTCGGCTGGCGCTTCGTCACCACCTTCCACTCCGTCTCGGGCTCGACGGCGTCGCGATCCATCAGCAGGAGGCCGCCCGACACCGAGCGGGCGTCGAGCTGCGCGCGCGGGGCGGCCGTCGGCGAGGCGAGCCCGGGCCCGGCCGCGAGCAGCCGGAGGTTCTTCTTGCCCGCGAGGATCTCGCGCGCGCGGGGCGAGTAGCCCGGCGCGACGATCGCCTCGAGGAAGGTCTCGGCCAGCGCGGTCGCGGTCGCCTCGTCGACCTCGCGGTTGAGCGCCACGATGCCACCGAAGGCCGACGTCTCGTCGATGGCCCGCGCGCGCCGGTAGGCCGCCTCGAGGCTCGGGTCGATCGCCACGCCGCAGGGGGTGTTGTGCTTGATCACCACCGCCGCGGGCTGCGCCGAGAACTCCAGCACCAGGCCGAGCGCCGCGTCGAGATCGAGCAGGTTGTTGTACGAGAGCTCCTTGCCCTGGAGCACCTCGCTGAAGGCGACGGTCGGCTCCTTCGGGGCGCGGTGCTCGCGGTAGAAGGCGCCGCGCTGGTGCGGGTTCTCTCCGTAGCGGAGCCCCTGCGCCTTCACGAACGGGAGCGACAGCTCGTCGGGGAAGGGCTCGCCCTCCTGCTCGGTGAGCCACGCCGCGATGGCCGCGTCGTACGCCGCGGTGTGGGCGAAGGCCTTGCGCTGCAGCTTGCGGCGCGTCTGCTCGCTGACCGCCTGCGTGCCCTCGAGCTCGGCGAGCACGCCGTCGTAGTCAGCCGGGTCGACCACCACGGTCACGAAGGCGGCGTTCTTCGCCGACGCGCGCACCATCGCCGGGCCGCCGATGTCGATCTGCTCGATGGTCTCGTCGCGCGACGCGCCCTTCGCGACGGTCTCGCGGAACGGGTAGAGGTTCACCGCCACCAGCGAGATCGCCTCGATGCCGTGCTCGGCCATCTCGCGGGCGTCGCTCTCGAGGGCGGGCCGCCCGAGGATGCCGCCGTGGATCTTCGGGTGCAGCGTCTTCACGCGCCCACCGAGGATCTCCGGGCTGCCGGTGTGCGCCGACACCTTGCGCGCGGGCACGCCGGCCGCCTTGAGCGCCTCAAGCGTGCCGCCGGTGGAGAGGATGGTGAAGCCACAGCGGACCAGGCCCTGCGCGAAGGGCACCAGACCGCGCTTGTCGGAAACGGAGAGCAGAGCGAGCACGGACCGTGCGCGTACCAACCACGTTCGGAGGGGTCAACGAAACGTGGTCGGCGCGACGGTCACCAGACGACGAAACGGCTCAGCGCTGCGGCGGACGCTTCGGCTCGGCCTCGGTGGCGGTGCGGACCTTCTCGAGGCCGCGGGTCTCGACCTGGCGGATGCGCTCGCGGGTGAGGTTCATGATCTCGCCCACCTCCTCGAGGGTGATGCCGCCCTTCTCGGCGACGTCGAGCGCGCAGGTGTACTCGAGCTCCCAGATCTCCTTGTCGGGGAAGTTGAGCTTGATGCTCCCCGTCTCGGGGTTCACGTCGAGGTACAGGTTGTACTTGCACGACACGAACACGCACGGGCGCGGGCTGTTGATGCAGTCGGCGCGCGACTTCGGGCGGCTGCCCTGGATCTCCGAGAGCAGCGCCTGCTCCTCGGGGTCGATCTGACCGGCCAGCCGGCGGCGGCGCAGGTCGCGGGCCATCTCCTTGCGCGACATCGTCTTCGATCGCTTCCGCTCCTCGAGCCCGTCCTCGGACTTGAGCAGCTCCGCCTCGTCGTGCGCTGGTGCGTTCATTGGTTTCCCCTCCTGCAAAAGGTACGGCTCTCTGCTTCAAGACTGACTGAGGTCGGCGCCCGGGCGGGCCGTCACGGCGCTCCCGAAGCGGCTGATCTCGCCCAACAACTCGCGGGCCTGCACCCGCAGCGCGCGGAGCTTCGACGTCAGCTCCTTGCGGTTCCGCTCGCCCAGCGGCTGCCCCTCGAGGTGGCGCTCGTAGCCGTCGAGCACGTGCGTCAGCTCGTGCCCCGCCAGCTCGATGTGGTTCTTGAAGACCACGAACGACGCCTTGATGTCCTCGAGCGTCAACCCCTGCGCCATCATCTGGCGGATCGCGTTCATCCGCCGCACCGCTGACACCGGGTAGAGCCCCTGGCTCCCGCGGTGCTTCCCCTTGCGCCCCACCCGCTTGCTCCGCGGCAGCAGCCCCGCCTGCACGTACTTGCGGAACGTCGCCTCCGAGCACGGCACGCCCTTCGCCGAGAACAGCTCGACGATCACCTTCGCGGGCAGCCCCTGCGCGTGGTCGCGCTCGATCCGCTCGATCTCTTCCGGCCGAAGGAGCTCCACCGAGACGTTCCCCGTGAGACGTGTGCACCGCTCTCCATTCAGGCGGGTCTTCTGAATGGCGGCGCATGAATATCAGCTATTGAAAGGAGGCGTCAACGCCGATCGTGACATTTGGATCGCGATCGCGTCCGACTCCCGAGCGAAAAGAGACGGCCCGTCCGAAGACAGGTCAGGCATCCGGATCAGCCGACCGAAGTGACGACAGCGGCGAAGCGGGCAGATCAGGACTGCCGCGCAAGCGATCGAAATCGCAGCGCAAAGGCGAAAATCCTGATCGGGACTGCGGGGTCAGCGGTGGGCGAGGAGCGCCTCGACCAGGGCGTTCGCGTCATCGCGGACGACGAGGACGTCCTTCATCGACCCGGGAATGAAGCCGCGCTGCAGGCCGCCGGCGAGCCAGGTGAGGAGCGGCTGGTAGTAGCCGTCGACGTCGAGGAGCCCGACCGGCTTGCGGTGGAGGCCGAGCTGGCGATCGGTGAGCACCTCGAAGAGCTCGTCCATGGTGCCGAAGCCGCCGGGGAGCGCGACGAAGGCGTCGGCGCGCTCGCCCATGAGCGTCTTGCGGGCGGGCATGCTGTCGACGATGAGGTGCTCGGTGAGCTCGGGGTGGGCGAACTCGTCGCGGGCGAGGCCGCGGGGCACGACGCCGATGATCTGACGCCCGCCGGCGAGCACCGCGTCGGCGACCGCGCCCATCAGGCCGTGCTGGGCGCCGCCGTAGACGAGATCGAGGCCGCGCGCGGCGAGCGCGGTGCCCATCGCGGTGGCGGCCTCACGGAAGCGCGGCGAGTCGCCGTTCTTCGAGCCGCAGAAGACGCAGACGCGCTGGAGGGGCTGCACTCAGGCCTCGCGCTGGATGACGGTGTCGACGAGCCACTTCTCGTCGGTCTCGGGGTAGTCGAGCGTGTAGTGGAGGCCGCGGCTCTCCTTGCGACGCATGGCGCACTCGACGATGAGGTGCGCGACGTCGGCGATGTTGCGCAGCTCCACCACGTCACGCGTCACCTGGTAGTCCCAGTAGTACTGGCGGATCTCGTCGCGCAGGAGATCGAGGCGGCGCCGCGCGCGGGCGAGGCGCTTGCCGGTGCGAACGATGCCGACGTAGTTCCACATCAGGCGGCGGATCTCGTCCCAGTTCTGGCTGACCACCACGCGCTCGTCGGAGGTGACGGCGCTGCCGGGATCCCACGCGGGGATGCTGGCTGGCGGCGGCGGGGCGTGCGCCTTCACCTCGTCGGCGCAGACCTGCACCGCGCGGTAGCCGAACACCAGCCCCTCGAGCAGCGAGTTCGACGCGAGGCGGTTGGCGCCGTGGAGCCCGGTGCAGCTCACCTCGCCGATGGCGAACAGGCCGGGCACCGAGGTGCGGCCGAAGGCGTCGGTCACCACGCCGCCGCACATGAAGTGCGCCGCGGGCACCACGGGAATGGGCTGGACCGCCATGTCGATGCCGAACTCGCGGCACGTGGCGTAGATGTTGGGGAAGCGCTCGACGAGGTACGACTTGCCGAGGTGGGTCATGTCGAGGTGCACGCACTCGTCACCGGTGCGCTTGATCTCGTTGTCGATGGCCCGGGCCACGATGTCGCGCGGCGCGAGCTCGAGGCGCTCGTCGTACCGCTTCATGAAGCGCTCGCCGGTCGACTTGAGCCGCAGCCGCCCGCCTTCGCCGCGCAGCGCCTCGCTGATCAGGAAGTTCTTCGCCTCGGGGTGGAAGAGGCACGTGGGGTGGAACTGGTAGAATTCCATGTTGGCGATCTGCGCGCCCGCCCGGTACGCCATCGCCACGCCGTCGCCGGTGGCCACGTCGGGGTTCGAGGTGAAGAGGTAGACCTTGCCCGCGCCCCCGGTGGCCAGCACCGTCACCTTGCCGATGAAGGTGTCGACCTTGCCGTCGTCGCGCAGCACGTAGCAGCCGACGCAGCGCCCCTGCCCGCGCGGCGCGCCCGGGTCGCGGATGAGATCGATCGCCGCGCTGTCTTCGAAGAAGTGGATCTTCCCCGTCTCGTCGCAGGCGGCGAGCAGCGCCCGCTGCACCTCGCGCCCGGTGATGTCGGCGGCGTGCACGATGCGCCGCTTGCTGTGCCCGCCCTCGCGGGTGAGATCGAACTCGCCGTTCTCCTTGCGGTTGAAGTCGGCGCCCAGCGCCACCAGCGCCTTGAGCCGGCCCGGCCCCTCGCGCACACAGATGTCGACGATGTCCCGCTTGTTGAGCCCGGCCCCGGCGATCATCGTGTCTTCGAGGTGCTTCTCGAAGCTGTCCTCGGGCGAGAGCACCGCGGCGATGCCGCCCTGCGCGTACACGGTGTTGCTCTCGGAGCGGCCCCGCTTGGTGAGCACCGCCACCCGCCCGAACTTCGAGGCCTCCAGCGCGAAGGTCAGGCCCGCCACCCCACCACCGAGGACGAGGAAGTCGAATTCGTGAACCATGCCGGGTCTTTAAACACCGCGTCGCAGAGCGAGGAAGCTTCCACTCGCTTCACCAGTTCTTTGCGGGCCCCTCGAGATCAGCGGTAGTGTGCCCCCCCGGGAATGCGCCTCAAGTCCGTCATTTTGCTCGCACTTGCGATCCCCGCGACGACGTTCGCGGGTGGGATCTACAAGTACGTCGAGGCCGACGGGACGGTCGTGTACACGAACGTGCCGCCGAAGGGCGCGAAGGCGCGGCAGGCCCGCAAGGTCGAAGGCGAGTTCCGCCCGGCGCCGGCGGTCGATCAGCCCGCGCGGATCACCACGTACACGAAGAAGTCGCTCAGCGACTACGACGCGTACATCGAAGAAGCGGCCATTCGCTACAAGATGCCGCCCGCCCTGGTGCGCGCGGTGATGCACGCCGAGTCGGCCTTCGATCCCAACGCGCTCTCGCACGTCGGCGCCTCGGGGCTGATGCAGCTGATGCCCGGCACGGCGCGCGAGATGTACGTGAAGGACATCTTCGACCCGAAGGACAACATCGAAGGCGGCGTGCGCTACCTGCGCGTGCTGGCCAACGAGTTCGACGGCGACATGGTGAAGATGGTGGCCGCGTACAACGCCGGCCCCGACGCAGTGAAGAAGTACGGAGGGCAGGTGCCGCCCTACCCCGAGACCCAGGCGTACGTGCGCAAGGTGATCTCGCTCTACTTTCAATACAAGGCGCAGGCGCAACCGTCGGAGCAGGCGAGCGCCAACTGAAGAGACACGATGCCCACCGGTACGCGGGGACGAGATCCAGCCGTCGAAGAGGAATTCCTCGGAGCGCTCTACAAAGGTGGTGAGCTGCTGGCGTCGGGGAAGATCGTCGAGGCGCGCGAGCACCTCGAGCGCGCGCACGATCTCGAGCCGAAGAACGAGAAGGCGCAGAACCTCCTCGGGCTGGCGTACTTCAAGCTCGGGCTCTTCGACCGCGCGTCGGAAGTCTACGAGCGGCTCGTCAACGAGAACCCCACCGACGCCACGCTGCGGGTGAACCTCGGGCTGGTCTACCTCAAGACGAACAACCTCGAGCGCAGCATCAAGGAGTTCGAGACCGCAACCGATCTCGAGCCCACGCACAAGAAGGCGCACAACTACCTCGGCCTCGCGCTCGCCCAGCAGGGCACCTACGCGAAGGCGAAGGAGCACTTCGAGCTGGCCGGCTCGGATCAGATGGCCGAGAAGATGAGCCGCGCCATCGCGGCACAGTCGTCGCCGTCGGGGCTCCACCTCGCCGTGCCGCGCCAGCCGCCGAAGACGGTGGTGCTCGGAGACGCCGAGGAGCCGCCGAAGCCCCCGCCGCCCGTCGCAGCCGCGATCGAAGAGGAAGAGGCGATCGAGGTGATGAGCGACGAGGAGCTCCCCTCGGACGTGTACGTGGTGCCCGACGAGGAGGTGCTGCCGTCGCCGCCGGTCGCCGCGGTCCCGCCTCCTCCGCCGGCCGCGGCGCTCGAGACCGACTGGGGCGCGCAGCTCGGGCCGGCCTCCGACGCCGGGGAGATGCGCTTCGCGGAAGATGAGGGGCCGGGCGAGGCCGCGATCCTCGAGGCGAACCCGCCGCCGGTGGAGGAGCTGCCGGTGCTCGAGGCCGAGGTGGTGCCTGCGCCGTCTGCGCCGCCTGCGACGACCCCCGCGTGGCTCACCATGGAGGCTGCCGAGGCCCAGCGCACGCCGCCGCCGCCGTCGAACGACTCGGGCTGGGTGACCGAGGGCGTCGCCGAGGTGCCGCTCCCGGAGCAGGGCCCGACGTGGACCGAGACGCCGCTGCCGACGGTGGCGGACGACGCGTCGTGGGCCGCGCAGCCCGCGAACACCGAGACGGTGGTGGCCGAGAGCTGGGGCCAGCCGCCCGTCGACGACTCGTCGTGGAACACGCCGCGCACCATCGAGCCGCTCCCTGCCCCCTCGTGGACGGCACCGGTCGAGGCGCCTGCTGCGCCACCCGACGACGCCTCGTGGGCGGCCGCTCCTGCGCCTGCCGAAGACGCGTCGTGGGGCGCGGCCGCGGCTGTGACGGAGCCCGTCCCCGCCACGCCTGACGACGCCTCGTGGGCAACCGCGCCCGCTGAAGACGCGTCGTGGACCTCGGCAGCCGCGGTGACGGAGCCGGTCCCCGCCACGCCTGACGACGCCTCGTGGGCGACCGCCCCGGCAGTGGAGCCCCTTCCCACCACGCCTGACGACGCGTCCTGGGCGACGGGCGTCGAGCCTGCGTCCGCCCCGGCAGCGGAGCCCCTTCCCACCACGCCAGACGACGCGTCCTGGGCGACGGGCGTCGAGCCTGCGAGCGAGCCGCTCCCCGCGACGGCCGACGACGCCTCCTGGGCGACCGCCGCGCCTGCAGCCGAGCCGCTCCCTGCCCCGCCCGACGACGCCTCCTGGGCGACGGGCGCGGCGGCGACGAACGAGACGGCCGACGCGATCCCCGCGCCGGAGCCGTCGGCGCCGCTGCCCATCACCGTCGAAGAGCCCGTCGAGAGCAGCCCGGCCCCGGCCGCAGCGCCGCCGGCGGGCTACACGCCGATGAGTCCCCAGCGGCTCGTCGACCTCGGCGCGTCAGGGTCGTGGGTCCAGGAGCCGACGGCCGGCCCCTTCCACGTCAGCAGCGATGGCCTCGCGGTCACCGTCGCGGGCGAGATGCTGATGCGCATGGGCGGGCTGGTCGCGGTGGTCGGCAGCCTCAACGTCGCGCCTGAGAACCGGCGACGCCGCGGGCGCCCCACGGCCGAGCCCTTCGGCAGCGGGCCGAACCAGCTCCAGCGCGTGTCGGGCAACGGCATGGTGTACCTCGAGCCGGGTCGCGCGAAGTTCCACGCGGTCGACCTCACCGATCAGAACGGCGTGAGCATCGATGACGACGGCGCCTACCTCCGCGAGGAGCTGGTCTTCGCCTTCGAGGAGCCGATCAGCTTCGAGAACGGCAAGCTCACGGCCGACGGGCAGTCGCTCGAGCTGGCGCACCTCAAGGGCACCGGGCGCGTGCTGCTGCAGCTCGACGGCTCGCTCAAGGCGATGCCCATTCCGCTCGGTGCACCGCTGGTGGTGCCGCTCCAGCGCGTGGTGGGCTGGTTCGGGCGCGTGACGCCGCGCCTGATGGGCTTCGGCGGGCGCGGCGCCATCGAGCTGACGGGCGAAGGCTACGCGCTGCTCGGCACCCCGGCTGAGAGGACCTGATGTCGACCGATCAGGAGACGAAGCGGCAGCAGCGACTCGACGCACGCCAGAAGAAGCGCGACGAGAAGCAGCGCCGCAAAGACGAGAAGCTCGCCCGGCGCGAGGCCAAGCGCGCGGCGAAGAAGGCGCGCCCGCCCTCGGTGCTGGTCCAGGAGTTCTGGAACGTCCCCAACATGCTGACGCTGGGGCGGATCGTGGTGATCCCGCTCTTCGTGTGGCTGCTCTACGACGGCGACCCCTGGTACTCGGTGCTGGCCGCCTCGGTCTTCACGCTGGCCGCGGTCACGGACATCATCGACGGCTTCCTCGCGCGGCGGTGGAACATGATCACCGTCACCGGAAAGCTGCTCGACCCGCTCGCCGACAAGCTGATCGTCATGGCCGCGCTGGTGATGATGGTGCGGCTCGGGCGCATCCCCGCGACGATCGTCATCCTGCTCCTGTCGCGCGAGTTCATCGTCACCGGCTTGCGTCAGGTCGCCGCCAGCGAGGGCCTCGTCATCGCCGCCGGCCAGGAGGGCAAGTGGAAGACGGCCCTCCAGCTCGTCGCCATCGTCGCCCTCTGCATCCACTACACCCACCCCGTCTTCCTGCTCTTCCGCTGGTACGACGTGAACTTCAACGTCGTGGGCAAGATCCTCGTCTACCTGTCGACCGCCTTCTCGGTGTGGAGCGCTGGCGTGTACTTCCAGGCCTTCCTCAACCGCCTCGGACAAAGAAGTGAAGGCGAGCCTGCGAAAAGCGCTTGACGGTACGTCAGGGCACAGGTACTTCACGCGTCCATCGACGCAGCGGTTGGGCGGCGAAGAAGTGCAGCAAACACAGTTGGATATGCGGGAATAGCTCAGCGGTAGAGCATCGCCTTGCCAAGGCGGGGGTCGAGGGTTCAAATCCCTTTTCCCGCTCCAATACGAAGGCCCACGGGAAACCGTGGGCCTTTTTCTTTTTCCGCTCTGCTGAAGCACCAGCACGTTGACAGCAGTCGGCACGGGGCCGAGCAGCTTCGACGGCTCCGGCTGACCGCCCCCTCCGCGCACGTCGTTCTTGATGTGTGGGGCACGCGAGTTCCGGGGAGCCGGGCGTCGAGCCGGAGAAGGCTCGCGGCGCTGCGAAGTTGTGCGCTGCCCGACCTCGGAATCGACGGCGACCGTGGTGCGAGGGTGGAGGCTCGACAGACGCACAAGGTCTTGCTTCATCCGACCGTGTGCATCGTTCCCTGGGGCTGCTGACCGCCCCACTCCTCGTCGGCGGTCGATGTCTTCGCGCTCAGCTGGCGGCGAGGCGATCGGCCACCGCGACGAGGGTCGAGATGTCATCAGCGCCCTGCGGCAGCTCGGGCAGCGAGATGGCGGTCGCCGTGTCCCCGGCGCGCTTGCGGAGATCGTCGAGCAGCGACTGATCGCGCAGCGCCGCGTGCTTTTCGAGCTCGGCCATCGCGTGGAGCTTGGCGAGGCCCGCGGCGAGCACCGCGTCGCCCTGCCCGTCCAGCGGCGGGAGCTCGCGCGTGGTGTTCGCGGCCTTGCTGCGGTTGAGGACGAAGCCGCGGAAGGGCAGCTGCAGCTCCTTCGTCTTGTCCTGAAAGAAGAAAGCCTCGGTGAGCGTGGCCGGCGCCGGCGACGACACGAGCAGGAACGCCACGTCGGGCCCGGAGAGGAAGCGCCGCATCTCGCCCACGTCGACGTTGAGCGAGCGGAAGATGCCGAGGAACGTGGTGAGGAAGGTGACGAACTCGGTCGCGAACTCCTCGCCGAACACCGCGCCGAGGATCTTCTGCACCACCTTGCTCGCCGCGCGCCCCACGAGGCTGTCGCTGCTGGGCAGGAACGCGGAGATCGCCTTCGAGTCGACCAGCCCCGACAGCCGGTGCGGCGCCTCGAGGAAGTCGAGCGCGTGCCGCGAAGGCGGCGTGTCGAGCACCACCAGCTCGTACCGGCCCTCGTTGACGAAGCGGTACAGGGCCTCCATCGCCGTGTACTCGTGCATGCCCGCGACCATCGTCGAGACCTGCTGGTAGATGCGGTTGGTGAGGATGCGCTCGGCGTCTTCCGGCGTGCGCGTCAGGCGGCGCACCGCGCTGTCCGACACCAGCTTCGGGTCGAGCATCCACGCGTCGAGCGAGCCGGGCGGCTTGATGCCCGCGGCCCGCTGGCGATCTTCCGGCACCGTCACCGGATCGGTCGGGTTGCGGCTGACGCCCAGCGTCTCGGCGAGGCGGCGCGACGGATCGATGGTGAGCACCAGCACCTTGCGCCCTGCCCGCGCGGCGGCGAGCGAGATGGCGGCGGCGGTGGTCGTCTTGCCGACGCCTCCCGCGCCACAGCACACGATGATCCGGCGCTTCTCGATCAGCTCGCCGATGCGGACGGAGGTGGTCATGACACGGGCCTCGCGGTGTCGAGCACGCGGCTCAGCTCCTCGATGAGCCCTTCGTGCGGGAGCTCGGGCGCGGTGAAGATCGGCAGCTTCGTGTTCTTGCGGAGCCGCTCGAGCTCACGCCGCGCGTTGAGGGGCTTCTGGAACTGCTCCGCGCCCAGCCACCCGTGCTTGTCGATGAGCGGCGAGAGGGCCACGCGCTCGGTGTCGGTGAACGGATCGTCCTGCAGGCGGTTCACCAGCACGCCGCCGACCGGCATCTTCGTCTTCTCGAGCCCGTCGATGAGCTCGAGGCACTCGCTGACCGGCAAGGTCTCGGGGAGCGTGACGATCCACGCCGCGGCCAGCTTCGGATCGTTCAGGTACGACTGCCCTTCCTTGAGCGAGTCGGCGATCGGGCCGCGGGGCACGAGGCGCAGCAGCAGATCGGGCAGCCCGGTGAGCGACAGCGTGTGCCCGGTCGCGGGCATGTCGACGAGGATCAGGTCGAACTGCGGCCGGCCGTCCTTCTTCGCCCGCAGATACGTCAGGAGCTGGAAGAAGACGCCCATCTCGCGGAACGAAGGACCCGCCGACAGGAGCCGCCGCAGCGCATCGGAGCCGATCGCCGCGCGCGCCAGCGTCGCCGAGCGGAGCACCGACTTGAGGAACAGCTCCTGGCCGGTGCGCGCGAGGAGCACCGCGCCGTCGATGTTGAGCTCGAGGTGCTCGGGTTCCTTCGGCAGCCGCGCCTTCGCGAAGTGCTTCGCGAGCGGCGAGTAGTCGTCGTTCTCGTCGCCGATCTCCGAGACCAGCACCCGCTTCCCGCGCCGCGCTGCCAGCTTCGCCAGGGCCGCCGTCACCACGGAGCGACCGACGCCGCCCTTCCCGGTGATCAGCACCACCTTCTTGTTCACCAACTCGTCCAAGGCGCTGTCACGCTATCCCGATGCGATCGAGATGTACGCAGCAATGTCGCTGCGCGACGATGATGGTCCGGTGACAAAGCCGTTCGACCTCGCATGGGTGCAGGAAGTGCGCTTCGGCGTGCTCGCGGCGGTGCCGCTGCCGGGCGGCACGGAGCCGGTTCCCGACGCAGTGCTGGCGCGACTCCACCCCGAGGAACGCGCGCTGGTGACGGCCGAGCGCGGCCGGCGGCAGATCGAATACGCAGGCGGCCGGCTCGCCGCCCGGGAAGCGGCGCGCGTAGCGGGGATCGACTGGCCTCCGCTGCTGTCGGGCGCCGAGCGCGAGCCGCTGGTGCCCCCCGGTGTGACGGCGTCGATCAGCCACAAGAACGATCTCGCGATCGCCCTCGTCGCGCGATCGCAGCACGGCCTGGTGGGCATCGATCTCGAAGGCGACGGGCGCAACCGCATGACGATCGCCTCGAAGGTCTGCCGTCCCGAGGAGCTCGCCGAGGTGGAAGCGCTCCCCGAGCCCGAGCGGTGGCCGGCGGTGATGACCCGGTTCGCGGTGAAGGAGGCCGTCTACAAGGCGGTCTACCCGATCGTCCGCCACTTCTTCGGCTTCCAGGCCGCGCGCGTGGCGGTGCCGAGCGGCGAGGTGACGCTCCTGCTGCCGCCCGAAGATCCGGCGGTGCAGACCGAGACCGAGGTCCGCTGGCTGTCGAACGAGCGCGTGCTGGCGATGGTGCGCGCCAACCGAGAGGGAGGTGGAGGGTGAGGAGACTGCTCTTCGTGGTGGCGGCCGCGATGCCGCTCAGCGCTGCGGCTTCGGGGTTCAGCGTCGAGCTCGGCGGAGGACTCAGCACGTCCTGGAGCCTCGCGAGCACGGCCATCTCAGGGCGGATCACCCTCGCGCGGCGTGACGAGCTCGAGCTCCGGACCAGCGCCTTCTTCGGGCCAGTCTTCCCGGTCTTTCATGGAGTGGTGCTCGACGCCCGCTACCGCACCCCGCCCGTCGGCGACGCCGTGCGCTTCGTGTTCGCGGTCGGCGGCGGCGGGACGCTCTGGCTCGGGTGCGTGACGGGCGACTTCTGCGGCGGGATCGGCCCGGTGCTCGAGGCGAGTCCCGCGCTCGAGTTCGGGACGAAGACCGTGCGCCCCTACCTGGCGCTCAACCTCGGTGGCGGCCCGCTCTTCCTGGCCAACCCGGGGCTGCTGCTCTGGGCGCAGCTCGCCTTCGGAGTCGCCTTCGACTTCAGCCCCTCAACTCGAGAGTGACGCCCTCAGGCGCTCGAGGCCCTCTGCGATCGTGACCTTCGGCGCGTAGCCAAGCTCGCGCTTCGCCGCGCCGATGTCGAACCACTGCGCGTGCGTCAGCTCGCTGACCGCGAAGCGGGTGATCAGCGGCTCCGACTCGATGCCGAACAGCCAGTACGCGCCCTCGAGCATCGCGCCCACGGCATACGCCACGCCGGGCGGCACCGAGCGGGTGATCGGGCCCGCCCCAGCCGCGGCGAGCATCTTCTCGGCCATGGTCCACACACCGATCGGCTCGTCGTCGCTGACGAAGTACGTCTTCCCGCCGATCGCCGCGCCCGCGCAGAGCTGGTCTGCCGCGAGCAGGTGCGCGTGCACGCAGTTGTCGATGTAGATGGTGTCGCTCTTCGGATCCCTGGTGCCGATGCGGCGCAGCCGGCCGGCCTTCGCCCGCGCCAGGAGCCGCGGGAGCAGGTGTCGATCTCCCGGCCCCCAGATGAAGTGCGGACGCAGCGCGACGACCTTCAACGACGCGTCCGACGCCGCGCGCGCGAGCTGCTCCGAGAGGGCCTTGGTGCGCGGGTAGTGCGCGAGGAAGTGCGTCGCGTAGGGGAGCGACTCGTTCGCGCCCTCGAGGTCACCCTCGGCGTGCACCACGCTCGGCGAGCTGGTGTGCACGAGGTGCGGCACGCCGGCCTTCCGGCAGCCGTCGACGACGTGCTGCGTGCCGGTGACGTTGATCGCCTCGAACTCCTTCGGATCGCCCCACCCGCCAGCCTTCGCCGCGGTGTGGAAGACGACGTCGACGCCCTCACACGCCTTCGCGGTCGCGACCGCATCGGTGATGTCGCCGCGCACCGTCTCGGCCCCGAGGGCGCGCAGCTCCGGGTAGTCGCCGCGGGCCAGCACGCGCACCGTGTCCCCGCGCGCGAGGAGCGCCTTCACGAGGTTGCTGCCGAGGAAACCTCCGCCGCCGGTGACGAGCCCCTTCATCGGCCCAGCCCCCGCTCGGCGGCCCACGCGGCGAGCTTCTCGCGCTCGATCTTCGCGTTGTGTCGCCGGTCGACGGGGAACTCGCCGGGGAACAGGTGGAAGTGCGTGAGGCCCTTCGTCACCTCATGCTTCGCGGCGAGCGCGCGGATCTCCTCGACCAGCACGTCACCCGGCATCGACGCGCCCGGCTCGCGCTCGAGCAGCACCACGGGCGTCTTCGCGACGCCCACGAGGGCCGAGCGCCTCACCGCGGGGTGCTGGTTGAGGACCTCTTCGACCGGCACGCTGAAGTGCGTCTGTGCGCCCGTCTCGACGCGATGGCCCTTGCGGCCGCACATCCACAGCCGGCCCTGCTCGTCGAAGAAGCCGACGTCCCCCATGCGGTGGACGAGCTGATCGCCCTCGCGGATCTTCGCTGCCGCGGTCTGCTCCGGCCTCGCCCAGTACTCGCGGGTGACGACCGGCCCGCGAACGGTGATCTCACCGATCGTCCCGGGCGGCACGAGCAGCGTGTCGCTCCACTCGGCGATCGGCTCGTCGGAGATGCGGATCACCCGCACCGTGACGCCGTCGACCGGACGCCCGACGCAGACGCCGCGTCCAGCCCGCGCCGCGCTCGCGGTCTCCGAGAGGACTTCGCGACTCCCGATGCTGGCCACCGGCAACGACTCGGTCGCCCCGAAGGGCGTGAAGACCTGCGCGTCGCCCTCGAGGAGCTTCGTCATGCGCTCGAGCACGTCGACCCGCACCGGCGCGCCCGCCGAGAGCACGCGCGCGAGCGTCGGGAGCTTCACCCCGTGCTGCACGCCGAAGCGCCCGAGGTTGTCGAGCAGCGCGGGGCTGCCGAACATCATCGTGCAGCCGTGCGTGGTGATCGCCTCGATCAGCTTCTCGGGCCGCGCCTTCGCCGGGAACTGGAAGTCCATCTCCGGGAGCACCGAGGTCATGCCCAGCGCGGGATCGAAGAGCGCGAAGAGCGGGAAGGTCGGCAGATCGATCTCGCCCGGCTTGATGTCGTACGTCGCGCGGATCATCCGCACCTGCGCGTCGAAGATCTCGTGCGTGTAGACCGCGCCCTTGGGGATGCCCGTCGAGCCGGAGGTGAAGAGGATGGCCGCCGTCTCGCCGGGGGTCGGCTCGGCCATCACGAAGGGCTCCGAGCCGCCGAGGCGCTTCAGATCCCCGAGCGTGTGACCGCCCCAGAAGAGCCGGCGCCCGATGGTGACCACCGCGCGCACGCTGCGGAACGGCTTGCGGAAGAGCAGCCGCGCGACCTGCGCCTTCGGAATGCCGATGAAGGCCTCGGGCTGCACCTCCTCGAGGCACGAGAGCATCGCCTGGCGCCCGATGCCGGGGTCGATCAGCACCATCACCGCGCCGACCTTGAACAGCGCGAACACGAGCGGGAAGAACTCGAGGCTCGGCGGCGCGAGCAGCACGGTGCGCACGCCGCGCGTGATGCCGATCTGCTGGAGCCCGCGCGCGTACGAGTCGCTCAGCGCGTCCAGCTCGCCGAAGGTCATCGACTTCCAGCCGCCGGCGACGGGGGCGATGATCGCCTTCCGGGACGGGTCGAGCTTCGCCATCGCCGGCAGGTGCGAGGCGATGTTGGTGGTGGTCATGACGCGTTCACCGGGTGCTTCGCGAGGAAGTCACGCATGAGCGCGATGATCTCCTCGGGCGCGTCCTCCATCACGTAGTGGCCGGCGTCTTCGAAGACGTGCACGTCGGCGTTCGGGAGCCGGCGCTTCCACTCGGCGAGGAACGCGTCGTCGAAGACGAAGTCGCGCCGTCCCCAGCAGAGGAGGATCGGCAGCTTCGAGAACTGCTGCTCGAGCTTGTCCGAGACCTCCTGCACCAGCGGCCAGCTCCGGTCGCCCGGCGCGAGCGGGATGTCCTCCACGAAGCGCTGCACGGCGATGCGGTGCTGCCACGAGTCGTAGGGCGCGAGGTAGGCGTCCTTCGCCAGCGGCGTCAGCTTCCCCGGCCGCGTGCTGCACATGAGGTTCGCGCCGCGCGAGAACGCGTTGAAGGCGCGCACGGGCACGGGGAAGTACGGCGCGTAGCGCACCACGCCGATCTGCCACGGCAGCTTGCGGCCCTGCGGCAGCCCGAAGCCGGCGGTGTTGAGCACCACGAGGCGCTTCACGCGGCCCGGGTTCTTCGTCGCCCACGCCAGCCCGATCATTCCGCCCCAGTCGTGCACCACGAGCGTCAGATCGTTGCCCAGCCCGAGCGAGCTCACGAGGCGATCGAGATCGGCCACGCGGCGCTCGAGCACGTACTCGTAGCGATCGTCGCCCGGCTTGTCCGAGAGGCCCATGCCGACGTGATCCGGCACGATCACCCGGTGGCTCGACGAGAACGCCGAGACGAGGGCGCGCCAGTAGAAGCTCCACGTCGGGTTGCCGTGGAGCATCAGCAGCGGCTCGCCCTTCCCCTCGTCGAGGTAGTGCAGGCGCACGCCCTGTCCGACGTCGAGGAAGTGGCCCTGCCACGGGTACTGCGACTTGAACGGCGTCACGTCGAAGGTCATCGCGTTCACCACTGGATGCCGAGCATCAGGCAGTTGAGCCCGCTGCCGATGCCGAGGAAGCCGACGCGCTGGCCGGCCTGGAGGAAGCCCGTCTCGATCGCTCGCGCAGCGGTGATCGGTACAGAGACGGTGCCCATGTTGCCGAGCGTCTCGAAGGTCGAGAAGTCGCGCGCGGGGTCGACGCCGAGCGTGGCGAGCACCTCGCGCCGATGGCCCGCGCCGACCTGATGCGCGATCACCCGGTCGACGTCTTCGCGCCGCCAGCCGCTGTTCGCCAGGAAGCGCGCCCACGTCGCGCTGCCGAGCTCGACGCCGTGCTCGAGGACGCCCGAGGCGTCGGTGTCCATGATGTTCGGCGCCTCGCCCAGGAGCCCGGCGCTCGGGCCCCAGCGACAGAGGCGGTGGTGCTGCGGTGCAGACAACGCCGCGCCCGAGACGAGCCGGTGCTCGGTGCCCGAGTAGTCCGCCGCGGTGAGCAGCACCGCCGCCGCACCCGAGCCACCCGTCATCGTCGCGAGACCGAGCCGGTAGCGCTCCAGCGTCGGCTCGGCGTTGAGGCGCTCGATCGAGCGATCGACGATCTCGCGCGAGCTCTCGGCCGACACCACCAGCCCCGCGCGCATCTGGCCGAGCTCGATGCGGTTCGCCAGCTCGACCATGGCGTTCATCACGCCGAGGCACGCGTTGCTCACGTCGAAGATCAGCGTGTCGCGCCCGGTGCCGAGCTCCGCGGCGACCGCGCACGCCGTCGCAGGCTCGAGATCGTCGCGGCACACGCCCGCGTAGACCACCGCGCCCAGCTCGTCCGCCGGAACGCCCGAAGCCTCGAGCGCCGCCCGCCCCGCCTGCGCGGCGACCGAAGACATGCGCGTGCCCTTCGGCCAGCGCCGGCGCTCACGAATGCCGGTCAGCGACTCGAGCTGGCCCGGCGCGAGGTGCAACGCGCGGTACATCGGCGCGAGCCGCGCTTCGATTTCCGCGGAGGTGATGATCTCCTCGGGCACGAGGCCGGCGATGGCCTCCACGTGCACGTTCTTCCAGCGCATCAGCGCGACTCCTTCACCAGGCGAAGCGGGAAGTCCTTCATCGCGTAGATGATCTTCCCGTCCACCGTGAGCTGTCCGTCGGCGACGATCAGCGGCTCGTCTCCGTCGAGGACCCTCGAGATCGCCGCCTCGACCGTGACCTTCGCGTTCGTGGGGACCACCTGGCCGCGGTACTGCCAGACGTGCTCCGCGCCGACGGCGAGCGACTGGAAGCGGTGCGTCTGCATCAGCGCCGGGAAGCGCTCACGCGCCCACGCGCCGAGCAGCTGCACCAGCGCCTCGAGGCCAAGCGAGCCGGGCATCACCGGATCCTGGAAGAAGTGCGCGCGGAAGAACCACTCGTCGGGGTTCACCTGCTTGCTGCCGCTCACGAAGCCCAGGCCGTGCGCGCCGCCCTCGAGCGAGAGCACGTCGACCCGATCGACCATCGCGAAGGCCTTCGCCGGAGGCAGCAAACCGGTCCCCGAGAAGCCGCCCGCGTCGTCCGGGGTGAGCGGGGCATCGAGCGGCAGCGCGAACGAGCGCCCCGACGGCGCGACGAAGGGCTGCGCGCCGCGGAGGCCGACCTGCTGCTCGAGCGCCGCCTTCGGGAAGAAGCCGAACCCGGTGGAGCCCGTGTAGACCGGCTCCCCGCGCGCCGAGAGCACCTCGAAGTCGAACGACTCGAGGATCATCCCGCCCGCCCGCGAGACCTTCGTCATGCGCGAGCGCAGCGTGAGCGTGCCCGCGTCGGAGAACACCTCGCGGTGGATCGTCGCGCGCCCGTCGAGGTTGCGGAACTTGAGATCCTCCGCGCTGTCGAGCGCCGAGCCCGCATACGCCGCGAGGAAGCCGCACGGCTGGAGCGCCGCTTCGAGCAGCACCGCGAAGGGCATCGCGCGCTGGCGGTTGGCGCCGAAGTACCAGGCGTCGCGCGGCACGTCGTACTCGCAGGTGATCCAGCCGCCCGGCTTGAGCTCGAACGGCTTCGGCTCACAGTGGAGCACGCGATCCATGAACAGGTACGGCGGGCGCGGCAGGCGCGCGAGGCGCCGCTGCTCGCCGAACACCGCGTACTGCGGGCCGAAGCACCTCGACGGGGCACCCTCGCAGTACTCGAGGATCTGCTCGCGCGTGAAGCGGACTTCCGGCGCGCGGCGCGGGGTCGTCGCGCGGAGACGCTCGACGCGCTCCTTCGTCAGCCCGCGGATGCGCACCGACATCTCGTCCATCTGCACCACGTGCTTGCCGTCGGCGAACATCGAAGCGGTGGCGATCACGAAGGGCTCGGGGTCGTAGCCGATCTGATCGATCTCCACGCGGTACTGCACCTTCTTCGTCGTCGGGATCACCTGGCCACGGCACTTGAGCGGGCTCACCACGCCCTCGACCGGCGCGTAGTGGAGATCGACGTCGCTCGCGTCGTCGACCCAGCCCAGCCGCAGCAGCAGCACGCGGAGGGTGTGCAGGCAGCACTCGTACATCAGCGTGCCCGGCATCACGGGATCGTCCTTGAAGTGACAGGTCAGGTACCAGGCGTCGGGCGTGACGTCGTGCTCACCGATCACCAGGCCGAGGCCCGCCGCGCCACCCGCGGTGTCGAGCTCGAGGATGCGATCGACGAGCCGCATGCGGCCGCTCGGGAGTCGCAGCGCCGGCGCGAGCCGCTCGAGCGGGAAGTCAGGACCGAACGCGGTGTGCAGCGCGCCGCTGCGGAGCGCCTCGACCTGCCGCTCGTCGAGCGAGGTCTTCACTGCCGGGAGGATGGGCGAGAACGGCGCGACGGTCGCCCGCGGCTTGCGCACGTGCTTGCGCCCTTCGGCGACGATGCCCTTCCCCGCCTCGAGCTGCTCGACCGAGAAGAAGCCGGCGCAGCCGTCGAACATCGTGATGAAGGGCTGGCCGTCGATGGTGCCGTCGAAGCGGAAGAAGAAGAGCCAGGTGTCGCCCTGGCGGATGAAGCGGTCGATGCGGATGTCGTAGCGGATGATCTCGCCCACGCGCGGGAGGTCGCGGTGGAACTGCACCTTCGCGTCGAGCAGGCGGTAGACACGCTCGCCCTTCGTCTGGAGATCGACGCCGAGGTAGCCCGAGAGGAACAGGTCGGCCTGCCCCGCTTCGACGCTGATGCACACCGGCACGCGGCCACCGTCGAGGTACCAGGCCCCCGCATGGACATCGTGCTCGGTGACGCAGCGCCCCGAGGTCATGCTCGCGGGCTCGCCCTCCACCTCGACGATGCGATCGACGAGCATCAGCGGCTCGTCCGGGAGCCGCACGCGCGTCGGGTATGAGTCGACGATCGCGAACTTCGGGCCGAGCATCTTGCCGAGCGAGCCGATCGCGAACTCGAGGCACTGGGCACGATCGAAGCGCGCGGGTCTCGCCTGCGGCGCAGGTGGCGGCAACTCGACCGGCGTCGCTCCGCGCAGCAGCGCCGCCTGGGCCTCGAGGAGCTTGAGCTGCAGCGCGGTGGACTGCTCGCTCGCGCGAAGGAAAGCCTCGTGCGCATCGGCGACCGACTTCATCGCGGCGAGCACCATCGGGTGGGCGCCGGGCGTGACGGCGAGCCCGCCACTGCTGACGCTCGGGGCTGGAGGCAACACGACGGTCATGGTCTTCGCCGGGAGGGAAGGAAGAGGAGGCCGCTTGCCGAGCGGCACGACGATCGATCTCGTCGGCTTCGCGGCAGGAAGCGGCAGGTCTTCGTACAGCGCGTCGAGCGAGACGGGCACGCCCGCCTCCGCGAGCTTCGCGACGGCCTGGAGGAGCGCCACGTAGCCGTCCTGTCCGCGCTGGCAGGCGCTGAGGGCGAGGTGCGGCTTCCCCTCGAGGATGCGGCCGATCATCCGCGTGCACGAGCCCTGCGGCCCGGCCTCGACGAAGATGCGCACGCCGTCCGCCCACGCGCGCTCGATGACCTTCGTGAAGTCGAAGCCGTGCAGCGCGTCGTCGGTGACCGAGTCGGCTGCCGCGTCGGTCGTGACCTCGTACGGCCGCGCCCAGGCCGCGCTGTAGAAGCTCACGCCCGCCGGCGGCGTCGCCTTCAGGACGTGCAGCGCGCGGTACTCGGCCTTCACCGCCGACATCGCCGGGAGGTGCACGAAGGGCACGCCCTCGAGGAACACGCCCTCCCCGCCCAGCTTCGCGAGCGTCTCGCGGACATGCTCGCGCCGGCCGCCGATCACGCACTCCCGCGGCGCGTTGACGATCAACAGCGCCGTCGTTCCGACCAGCGCCGAGCAGACCTCCTCGCGGGGACGCATCACCAGCGCGACCGACCACTCGGCGTCCGCGCCCCACACGTCCTTCATCACCGTGCACGCCCCGCCAAGCTGGGTGCGGAAGAGCGGCGACTCGAGCGTGCGGCGGAACATCACGTCACGCTCGCGCCACGCGCGCGATGAGAAGAGCCCCGCGGACTCGCCGAGCGAGTAGCCGATGTACGCGTGCGGCGTGACGCCGAGCAGCCCCAGCCCTTCAGCGACGCTGAGCCCGTGCGTCACGTGCCGGACGATGATGTCGGCGATGCCTTCGCGCACCGGCGGCGCGAGGTGAAGCGCGAGCGACTCCGAGTCGCGATCGAGCCGCGCGAGCGTCTCGGGCAGCGCGACGTGGAGCGAACGCCCCATGCCGTCGAAGTGCGTTCCGGAGCCGGGGAACACGAAGGCGACCTTGCCCTCGACGCGGGCCTGCGCCGGACGCGCCGTCGTGAGCTGACGGCGAAGGTCCTCGACGCTCGTGGCGACGATCGCGCGACGCACGGGTGAAGACGCTCCGGCACGGTGCCAGCGCGCGGCGAGCCGATCGACGGGCTCGTCGCCGCGACAGAGCTCGAGCAAGGCCCGGGCGTCATCACCGACGAGGAACAACCCGGCCGGCCGCGCGCCGGCGAGCGCAGACGTCACACGCCGGGTCGACTCGGGCGCCTGCTCGAGCACGACGTGCATCGCCGAGCCATCGAGCCCGAGCGACGACACACCTGCGCGCCGCGGTCCTTCGATCCGATTGCGCGCCCACGCCCGCCCTTCCTTCGAGAGACCGGGGAGCGGAGGCAGCAGCTCGTGGTGGAGACACAGCGCCGCCTTCACCAGCGACGTGAGTCCAGCGGCCGCGCCGAGCGCGCCGGTGAGCGTCGCGGTCGACGAGACCTCTGCGGCGTCGCCGAAGAAGCTGCGCGTGATCTCGAGCTCGCCGAGATCCGCTGCGGGCCGGCCCGTCGCGTGGGCCTCCACGAGCCGCGCGCTCGTGGGCGCCGCGCCCGCGTCTTCCCACGCCCGCTGGAGCGCGAGCTCGAGTCGACGTTCCCCGCTCGCGCCGCCAAGGCCGCGGACGACCGCGTAAATGCGGTTGCCGTCGCGCTGCGCATCAGAGAGGCGCTTGAGCACCACCGCCGTCGCGCCTTCCCCCGGCACCGCGCCCGGCGAACCGGGATCGAACGGCCGCGGCGACTTCCCGCGGGAGAAGCGAGCGAGGCGATCGGCGGCCAGCACGCGACGCACGTCACAGGCGAGATCGACGGCCCCGACGAGCATCTGGTCGACCTCTCCCCGCTGGAGCAGCCGCGTCGCGATCTCGAGCGCCCGCAACCCCGCCGTCTCCTCGGCCTGAACGCCGAAGCTCGGGCCACCGAGCGACAGCTCTCGCGCGACGCGACTGGCGACGATGCCTCCGAGCGCCCCCAGCGTGCGCTGCGCGTCGAGCGGCGCCGAGAGCGCGTCCGCCACCTGCGTGAGCCACGCCTCATCGAGCGGCAACCCCAGCGCGCGCGCTCGTTCCCGCAGCACCCAGCGAAGCTGAAATGATGTGGTCTCGAGGTCGAGCCCGAGGCCGATGAGTGCCCCCACGCGGGGATGAGGTCCTGCGCCGAGCCCGCCCGCGTCTTCGATCGCCGCCGCCGCGACCTCGAGCATCAGGAGCTGCTGCGGGAGCACCGCCGGAACCTCGAGCGGCGGCAGCTTGAACTTCCCGACCGGGATCTCCAGCGCTTCGATCCAGCCACCGAGCGACAGGCCGCGCAGCTCCTCGAGCTCGAGCCCGCGCCAGCGCTCCGCCGGGCGCGCCGTCAGGGCGCCTTCCCCGCGTGCGATCGCCAGCCGCAGCGCGTCGAGCGAAGCGAGCGCACCGACGTGCGCCCCCATCCCCACGATGGCGATCGGCTCGTGCTCGCGCGCAGTCACCTGCGCGCGAGGTGTCGCCTGCTCGTACTCCTCGACCAGCACGTGTGCGTTGATCCCGCCGAACCCGAAGCCGGAGATCGCCGCCCGACGCCGCCCGTCCCACGCGCGGGGCGCGGCGAGCAGCTCGAGACCTCCGCGCTGCGCTGCGGGCACGGTCGCGGTGACGTTGGCGCTCGGAGGCAGCTGCCGGCGCGCGATCGCCTGCAGCACCTTCGCGAGCCCGGCCATGCCCGCCGCGGTGAGCAGGTGGCCGACGTTGCTCTTCACCGAGCCGATGACGCACGGGCTCCGGGCTCCGCCGCGCAGCGCCGCGAGGCTCTCGAGCTCGACCTGGTCGCCGCGAGGCGTGCCGGTGCCGTGACACTCGACGAGCTGCACGTCCTCCGGTGACCACCCGGCCTGGGCGTACGCCGAGCGCATCGCGCGCAGCTGGCCTTCGGCCTCGGGCGACAGGAGGCTCCCGCCGACGTCGTTCGAGACGCCGATCCCTCGGATGACACCGAGGATTCGATCTCCGTCGCGCTCTGCGTCCTCGAGGCGCTTGAGCACCACCATGCCCGCGCCCTCGCCGACCACGAGACCATCGGCGTTGACTCCGAACGGCGCGCACACGCCGCTCGGCGAGAGGGCCTGCAGCTGCGTGAAGCCGACCTGAGTGTAGAGCGACTGCGGGAGCGACACGCCGCCCGCCAGCACCGCGTCCGCCCTGCCCGCCTCGAGCTCGATGCAGCCGAGGTGCAGCGCGTAGAGAGAAGAGGCGCAGGCCGCGTCGAGGGTCCAGCTCCCGCCCGACAGGCCGAGTGATCTCGCGAGCAAGCCGACGGGGACCGCGCTCGGGAATGCGTCGAGCGGCTCGACGTCAGGCGAGAACGACTTCCCCTCGAGCTGCGCCCGAATGGCGCCGAGCAACACCTGCTCGGAGAGCTGCGACGAGGCGTCGGTCGGCAGCGCGATGTTGGCGACGATCACCGCGGTGCGTTCCCGGTTCACCTTCACGCCACGGAGCGCGTCGGTGCCGACCTGGAGCGTCAGCTTCGTCAGCGCGCTGAGCCGCCCCGCGTCGGGCGGCACCACCACGTCACCCGACAGCTCGAACGGCTCGAGCAGGCACGCCCTGCGCGAGCGCGCCGTGTCGACGCCGCCGCGCGACGAGACGAGCTGATCGATCGGCGCCGGCCAGCGGTCCTGTGGCACGTCACGCACTGCGGAGCGGCGCTCCGAGACGAGCGTCCACAGTGCCTCGACCGAGGGAGCGCCGGGGAACCGCCCGGCGATGCTGACGATGGCGATCTGCCGCTGACTCATGCGCTCGGGTTCGATCGGAGGGAGGACGGATCGCTCTCGAACGCGCGGAGGAGCGTGCTGCTCACCGTGCACTGGTAGCCGCTGAGCCGCGCGACCAGCGCTCCCGAGACGTCGATCAGATCCACGTCGGACGTCACCAGCGCGCCGTCGACCGAGCGGATCTTCGCGACCGCGCGCACCGTCGGCGACGTCGGCCGGCTGAGCCAGCGGAACGACTCGAGGCGCGAGGGCAGCGAGGGGGCGCCGAGCCGCGCGCGCGTCCACACGATGAGCGCCTGGAACACGCCGTCGATCGCGAGCGGGTCGGTCACCCACGGGCGAGGCTCGCCGGGCACGAGGCGCTCCGACGTGGGGTGCGTGCGGAGCGTGAAGGTCATGCCCTCCTCGCCGAGCCCCTCGATCGCGCTGATCGCCTCGAGCGACGGGCCGTGGAACAGCTGCTCGCGGTACACGTCATCGAGCGGCGTGGCGAACGGCGTGAGCCCGGTCGGCGCGATGGCCGCTGAGGTCTTCGCGACGCGCGCGCCGAACCGCGCCATCGCGCGCACGTGCACCTGATCGCGCGTGTTGCGCAGCTCGAGCGGCGTCAGCCCGTTCGTCTCCGGGCCGACCCACACCGCCAGCGACTCGGGCACGCCGTTGAGCGTCACTCCGCGGAGCACGCGCACGTCCTCGAGATCGAGCAGCGCGCGCCCACCCGAGCACTCGTGCGCGACCGCCGAGAACCACTCGAGCACCATCGCGAGCGGCAGCACCGAGCGCCCCGCCAGCCGGTGATCGGCGAGCACCGGCCACGACGCCTCGACCTCGTGGAGCCGCGACACCGACCAGCCCGCCTCGAGCTCGTCTCCGAAGCCCGACCCGAGGACGACCTCGAGCCCGCTGCACGCCGGCGCAAGCGCCTCCGCGACGAAGGCCCGCGCCCCCTCGGCGAGGGGGATCAACGAGACGCCCTCCGCACGGAACGTGGCCTCGAGCGCGGGCGTCACCATGCCGCCCGCCCACGGCCCCCAGTCGAGCGCGATGACCCGCGCGTGGGGACGCTTCGCCGCCTCTGCCTGCGCGAGCGCGACGAGCGCCTGATTGGCGACCGCGTAGTCCGTCTGGCCACGCCGGCCGAAGCGCCCGGTCACCGACGCGAAGAGCGCGATCAGCGTGAGCTCGTCGTTCCGCGTCGCCGCGAGGACCGTCTCCAGCCCGCCGAGCTTCGGATCGAGCACCTGATCGAAGTCGTCGTCCCGCTTGTCTTCGATGCGCTTGTCGCGCAGCACGCCGGCGCCGTGCACGATGCCGCGCACCGGCCCGAGCTTGCGCGCCTCCGCGACGACCGCCTGCACGGCCGCGCCATCACGCACGTCCACCTGCCGGTACTCGGCGCGGACGCCCAGCGACGACAGCGACTCGAGGGTCGCGCGGATGTCTCGCTCGGCGAGCACCAGCCGGCACGCCTCACCCAGCTGCTTCGGGCTCGGGCGCTGCCCGGCCGGGGCGTGCTCGAGGAGCGCCTTCTTGATCGCCGCCTCGTCCTTCGCAGCGGCGAGCCACGGCTGTTCGGTGGTCGGCGCCGGCGAGCGGCCGAGGAGCACGAGCGTCGCGCCGGTTTCCTTCGCCAGCGCGCGCGCGCAGTCGGCCGTCACCCCACGCGCACCACCGGTGACGATCACTACGTCTCCGCGGGCGATCCGCGCGCTCGGTGAACCGGCCGCGACCGAGCGGAGCCCCAGCGTGAGGCGGCCCGCGGGCCCGAGCCCGAGCTCCATCGGTCCGTCGTTCGTCAGCTCGTCGACGAGCGCGCGCGCCGCTTCTGCGGGCGTCCACGCCGCAGCCACGTCGAAGGCACGACACCGGACCTCGGGCCACTCGTACGAGAGTGACTTGGGCAGCCCGGCGAGGCCTCCCGACAGCGCACCGCCCGCGCGGACGAAGCCGAAGGCACCGTCACGCCGCGTGACCGAGACGAAGAACGCGTTCGGCGTCACGCGCAGCTGCTTCGAGACGTCGCGCGAGAGCTGGAGCGCCCGCTTCAGCTCCGCCGCCGACTCGCCACCGAGGAGCACCACGCCGCCGAGCGTCGCCGGCAACGCCATCCCCGCCTCGAAGTGCACGCACGCCTGACCGGCCTGCTCGAGCACCTGCACGAGCGCAGCCGAGAGGCCGCTCGCGTCCTTCGTCACGAGGATCGGCGCGCGCGGGAGCTGGATCGTCTTCCCCGTGGGGCTCGGAGCGCGCACTGGCGTCACCACCCGCCGCGCCACCGAAGGTGCGGCAACCACCTCGCGCGGCGCAGGCGGCACGGTGACGGCGTTTGGCGCGGACGCGGGAGAGGCCCCCGCGATGAAGTCCCGCACCTGCGCGAGCGTCTTGAGGCCGGCGAGCTTCTCGGGGTTCACCGACGGCGCGTTCGGAATGCGCCGCGAGAGCAGCGAGAGGATCTCCACCCGCTTGATCGAGTCGATGCCGAGGTCGGCCTCGAGCTCCATCTCCGGCGCGAGCGTGTCGACCGGGTAGCCCGTCAGCTCCGAGACCGTCGCGAGCAGCGTGGCGGTGACGTCGGGCGTGCTCGCCGCGGGCTTCGACGGCGCCGACGACGCGCCGATGAAGTCGCGGACCTGCGCGAGCGTCTTGAGCCCGGCGAGCTTCTCGGGGTTCACCGACGGTGCGTTCGGAATGCGCCGTGAGAGCAGCGAGAGGATCTCCACCCGCTTGATCGAGTCGATGCCGAGCTCGGCCTCGAGATCCATCTGCAGCGACAGCGTGTCCGCCGGGTAGCCGGTCAGCTCCGACACGGTCGAGAGCAGCACCGCCTCGACGTCGACGGGCGCGCCCTCGACGGCCCGAACCGGCGCGGTCGGCGCGGCCGATGAGATGAACGCGTTGACCTGCGCGAGCGTCTTGAGCCCGGCGAGCTTCTCGGGGTTCACCGATGGGGCGTTGGGGATCCGTCGCGAGAGCAGCGAGAGGATCTCCACCCGCTTGATCGAGTCGATCCCGAGGTCTGCCTCGAGATCCATCTCCAGCGAGAGCGTGTCGGCCGGGTAGCCGGTGAGCTCCGCGACCGTCGCGAGCAGCGTCTGCTTCGCGTCGACGACGGGGGCAGCAGCAGCAGGCGCCGCAGCTGGCACGGCGCTGGAGATGAACTGATGCACCTGCGCGAGCGTCTTGAGCCCCGAGAGCTTCTCGGGGTTCACCGACGGCGCGTTGGGAATGCGCCGCGAGAGCAGCGAGAGGATCTCCACGCGCTTGATCGAGTCGATGCCGAGGTCTGCCTCGAGATCCATCTCCAGCGAGAGCGTGTCGGCCGGGTACCCGGTGAGCTCCGCGACCGTCGCGAGCAGCGTCTGCTTCACGTCGACGCGCGGGGCGCTCGGCGCGGGAGGCAGCGTCGGCGTCAACACCTTCGCCGCGGGCGCAGCGACGGGCTTCGGCGCGACAGGCACCGGCGAGGGAGCAATCGCGACGGGGGCGCCAGTGCCGAGGAGCGCCGCGAGGCTCTGCTGCGCCGCGAGCTGGCCCTCGAGGAAGCGCTGATGCAGCCGGGCCGTCTGCGCCTGCATCGCCTGGAGTGCGGCGAGGCTCTCCTGGTGTTGGCGGAACAGCTCCGAGCTCGCTGAAGCGATGGGCGCAGCGGCGCGCGCCTCGACGACACGCGCAGCCGGTGCCGGGCGCGGCGCCCGCGGAGGAATCGGCTTCGTCGGCGACCGGTAGTTCGCGCCGGTCAGCGGGACGACCATCTTCGGCGTGCGCGCGGGCTTCGCCTTCCAGCGCGGCGGCGGCGCGACCTTGTTCCACTCCACCAGCCGGACGTGCGTGCCCCCTGCCGCCACCTGCGCCAGCGCAAAGCCGAGGTCGAAGAGGCCGCCGCGACGGCTCTGCGCATCGATCGCGATCGCGGAGAACGCGCGATCGCCGAGCGTCGTCTTCACCATCCCCGTGAGGGCGGACTTCGGGCCGACCTCGAGGAAGGTCCGCGCGCCCAGCGCATAGAGCCGCTCGATCACCTCGTCGAAGCGCACCGGCCGCGCGAGCTGCTGCGCGAGCAAGGCGCGCGCCTCGACCGGCGACGCCGGGTACTCGCTCGCCGTGGTGTTGGCGATCACCGGCGCACGCGGCGCCGCGAAGTCGAGCTTCGCCAGCGCCTCGCCGAAGGCGTTCGCCGCGTCGGCGACGAGCGGGCTGTGGAAGGCCGCGCCCACGTTCAGCCGGGTCGCGCGCAGCGAGCGTGCCTTGCAGGCCGCCTCGGCGCGGGCGATCTCCTCGCGAGCGCCGGACAGCACGCCCTGCGCCGGCGTGTTGCGGTTGGCGAGCACGAGCGAGAGCTTCTCCTCGGCGAGCAGCCGCTCGATCTCCGCGAGCGGCGCGAGCACCGCCAGCATCGTGCCGCGATCGGAGCCGTCGCCCGCCATGAGCCGACCGCGGGCGCGCGAGGCGTCCACCAGCCCGTCGACCGAGAGCACGCCCGCCGCATGCAGCGCCACCAGCTCGCCGTAGCTGTGCCCGGCGAACGCCGTGCCCTCGACGCCGAAGCGCGCGAGCACGGCCAGCAGGCCCCGCTCCACCGCGCCGAGCGCCGGCTGCGCGACGTCGGTCTTCGTCAGCGCGGCCTCACGTCGCGCCTTCTCAACCTCGTCGAAGGTGGGCAGCGGGAAGATCGCACGCCCGAGCTCGGGATCGGCCTCGACCGCCTCGAGCAGCTCGGGGAACACGCACGCCAGCTCACGCAGCATGTCGACGTGCTGGGCCCCCTGCCCCGGGAACAGCATCGCCAGCCCGCCGCTCGACGCGCCGACGCCGTACGCCGCGCCGTCGTTGGTGACGAACGCGCTCCGCGGCTCCTTCGAGAGGCGCTCGCGAAGGGCAACGGCCCACTCCTCGCGCTTCGTCGCGTCGGTCACCACCAGCACCAGCCGGTGTGCGTCAGCGCTCTTGAAGGCCGCGCGCGACGAGGCCGCGAACGCGCCGAGCTCCGTCGTCTTCGCGAACTCGGTGAGCTTCGCCTGGAGCCCCGCGACGTCCGCCGAAGACAGCGCGACGAGCTCGACGGAGCCGTCCCACGCCGGGGCCGAGCGCCGCGAGCCGTACTCCTCGAGCACCGTGTGGAAGTTGCTGCCGCCGAAGCCGAACGAGCTGACGGCCGCGAGGCGGGGACCGCGCGGCGACGAGAGCCACGGACGCGCCACGGTGGGCAGTGCGAACGGGCTCGTGTCGATCTTCAGCGCCGGGTTCGGTCGATCGATCTTGATCGTCGGCGGCAGGACGCGGTGGTGCAGCGCGAGCGCGGCCTTGATCAGCCCCGCAGCGCCGGCGGCGGCCTTGGTGTGGCCGACCTGCGACTTCACCGAGCCGAGCGCGCACCACGCCTCGTCCTTCGAGGCGCCGCGGTACACCTGCTCGAGCGCGGTGAACTCGGCCGCGTCGCCCGCCTTCGTGCCCGTCCCATGCGCCTCGAGGAGCGTGATGTCGCGCGGCGTGACGCCCGCGTCGCGGTAGGCCGCCTCGAGCGCGCGCGCCTGCCCCGAGGGCAGCGGCGCGTAGATGCTCTTCGCGCGCCCGTCGCTCGAGGTGCCGATGCCGCGGATGACCGCGTAGACGCGATCGCCGTCACGCTCGGCGTCGGACAGCCGCTTGAGCACCAGCATGCCCAGCCCCTCGCCGAGCAGCGTGCCATCAGCCTTGTCGGAGAACGGCCGCGCGTCGCCCGTCGGCGAGAGCGCCGGCGTCTTGCTGAAGCACATGTGCATGAAGATGTCGTTGAGCGTGTCGACACCTCCGGTGAGCACGAGATCGGTGCGCCCCGACTGCAGCTCCGCGAGCGCGAGGTGGAGCGCGCCCAGCGACGACGCGCACGCCGCGTCGACGACGCAGTTGGTGCCGCCGAGATCGAAGCGGTTGGCGATGCGGCCCGCCACGACGTTGCCCAGCAGGCCGGGGAACGAGTTCTCCTGCCAGCCGACGTACGCGGCGCCGATGCGCTCCACGACGTCCTTCGCGGTCTCGGCGTCGACGCCCGCCTCGGCGAGCGCGCGCTTCCAGTGCGGGTGCCCGAGCCGCGCCCCGAGGGAGATCACCAGCTCCTGCGTGCCGGTGACGCCGAGGAGCACGCTCGCGCGTGAGCGATCCCACGCCACGTCTTCGCCGTAGCCGGCGTCCTCGAGCGCCATGCGCGCGACCACCAGCGCCAGCAGCTGCGAGGTGTCGGTGGCCTCGAGGATCGAGGGCGGAATGCCGAACTCGGTCGGATCGAACGGCGTGGAGGGGAGGAACGCACCGCGCTTGCCGTAGGTGTGATCCGGCGTCTTCGGGTCGGCGTCGAAGTAGTCCTCGAGCGTCCAGTGCGTGCGCGGCACGTCACCCGTCGCGTCGTCACCGGTGCGCAGCAGCTTCCAGAACTCCTGGAGGTGGTGCGCCTTCGGGAAGAGCGCGCCCATGCCCACGATGGCCACCGGCTCCCGCGTCGCGCGCTTCGGCTCGGCGACCGCGGCCTGCTTCGTCGCGACGACCGGAGGCGCCCCGGCGAGCAGCTCGTCGAGCTCGCGGTGCGTCCGCGGCGCGAAGTGCTCGAGCTCCGACGAGAGCGTCACGCCCTGCGATCGCAGCGCCGCCGCGCGAGAGATCACGCAGGCCCCCACGAGCAGGTTCCGGGCGATCAGCACCGCGTCGCGGGCGTTCCACGGCTCGAGCACGCTGCCCTGCGCCCACGCGTTGAAGGCGCCCATCGCCGGCCCGCACCACACCTGGTAGTCGAGCTTTCGATCCGCCACGCCATCGTTGGCCCAGCGCGAGGCCTGGCCGAGGTAGGCGCGGAAGACGAGCGCGAGCTTGTGCTTCGGATCGTTCGCCGCCTTCTCGAGCTGCGCCGGATCTCGCGCGGTGAAGAAGCGCACGCAGCCCTGCCACGCCTCCTCGAGCGTGCTCTTGAAGAACTTGCTCTCGAGCTCCTCGCGGATCGCCGCGGGCAGCGCCTCGAGCGACGGCCACGCGCGGTAGAGCTCGTAGAGCCGCTGCGCGCGCACCGCGAACAGCGTGCCGCGGGTGAGCACCTGCACCTTCACGCCCATCTCGAACATGTCGGCGGCCGGCGCCATCGCCACGTCGGTGGGCGTCGCCTTCGACAGCAGCTCGCGCACCGCGTCGGAGGTGCCGGCCTCCTTCGTCGCCTGGTTGATGCTGCCGGTGACGACGTAGGCCGCGCCCATCGAGAACGCCGTCGCCACGCTCGCGGGCGTCGCCAGGCCGCCCGCCGCGCCCACGCGCGGACGCGAGGCGTAGCGGCGCGCCGCGCACACCTCGTCGCGCAGCGCCTGGAGCGCGGGCAGCAGCAGCACCAGCGGCCGGTTGTCGGTGTGCCCGCCGGAGTCGGCCTCGGCGGTCACGTCGTCGGCCATGGGGAGCTCGCGCGCGAGCTCCGCCTCGGTCGCGGTGAGCTGGCCCTTCGCGACGAGCTCCGCGAGGAGCTTCTCGGGCGCCGGCTCGAAGAACTTCCGCGCCACCTCGACGCGCGAGACCTTCGCCATCAGGCGGTGCGGCACGACGAGCTTCCCGCTCGCGTCACGGTGCAGCCCCGACGCGCGGTACCGGACCACGGGCAGCGTGAGGTCGAGGTAGGCCGACGCGCTGACGAAGGGCACGCGGCGGGCGAGGAACAGCTCGACCAGCGCCGCCTCGAGCTTCTGATCGTCAGGCGAGTGGATGAGGTTGATGCCCCAGGTGCGCCCGGCGAGCGACTGCGAGAGCCGGTCGACCGCCGCCGTGACGCGCTCCAGCGACAGCCCCGCGGCGCCGAACACGCCGAGGTAGCCCGCGCGCGTGACGGCCTCCACGAGCGCCTCCGACGCGATGCCGTTGGCCATCTCACCGGCGACGTACGCCGCGTCGACGCCGTAGGCGCGCAGGAAGTCTGGATCACCGAGGCGGGCCGGCGTCAGCGCGGGCACGTGCCCGAGCAGCGGGAGCTCCCCCTCGCCCGCCACCACGCCGAGCTTCGCCACGCCGCCCTCGACCACCGCGGGAGCGCCCTCGTGGTCGACGAGCTGCAGCGGCCGCGCGACGTGCGCCAGCGCGTCTCTGAAAGCTGCGGGGCCCGACTTCGGGCGCGCGCTGCCAGGGACCCACGCACCCAGGGCGCGGGAAGCGAGATCGGTACGGTTCACGGCACACTCCAGGCGGGAATGAGGCCGCGCGGCTGTAACAGGGCGCACCGGGCGTCACAACGCCGCAGACCGCCCCGGATGACGATGGGCTGACGACCCGATGATTGCTGAACGGGGCGGTCAGCTCAGGGCAGCGTGAAGGTGGTGATCACCCGCCCCGCGCCGGCGCTGCCGCCGTTCGCGTCGCTGGGCTGGAAGGTGCCGCAGTACCACCGGGTGACGCCGTTGGCGCGCACCTCGACCTCGTAGGGGATCGTGGTGTTGATCGAGCAGCTCGACCAGTTGTTCGCGCGCACGGTGTACGTGCCACGCGGCGCGATCGAGCCGGGCGAGTAGATGATGTTCTCGACCGGGCGGTTGGTGAGCTGCACCGTCGTGTCGCCGTTGCCGCAGGCGCGGTTCGCGTCGAGGTCGAGCCAGCCGACGTGCTTGCACCCACCCTGGGGGATCGGCAGGCCGGCGTCGGAGCAGAGGAAGCTGAAGATGCCGCCGTCACAGAACTGCGAGAGGCCCGGCGCGTTCGGGTCGCTGCCCGGGTTGTTGTAGTAGATCTCGCACGACCCGCCGTCCGGCTGCGGCTCGACGAGGTACAGATCGAGATCGCACTCCTGCGACCAGCGGAGCGTCGCCTGCACCGGCCCGCTCGTGCCGCGCAGCTTGCAGAGACCGGAGACGCACTCGTAGCCCTTCGGGCACTCGTTGGTGCACGACATCGCGCCAGCGTCGAGCGGGTAGCAGCGCGAGGTCATGCCGGCGTCGTCGAAGAAGATGGGCGGGTTGGTGCTGCCCGAGCCGCCGCCGGTGCCGGTCCCTCCGCCGCTGCCACTGCCGCCACCGCTCCCGCCGCCCGTGCCCGGCGCGGTGCAGGTGTGGGTGTTGAGATCGCACAGCGAGCCAGGCACCGGGCAGTCGTCGGGCTGCATGCACTGCACGCACGCGCCGCTCGGCTGCACCGTCGGGTCGCAGGCGGGCGTCGTGCCGCTGCAGCCACGCGTCGCGGTGCACACCACGCACTTGCCGAGGCCGCCGTTGGCGATGGTCTGACAGACCGGCGTCGCGCCGCTGCAGCCCGTCGTCTCCGTGCAGGTCTTGCAGGTGTTGGAGGCGGGATCGCAGACCGGCGTGGTGCCCGAGCAGCCCGGCGTGCACTGGCCCGTCGCGCCGCCGCCGCCGGTGTTCGCGCCGCCGCCCGAGCCACCGCCCGTCGCGCCGCTGCCGCCGCCCGCGCCCGGCGCCACGCATCGGCCCGTGTCGGGATCGCAGCTGAGCCCCACGCCGCACTTCACGGTCGAGCACGGATCGGTGTCGGTGGGCCCGCACTGGCAGCCGAACCACGCAGAGACGAAGAAGGCGATCAGGAACGCGCGGAGCTTCATATGGGCGCCGGACTTACACCCGGTCGCCCCCCGGAGTCAGCCCCTGCGCCGCCGCCCCCGCGACGGGAGCGCCTTGAGGAGCTCCAGCGCCTCCTTCGTCTGCTGCCACACCGTCATCGCCTTCACGCTGCCCTCGGAGTCGTTCTGGAGCACGGTGCGCGCCGAGAGGGCGAGCTCGCTGAGCCGCTCCTGGATGAGCAGGAGCTGCTGCGCCATCTCCTCGCGGAAGAGCCCCTCGCTCTCGGACGCGCTGGCCTGCTGCCGCGTCGTCTGCGCGAGCTGCTCGAGCACCGGGCCGAGATCGATCTGTGGGGCCGGCGTGGGCGCCGCGACCGGCCGCTGCGCGAGCACCTGCGTCAGCTGCGCCAGCACCGGCGAGAGATCCGTGGCGGGCGGCGGGGCCCTCAGCTGCGCCAGGGCCGCGCTCAGGCGCTCGAGCACCGGCGACAGATCGACCGCCGGGGCGGCGCGCGTCTCGGCGAGCCGCTCGAGCACCGGCGTCAGATCGACCGCGGGCGCGTGGCCCAGCGACTGCCCCAGCTTCGCCACCGCGTCGCGGAGCGCGTCGAGCTTCGGCCCCACGTCGGTGGGCTTCGGCCGCTGGAGCGCGGCGATCAGCGCGTCGAACTTCTGGGCGAGCTCCGCGGTGGCGCCCTGCTGCTTCGCCGCCTGGAGCACGCCGTCCTTGAGCTGGCCGAGCTCCTCGCCGAGCGACGCGATGCTGCCGGTGACGCGCACCACCGGGTCGTCGTCGGAGCCGCCCTGCACCTGCACGCGCTTGAAGCCGCGCTTGATCTCGTCCCAGCGCGCCTTCTGCTCGGCCGTCAGCCGCCCCCGCAGCTCGGCGAGCTTGAGCAGGTTCTGCTCGGCGGCCGCGGTGAGGGTCTGCGACTCGCTCGCGTAGTGCGCGTCGAGCAGCGCCTCGAGCTCGGGCTCGGTCATCGCGCTGACGATCTTCTCCGCGAGCTTGCCCATGTTGCGGTAGCTGCCCTGGAGCTTGAAGGGCGGCTCGGTGCGGAAGCGATCGTCCTGCGAGGCGCTGCGGATGTACTCCTGGTTCACCCGCAGCAGCGTCTTCTGCACGTAGGCGAAGCGGCGCGTCACCTCGACGATCTCGCCGAGCTCCGCCGCGCTGTAGCCGTGCTCGAGCTCGTTGACCGAGATCGGCCCGCCCTGCGCCATGGTCAGCACGCGGTGGAGATCGGCCGTGGAGCGCGTCAGCAGCGGCGCGGTGACCGCGTTCGCCCCGAGCGCGTTCTCGAGGTAGCTGAGCGCGAAGAGGTCCTGCTTGTCGCCGAGGATGTCGCCGAGGTTGTAGGTGTCGGCGCGGTTGGCGAGCATGTCGGGGATGCTGAAGCGCTCGCCCGACTCGGTGTACGGGTTGCCCGCCATCACCACGCAGAACTTCTTGCCGCGGAGATCGTACGTGCGCGTGCGGCCGTTCCACACGCCCTCGACCTTGCGGGTCGCGTCGCACAGCGAGATGAACTTCTGCAGCAGCTCGGGGTTGGTGTGCTGGATGTCGTCGACGTACAGCATCACGTTGTTGCCGAGCTCGAACGCGAAGTTGATGCGCTCGACCTCCTGCCGCGCGGTGGCGTTGGGCGCCTCCGACGGGTCGACGCTGGTCACCTCGTGGCCGAGCGCGGGGCCGTTCACCTTGACGAAGGTGAGCCCCAGGCGGCTCGCCACGTACTCCATGAGCGTGGTCTTGCCGTAGCCGGGTGGAGAGACGAGCAGCAGCAGGCCCATGCGATCGGTGCGCTTGTTCTCGCCGGCCACGCCGAGCTGCTTGGCGAGGTTCGCGCCGATGAGCGGCAGGTACACCTCGTCGATGAGCCGGTTGCGCACGAAGCTCGAGAGCACCTTCGGCTTGAGCTCGTCGAGGCGGAGCTTGAGCCGCGCCTCCTCGAGCAGCGCGCGCACCTTCGCGCGGTACCGCTGCCAGGCCGGGGTGCGCTCCTCGCGGAACCACGCCAGGCGCTGCTCGAGCTCGTCGAGGCGCACGGCGAGCGTCTGGCTCACGACCCGCGGGTGCTGGCCGAGCAGCCCCTTCACCTCGAACGAGAGGAGCGCCGACGACACCTCGCGCGAGAGCAGCTTCTCGTCGACGGCGATGAGCGCGGCCGCCTCGGGCACCACCAGGCTCCAGCCCGCCGCCTTCGCGCCCGCCTGCCTGGCGTGCGCCTCGAGCCACTCCCGCGCGAGGCGGAAGCGGGCCGGCAGATCGCCCTCGAGGGCGCGCAGATCGTCCTCGAAGATCAGCCGCTGACCGGCGAGGTCGAGCGAGGCGTACAGATCGTCACGCAGCGCGACCGCGTCGCCGGCGACCACGAAGCGCAGCGGCTCCTGGGCGAGCTCCTCGACGAGGTAGCTGGCGGTGGTCTGCAGCTCGGCCGTGGTGACCGACAGGCGTGCCGTCTCGAGGAAGACGCGCAGCGAAGGCAGCAGCTCCTGCGCCACCGCCTCCAGCGCCGGCGAGCCGGGGTAACGCGCGCGGAGCCGCCCGAGGCTGAGCGCGCGGCGGTGCAGCGAGGCCTTGCTCGCCTCGTCGCGCCACGACGCCCAGAAGAGCGTCGCCACCGAGCGCGGCCACGCGGGGAAGCGGAGGAGATCGGCCCCGTCGTAGATCGCCAGCAGGTGCTCGAGGATCAGCGCCGCGTCGGCGTCGTGCACGCCACGCTCGTAGCCGTCGTCGAGCCGCTGCTGCGCCCACTCGCGGGTGACGGACAGCAGGCCCGCCCCGCGCACCGCGTCGCGCAGCGCCTGGAGCGAGAGGCCCTTCTCGCCCCGCTCCGCCGCCCGGAGGATGGAGTGCGCGAGGAACTCGCCGCGGTACACCTCCGGCGACTCCGAGGGCAGGTTCTGATCCCAGTACGCGCGCGCGGCGTCGATGTCGGGGTCGACCAGCCGCTGGAGGTAGTCGGAGCCCGAGAGCTGGAGGTACAGCCCGTCGTCGCGCGGGATGACCGTCGCTTCGAGCGGCTGGGTGTTGACGTTGAAGCGGTGCGGGCCGAACTTGACCACCGCCGTCCCACCCTCGAAGAGATCCTTCCGATCGCGCAGCTGGCGCAGCGCGTCCTGCTTCGCCGTCTTGAGCCGCGACTCGAGCTCGTCGGCGCGCACCGAGTCCTTCAGCTCGAGGAGCTGCGCGGTCAGCGCCCGCAGCTTCTGGATCATCGGGTCGGCGGCGAAGTACGAGTTGAGCTCGTCGTCGTTGGCGAAGCTGGCCGCGCGCCGCGAGACCGACTGGAGGATGCGATCGGCAGCGTCGAAGAGGTTCTGCGCGCGGCGGTTGCGCTCGTCGACGAGCACCTGCTTGCGCTTGCCGAAGGCCTCCAGCAGCTCCTCGCGGCGCGTGGTGAGCTCGGCGGCGAACTCGTCGAAGTCGGCGAAGCGCCCCTCGAGCTCCTCGAGCTGGAGCGTCAGCTTCGAGAGCTGCTCGTCGCACTTCTCGGGCGTGTCGGCGAGCGCCAGGGCGGAGTCGATGCTCTGGGCGAAGAGCTTGAACTGGCTGCCGAACTCGGCGCGCTTCTCCGAGCCGAGCAGCTCCTTCTTCTTCGCCTGCACCGTCGCGCGGACGCGGTTGAGCTTCGAGAAGACCTCGGAGATCGCCTCGAGGATCTTCGCCTTCTCGGTGGGATCGCCGGCCTCGAGCCCGCCCACCACCTCGCCCAGCAGCGAGAGCCCGGTGCTGAGGCGCTCGACCTCGCCCACCAGCGGCTGCAGCTCGGTGGTCTTCGCCACCTTCTCGACCTGCGTCGAGACCGACTGCACGCCGGTGTGGAGCGGCTCGAAGGCCTTCGGGGTGAGGAGGAACTCGACGCACCGCTTCGAGATTGACTCGAAGGCGTCCTTCACCTCCCGCTCCATCGCCTCGATCTTCGGCAGCTCGACGTAGCGCACCTCGCGCACCGTCACCAGGTGCCCCAGCTGCTTGCGGAGCGCGCCGAGCGTGTCCATGAACGCGTCGGTGGTGGCGAACTCGTCGGCGGCGATCTTCCCGAGCAGCTCCTGCTGCGTCGCCTGCGCCTGGCCGAGCGCCTCCGCGGCGCGGCGCTGCATCGAGAGCACCTTCTCGAACTCGTCGATGATCAGCTCGGCGTTCTTCTTGAGCTCCTGGACCGTCTCGAGGAGCGCGACCTCCTTGTGGCCGAGCCAGTGGAACTGGTCGACGACGCGGGTGCAGGCGGCGATCAGCGCCTCGTAGCTGCGGCGCGTGACCTGCTGCGCCTCCGCCAGCCGCTGGAGCGTGAGCACCTCGGAGATGCCGCGCACCAGCTCGGCGTTGCCCAGCTTGCCGAGCGCGGACTGCGGCGTCGGCGCGGCGGCGGCGAACTCGGCCGAGACGAAGGGCGTCTGCCAGATCTGCACCGGGTGCACGCGGGTCGGCTCCTCCGACGTGCTCCGGAAGACGACCATCTGCCCGTCGGGGAAGACCGCGTACCCGTGACAGGAGATGGGCGCGGCGATCTCCTTGCGCACCAGGTTGTACGGGAAGAGCACGTACCGGCCCGTGGCCTTCTCGAAGAAGACGTAGAGCACGTCTTCGCCGTTGGGGCTCTGCACCCTGCGCTGGAAGACGAGGCCGCCGACGTCCTGCTCGAAGACCTTCGCTTCGCCCGTCTGCAGCACGAAGCCGCCCGGGAAGATGATGCCCTGCTCCTCGGGCAACGAGACGCACGACAGCCCGATCGCGTCGGCGCGCGTCACCTGGCGGGTGCGGGTGTTGAAGACGAGGTAGCGGTACCGGTCCTCGCGGAAGGGCAGCACCTTGAGCAGCACCAGCGCGCCGATCTTCACGTAGTGGAACTCGGCGTCGTCGAGCGCCTGGTTCTTCTCGTCGACCGGCTCGGAGTAGATGCCCTGCCCGGTCTCGGTGTTGTTCTCGACCTTGATGGTGAGGTCGCCGCCGACGGTCTCGATGAAGAGCTCGTCGAGGATGTTCACGTGCGGGTGGCGCCCCAGCACGAAGTTCTCGCGCGTGGCGCGCGCGTACTCGAAGTCGTGCGTCGGCGCGGTGATGACGTCGGCCTCGCCGCGGTTGTCGAGGTAGGTGAGCCGCCCCGAGGTGTCGACCCCGAAGCGCAGCACCTTCACGTCGCGCAGCGTGTGGCCGGTCTTGAAGGTGGCCAGCAGCCGCGCCTCGGTCTTCTCGAGGTGGTTGAGCCGCGCGTCCTTGTAGAAGCGGAAGACCTCCTCGAAGTCCTTCACGAAGCGGCGGTCTTCGAGGAAGGCGCCGGCCTCGCTCCGCGGCACCTCGGCGAGATCGAAGCTGCCGTCGGCGCCGCGCACGAACTTGTGGAGCGAGAACACGTCGCCCACGGAGCGCTCCTGCTTGAGCCCCATGAAGACGTTGAAGCCGAGCAGGAGGTGCTGCCCCACGGGCACCATGTCGCGGGGCACGCAGTTGTGCTCGGTGCGCACGCGCTCGCTGCCGATGACGGTGAGCTCCTGCCCACCGAACTCCTGTCGGCGACGAGCGTTGAGCGCGGCGGCCTTCTCACCGAGGTGCTTCGCGGTGGTGAGCAGCCGACCGCGGATCACCTCGTAGCTGCCGCCCGCGAGGGACGCGTTGTCTTCGGCCATGGGCGGTTACTTCTTCTCGCTGGTCGCCAGCTTGGCCATGAGCGCCGCCGCGGCGACGTTCTGCGCGTCCTGCGCGGCGCCGGGCTTCGAGAGGATGTCCTTGAGATCCTGCGGGAGCTCGCGCTCGCCGGTGAGGTACGACTTGAGCAGGGTCTTCGTGGTCTCGGTGCTGGTCGCCGTCGCCTCGATGCTGTGCGAGAGCGAGACCGCCTTGACGAACTGATCGAAGAACTGCCCGTCGCCGCCGACGATGTTGATCTTCGCGTTGGTGAGCGCCCTGGCGAGCACCTCGGCCTGGCTGGCCGCGATGTCGCGCCGCACGTGCAGCGTCTCGAGCTCGACCTGCTTCTCCTTCTCGAGGCGCAGGCGGAACTCCTCGTGCTCCTTGGTGACGCCCTGGAGCTGCGCCATGGCCTTGGCCTTCTCGGCGAGGCCCTTCGACTCGGCGAGCAGCTTCTCCTGCACGCCCGCCGCCTCGGCGAGCACCTTCGCCTTCGCGGCCTCGGCCTCGGCGTAGCCCTTCTTCTGCGTGGCCTCGGCCTCCGCCTCGAGCACCTTGGCGTGCGCCAGGCCCTTCTGCTGATCGCCTTCCGCCTCGGCGAGGAGCTTCTGCCTCAACACGTTGGCGTTCGCCGCGCCCTGCTTCTCGGTGGCGAGGGCGTCGGCCTCACGCACGCGCGCCTGCGCCAGGCCCTGCTTCTCCTGCGCGAGGGCCTTGGCCTCGAGCACGCGCGCCTCGGCGAGCCCTTCCGCCGCGCTCTCGGCCTGGAGGCCTTCGGACAGGCGGATCTTCGCGCGGGCTTCCTTGTCGGCGGCCTCGAGCTGGGCCTCGGCGCTGATCAGCCGCTGCTTCGCCTCGTGCTTCGCGACCTCCTCGGCGGCCTCGGCGGCCTTCACGCGCTCGATCACCTGCTCCTGGGCGCGGGCCTCGGCCTCGATGACCGTCGCCTCCTTCTTGCGCTGGGCCTCGGCGACCAGGCGGAGCTGCTTGATGTTCTCTTCCTCGGTCGCCACCTTCTTCTCGACGGCGATGCGGGTGCTGATCACGTCGGCGATCGCCTTGCGCTCGGTCTCGAGGGCCTTCTCCTTGCCGATGCGCTGGAGCTCGACCTCCCGCTCACGCGAGATGGCCTCGAGGGCGCGATCCTTCGCCACGCGCTCGGTCTCGATGCCCACCACGCGCTCGCGGTTCTTCTCGGCGACCTGCACCTGGCGGGTCTTGTTCTGCTCGTTGATCTGCAGCTCCTCTTCGGCGCGCACGCGGGCGAGCTCGGCCTTGAGGTGCTCCTCCTGCTTCACGCGATCGGTCTCGGCCTGTTCGCGCGCCTGAATGGTCTCAATCTCGCGCTTCTGCTTGGCGGCCGCCTCGGCGCGCTGGCGCTCGAGCGCGAACACCGCCTCGTCCGACTCGACGTTCTGCTTGGTGATCTTCTTGCGCTCGTCCTGACGGAACTCGTTGGTGAGCACGTTCTGAATGGTGGTGAGCTCGGTGATCTTCCGGATGCCCTGCGCGTCGAGGATGTTCTCCTTGTCGAGCATCTCGATGGGCGTCTGCTCGAGGTAGTCGATGGCCGCGTCCTCGAGCATGTAGCCGTTGAGGTCCTTGCCGATCACCGAGACGATCTGGTCCTTGAAGACCTCACGTTCCTTGTAGAGGTCCTCGAAGTTGAGCCGCTTGCCGACGGTCTTGAGGCCCTCGGAGAACTTGGCCTCGAAGAGCTCCTGCAGCGTCGCGAGATCCGACGCGCGCTGGCAGCCGACGGCGCCCGCGACCTTGAGCACGTCCTCGACGGTCTTGTTCACGCGCACGAAGAAGCTCACCTTGATGTCGGCGCGGATGTTGTCGGCGCAGATCAGCCCCTGCTTGCCGCGGCGATCGATCTCGATGGTCTTCAGCGAGATGTCCATCACCTCGGCGCGGTGGATGATGGGGATCACCACGGCGCCGGTGAACGAGACCTTCGGCTCGGCCTTCATGGTGTTGACGATCAGCACCTGGCCCTGCTGCACCTGCCGGTAGAAGCGGGCCAGCAGCATGGCGAAGCCGATGAGCAGGACGAGGCCGGCGCCGATCGCGGCAACGACAACGGTGATTGTTCCATCCATCGCGGTGTTTCCCCCTGAGGTGAGGCGTGTGGTGTTCGAAGAGAAAGCAGCTGCGGCGATCTGACGATCAGCGTCGCCGGACCCGACTCGAGAGCACCTGCGCTGCGCGGGTCGGATCGCTCAGCGCCTGGAGTTCCGTGGGCTCGAGCCAGTCGACCGGCTCGACCTCGTAGACGTTCTTCGCGGGATCGAAGTCGACCAGCAGCGCGCGGTCGCCCTTCTTGAGGCCGTTCGGTTTCGCGCAGGTGACGTGCACGTTGAGGCCCGCGCTGCCGTCGGCGATCTCCGCGGTGCCGAAGCCGGCGTCGACCTTCCCCGAGGTGATGGTGCACAGCTGCCCGAGGAAGTCGCGCTTGCGCGCCGGCCGGCTCGCGTCGAGGGCCTTGCCCAGCGGGCGGAGCAGCACCGCGGCCCCCAGCAACCCCACCACCAGCGACACCGCGAGCAGCACGCTCTGCGCGAGCACGTTCGACAGCGGGAACCACGTCATCGCCAGCACGCAGTGCGTCCACGCGACGAGCGAGGCGGTGCTCAGGGTGATGGTGATCGGCACGCGGCCCAGGCCGAGCACCGAGAGCACCCCGCTCTCGGCCAGCTCGCCCGCATCGTGATCGTGCCCGGCGCCTTCGACCGCCGCCTTCACCCCGCCGGCGGCCTCGCCCGCGCCCTTGAGCGCGCCGACCAGCGCCTCGCTCGCCCCCTTGAGCGCCCCGGCCGTCGCGTCACCCGCCGCCTTCACCCCACCCGCCGCGGAGTCGGCCGCGTCGAAGGCCGCGCCCGTCGCCAGCGCGAAGAGCCAGTAGCCCAGGACCACGCCGAGGATCACCGTGAGCGGGACCGCCGGGTAGGTGGTGATGGTGGTGAGGAACGGCTCCATGAATGCGGAAGACTCGACCACGCGAGCGGCGCGTTTTTCAACGCAAACCGGTCGCGCGCCGCGCGCAAAATTTCCGCATTTTCTCGACGGCGCTGATCAGGCTTGAGCCCCGCGACGCCGAGGCTGATTCAGCCCGTCAACGAGAAGGCAGCCGGAGCAGCTGCCGCGCCTCGGCGGGCGTCGCCACCTCGCGGCCGGCCTCGCGCGCGATCGTCGCCATCGCGTCGATCAGCCGGCCGTTGCTCGAGGCCTTCGCGCCGTCGGGCAGATAGAAAGTGTCCTCGAGGCCGGTGCGGAGATCACCACCCAGCTCCGCGCAGCGGCGATGGAGCGCCCACACCTCCTGGCGGCCGATGCCGATCACCTGCCAGTGCGTGCCGGGGAGCATCTCCTCGAGCAGCAGCGGCAGCCACGCCGGCTTGTTGGGCATGCCCGACTCGACGCCCATCACCAGCGACACGTGCGGCGGGTTGGGCACCATGCCGCGCCGGGCGAACATCGCCACGCTGCGGAGGATGCCCGTGTCGAAGCACTCGCACTCCGGCACGATGCCGTGGGCCTTCATCACCTTCTCGAAGGCCTCGATCTTCGCCACCGGGTTGTCGAAGAGCATCGGCGGCCACGCCCACTCGTTGTTCGAGCGCAGCTTGAGGTAGTTGAGCGAGCCCGCGTTGAGCGCGGCCATCTCGGGCTTCACCGCCTCGAGGCACGCCACCGGGCCGCTGATGTCATCGCCCACCACGCCCGTCGAGAGGTTGAGGATCAGGTCGGGCACCTCCGCGCGGATCGCGTCGCAGATCGCCTTCGCCACCGCCGGCTCCCACGAGGGCATCCGGCCGGCGCCGGGCTCCTGGTTGCGGAAGTGCACGTGCACGACCGACGCGCCCGCATCGCGCGCCCGCCGCGCCTCCTTCGCCATCTGCTCCGGTGTCACCGGCACGTGGTGCACCTCGGGGTCGGTCAGCACGCCGGTCAACGCGCAGGTGATCACTGCCTTCTGGGTCGCCATGCGGCGGGATTGACCGCGAAATTGATTCTCAAGTCAATCCGCCGCTCACTTCACGCCCGGCGCGCGCTCGCAGTCCTCCGGCAGGGCGCGGAGGGTCACCTCGCAGCGGTAGAGGTTGCGCTGCCCCTCGCACCGCTTCGCGGCCCACGGCCGGAAGCGCTGCGGGTCGTCGCGCAGGGGCACGTCGACGCACCCGTCGCCGCGCGGGGTGGCGCTCACGCACGCGTGGAGGAAGGCCTTGTTGCCGATGGCCTCCGAGTCGGTCTCGAGCTCGCTCACGCGCCGCAGCGCCTCGGTGATGCACCACGCGCGATCGTGGAGCGCGCCCAGCCGCAGCCCTTCCTTGATGCGGGCGCGGGGCTGGCCGTAGCGCGCCGCGGTGGCGGCCGCCTCGGCGCGGTACAGCACCACCGCCGCCCCTGCCGCCACGAAGGCGATCACCACCACCCAGATGATCACCCGGTCGCTCGCCTTCACGACGCGACACGCTACCCCGGCGCTGGTAGAGCCCGCAGCGATGGATCTGTTCGACCGCGCCGCCAGCGTCGAAGCCGAAGCCCGCGCGCCGCTCGCGGAGCGCATGCGCCCGCGCACCCTCGACGAGTACCTCGGCCAGGAGCACCTCACCGCGACCGGGCGCCTGCTGCGCAAGGCGATCGAGCTCGACCAGGTGCCGTCGATGATCTTCTGGGGCCCGCCCGGCACCGGCAAGACGACGCTCGCGCGCATCATCGCCAACGCCACCGGCGCGCACTTCGAGTCGGTGTCGGCGGTGCTCTCGGGCGTGAAGGATCTCCGCGAGGCGGTGGCCGCCGCCGATCAGCGGTGGAAGCTCAACCGCAAGCGCAGCATCCTCTTCGTCGACGAGATCCACCGCTTCAACAAGGCCCAGCAGGACGCGCTGCTGCCGCACGTCGAGAAGGGCACCATCACCCTGCTGGGCGCGACCACCGAGAACCCGTCGTTCGAGGTGAACGCGGCGCTCCTCTCGCGCATGCGCGTGCTGACCCTGCGCGGCCTCGAGGAAGAAGAGCTGCGCACCCTGCTCCGCCGCGCCGTCGCCGACGCCCGCGGGCTCGACGGCAAGGTGGCGGTCGACGACGACGCGATCGCCTTCATCGCGATGATCGCCGCGGGCGACGCGCGCAAGGCCCTCACCGCCCTCGAGGTCGCCGCGAAGTACGGCGGCGCGCACGTCACCCGCGAGGGCGCCGAGGAGGCCGTGCAGCAGCGCACGCTCCTCTACGACAAGGGCGGCGAAGAGCACTTCAACGTGGTGTCGGCGTTCATCAAGTCGATGCGCGGCAGCGATCCCGACGGCGCGGTGTACTGGCTGGCGCGCATGGTGGAGGCGGGCGAGGACCCGCGCTTCATCGTGCGCCGCATGGTGATCTTCGCCAGCGAAGACGTGGGCAACGCCGACCCCCAGGCGCTGCAGGTGGCGGTGGCGGCGCTGCAGGCCGTCGAGCTGATGGGCTTCCCCGAGGGCACGCTGCCGCTGACGCAGGCGGTGACGTACCTGGCGATGGCCCCCAAGTCGAACACCGCCCTCACCACCTTCGCGCGCGCGAGAGAGGCGATCCAGAAGCACGGCCCGCTCCCGGTGCCGATGCACCTGCGCAACGCGCCGACGAAGCTCATGAAGTCGCTCGGCTACGGCGGCGGCTACCAGTACCCGCACGACTTCGAGGGGAACTACGTCGTCGAGAACTACCTGCCCGAGGGGCTGCGCGGGGAGCGCTTCTTCGAGCCGTCGCGCAACGGCTACGAGCAACGACACAGGGAGCGGATCGACGAGATCCGCTCCCTGAAGGCGCCGAAGGAACCCGGCGAAGACGGCTGATTACGGGTTGGCGGCCTCGTCGAAGTCGTCGTCCGCGTCGTCGGCCGAGCCGTCCTTCTTCATCGAGCGCCCGCCGACCTCGTACTGCTTGAGCAGGCGGCGGAAGTTCGAGCGATCGACGCCGGCGGCGCGGGCGGCCATCGAGACGTTGTTGTTCGACTTGTCGAGCAGCGCCGAGAGGTACCGGCGCTCGAAGGCACGCATCGCCAGCTTCTTCGCCTGCGCGTACGGCAGGTGCGCCAGGCTGAACACCTCGACCTCGCCGCCGCCGCGCTGGTTGTTGCGGATCTCCGGCGGCAGCTCCTCGACCTCGATGTTCTCGCTGGAGCTCAACACCACCGCGCGCTCGATGGCGTTCTCGAGCTCGCGCACGTTGCCCGTCCACCGCGCGGTGGTGAGCGACTCCATGGCCGAGGGCGAGATGCCGGTGACCTTCTTGCCGATCTTCTGCGCGTACAGCTTGAGGAAGTGGTGCGCGAGCAGCGGGATGTCTTCGGGGCGGTCGCGCAGCGGCGGGAGCTGCACGGTGATCACGTTGAGGCGGTAGAAGAGATCTTCGCGGAACTTGCCCTGGTCCTTCGCCTTCGAGAGGTCGACGTTGGTGGCGGCGATCACGCGCACGTCGACCTTCAGCGTGTCGTTGGCGCCGACGCGCTTGACCTCGCCCTCCTGCAGCACGCGGAGCAGGCGCACCTGCGTGGCCGGGGGGATGTCGCCGATTTCGTCGAGGAAGATCGTGCCGCCGTCGGCCGCCTCGAAGAGGCCCTTCTTGTTCGCCGTCGCGCCGGTGAAGCTGCCCTTCACGTGGCCGAAGAGCTCGCTCTCGAGCAGCGTGTCGGTGAGGGCCGAGCAGTTGACCGCCACGAAGGGCTTGTCCTTGCGCGGGCTGCGGTAGTGGATCGCGCGCGCCACGAGTTCCTTGCCGGTGCCGCTCTCGCCCTGAATGAGGACGGTCGCGGTCGAGTAGCTGACGGTCTCGACGAGCTTGAACACCGAGCGCATCTGGCTCGACTGGCCGACGAGATCCTCGAACTGGTTGCGCGCCGAGAGGGCCTCCTCGAGCACCCGGGTGCGATCGCGCAGCGCCTTCTTCTCGGCCGCGCGCCCCACCGCCAGCGAGAGCACGTCGATGTTCTCGAAGGGCTTGGTCAGGTAGTCGTACGCCCCGCCCTTCACCGCCTCGACGGCCGTCTCGACCGTGGCGAAGGCGGTCATCATGATCACCTCGACGTCGGGCCGGCTCTGCTTGAAGGCCTTGAGGAGATCCATGCCCGAGAGGTTGGGCATCTTGATGTCGAGGCACGCGACGTCGATGGTGGGATCCTTGGCGGCGGCGAGCCCCTCGACGGCGTCGTCGATCGCGACGACCTGGTAGCCCTCGCGGCTGAGGATCTCCGAGGCCGCGCGCAGCACGATCTTGTCGTCATCGACGACGAGGACCTTCGCCTTGCGGTTCTGGGTAGCAGTGGGGGTCGTCATGGGTGGGCTCCTGCGGGTTGAAACGGAATGGAGACGGTGAAGGCACTGCCCTCGCCGACCTTCGAGACGACGGCGAAGTGGCCGCCGTGGTCCTCGACGATGCGATAGGCGATGGACAAGCCGAGGCCGGTGCCTTCGCCGGGCGGCTTGGTCGTGAAGTGGGGCTCGAAGATGCGGTTGAGGTTCTCTTCGGGGATGCCGCAGCCGGTGTCGGACACCCGGAACCAGGCGTTCACGTCGTCGCGGCCGGTCTCGACGAGCAGCGTGCCGTCACCCTCGGGCAGCGCCTGCAGCCCGTTGTGGAGCAGGTTGAGCACCACCTGCCCCAGCTGCGACGGGTCGCCGTAGACGTCGGGCAGGCCGCTGACCAGCTTCAGCTCGAGCTTCGCCTTCGGGTACTTCTTGATCTGCGCGCGGAAGAGCACCGCCGCGTCTTCGACGCACTTCGAGAGATCGAACGAGCGGCGGTCCTCGACCTTCGAGCGCCGGCTGAACTTGAGCAGGCTCTCGACGATGCGCTTGCACCGCATCGCGCTCTCTTCGATGAGATCGAGCGCCTCGAGATCCTGCGCGCTGCGGCCGGCGTCGCGCTTCATGAGCTGCGAGAAGGCGAGGATGCCGCCCAGCGGGTTGTTGATCTCGTGCGCCACGCCGCCGGCGAGGTTGCCGATGGCGATCATCTTCTCGCTCTCGACCAGCCGCCGGGTCAGCGCCCGCTCGTCGGTCACGTCGCGGTAGTGGCAGACGGCGATGTTCTCGTCGTCCATCGGGTAGATGTGCGCCACGTAGGTGCGCTCGCGGTGGACGATCTCCAGCGTGCCCGGGCCCTTCATGTTCGGGCCCACCGGGCAGCCCACGCACTGGGTGTCGCGCCCGAAGAGGTACTCGTGGCACTTCACGCCGCCCTTGAGCTCCGTCACCTGGCGCGCGCTCACCTTCGCCGTCGCCCGGTTCGCCCGGCGGATGATCAGGTCGTCGGTGTTCACCACCGAGAGCGGGTTGTCGATGGTGTCGAACGACAGCTCCCACTCGCGCTTGGCCCGCGAGAGCATCAGCGTGCGGTTGTGCACCCGCTGCTCGAGATCGGCGTTGAGCAGCCGCAGCTCGGCGTTCTGCTGCTGCGTCAGCTCGTGGAGCCGCTCGTTGTCGCTGACCAGCTCGTGCTGCTCGAAGGCGCTCTTGACCGTCAGCAGCAGCTGCGCGTCGTTCCACGGCTTGCTGATGAAGCGGAAGACCTCCGAGCGGTTGATCGCCTCTTCAATCGCGTGCTGGTCGGCCTGGCCGGTCAGCATGATGCGCTGGGTGTGGGGGTCGAGCTCCTTCACCTTCGCGAGGAAGTCGACGCCGTTCATCCCCGGCATCCGGAAGTCGCTGATCACCACCGCCGGGCGGAACCGCTCGAAGACCTTCAGCGCCGCCTCCGCGTCGAGCGCGGTCTCGATGATCCACTCGCCCCGCCGCAGCACCCGCAGCAACGACCGGAGGATGTTCTCCTCGTCGTCGACCAGCAGGAGCCTGCCCTTCAGCTCCGGACCAAGGTTGGTGGCGGTGGTCTCCACGGGTCATCCCCTTCAGCAAAGCAGCGGCCAACCCATGAGTCAGGACAACCTCCTGATCGGATTGGGTTTCGCGAGCCTTGCGCAGACAGCCAAGTGGGTTGAACCTAACCCATGGCCTGTCTTTGGGGGTGTGGCTGACCCGCCCTTCAGCTGGCCAACAGGGAGGCCTGGAAGAGGCTGATCTTGTTCCGGCCCTCGCGCTTGGCCCGGTACAGGGCCTGGTCGGCGGTGGCCACGAGCTGCTCGGGAGTGGAGACGGAGCGACCGGGGAAGCCGGAGACCCCGAAGGAGGCGGTGACCTTGAGTCCCGGGGGCCCTACGACGAGCTTCTTCAGCTCGTGGCTGACGCGCTCGGCGACGGTGAGGGCGCCGGCGAGGTGCGTCTTGGGGAGCAGCACCGAGAACTCCTCGCCGCCATAGCGGGCCAGGAAGTCGGTCTCGCGCACCGCCGACTTCATCGCCGCCGCCACGCCGCGGAGCACCTCGTCGCCGAGCTGGTGGCCGAAGTTGTCGTTGATCGCCTTGAAGTGATCGAGGTCGAGGAGGATCAGCGCGAGCGGATCGTCGTAGCGCTGGGCGCGCCGGAACTCCTCGCGCAGCCGCTCCTGGAAGTAGCGGTGGTTGGCGACCTGGGTGAGCCCGTCGGTGACCGCCAGCCCGTGGAGGCGCGCGTTCTCGGCGCGGGCGTCGATCAGCGCGCGGTGGAGCGAGAGCCGGCGCAGCACGCGCGCCACCACCTCCGGCACGTCGATCGGCTTGAGGAGGTAGTCATCGGCGCCGCGGGCGAAGGCCTCGGCGCGCGCGGCGGGATCGTCGCGCAGAGAGAAGAGGATCACCGGCACCTGCCCGCCGTCGGCCCGCAGGTGCTGCAACACCGCGGTGCCGCTCTCGCCCGGCAGCTCGACGTCGACCAGGGCGAGATCGACCGGCTCTTCGACGAGGAGCGCGATGGCGTCGGCCGCCGTCGTCGCCGTGCGGAGCTTTGCCCCGGCGGCGCTCAACGCGGCCTGCAGCTCGGCGGTCGTCGACAGGGCGTCGTCGACCAACAGCACTGTCCAGCGATCGGCCATCGAGCGAGGTCTAGTCAGCTTCGGGGCGATCTCCAACCTTCGTTGGCCTTTTGTGGGCGCTGTGGGATGTAGCCGACCCATGGCCCGACCCAGCCTGAGCCTGTTCTTCCCGGCGTGGAACGAAGAGGAGTACGTGGAGCGCACGGTGTCCCGCGCGAAGGTGGTGCTCGAGCGGCTGAGCGACGACTGGGAGATCATCGTCGTCAACGACGCCTCGACGGATCGCACGCGCGAGATCGCCGAGGGCCTGGGCAAGCGGGATCCCCGCATTCGCTGCGTGTCGCACGAGGTCAACCAGAAGCTCGGCGGGGCGATGAAGACGGGCTTCGCCTCGAGCACCAAGGACGTCGTCATCTACTCGGACATGGATCTGCCGTTCGATCTCGACGAGCTCGAGCGCGCGCTCCACCTGCTCGAGTACCTCGAGGCGGACATGATCTGCGCCTTCCGCTTCGATCGCACCAGCGAGGGCCTCAAGCGCATCGTCTACTCGTACGTCTACAACGCGCTCATCCGCCAGGTGTTCGACGTGCAGATGAAGGACATCAACTTCAGCTTCAAGGTGGTGCACCGCCGCGTGCTGGAGGCGATCGATCTCAAGAGCCAGGGCTCGTTCATCGACGCGGAGCTGGTGGTGAAGGCGATCCGCCGCGGCTTCAAGGTGTTCCAGATGGGCGTCGACTACTTCCCGCGCACGCGCGGCGTGTCGACGCTGGCCAGCCCCTCGGTGATCGTGAAGATGCTCAAGGAGCTGGCGGCGCTCTACGGCGACACCCGCAACCCGAAGACGCCGGCGCGGCCGGTGCGACTGCCCCCCGACGTCGCGGCGTTCCCCTCGAGAAAGGCGTCAGGCGCGCAGTGACGATCCGGCTGGTCATCAACGCAGACGATCTCGGCCTCCACCCCCGCATCGACGAAGGCATCTTCGCGGCGCACACCGACGGCGTGGTGACGAGCGCCACGGTGCTGGCCACCGGGCCGACCGCGGCGGAGGCGATCCGCCGGGCGACGAAGACGAAGCTCTCGCTCGGGCTGCACCTCTGCCTCACCACCCACCTCACCCCCGCCGCGCCCGCGCGCGAGGTGCGCTGGCTCGCGCCCGGCGGCCGCTTCCGCCGCGACTGGGCCGAGCTGAGCGCGGCGTGGCTCTCGCGCCTGGTGCCGCCCGAGGAGATCATCACCGAGTTCCGCGCGCAGGTGCGGCGCGTGCGCGAGCTGGGCGCCGACGTCGATCACCTCGACACGCACCAGCACCTCCACCTGCTGCCGGGCATGACCTCGATCGTCGAGGTGCTGGCCGCCGAGCTCGGCGTGCCCGTGCGCTGGCCGTCGGAGCGCCCCACCGCGCACTGGCTGGTGCACCCGAAGTCGGCCTTCAAGTCGGCGCTGCTGGGCACGCTCTCGCGCGTGAAGCAGCCGCGCGGCGTCAAGCGCGTCAAGGCGCTCGGCGTCTTCGAGTCGGGGCGGCTCACCGAGCGGCGGCTGCTGCGGCTGCTCGAGCAGCTGCAGAACGGAGACTGGGAGATCGTCACCCACCCCGGCCTCGACCCCGGCGCGGTCCCGCAGGATCCCGACTGGCGCTACGACTGGGAAGACGAGCTCGCCGCGGTGCTCAGCCCGCGCGTGCGCGACGCCATCGCCCGGCGAGGCATCGAGCTGGTGAGCTACCGCCAGCTGGCCTGACCCTCACTCGCGCACCTCGAGGTCGGGCTGGAAGGCGCACTCCGGGTTCGCCCGGGCCACGTCGGCGCGACGCAGGAACTCGTCCTCGCTCTCGAACTCGCTGACTGGAAACCGGAGCGTCCCCTCATGGACGACCCCGAGGCTCCCGAGCCCGGAATAGAAGACCGCGGAGGGCTCGACGCGGCCGGTCGTCTCGCGCGCGGTGCGGAGAAAGCCCCAGAGCTCGTGCGGCGGAGTGATGTCGAGGCCCCTCAGCTGCCCCTTGCTCACGTCGCTGCTCACCACCATCTGTACGTCGGCGGGGCTGGCGCCCCAGTGCCACTGCTCGAGGCGGAGCGGCACGACCGAGTACCACCGCCTCGAGCGCGCCCTCGAACTGCTTCACCTCACCGTCGCCCCAACGACCCTTCGCGAGCACGTCGTAGGTCCTGCTTGAGCCGCAGAAGTTCGTCGGCCCGACGTCGATCGCCTCCGGCCAGCGCGGCGCGCAAGCGCACACCGTCACGACCACCAGAGACGCGAACCGGCGCATGCGCTCGGCGCGACGACGAGTGAGGTACCGTCCGACGGCGTGACGGCCTGGCGCGCGCACAGCCTCGGAGACGGACGCACGGAGCTCGCGCTTCCCCGCCTCGAGGCGCACCTCGTGGTGCGGCTGAGCGACGGACCGATCGTCCTCGGCGAAGCGGAGGACACGCTCACCTCGCACGGCCACGCGGTGGTGCTCGTCGGCCGGCAGCGCGCGTGGCGCCGCAGGTTGCCGAGCGGTCCGCACGAGTCGGTCGGCCTGGAGCTCGCCCCGTGGCAGCTCGAGGCGGTGCTCGGCGTCAGCGCCGGGGAGCTTGCTGGCGCGCACCACCCGCTCAGCGAGCTGCTGCCCGACGCCGCGCGCCTGCGCGAGCAGCTGCTGGAAGCGCCCCCCGCCCGGCGGGCCGCCGTGCTGCAGACGTGGGCGCTCGAGCGGAGCCGTCGTGGCCGGGAGGCGCCCGCGCTGATCGGCCCGTCGTTCGCGGCGCTCGCGCGCGGTGAGGGCGTGCGCGAGGTGGTGGCGCGCACGGGGCTCAGCCATCGGCACTTCGGGCGGATCTTCCAGCGGTGGTGCGGACTGCTCCCCCACGAGGTGTCGCAGCTCGCGCGCTTCAGGCGCGCGGTGCTCGCCCTGAGCGCCGGCGCGCGCGATCTGGTCTTTGTCGCGCTCGACGCGGGCTACGCCGACCAGGCGCACCTCACGCGCGAGCTCCGGGCCCGCGCGGGGCTCACGCCAGCCCAGCTCCGCGCGGCGGCGCCCTTCGAGCCCGGCCACCTGCCGTCACGGTGAGGTCCATTCCGTTCAAGACGCCGCGTCGCGCTTCGTGCGACGAACCGGGCATGAACCTCAGCGAACTCTTCGTGTACCTGCGCGTGCACGATCCGCAGCAGGCGATCGCCTTCTACGAGACCGTCTTCGGAGCGAAGGAGAAGTTCCGCCTCGTCGAGCCCTCGGGCCGCATCGGCCACGTGGAGCTCGACTTCGGCTGCACCACGGTGATGCTCAGCGCCGAGTTCCCCGAGCTCGGCATCCTCAGCCCGCGGGCGATCGGCGGTGCAGGCGTCACGATCCACCTCCACGTCGACGATGCCGACCAGCTCATCGCGAAGGCGCTCGCGCAGGGCGCGACGCTGGTGCGCCCCGCCGCCGATCACTTCTACGGCGAGCGGAGCGGCACCGTGCGCGACCCCTTCGGCTACGAGTGGAGCATCGGGCACGAGCTCGAGCGCCTGAGCCCCGAGGAGATGCAGCGCCGGTACACGGCGCTGTTCTCCTGAGCGAGTTCGCCCGTCAGCCGATCTCCGGCTCGCAGGCGCAGCGGTTGGTGTTGCAGGTGAAGCCGACGCCGCAGCCGCCGCAGTTCGGGGCACAGACGCAGGTGCGCTGGTTGGGATCGCACACCATCGGCGCCGCGCAGGTACCGCCGCACGCGTCACCGTTCGGATCAGGCGAGCCGTCGTTCCAGTACTTGTAGCTGACGGCCACCTGCACTCCGGCCGCGCTGGGGATGCAGTTGCCGAAGAAGACGATGCGACGCGTGGCGGGGTCGATGTCCCAGCCGTTGGTGCGATCGCGCGGCACGTCGGCGGTGTTGCAGGTGCCGCGGGTCGAGGCGATGGCGACCTTGATCGTCGCGGAGATCGGCGGGCGCTGGAGCTGCGTGCCCGTGCCACCGATGACCGCGCTCAGGATCGCGTCGATCGTCGCCTGCTGCTGCGCCTGCTGCTGCGCGGTCGGCGAGGTCGGGTTGAAGACCATGATGTTGCCGATCACCCCGCCCGTCGCGCGGATGAGCGAGTGGTACTTGCCGACCGGATCTTCCGGGTCCTCGCTCGCGCAGGTGGTGCCCTCGGGGCAGACGATGCCGTGCGCGGCGAACCGGCGGCCGCCGAAGTAGCCCATGAGGAAGGTCTGCATCTGCGCCGCCGAGATGCCCGACTGCTCGTGCGTGTCGGTCAGGAAGATGAGGTGGCCCTGAGCGTCGGCGCGGAACGGAGCCGCGTTCTGCGGGCCGTTGCGGTTGATGAAGGTCTGCGCGCCGGCGAAGCCCTGCTCGTTGCCGTTGCCGTTGGTACCGAAGGCGCCTCCGCCGCTGAACCAGGTCTGCATCGTCGCGGCGCTGGTGGTCCAGTCACGCATCGAGCCGTCGTAGGCGCTCGCGTAGTAGCCCGTCGTCACCGCGCCCGCGCGCCAGTCGAGGCCGGCGTTCTGCAGCTTCTGGCCGAAGAGCGCGCCGGCGTTCGCCACCGCCGTCTGGCTCGAGGCCATCGAGCAGCTGTCGTCGACCACCCACAGGAAGTCGACCTTCTGGTTCACCGTCGCGGCGAAGACCTCGCACTGCGTGTTGGCGAAGTCACCGAACTGGCCGAGCGAGGTGCCGCCGGCCGCGTCGTCCATCTTGAAGAGCGCCTGACCCGAGTAGAGCGACGAGGGGATGATCGCGATGACCACCACCGCGCGCGTCGCCGTGCGGCGCACGTACTCCGCCACCACCTTGAACGGGCCGTTCGATCCGCCGGTGCCCGCGAGCAGGCCCGTGGCGTTCATCCCGAGGTAGTTCTTCGCGATGTCGTTGAGCCGCGTCTTCACGTCGCCGTTGCCCGAGGCGTCGTACACGCCGCGCACGGCGTTGAAGCCGTCCCACGTGGTGAAGGTCTGCGTCAGCGGGCCAGACAGGCCGGTGATCTTCGAACGCCCGTCGGCCTCTTCGGCCGTGGCGTCAGCACCCGCCGGCGTCTTGGAGATCGCCAGGCCGGCCACCTTCGTCGTCGCGTCGTAGAAGACGAAGCCCGCTTCGCCGCCGGGGCCAGCCACGCGCGTGACCTCGGCGAAGTCGGGCACCAGCGCGACCTGCACGTCGCTCGCGCCGCTCGAGTGGAAGGAGATCGGCTTGAGGTTCTGCGTGGCGCACGCCTGCTGCGCGACGCCGGTGCCGTCGGACATGTTGGTCGGGTTGAGCTCGCCCATGTCCACGCGGCCGTTGAGGTTGGTGTCCTCCGCGCCGTCCTGGATGCCGTCGCCGTCGGAGTCGGGGTTGCACGGGTTGGTGTTCACCGAGCTGTCCGCGTCGTAGGTGGCGACGGTGTAGGTGCACACCATCGGATCAGCGCCGACCGGCTGGAGGCCGCCCTCGACGCCGTCCGGCAAGCCGTCGCCGTCGGTGTCGCGCTTCGTGCCGTCGGTCATGCAGCCCGCCGCGCTCATGCGCTCCTCGCCGTCGGAGTAACCGTCGCAGTCGGTGTCCTTGCGCGCGGGATCGGTCTCGTTGCCGTCGCGGCGGCCGTCGTGGTTCGCGTCTTCGGTGCCGTCGTTCACGCCGTCGCCGTCGCTGTCTGCGACCGTGGGCTGCGTCTTCGAGTTGGGGTCGACATCGGCGGTGAAGGTGCACGACGCCGAGACCGAGCTGGTGCGCCCGAGCTCGAGGCCATCGGGCAGCCCGTCGCCGTCGGAGTCGGCGTTGCACGGGTTGGTCTTCTGGCCGTTGTAGTCGGTGGCGTACTCCTCACCGTCGTTGAGGCCGTCGCAGTCGGTGTCCTTCGAGAAGTTGGCCTGGCCGCCGTTCGGGTCACAGCCGGTGACGATCGTCCCGCCGCCGCCGCCGCCGCCCGTGCCGCTCGAGCCGCCGCCCGTACCGTTGCCACCGCCGCCCGGCCCGGAGCCGGTGCCGATCGTCGCCCGACACTCGCCCATCACGCACACCTGCCCCGACGAGCAGTCAGTGAAGTCCGTGCACTTCACCACGGTGTTGCACGAGCACGCAGAGATGACCGCGCTGGTGAGCGCAACCAGGAACAATCGATTCATTCGGTGAAGCCTCCGAAGCGACTGCCTCACTCGGTCGAGCGAGGCCCCCTTGATGAGGGGCGGAGACTAGCGGCACTCGGCGACGAAAAGAACATGCGGCGTCGTACTTCCCTCGGAGAGGGACACGACTTCAGTGACCTCGAAACCCGCACGCTCGAGCAGCGCCTTCGTGCTCTCACGCGGTGAGAAACCGATGGCCCCGGAGCCCTTCGTGCGACCGAGCAGTCGCACCATCACCTGCTCCTGGAGGAGCGCCTTGCGGGTGCGCCAGCCGCCGTCGTCCTCGGCCTCCTTGAGCAGCAGCCGCCCGCCGCGCTTGAGGAGCTGGTGGCACGAGGCGAGGAAGTCGCCCCACTCGTTCGGCGGCAGGAGGTACAGCACGTCGGCGACGGTGATGGTGTCGAAGGTGCCGGGCTCGAGCGCGGCGAGGCGCTCGACGGTCATCACGTCGAAGCGGGTGTTGCCCAGCTTGCCGACCGAGCGGCGCGCCCAGTCGATCTTCCGCGGGTCGGGGTCGATGCCCACCACGAAGCGATCGGGGAAGCCGAGCGCCATCATCGAGCACAGCAGCCCGTGACCGCAGCCCACGTCGAGCACCCGCGTGCCGCTCACCCGCTGCGCCAGCGCCTCGAGCGGCGCGGTGAGGAGCCGCGCGCGCACGAAGAGCCGCTCGGCGAGCGGGAGCGGCTTGAAGACGGCCAGCGACGGGTGGGTGAGCATGGGGCGCCTCGCTCAGTGGAACTTCTTGCCGCTCTTGACGGACTCGGCGAGCAGCGGCGCGGGCGTGAAGCGCTTGCCGAGGCGGTCCTGGTAGTGCTCGGTGCGCATGAGGATCTTCCCCAGGCCCTGCGCGTCGACGTAGCGGAACGGGCCGCCAAGGAACGGCGGGAAGCCGAGGCCGAAGATGGCGCCGATGTCGCCGTCGCGCGGGCTGCGGAGGATGCCCTCGCCCATGCAGCGGATCGCCTCGTTCACCATCTGCAGCACGCAGCGCTCGGCCATCTCGGCGCGGTCGAAGCGCTTGCGCTCCTTGCCGTGCGGCATGAGCGCGTAGATCGACTCGTCGACCTCGCCCTTCTTGCCGTTCTCGTAGAGGTAGAAGCCCTTCTGCGCCTTGCGGCCGAGGCGGCCTTCCTTCACCAGCGCGTCGGTGGTGTCGGGGGCGGCCATGCGCTCGCCGAACGCGGCGTGCATGATCTTCCCCACCTTCGCCGCGACGTCGATGCCCACCTCGTCGAGCAGGGTGATCGGCCCGACGGGGAAGCCGAAGTCGACCAGCGCGCGATCGAGCTCCGCGATGTCGGCGCCCTCGGCGAGCAGGAACGCGGCCTCGTTCATGTACGGCGCGAGGATGCGCGAGGTGTAGAAGCCGACGCCGTCGTTGACGACGATCACCGTCTTGCCCTGCTTCTTGCCGACCTCGACGCAGGTGGCGGTCACCCAGTCGGCGGTGCCCTTGTGGGTGATGATCTCGAGCAGCGGCATCTTGTTGACCGGCGAGAAGTAGTGCATCCCGATCACGGTCTCGGGGTGCTTGCTCGCCTTCGCGATGTCGGTGATGGGGATCGAGCTGGTGTTCGACGCGAAGATCGTCTCCGGGCCGCAGACGCGCTCGATGTCCTCCACCATCTGGTGCTTGAGCTTGAGGTCCTCGAACACCGCCTCGATCACCAGATCGGCGTGCTTGAAGCCCGAGTAGTCGGTGGTGGCCGACACCAGCGCGAGCTGCTTCTCGGCCTCGCGCCAGGTGAGCGAGCGGCGCTTGACGCGCTCGTCGAACAGGCCGCGCACGTGGGCGAGCGCGCGGCCGACGCCGGCGTCGTCCTTGTCCTTGATGCGCACCGGCACGCCCTGCAGCGCCGCGGTGACGTAGGCGATGCCGGCGCCCATCAGGCCGCCGCCGAGCATGCCGATCTTCTTCACCTCACGCGGCTTCACCTTCGGGTCGGCGACGCCGTTGTCCTTCTTGAGCGCGGTGGTGGCGAAGAAGATCTCCACCAGGCGCTTGCTGACGTCGCTCATCACCAGCTCGCCGAAGGCCGCGGCCTCCGCCTCGAGGCCGGCCTTCATGCCCTTCTCGAGGCCGATGCGGACCACCTCGAGCGCCCTCTCGGGCGCGGGGTACTTGCCGCGCGTCTTCTTGAGCAGCTGCTTCTTCGCCTGATCGAAGAGCACCTTGCGGCCGAGCGGGTTGTCTTCGAGCGCGAACTCCGCCCAGGCCTCCTTGTCGGTGAGGCCCTTGAGGATCTCCGGCAGCGACTTGCCGCGCGTGATGACCGGCGAGATGCCGCGCTTGCGATCGACCTTGAGCGTGCCGGCGGCGAGCTCGTTGGCGCGGGTGACGGCGATCTTCCGGAGGATCGGCGTGGGCACCACCTCGTCGATCACCCCGAGCTTGAGGGCCTTCTTCGCCTTGAGGTTCTTCCCGGTGAGGATCAGATCGAGCGCCGCCTGCGCGCCGATGAGCTGCGGCAGCCGCTGCGTGCCGCCCGCGCCGGGGATGAGGCCGAGCTGCACCTCCGGCAGGCCGAGCGAGGTCTTCGGGCTGTCCGTCGCGAGGCGGTAGTCACACGCGAGCGCCCACTCGAGGCCGCCGCCGAGGCACGCGCCGTGGATCGCCGCCACCACCGGCTTCTCGAAGGCGTCGAGGCGATCGAAGCCCGCCTGGCCCTGGCGCGAGAGCGCGGTGGCCTCGGCCGCCGTCTTCACCGTCTGCAGGAAGTCGATCTTCGCCCCGGCGATGAAGGTGTCCTTCTTGCCGGAGATGAAGACGATCGCCTTCGCCGCCGCGTCGCTCGCGGCGCGCGTCATCAGCGCCTCGAACTCGAGGCTGATCTGCGGGGCGATGGTGTTGACCGGCTCGCCTTCCATGTCGAAGGTGATGACCGCGACCTGATCTTCGACGACGTACGAGAAGTTCTTGGTGCTCATCACTCACGCTCCAGGACGACGGCCGCGCCCTGCCCGCCCTGGGCACAGACGGTCACGAGGGCCTTCGAGAGGTTGCGGCGCTGCAGCTCGCGCAGCGACTGGTGGATGATGCGGGCGCCGGTCGCCGCGAAGGGGTGCCCGAGCGCGATGGAGCCGCCGTTGACGTTGAGCTTCTTGCGATCGACCTCGCCCAGCGCCGCCTTGCGGCCCAGCTTCTCGGCGAAGGCCTTCGACTCGAACGCCTGGATGTTGGAGGCCACCTGCGCGGCGAAGGCCTCGTGCATGTCGATGAGATCGATGTCCTTGAGGGTGAGGCCCGCGCGATCGAGCGCGAGGGGCGCCGCGTACGCCGGCCCCTGCAGGAGCTGATCGCCCGGATCGGTCGCCGCGAAGGCGTACGACTTGAGGAAGCCGAGCGGCTGGTAGCCGAGGGCCTTCGCCTTCTCTTCGCTCATGAGGATCAGCGCCGCCGCGCCGTCGGTGAGCGGCGAGGCGTTGCCCGCGGTCACCGTGCCGTAGCGGCGATCGAAGACCGGCTTGAGCGCCGAGAGGGCCTCCATCGACGCGTCCTCGCGCACGATGTTGTCGGTGGTGGCGACCTCCTTGTACTTCGGAGGCACCGGCACGCTCATCACCTCGTCCTTGAACCAGCCCTGCTTCCACGCGCGGGCGGCGTTGAGGTGCGAGGCGAGCGTGATCTCGTCCTGCTCGCGGCGGGTGATGCCGTTCTCCTTGGCCATCTTCTCGGCCGAGTCGCCCATCGACATGCCCGTGGTGTACTCGGCGATCGCCGGCGGCACGGGGAGCAGGTCCTTGCCCTTGAGCCGCTGGAACGGCTTGAGCTTCGCGGGCAGTGTCCTGGCCTTGCTGGCGCTGACCAGCGCGTGCGCCAGCGGGCGCGAGGTGAAGATCGGCGGGTCGCTCATCGACTCGGTGCCGCCGGCGATGCCACAGTCGGCCACCCCGAGCTGGATCGAGTTGGCGAGGCTCACCGCCGCCTGGATCGACGTCGCGCAGGCGCGCATCACGGTGTGCGTCTGAATGCGCCGCGGCAGCCCCGTGAGGAGCACCACCTCGCGGGCGATCGACGACGCCGTCAGCGACGGCACCACCTGGCCGAACACCACCTCGTCGATGACGTTGGGGTCCAGGTCGTAGCGCTGCACGAGCTCCTGAACCACGAGGCGACCCAGATCGAGGGCCGTGAGATCGTTGAAGACGGTGTTCGCCTTCACGAACGGGGTCCGGAGACCACCGATGATCGCTACCCGACGATTGCCCATGAAACCTCCGGGGAAAGACGAGGCTGGCCGAGTGGATATGGCCGACTGATTTGAGAGTCAACGGAGATTGACGCGGGGCGTCAAGCCACGCTCAGAGATCGAGCCACAGTCGATCGAGCCGCGCGTCGGAGCGGAGCCAGAAGCTCGCGCTGGTCCACACCATCGTGCCCTCGACCGATTCGGCCCACTGCTGGCCGCCGAACCCCAGCGCGAGGCTCACGCCGAGGTGTCGCGAGGACCACGTACCGATGAGCTCGACCTGCTCGCTCGAGCGGAACCAGCTGAGGGTGCGGACCGAATCGTCGGGGCTCACCGAGGAATGGACGATGCGCGGGAGGAACTCGTAGCCATGGGCGAGCCGTGCGCGCACGGCGACTGACCAGGACTCGGTGAAGGTCCAGGAGCCGGTCAGCGTCGCGCGCAGCCTCCAGGCTTCGAAGACAGCGAGCGGCGCGCAGAAGGCCTCCGCGCACCTCCGAAGCAACCTCGGCGCCTCCAGCAGGACCTTCCCGAGGTCGGTCTGGAAGAGCGAGCCGTCCACTTCGAGCCCGAGCAGCATCGGCGCGACGGGCGAGCCGCGAACCTGGAGGCTCGGCGCGACCCCGGCATGCACCGGCGAGTCGAAGATGATCGGCACCGAGACTCGCGGTCGAAGCACGAGGGGACCGACGGTGAAGAGCGCCGCGACGGTCGGGCTCACCGAGACGGAGGTCGAAACGAACGGCTCGGCCCCGATTCCGTAGTTCGGCTCCACGACGACCAGCGGCTCCGCGACGACGCCCAGCACTGCCCGGTTCGAGCCCCAGGACCAGCCACCGCCAGCGCGGAGCAGGCCGCGTGCGATCGCCGTCGGTTGGCTCCGGACGAGTTCCGCTGCGGCGACGATCGTCATCAATCGACCCGGCCCTGCTGCGCTGAGCGAGCTGCGCTCGAGCGAGACCAGGATCTCGCCATGGCCGAAGAGCCCCTCTGTCGATCCGACCTCGAGCGCGTCGGGAACTCCGCCGCTCACCACCGCCGCCAACACCCACGCGATCATGGTCACCAGTCGACCGTCGAGGTCGCCTCCGTCACGAACAGCACCCGGTTGGGCCCGTCTTCCCACGCCCCGTCGACGATGCGCTTGAGCTCGAACGCCCCGTTGAGCGGCAGCTCGATCGTCACCGGCATCGGCCGAGCCTTCGCCTGATCCCAGTCGCCGAGCTCGGGGCCGGAGCCGACCACGCTCCCCTTCCCCCGGAACGTCACCGCGCGCGTCCTCGCGCCGGTGCGCCACTGCTCGACGAGCCAACGCTCCGCTGGCCGCGCGGTGCTCACCTGCACGCGCCCCGCCTCGACCACGACGTGCACCGTGCTGCCGTCGTCGGCGATGCGGGCGATCACCACGCGCGCGGGCGTCACCTCCACAGGCACCGCCGCCCCGCTCCGCAGCGCCGGGCTCTCGAGCCGCTGCTTCATCTGCGCGCGCACGTGCTCGCGCAGCGGGTGCTCGACGAAGCGCATCGACGGGCGGTTCTCCGGCTCCTTCGCGCCCTCGAGGCCGACCTCGGTGCCCCACGTGAGCGAGGGGATCCCGCGCATCGCGAAGAGGAAGGTGAGCGCCTGCTTCGTCTTCTCGACGTCGCCGCCGCACACGCTGAGGATGCGCGGGAGATCGTGGTTGTCGACCAGCGTCACCAGCTTCGAAGGGTCGGGGTAGCGCCGGTCGTTGGTGAGCGCCGCGGCGAGCTTCGCGGGCGACTCCCCGCGGCAGAAGACGTCGGCCACCGCGAAGGCGAGCGGGAAGTCGAACATCGAGGTGAAGCGCCCTTCCCTCCACGTGCGCGCGACCGTCGAGGGATCTCCGTCGAGCAGCTCGCCCAGCCGCGTGAAGTCGCCGTCGAAGGCGCCGTTGAACCGGGCCCAGAACTCGATCGGCAGGTGCTTGACCGCGTCGAGGCGGAAGCCGTCGGGCCGGGCCAGCTCGAGCCAGCGCTTCGACGACGCGAGCAGCCACGCGAAGACCTCCGGCTTCTCGGTGGCGAGATCCGGCAGCCCGTGCACGTCGTGCATCACCAGCTGCTCGCGATCGTTCCAGTCCGTCACGCCGCCGCGGCGATGGAACCAGTCGGGGTGCGCGGTGAGCAGCGGCGCGTCGGGCCCGACGTGGTTGAGCACCACGTCGAGCACCAGCTTCATGCCGCGGCGATCGAGCTCGCGTCGCAGCCGCGCCAGGAGCAGCTCGTCACCGAAGCGCGGCTCGAGCGCTGAGAGATCCCACGTCCAGTACCCGTGGAAGGCGCCGTGACCGAACCACTTCTCGGTGCGCATCTTGAAGATCGGCGACAGCCACACGGTGTCGAAGCCGAGCGCCTGCACCCAGTCGAGGCGCTCGATGACGCCCTGGAGATCGCCCCCGTGGAACGCCTGCGGGTCTGCGCGATCGATCTCCGCGTCGTTGGAGCGATCGCCGTCTTCGAAGCGATCGACCATCACGAAGTAGATGCCCGTCGGCGGCGCGGGGCGCTGGTGCGCGCAGCCCGCGAGCGCGGCGAGGAGCAGGACCCACCCGCTCCGGCTCATGGCGTGCCGGCGTCCACCGCGGCGGCGGGCGTCAGAGGCGGCGCGCCGGCGAGCAGCCCGTCGAGCAGCACGCCCACGCGGTTGGCGATGTCGGGCGCGGCGTAGACGATCGCCTCCCTTTCCTTCTCGTGGTCGAACATCAGCACCACGGGGATCTCGAAGGGGTCCTTCGCCACCGCGCCTTCGGTGCGCGAGGCGGTGAGCGAGGTGCCCACTTCCCACCGGTAGCGGCCGTCGATCTGCGAGAAGAACTGCACGCGCTGCTCGACGAGCAGGAAGTACGGCACGCCCTCCGCGGCCTGCGCGCGCTTGAGCGCCTCGAAGCGCGCGTCGGTGAGCCGCTGGCTCGACACGGTCTCGAGCGGGAGCTCTTTCGCCTCGAGGTTGTGATCGCTGAGCTCCTTCGCGATCGCCTTGCGCAGGGCCTCGGGCGGCGAGAACGGCGCGCCGGCGTACGAGGGGTCGACGATGTAGGCGACGGCGATCTTCGCGGGCTCGGCGAGGCGCTGGCGCGGAATGCGCGGCAGACAGCCGAGCGCGATCAGCCCCGCGACGGCGACGAAGACCAGGGAACGAAGCGCGCGCATCAGAACCACCCCTCCGACTCGAGCGACACCAGGTGGTGCCAGGCGATCGTCCCCGTGGGCTTGAAGGCGTCGAACTGATCGAGCCGCTCGACGAAGCCGTTGCCGAACGCGGCGTGCTGGCTCGAGTACTGGAAGCCGTAGAGGAGACGGATCGACGGGCGCGCGTAGATCCCGAAGCCGGTCGGGTTCAGCACGATGCCCGTCTTGAACTGCCACGTGTTGCGCACCGCCGCGTCGCCGAACTCGAGCCCGCGCGTGTCGGGCACGCCGGCGGTGTTCTGGAAGATCGAGTCGAAGTTGGTGCGGAAGAGGTTGCCGTTGAGCGAGCGCTCCTGCGAGAGCGCGTTCTCGACCAGCCAGTGCACGGTGCGCGTGAAGTACAGCTGCAGCCGGAGCACCGTCGACATGTACGTGCGGTTGGCCTCGCTCGCGCGAATGGTGTTCGCGTAGTCGCGGTCGGAGCCGTACAGCACCGCCCACACCGCATCGAGCCGATCGGGGATCAGCTTGAGCATGATCTCGTCGCCGAGCTGGAGCCCGTAGCGATCGCGCGTGAGGTCGGCGACGTAGACGTCCACCGAGCGGCCCTGGAAGGTCTCGGTGTAGAAGTTCTGCGGGTGGAGCCGGTGGTAGCGAACGAAGAGGTTGTTCCACTCGATGGGCCCCAGCCGACCGAAGCCGAGGTAGCCCACCGCGCGCCACGAGACGTTCATCTGCGTCGAGGCCACCGGGCGCGGGAACTGATCGATGCCGCCGATGGGGTTCTCCTCGACGAAGCGGCGGAGCACCTCCTGGCGCGTGTAGTCGGCGTAGGCGACGTTCGGCGTGACGTACGACGAGAAGCGGTTGCCGGCGATGAAGGGTTCGACCGCGACCTGACCTCCGCCGCCGAGCTCGAACCTGCTGCCCAGCCGCAGCCGCAGCGCGCCGCCCGCCGTGAGCAGCGGCACGTACTGCGCGCCGCGCACCGCGAAGCCCGAGTCACCCACCGCGAGCAGCACGTCGAGGCGATCGGTGGTGAAGCGGCCCGACAGCCCGATGGTGTCTTCGAGGATCTGCGCCGGGCGCATGTCGTACAGCCCGAGGTTGCCGAAGAAGTACTGGAGCGTGCCGAGCTGCCACACCACGTTGGGCGCGATGATGTTGCCCGCGCGCGCGTAGAGCTGGCTCAGGCGGAAGTTGACCAGGCTGCCGTTGCCCTGATCGGCGGTGGTGACCGAGCCGCCCTCGATGCGCGCGTGCAGGCTGGCCCAGATGTCCGTCGTGCCCGGCGGCGCCTGGAGGAGATCGAGCTTCATCTCCAGCGCCGCGTACGGGCCCTCGTTCATCAGGCGCCCGTTGAGGTTCCAATACCCGAGCCGCCCGTTGCCGCCCTGGAAGTCCGGGCGCGCCATGATGCGGTAGTAGCCACCGGCGCTGAAGCGACTGTCGGGAGCCTGCGCCAGCGCGACACTGGAGACGATTGCGAGCAGGAAAAGAGGGGCGCGCACGGGCCCCGACTTCTACTGCAAAGCGCGAGACCCGCCCCTCAAATCCGGTCGTAGGCCTGGCGCAGCCGCTCGACGAGCTCCGTCACCCGCGAGTCGGGCTTCTCGAAGCGCAGCCCCATCTTGTGCTCGTTGGCCCACATCACGCGGCCGAGCACGTCGACGGGCTCGAGGTGCGGCACCTCGAGACGCACCGAGACGAGCGTCATCGGCGCCAGCGGCCGCGGCGTGAGGATGCCGATGCCCGCTTCCGAGAGATCGTTCGCGCGATCGTTGACCCGCAGCTCGCTGGTGCGCAGGTGCACCGGGAAGTCCGCCGGCAAGCGGGTGAAGGAACGCTCCTGCGTGTAGCGAAGCGACTTCGAGACGTAGAACTCGACGGTCATCACACAGCCCCCCGGGTGGATGAACAACGCCAGGGAGCGTGCGCCGCGCTGCGCGCGCTTTCAATAACCATCCCTCTTTTTCAGGGAGCCGCCTCGAGGATCACCACGGAGCGCGCCTTCACCGCGAAGTCGGGGGTGGTGACGGCGGTGGCCCCGGTGAGCCACACGTTGCTCGACTGGCGCTGCGGTTTCCCGAGCTGCACCAGCGTCTCCGGGAGATCCCAGTACGACTGCGTGTCGACGACGCGCTTCCACGAGCGCCCCTGCGGGAGCGTGAAGGTGACGTCGCTCGCCTCGCCGTTGAAGAGGATGACGAGCTCGGGGCCCTTCGACGGATCGTAGAAGTGCATCATCAGCTGCTTGTCGCCCCAGTTCGTCTTGTCCTGGTTCTGGGCGTTCTTCCACGCGAAGGGCGCGCCCTGCGACCAGTCGAGCGGCGCGAAGGCGTACTGGTGCGACTTGCGGAAGGCGATCATCTGCCGCACGAAGTCGAACATGCGCTGGCGCTGGTCCTGCGGCTCCCAGGTGCCCCAGTCCATCCAGTTGTAGGGGTTGTCGGCGCCCGTCGAGTACGCGTTGTTGTTGCCGTACTGGGTGCGCATCCACTCGTCGCCGGACCAGAGCAGCGGCGTGCCGCGGCTGATGAGCATGGCCACGAAGAGGTTGCGCATGATCTGCCGCTTCATCGCCTCGTCGTTCCAGTTGCGGCTGCGGTTGTGGCTCTCGCCCGACTCGGTCTCGCACCACGGGCTGAAGGGCTCCGCGCAGCACACCGGGTTGAGCGGGCCGCACTTGTTCTGCTTCGCCTCGTACGAGACGAGGTCGTACATCGTGAAGCCGTCGTGCACGGTGACGAAGTTGTAGCTGTGGTACGGCTTGCGCCCGTTCCACTGGAACCAGTTGGCGCTGCCGGTGAGGAAGAAGCCGCCGTCCTGCACCTCGCGGCTGTTCCACTTGAAGTCGTCGAGGTTCCAGAACGAGCGCCACCAGTCGCGGAAGCGGCCGTTCCACTCGCCCCACCCCGTGGTGGCCTTGTTGCTCGAGGCGGGGAAGAGCCCGATGCGCGTGCCGTAGCCGTTGCTGAACTCGTTGTTGTTCGGCCCGTTGAAGGACTGGCCGAGATCGTACGCGCCGGCGCCCCACGGCTCGGCGGTCAGGCGCGTGTTGTACTTCTGCAGCACCGGATCGTCGGCGATCGCCTGGAGCACCGAGGTCTTCGGGTCGGGCCAGACCGAATACGAGAGATCCTTCTCACCGAGCACGGTGGCGAGATCGAAGCGGAAGCCGTCGACGTGCATCTCCTCGACCCAGTAGCGGAGCGAGTCGATGATCAGCTTGCGGAACGGCGTGTGGTTGCAGCGCGTCTCGTTGCCGACGCCGGTGTTGTTGACGAAGAACTGCTTGTCGTCGGTCAGCGCGTAGTAGGCGTGGTTGTCGAGGCCGCGGAAGTTGTAGAGGCCGACCACTTCCTTGCGGTCGATGTTGACGATGCCGGTGCCGCCCTGGTTGTAGGTGAAGTCGAGCCGGTCTCTCCAGAAGCCGCCTTCGCCGGTGTGGTTGTAGACGACGTCGAGCATCACCTCGATGTCGGCCTGGTGGAGCTGGTCCACCATCCACTTGAACTCGTCGATGATCTCCTCCTGCTCGCGGCGGGAGGCGTAGGTGTTCTCGGGGATGAAGAAGGACAGCGAGTTGTAGCCCCAGTACCCGCCCTCCGACGGCTTCTCGAAGGGCGGCATGAGGTGCACCATCGTCACCCCGAGCTGCTTGAGGTAGCCCACCTTCTCGCCCAGCCCGCGGAAGGTCCCGGGGTGCTCGACGCCCGAGCTGCGGTTGGCGGTGAAGCCCTTCGGGTGGAGCTCGTAGACGATGGCGTCGTTCCACCGGTGGCCGGGCGCGTTCTCGTCCTGCCGGCGGGCGCGCCAGGTGGTCTCGTTCTCGCTCCACTGGTACTTGCTCTGCACCACCACGCTCTTGCTCGCCGCGGCCCAGGTCGACTCGCCGCGCGCGGGGCCGGTGGCGATGCTGCCCTTCGACCAGTCGTGATCGCGGTGAATGGCCTTGCCGTACGGATCCCACAGGAGCTTGTTGGGGTTGAAGCGGTTGCCGTCGGCGTCGACGTCGGCCTTGAAGCCGATCACCGAGCCGGGCGTCCACGCGGGATCGTACGGCCAGTTGGGGCCCCAGGCGACGAAGCCGTAGTGCTGCCCGACGCCCACGCCCTCGACGAAGACGTTCCACACGTTGCCGAAGCGGCTCATGGGGATCTGCCGCGTGGGCAGCGTGGCCTCGGGGTTGTCGAAGAGCAGCAGGTCGATGCGCTCGGCGCGCTCGCTGTAGACCCCGAAGTTGACGCCCTTCTCGAGCAGCGTCGGGCCGAGGTGCTCGAGGCGCTCGATGGCCGCGGGGTCGAGCGTCGGCGCGGAAGGAGACGTCTGGTACAGGCGCGCGGTGTCGGTCGGACCACACGCGAGCGAGAACAGCACCGGGACCACGAGGCTCAGGCGACGCACGGGCCCTGACCTAGCAAACCGCCGCTGCGCCCGACAGCGCGGCCGGCGCATTGAAAAACGCTCGGAGCACGCTTCGAAGTTGCCTAGGTTCCGTCACGCGTGAGTGACGTTCGCCTCGTCGGAATCAAGAAGAGCTTTGGCGACAACGCCATCGTGAAGGGTGTCGATCTCGAGGTGAAGGCGGGCGAGTTCCTGGTGATGGTCGGCCCCTCGGGCTGCGGGAAGACGACGCTGCTGCGCATCATCTCGGGCCTCGAGCAGATGGACGAGGGCGAGCTGTTCATCGGCGGCAAGAAGATGAACGACGTGCCGCCGCGCGAGCGCGACGTGGGCATGGTGTTCCAGAGCTACGCGCTCTACCCGCACATGACGGTGCGCGAGAACATGGCCTTCGGGCTCGAGCTGCGGAAGCTCCCCCGCGCGGAGATCGACGCGCGCGTCGCCGAGGCCGCGCGCATGCTCGAGCTGGGCGCGCTGCTCGACCGCAAGCCGAAGGCGCTCTCGGGCGGCCAGCGCCAGCGCGTGGCGATGGGGCGGGTGATCGTCCGCCGGCCGCAGCTCTTCCTCTTCGACGAGCCGCTGTCGAACCTCGACACCGCGCTGCGCGTGCAGATGCGCGGCGAGCTGGCGCGGCTCCACCGGCAGCTCGGCGTGACGATGATCTACGTCACGCACGATCAGGTCGAGGCGATGACGCTCGCGACCCGGGTGGCGGTGTTCAACAAGGGCATCCTCCAGCAGCTCGGCGCGCCGCTCGAGCTGTACCACCGGCCGACCAACACCTTCGTGGCCACCTTCCTCGGCTCGCCGTCGATGAACCTGCTGGGCGCGAAGCGCGAGGGCGATCGCTTCGTGGGCACGGGCTTCTCGCTCCCCGCCGCGGGCGACGCGCAGGGCGAGGTCAAGCTGGGGCTCCGCCCGCAGGATCTCCGGGTGGGCGGCAGCGGCCCGCTCCGCGGCGAGGTGGAGGCGGTCGAGCGGCTGGGCTTCGACGGCTACGCGTTCCTCAAGACCGAGGCGGGCCCGCTCGCGGCGCGCTTCGAGGGCGCCGACGTGCAGGTCGGTCAGACGGTGTCGGTCGCGCCCACCGGCGACGCGCTCCACGTCTTCTCTGCGGATGGCGCGAAGGCCCTGCGTCACCCGGAGGCGCCGCATGCGTAGGCTGTGGCTCCTCGCGCTCGCGCTCCTGGCGCCGGTCGCGGCCGCGCAGCAACCGAAGGCGCTCAGGCTGTGGCACGGCTACCGCGGCGGCGAGGAGCAGGCGATCGAAGCGGCCGCGAAGGCCTTCACCGCCGCCACCGGCACGCCCGTCGAGCTGCTCGCCGTGCCCTACGACGCGCTCTCGTCGAAGCTCACCTCGGCGATCCCCCACGACGCCGGGCCGGACGTCTTCATCTTCGCGCACGAGCGGCTGCGGCAGTTCCACCGCATGAAGATCGTCGCGCCGTCGGGTGACGCGCTCGAGCGCTCGAAGTACCTCAAGCCCGCCGTCGACGCGCTCGAGCTCGACGGCGCGTTCTACGGCTACCCGCTGTCGATCAAGTGCCTCGCGCTCTTCATGCGCGACGAGCGCGGGCTGCCGGTGCCTCAGACGACCGACGAGCTCGAGGCGCTGATGACCCGCGTCGCGAAGCCGGGCCAGAACGAGTTCGGCCTCGCCTACGAGGCAGGCGACTTCTACTTCCACGCGCCGGTGCTGTTCGGCTTCGGCGGGCAGCTCTTCGACGCCGCGGGACGCGCGCAGTTCGACACGCCCGCGATGGCGGCCTCGCTCACCTGGGTGAAGTCGCTGCAGGACCGCCTGCTCATGCCGCAGGAGGTGTCCGGCGCGCTGGTGAAGACGCTCTTCAACGAGAACCGCGCGGCGATGGTGATCTCCGGGCCGTGGTTCACCGGGGAGATCGATCCGGGCGTGAAGTACTCGATCCACCCGCTGCCGGTGGTGAGCAGCACCGGCCAGCCGATGACGCCCTTCCTCGGCGTCGAGGCCGCCTTCGTCTCGTCGCGCACCACGATGCCGGAGCAGGCCCAGGCGCTGGCGCGCTTCCTCTCGCTCGGCGAGGCGACGCTCACCCGCGTCACGGTGGGCCGGCAGATCCCCGCCGAGCTGGCGGCGTACGAGCAGCCGGCGGTGGCGAACGATCCGATGATCTCCGCGTTCCGCGCGGTGGCCGAGCGCGGCACGCCGACGCCGAACACGCTCGAGATGGCGCGGGTGTGGGAGCCGATGAAGCTCGCGCTGCGGGCGGTGCTGCAGGGAGGCGTCTCAACCGCCGACGCGGGCGCGCTGGCCGAGCGGCGGTACCGCGCGCTCAACCGCGAGGCGCCGCCCACCACGAGCCCGGTGCCGTACGTGGTGCTGTTGGCCATCGGCCTCGGCGCCTTCGTCTTCTTCCAGGTGAAGCAGGCCCGCGGGAAGTCCTTCGCGAAGCGGTACCCCGAGGCCGGCCGCGGCCTGGCCTACGTGGCGCCCGCGGCGGCGGGGCTGCTGGTGCTGGTGGTGATCCCCTTCGTGATCGGCCTGTCGCTCTCGCTGTTCCACCACGACGCGGGCACCTACAGCTTCGTGGGGCTGGCGAACTTCACCGACATCCTCACCTCGAAGGGCTACCGCGTCACCGAGCCGCTCTCGTTCTACTTCACGCTGCTCGTCACGCTGCTGTGGACCGCGGTGAACGTGGTGCTGCACGTGAGCATCGGGCTGTTCCTGGCGATCCTCCTCAAGGATCCGCTGCTCAAGCTGCGCGGCGTGTACCGGGTGCTGCTGATCGTCCCCTGGGCGGTGCCGAACTACATCACCGCGCTCATGTGGAAGGGCATGTTCCACCGCCAGTTCGGCGCCATCAACGCGCTCCTCGCCGCGCTGGGGGTCGAGCCGGTGAGCTGGTTCACCCAGTGGTCGACCGCCTTCGCGGCGAACGTGATCACCAACACCTGGCTGGGCTTCCCCTTCATGATGGTCGTCTCGCTGGGCGCGCTGCAGTCGATCCCCTCCGATCTCTACGAGGCGGCGGAGGTCGACGGCGCGTCGAAGTGGACGCAGTTCCGCCGCATCACGCTGCCGCTGCTCAAGCCCGCGCTGCTGCCGGCGGTGATCCTCGGCAGCGTGTGGACCTTCAACATGTTCAACATCATCTACCTCGTGTCGGGTGGTGAGCCGGGCGGCGCGACCGACATCCTGGTGAGCGAGGCGTTCCGCTGGGCGTTCCAGCGCAACGAGCAGTACGGCTTCGCGGCGGCGTACTCGGTGTTGATCTTCTTCGTGCTCTTCGCCTGGTCGCAGGTGACGAAGCGCCTCTCGGGCGAGGAGAAGGCATGAGCGCCGCCGCGATGCCGAAGTGGAAGATGTTCGCGCTGCACGCGGGGCTGTCGGTGCTGTGCGTGGCGACGCTGTACCCGGTGCTGTGGGTGGTGAAGCTGGCGCTCTCGCCGACTCAGACCCTGTCGATGAGCGCCAACCCGCTGCCCACGGAGATCACCCTCGATCACTTCCGCGACGTGCTCGGCTCGACCGACGCGCAGGGGCGGTGGCTCTTCGGACGACAGCTCCTGTCGAGCCTGGTGGTGAGCGGCGCGACCACCTTCGTCGGCCTCGCGCTCGCGGTCACCGCGGCCTACGCGCTCTCGCGCTTCCGCTTCCCCGGCAAGCAGTCGGGCATGCAGCTGCTGCTGGTGACGCAGATGTTCCCCGCGACGCTGATGCTGGTGCCGCTGTACTCGATCCTCCAGACGCTGGGCCTGCTCGACTCGATCGGCGGCCTGGTGCTGGTCTACGCGACCTCGTCGCTGCCCTTCTGCGTGTGGATGCTCAAGGGCTACTTCGACACCATTCCCCGCGAGCTCGAGGAGGCGGCGATCATGGACGGAGCCACCCCGGGCCAGGTGTTCGTCAAGGTGGTGCTCCCGCTCGCGCGCCCTGCCCTCGCCGTGACCGCCCTGTTCAGCTTCATGCAGGCGTGGAACGAGTTCATCCTCGCGGCCACGCTGCTCAACGACGCCGCGCGCTTCACGCTGCCGGTGGCGCTCCAGCGCTACGTCGGCGAGTACAAGACCGAGTGGGGCCACTTCGCGGCGGGGGCGCTGATCATCTCCGCGCCGGTGATGGCGCTCTTCTTCGCGCTCCAGAAGTTCCTCGTGGGCGGCCTCACCGCGGGTGCGGTGAAGGGCTGACCTCGCACATGACGCTCCGGTTCACGGCCCCTTCCTGGGACCTGGTGATCGTCGCGACGGGTGGCACGGCGATGACGCTCTTCCACGCGTGGCCGGCAGTTCTGCTTGCGGGCGTGGCGAGCCTCGCGCTCCTCCAGGTCCGGCTGGCGCGCGCCACTCGAGCGGAGGCGTACGGGCGCGGCTCGAAGCTCAACCGCGTGCTGACGTGGGTGGTGGGCGTGAACGCGATCACCTTGACGCTGCTTCGCGCGTTAGCGGGCTGACTCGCCGCGTCGTGCGCGCATCGCTGCCAACGTGGCGCGAGCGGAGTTAGAAACGCCTCCGTGAACGCCCGTCTCGCTGCCCTGCTCTCGCTGCTGTGGTTGACCGGCTGTCCCCAACCGAACCCCGCGAACGACGGAGGCACTCCCGGCACCGCGCCCGTGCTGACCTCGATCTCGCCGACGCGCGGCCCGCTGGCGGGCAGCACCACCGTGACGCTCACCGGCACCAGCTTCGTCGCCGGCGCGACGGTGGCCTTCGGCGGCAACCCGGCGACGGTCACCTTCGAGAACGATCGCCGGCTGCTCGCGGTGACGCCCGCGGCGGCGACGCCCGGCGCGGTGAGCGTGACGGTGACCAACCCCGGCGGCAAGACGAGCACGCTCGCCGACGCGTTCACCTACGAGAGCACGTCGAACACGAAGACCATCGCCGAGGCGACGCTGCAGAACCCCGCCGACGCCACGGAGACCGCCGGCGGCGCGACGGTGACGGTGGTGGTGGTGGGCCACGTGCAGGTGCCGACCGTCACCGCGGGCAGCGGCCAGGGCGCCGGCGTGCGCGCGCAGGTCGGCTTCAGCAGCACGGTCGGCGCGACCCCGCTCGGCTCGGACTTCACGTGGAGCGACGCGCAGTACGTGGGCGACGTCGACGGCCCGACGACCGGCGACAAGGCGCGCGACTCGTACTCCGGCGCGGTGATGCTGCCGGCGCCGACCACCGCGCAGACGATCTACTACCTGGCGATCCGGTTCTCGGTCGACGGCGGCACGACGTGGACGATCGCCGATCGCGACGGCTCGTCGAACGGAACGATCACCACCCAGCTCTCGCGCGTGACCGTCAGCCGCGCCTCCGTCGAGTGGTGCAAGCTCGGGGGAGAGATCGTCACCGCGCCGCCGACGGTGAGCCTGCGTGGCAACGCGATGGGGCCGACGATCTACGGCCAGGTCTTCAAGGCGGGCGTGACGAGCTCGATGGGCGCGGGCATGGGCATCAAGGGCCAGCTCGGCTACGGCGCGCCGGGCTCGGATCCTGCGACGTGGACCTGGACGCCGGCCACCTTCAACACCGACACCGGCGGCGGCGCGAACGACGAGTTCCAGGCGCAGCTGCCGAACCCGGGCGCGGGCACGTACAAGTTCGCCTTCCGCTTCAACCACCAGGACGGGCCGTGGTCGTACTGCGACGCCGACGGGCTCGCGCTCAACGGCTTCACCGAAGATCAGGCCGGCTCGCTCACCGTGGCGGCGGAGGGCATCGACAACTGCGTGCTCCAGCACCCCGACGCGCTGACCTCGTACGAGGGGCGCATGAGCGCCAACGTCTACGGCCGGGTGTACGCGATGGGCGTCACCGACGGCGTGGGCCAGGGCGCGGGCGTCGAAGGGCAGCTCGGCTACGGCCCGGCAGGCAGCGCGCCCACCGACGCGACGTGGACCTGGGGCGGCGCGGCGAACTTCAACGTCGACGACGTCAACGGCGGCGGCGACGAGTACCTGGCGAGCTTCGCCGGGCCGGCCGCGGGCAACTGGCTGTACACGTGGCGCTTCCGGCTCAACGGCGGCGCGTGGGTGTACTGCGATCGCGACGGCTCGACGAACGGCGTGCAGCAGGCGCAGCTCGGCGTGCTGACCGCGGCGCCCTTCGACGTGGCGACCTGCCTGCTCGAGAACGCGAACTCCTCGCAGACGGCGCTCGCGGGCGCGACGACGCAGGCGTACAGCGCGCTGGTCAACGTGCCGACGCTCACCGACGGCATGGGCCAGGGCACGCCGCTGGTGATGGAGCTCGGCACCGGCCCGCTCGGCACGCCGCCCACCAGCTGGACCACGTGGAACACGGCGATGTACGTCGACGACGCGACGACGAGCGATCGCTACCGCGCGACGCTCACCGCGCCCACCACCACCGGGGCGTACGCGGTGGCCTTCCGCGCGCGCGTCGGCACGCGGCCGTACGCGTACTGCGATCTCGACGGCTCGCAGAACGGCTTCGCCGACGCGCAGGCAGGCCGGCTCAACGTGGTGTCGGCGGTGCTGCAGTCGTGCAAGCTCGAGACTGTCTCGAGCGCGATGCTGCCCAGCGGCTCGGCGCTCACCGTCACCGCGCGCGCGACCGTCCCCGGGCCGAACGGCACCGGCAACGCGGGCGCGGCGCCGAACCTGCGCGTGCAGATCGGCGTGGGGCCCAACCTGAGCAACGCGTCGACGAGCAACCTCTGGGGCTGGAAGGAAGCGGCGTACTCGACCGAGGCGACCGGCGCCGACGAGTTCGCGCTGACGCTCTTCCCCGCGTACACCGGAGGCCGGGAGATCTCCGCGCGCGCCTCGCTCGACGGCACCACGTGGACCTACTGCGATCTCGATGGCTCCGACGTCGGCGGCTACACGCAGAACATGCAGTACTACGTGAACGTCACGCCGCACACCGACACGCCGTACTGCGCGACGCAGCCGCCGGCGAACGCGGCGCCGGGGGCGCTGGTGTACGGCCAGGTCTACAAGCCGCCCTTCACCCCCGACGCGAGCACGCCCTTCATCGCGCAGCTCGGCATCGGTGAGGAGTCGGCCGACCCCGGCACGTCGTGGACCTGGGCGCCGGCGACCTTCAACGTCACCGTGGGCAACAACAACGAGTACATGCGCACGCTGCCGGATGCGGGCGGGCTGCGCTACGCGTTCCGCTTCAGCCTCGACGGCGGCGTGTGGTGCTACGGCGACATCGACGGCTCGGGTAACGGCTTCTCGGGCGGCTCGAACATCGGGACGATCACCCCCTGAAGCTCCCGGCCCTGCTGGGAGTCGTCGCGCTCGGGCTGTCGGGCTGCCTGCCGTACGCCTGGGTGCTCCCGCCGCTCGACGTGAGCAGCGACGTCGCGGCGCGCATGACGAGCCGCACGGCGGTGCCGCAGGTGAACGTGAACGTCGGCGTGCGGCCTCTCGCGCTGGCGCCGGCGTTCCATGAGCGACCGAATGACTTCTCGCTCGGCTACTCGGTGACGGTGACGCCGGCGCCGCTGATGCACGGCCCGTACGCGGAGCTGAGCCACGTCTTCTGGCAACACCCCACGAGCCCGAAGCACCTGTGGAGGTTCCGCAGCGGCGTGCTCGCGCGGCTGATCTACGAGACCGTGGCGGAGCGGTTCGGCGCGCAGGGGCTGCTGCGGGCGGTGTTCGAGACCTCGACGCTGGTCGACTCGGACTTCACGACCTCGAGCTCGCGCAGCTGGGCGGTGGGGCACGCCTTCGGGGAGCTCGGCGTCGGCCTGTACGTCGAGAGCGGCATCCTCGCGCTGCCGAGCGGGTTCGGCTGGAGCGTCTCCACGGGGCTGGTCTTCACCGTGCCGGCGTCGGTGGGCGTCGGCTTCGGCTGGGCGCTCTGAGCCGACGGAACTGCGATGCGGGGCCGGGCGTCGGTCCGGCATGTTCGTCCTCTCGCTGGTGCTGGCCGCGACGCCGCTCGAAGACTACGCCCGCGCAAGGGAGGCGCTCGAGGCACGCCGGCAGGCGCTGCAGCAGACGTGGAAGAAGCGCCCCGCGGAGGCGCGGGCGAACGCGCGCACGGAGCTGCTGAGCTTCCTCGAGAAGTCGGCCTTCCCGGCGTGGGAGGGCACGACGTGGAACTTCTACGGGACGAGCACCACGCCGCGCGAAGGCACCATCGCCTGCGGGTACTACGTGACGACGGTGCTCGAGCAGGCGGGGTTCCGGCTCGAGCGGGTGCTCCTGGCGCAGCAGGCGTCGGCCTTCATCGTGTCGACGGTCGCGCGCGGCACGAAGGTGGAGTGGCTCAAGCCGGCCGACAACGCCGACGCGGTGAAGCAGATCCACGCGCGGTTCGGTGACGGGCTGTTCGTGGTGGGGTTCGACTACCACGTCGGCTTCCTGCGCCTCGATGGCGAGCGGGCGGCGTTCTGCCACTCGTCGTTCATCACGCCGGGCGCGGTCACCTGCGAGGATCCCGTCGCGTCGGGCGCGTTCGCGTCGCGGCTGTACGTCGTCGGGGATGCGCTCAACGATCGCGTGCTCGACGACTGGATCGCGGGGCGCGAGTTGCCGTCGCAGCTGCCGAACCGGAAGTGAGGAGGATCGACTCGCCAAAACATCGCAAACATCGACATTCTCGCCAATACAACTAGAATCACTCGGATGCGTGCCATTGGACTGGACCTAACGGATCCATACTCCGCGCAGCCGCGAGACATTGATGTCGCTGTCGTTGACTCTTCCGGCCGGTGCGACTTCGCGGTTCTGCCGGCGTTCTCAGCAAGGATTCCTGTCGGATCCTGGCTTTCGCCGGTTTCGCGTGGCCCGAAATCAGGTGATGTCCTCGTCATCGACGGTCCCCTTGGACTGGCGAGTTCGGGGAGCGCGATGCGCGAGTGCGAGCGGATCCTGGGGACGCCAGGGCAGACACCGGACAGTCTGCCCATCGCCGGGAGCAGACCCTTTGCCGGCTACCTGCGAGGGAGCGTGGAACTCGCTCGCGCGCTTCTGAGCGATGGCTGGGTCCCCGCAACCTCGACCACGCCCGCCACCAGCGCCAGCATGTTGGAGGCCTTCCCGGGCGGAACGTGGAAGCTACTCGCAGGCAGGCGCCTCCCGCCCAAGACCACCGCAGCGGGCATGAACGCCCGTGCGGCGCTCCTGTCTCAGAACGGACTGACGTTCTCGCGCCCCCCGCGCACTCATGACGAGTTGGATGCGGCGCTCTGTGCTTGGTTGGGATGGCAACTTTCGCATGCGCCGTCGCGCGTCACTCTCGTTGGACGCCCGTCGGTCGTGGTGTCCGGGCAACTCGTCGAGGGCGCCATTCTCCAGGTCGCTGGCGCGTCACTGGCACCGAGCGACGTTGCGGCGCTCCCACACAAGCCCCGACCTCATCGGCCAGAGGCAGCGGCCAGAAAGTTGGCGATACAGCTGCCCCATGGCGTTCGTGCCGACTGGGTTTACTACGCGACACCATCGCGGGCGGACCGATGGGAAACCGCTGAGCTGGCACTCGACGAGGGTGTCATTTGTCGCCCTGCCCACAACTCCAGAGGGGCACTCATCGCGAACGTCGGCAATATTCAGCCCGGAGACGTGGTGCTGCTCGCATACGCCAGCGGTCGTGGGCAGTGCGAGGCGATTGGCACGTTCGTCGTCGGTCAGCCAACGATCCCCGTCGCGGGCGCGAACGCCGTCCAGATCGTTCGGGAGCCCGGGCTTCAGGCACGGCTCGCAGCGAACTATCCGATCGACTCTGCAGTTGGCGCGCACACGGTCTTCCTTCTCGAGGTTGTCTGGACCCCAGAGCCCGGCGCGCCGGTTCTCGTTCCGCGACTCGGCCGCAACGCGATCTGGCCGATCTGACCGAAGGCGATCGGCCTTGGATCTCTGTCCCGAGAAGAGCACGACGTGGAACTTCTTCGGAACGAGCACAACGCCACGCGAAGGCAAATACGCCTCGCCTTCGCGTGCGCAACGCTCGCCGGCTCGACAAACTGGATCGCGGCCGAAGCGCTGATGGACAGTGCCTACTTGCTCTCGGGCTCGAGCTTCAGCGCGTTGGGGGCCTGCACCCGGTAGAACGGCAAGAGCACCCCCGTGAGTCCCATCGACACTGACGTCGACTGGAGCCAGGCGCGCGCGTACGGCCAGACGTGCACGAGCCCGTTGGTCTGGACGAAGAGCTGCGCGGCATCGTCTGCGACCTCGCCCGGAACGACGTAGTGCACGTTCACGCGGTAGACGAAGCGGGCGAATGCGCGCTTCGCCGCCTTGCGCTGCGCCTGCACGGAGATCGTCGCGACGCCGATGAAGCCGTCGGGCGTCCGGGTCATCCCGGTCGCAACCCGGAGATGGAGATCGAACTGCTCGCCGGGCGTCGGCAACGCCTCCCCCGGCCGCATCTTCGCGAGCATCCCCGTCGGCGTGAGCGCCCGAAGCTCCGCGCGCTTCGCCAGCCCCAACACCTGCTGCTGCAGATCAGGCTGCATTCAGCGCCTCGGGGAGGTTGCCGCCGGCAAGCGTGCGCACCGAGACCGGTGTCATCCGCGGACTGACGTTCGGAGTCGGTCCAGGCGACGCCTCCGCGTGGGCCTCGATCCTCGCGGAGTGCACGAGCCGAACGGACGGCGAAACCACAGGCGGCGTCTCTGACCAGAGACGACCGACCTGATCCCACGCGACCTCCGGTGCCTCCGCCAGAATCGCCAGCAGCGTCGCGAGCGGCACCGAGCACTCCTTGCCGGCCTTGAGTCGAGACAGGTAGCCGGGCGAGAGACCGAGCCGCTTCTCCCATTCGCGCTGCATGCGGACCGAGCTCAGGCGCTCCACCGCGGCCGCAAGGAGCCGCCGCTGATGCGCCGCCAACCCCTCCTCGAGCGCCTCGTCCCAGGCCTTCGCCGTCTTCGCGTCGAGGAAGCGCTCCCCGCACTCAGTACAGGTCGGCACCTCCACGGGCCAGGCCGGCATCACGGCCGGCGCGTGCCGAAACGGCATCGCCTCCCGGGTCGGCTTCCCCACCAGCACCCCACGCTCGCATGCAGGGCACTTCTTCGGCTTCGTGGTCATGGCTTGGTCCCCTTCTTCTTCGACGCCCGCTCCGCCGGATGGAGCGACACACAGACGACGGAGTCGCCCTCTTCCGACTCCACCAGCTTCAGCTTTACGTACCAGGTGCGCACATGATCGAGACCATGTCGCTCGACGAGCTCCGCGGCCAACGGCGTGAGGTAGACGTCGAACGCGCCCCGGTAGGGAGGCTCCGTGAGCTCGACGGTCTGCTCGAAGTGCTCGTGGCGGAGGCCAGCGACGACCGCGCGGACGAACCGTTCGGCGTCGACAAGGCCCTCGACGTAGTCGGCGACGATGCGCGAGGCGCGAGTCTGCGCCAGCAACACGTCGCCTCCGTCGGTCGCCACCGCGACCACCCTGTCGAGCGGATATCTCGGCTCCACCTCACGCCCCAATCAGTGACATGAACTGAGTTCAATCGCAACGTGAACTCGGGCAGGATACCGCGTGGGTCCGACATTCCAGTGGAATCGGCACCTTACGAGCCAGCAGCCAGCATCGAGGCGGAACGTCTCAAGACGAGGACCCCGCGACTCGGAGAGGACGCGTTGACGCGTGGGCAAGCACACTCCAAGTTGATCCAGATCTTCGTCGTCTCGGTTACCGCCGCGGTTGACCCTCGCTCTCGGCAAGAGCGAGTTCCCCGCGAAAGGCCTTGGCCAAGAGGGCGCGCTCGAGTGCATCGGCGTCCCGGTCGATCGACGCGAGGTCAGCAGCCCGCCCCACACCGGCCAACGATCGCGTCACGACGTCGACAAGCCTTCGTTGCTCAGCGAGCGGAGGAAGCACGACAGGCAAGCTCAAGAGTTTGACCTGTGTGAGGTTCACGCCGCTTTCCGAGATTCCAGTCTTCATTGCGTCGAGGGCCGTGAGCGCAGCAGGAGCATTCAGCCAACACGCCAAATAGGCCGGGTCAAGCAACTCAGCCTTCGTCCGCAATCGGTACACCTTGTCGCAGATCATCAGGCGTGGCCGCGTATTCGACACCGCACACGTGACTCCGGCTCTGGATCGGGGACCAGCCCGCGTAATGAGCACATCACCCGCTACTATTTCCAGCGCCTCGCGTGGCGCGAGTTGCACCGGCAGTCGCTTGTTCTCTGCGGCAACGAACTGAAGGGGCTGCACAGAAGTCGTCTTGATGACGGCCCACTCAGCATCGGACTGGGCCGGTCTTGGGTCGCATTTCGGGCTCCAACCTTGGTCGAGCGAAACAATCGCATCAGAAAGCGCGCAGGCGCGACCCCGAGACCCAATCTCGTCGCTGCTGAGGCGGCCTGACACGGCCGCCGCGAGCATCGACTGCCGGTACTGCTCGACCAGCGCGGGCACGGCCTCGAGTTGTTCACGCACGGCGCGGCTCTGGGCCAGCAGCTCGTCGAGCTTCGCCACAATGCGCCGCTGAACGTCGATTGGCGGGAGGGCTATCTGAATGGAGCGCACGATGTCGGTATTCAGATTCACCTGAGTCATGCCCTGCCGATGTTTCTCAATGAGGAACGGCCGTTGCCAGCGGAAGAACTCGTAGAGGAACTCCCGGTCTACCTCGGGCGACAGTTCGGTAAACGCGACGAATCCGTCGTGAATGCACCCCTCCATCCCCAGAACCTTGGGGACGCCCACAGTCCCGCTGTTGGTCAGAATGAGGGTCCCCTTCGGAAGAAGACGGCTTCGCTCCGCTCCGGCCCGAGTAACGCCTTCTGCCGTCTTCAATAGGATTCGTCCGGGCGCCCTCGTCACGTCTGAGATTGCTATCCATGGGATTTCGCCCCCGAAGTACCGAGGGTCACCTTTCGGGCGCGGTGAGGCACCCCGAACCACGGTCGCAAGATCACCAATGGTGACTCGTCGCCACGACTGAGTCACAGCGCCTCCTCCAACGCCGCCACCGCTGCCAGGGCTCCCTCCAGCTTCTCTCGAATCTGCGCGAGCACGACCTCCGGCTCCGGCAGGTCCTCGGCGTCGGTGTGGCTCTCGTCCTTCAGCCAGCTGAGATCGAGGTTGTCGTTGCGCTCCTTGACGGCCTCACGCGTGAACTTCCTGAAGCGTCCCTCCTCGCCCTGATCCTTCCGCTTCGACTTCCCGTTCGGGTCCTCGCCGTAGGCCTTGAGGAACTCCGCGAAGTGCTCCGCCGTGAGCGGCGTCTTCTTGCCGAACGACGGCATGTTCGCCCGCAGATCGAAGAACCAGGTCGCCTTCGTGTTGCCCTTGTCCGTCGTGCCGCGCGTGAAGAAGAGCACGTTCGTCTTCACGCCCTGCGCGTAGAAGATGCCCGTCGGCAACCGGAGGACGGTGTGCAGGTCGCACTTGTCCATCAGGTCGGTGCGGATCTCCCGGCCGACGTTGTCCTCGAAGAGCACGTTGTCCGGCACGACGACCGCCGCGCGGCCTCCCGGCTTGAGCGCGCGGTACACGTGCTCGACGAACGCGAGCTGCTTGTTGCTCGTCGGGAAGGTGAAGTCGTCACGCGAGGGCTTGCCGCCGCCGGCCTTGGTGCCGAACGGCGGGTTGGTGAGGATCACGTCGGCCTTCGCGAGCTGCGCCCCGAGCGGCGAGAGCGTGTCGCCCGCCCGGAGGTCTCCCTCGATGTCGTGGAGCAGCAGGTTCATCAGCGCCAGCCGCCGCGTCTCCTCGACGAGCTCCATGCCGAAGAACGCCTGCTTCTTCTGGAACTCCTGCTTCGCCGCAGGGAGGTCGAAGAGCTTGTCGGTCTGCTCCTTGATGTAGCGGTCGGCCTCGATCAGGAACCCGCCCGTGCCGGCCGCCGGGTCCTGGATGAGCTCACCGGGCCGGGGCTTGAGGCACTCCACCATCGCGCGCACCAGCGGCCGCGGCGTGAAGTACTGCCCCGCCCCGCTCTTCACCTCGTTCGCGTTCTTCTCGAGGAGCCCCTCGTAGAGATCGCCCAGGTTCTCGCGCTCGCCGCTGAACCACTCGAGCTGATCGAACGCCTGCACGAGCGCCGCGAGCGTCTTCGGCTTCTTCAGCGTGGTGCTTGCGTTCTCGTAGATGTCGCGCACCAGGTGGTTCTTCGCCTTGCCCAGCTCGAGGAGCAGCCGCTTGTAGAAGTCGAGCTGCTCCACGCCCTCGAGCTTCGTCAGCTCGCCCCAGCGGTACTCCTTCGGGAGCGCCGTCTCGCGCCCCTGCTCCTTCATCATCTTGAGGAACAGGAGGTAGGTCAGCTCGGTGACGTACTGGTGGTAGGTGACGCCGTCTTCTCGGAGGAGCGTGCAGAGGTTCCAGAGCTTCTGGACGATGTCGGTCGTTGCGGTTGCCATCGGGCGCGCACCTAACGGGTTCCAACCTGCGAATCCACGGTCGCCCGGTGGACGCCCGACGAACGGAAGGTGTAGTTGTCGGGCGAGTCGAGAAAGGGCGAGGGCGCGTGGACCGCAAGATCGTGGAGTTCGTCGAGCAAACCGCAGAGCCACGACCCGGCGATGGCGCTGCGATCCGCCAGCACGTCGCGGCCGCCAGCTTCGACCACACCAGTCGACCGGCGGCAGAGTGGGCGAAGATCGGCACCCCACTCCTCGGACGTCCTCACCCGACGACAGGACAGCCCATTCAGAGTGACACCCTGCTCTCGAGCCTCGAAGCGCACGTCGCCAAGCGGATCCACGAGGAGCGCTGGGCGGCCAACACGACCCCTACCGAGTACCTCAGCGACCTTCGGCTGGCTGCAGCCAACGCAGTGCGCGTCAAGGTCGGCTTGCGTGACGAGGGGCCGCTTGCCTCGACGACCACTCCAGATTCCCTGCTGCTGACGGCATCCACGAAGTACCGGCGTGGCGCCGGGCGTCACCTCTTCGTGGTCTACAACGCCAGGAAGCGGGCCATCGTCTCCGGGTACTCCGAGCCCGAGCCGTTCATCGCGAACCTGCACAGGGCGTGGAAGAAGCTGCGTATTATTCCTCTCTAGGTCGCCATGAACCTCTCGCTCTACATGTCCTCGCTCCGCAACACGGCCGAGAATCTTCCGGGCGTGCTGGCCGACTGGGAGGCGCTCGATGACTCGCTCAGGTTCCACTACGCCGACGAGCTCGTTCGGCAGTTCGTCGAACTCGACCAGGCTCGAGACCTGGCTCGCCGAGCCCTGCGCCTCGACGTGCTCGAAGAACTGGCTCAGCTGACCTCGAGATTGATGGCGATGGGCGAATGGCTGGAGGACGTGATGCACATCTCCGTGGCGGACCTGGTTGCGATGCCCGGCACCTCGTTGGCGAGGTCTGCTCCGGAAGAGCAGTCGCAGGACCTCGCGCTGGCAGCCTGACCGATGCCGAAGATCAACGCCGTCATTGCGTGTGAGGGGCTCGCGCTTGATGCGATCACGGGGCGCGTGACCGCCTTCAACGCGCTGGACACCATCTTCCTGGCCCGCCTTCCGGCGCTGCTGCAGCGGCTCCACGTGCTGGTTTCGTACGAGCGGGTCGCAGACTCAGGTCCGGTCCAGGAGCGAGTCACGATCCTCTCTCCGACCGGAGCCGTGCTCGCGAGGACCAAAGAAACCGAGCTTCAGCTCACCCTGCCCTTCCACAATTCGCTCCACGCAATCTGGGGGCTCAAGTTCGAGGAACAGGGTGATCTCGAGATCGTGGTCGAGCATCGCGAGGGCGACGCTGACTTCCGGGAAGTCTTCCGTCGGAAGTTGAGGGCCGAACTCCAGCCGCATCCGCTGATGCCGACGATCACTGCCCCCGCCGAGCAATCCTCCTGACGAGGCTGAGGTTCGGTTCAGCCCGCCTTCCAGACCTCGTCCTTCAGCTCGGCCACGATCTCGTCGAGCTTCCCGTCGAACACCTTGTCGATGCGGGTGAACCCGCCCTGCGCCTGGTACGCGCCCTCGTCGAAGAGGGGGCGATCGATCACCTCGTTCTCCTTGATGGCCTTCGCGATGCGCTTGAGCCACTGCACCTGCGGCTCGCTCCACTTCCGTGAGCGGAGCACCCGCTGGAGCGCCTCGTCGACCCGCTGCCCGTACGGCTTGAGCGGCTCACCGAGCGCCCGCTGGCGGATGAAGCCCATGATGCTCGCCGCGACGTCTTCGTTGCGCGTCGCCTTGTAGGCCGCGCGGAGCTGCGCCTCCGGGTAGCCCGCCTGGTCGAGCGCGAGCTTCAGCTTCCGGAGCTCCGAGCGGGTGAGCTCGCGTGGCCGCTGCACCACCAGCTTGAGCGCGTCGAGCTTGTTGCGGTTCTCGTTGATGAAGCGGGTGAAGCCCTCGAGGTAGTCCTCCGGCCTCGCGCGCCCCGGGCCGAAGCCCTGCGTGACGCTCACCAGCTCGTCCGGGTGATCCGAGACGTAGACCGGCATCCGCTCGCCCGTCACCTGATCGAGCAGCGCCGCGAGCTGTGAGTGGGCCGCGAGCCACTTCGCCAGCGCCGCCGCGCTCGTGTGGGTCAGCTCGTTCAACACGGTGTCGATCGGCGCGCCCGCCGCAGCCTCGAAGAGCTGCGCCGCGTTCCCGTCGCGGTACGCCCGCTTCTTGCGCTGGAGCTTGGCGATGAACTGCTCCGCGACGTCGTCGAGGGCCCGCGCGTCGGTGAGCGAGCCGAGCTCCTCGGCCAGCTGGGCGAACGTCACCGTGGGGTTCACCACCACTGGCTTCATCGCCGAGTACTTCTCGAGCGCGGAGAACAGATCGACGGCGTCGAAGACGCGGAAGTACTCCTTGGTGAAGTCGCCGTCCCGGTACAGCCGCGTCGCCCGGCCGATCATCTGCTCGTAGAGGATGCGGCTGCGCACCCGTCGCAGGAAGACGAGGTTGCAGATCGACGGCACGTCGACCCCCGTCGTCAGCAGGTCCACGGTCACCACCACGGCCGGCAGCTTCTCGTTGCGGAAGCGGCGGATGAGCTCGAGCGGGCGGTCGCTCGCGCCGGTGATCTTCTTCACCGTCTCGCCGTCGACGGCGCCGTACTTCTTCTCGAACGCCTCGCTCATCAACTTCACGACGAGGTCCGCGTGGAGATCCGTCGCGCAGAAGATGAGCGTCTTGCCCGGCAACGATGGATCGATGTGCTCGGTGAGCTGCTCGCACACCACGCGGTTGAAGTTCTCGGTGACGACCTGCCTGTTGAACGCGTCGACCTCGAAGTCGACCTCGTCCTCCATCTTCACGAAGTCGAACTTGTCCTGGCGCGGGTTCCACGCGGCGACGCGCTCCCCCACCTTGAAGTGGATGCCGTCGCTCGCCAGCCTGGTGGTGATGGCGATCGGCGGCGCCATGTCGACGAGGTAGCCCTCCACCACCGCCTCCCGGTACGTGTAGTGGTAGGCGGGCTCGCCGAAGATCTCCGTGGTGTGCAGCGCGGGCGTCGCCGTGAGGCCGATCTTCACCGCGTCGAAGTAGTCCAGCACGCGGCGGTAGACCGAGAGGTAGGCCTCCTCGTCGCGGTAGGTCAGCTCGCTCTCCGACAGCTCCTTGTCGAGCGTGTACCCGCGGTGGCACTCGTCGACGACGATGCAGTCGTAGTCGTCGACGTGGAGCTCCGGCACGCCGTCTTCCCCTCCGTGGAAGAGCCGCTTCGCGACGGCCTGCACGGTGGCGAAGTGGAGCCGCGTCTCGCGATCCGGCTTCAGGTCCTCGAGGTCCTTGATGTTGAAGACGTCGCTGAAGCGCTGCGTGCCTTCGACGAACTCGGTCTTGAAGGCCGTCGCGGCCTGGGTGCCCAGCGCGTTGCGATCGACGAGGAAGAGGATCCGCCGGAAGCGCCCCGACTTCACGAGGCGGTAGATGAGCCCGATGAAGGTGCGCGTCTTCCCCGTGCCGGTGGCCATCGCCACCATCACCTTGCGCTGCTCGCGCGCGAGCGCGTCCTCCACCGCCTGGATCGCCTTCACCTGATACGGGCGCAGGCCGGGGAGATCCGCCGGTGACTCCGCCTTGAGGCGCTCCACCGCGGCGGCGATGTCGTGCTTGAGCTCGTCCTTCAGCCCTTCCGGCGTCGGCCAGCCCATCAACGCGCGCGGGAGGTTCGTTTTGCGGCGGACATCGACGTGCCAGATGCCCGACTTCGTCTCGAGCTGCTTGAACCAGGGCCGACCGTTGGTGGCGAAGAGGAACGGGACCTTGAAGTCACCCCATGGGCTCCCGTCCGGGAAGACCTCGTCGTGCTTGAGCTCGAGCCCGCGGGCGTAGCGCTTCGCCTGCTCGAGGGCGCCAGGAACGTCCTTCGCCTTGCGTTTCGCCTCGACCACGCCGATCGCCGTGAGGCCCACGAAGAGCACGTAGTCGGCAGGGCCGTTCTTCGTCGGCCACTCGGCGATCGCCAGGTTCCTCCCCGCGACCGGCCGCGCCCCCGACTCGTGGCGGAGCACCTGGGAGTCGGCCTCCCAGCCCGCGAGACGCAGCTGCTCGTCGATGAGCATCCGCGTGTCGGCCTCGTCGACCTGCACCGCAGTGCCGGCCTCGACGAGCTGCTCCGTGAGCATCTGGAGCTGCGCGGGCGCCTGCGCTTCTGCCTTCTTCGTCGTCTCGGCGAGCGCCGACGACAGCCGGGCCTGCGCTTCGGCCGCCAGCTGCTCCCAGATGCCGCGCTCCTCGGCGTCCTTCCGCGCGCGCTCCTCAGCCGCGAGCCGTTGCCGGGCGGCCTCGTCGGCCACGGCACGACTCGTCTCGGCCGACAGCTTCGCCTCGTCGAGCGCTGACCGGAGCCGGGCGAGCTCCGCGTGGAGTTCCTTCGTCGCGCTCGCCGGATCGCCCGGAGGCACGAAGGGGCCGGGGTTGAACTTCGGCGACCGACCGAGGGAGCGGTGGAACCAGAGGCCAAGCTCCCGCGCGAGCTTGAGGCAGTGCAGCGCGTCGCGATGGGTGGCGCGGTGCTCGTGGACCGCCGCGTTGCCCGTGCGGCGGATCGCGTTGAAGAGCTCGTGCACCTCCGGGGTGAGGGCGCGCGCGTTGCGCAGCCGCTGCAGGAGATCGACCTGCTGCTCCTGAGGGAGCTGCGGCAGCCCGAGGTGCGCCGCCGTCAACCGCGCGAGCACCTCGGCATACTGGCGAAGCTTGATGACGGAGGTGACGGGGTCATCGGCGAAGTACCGCTCGGCCAGCGCGCCCAGCGAGACCAGCAGCGGATCGTGCTGGTGGAGGAAGCCGAAGTTGATCGAACCAGGTGCCCCGCCCGTCACGGCCGCAAAGCATACAGGCGGCGGTCAGGCAGAAAGAAGAAAAGCCCCGGAGACCTTTCGATCTCCGGGGCTTCTGCGAGGAGTAGGGGACTTGAACCCCTGACCTCCGGCGTGACAGGCCGGCGTTCTAACCAGCTGAACTAACTCCCCATCTCGGTACAGCAACTTCACCAACTTGGGCGGAACAGGGCTCGAACCTGTGACCCTCGCCTTGTAAGGGCGACGCTCTACCAGCTGAGCTATCCACCCGCGTTCCGCCCGCGAAACGGCGGCGACTTCTACGTTTTCTGGGCTCCAGCTGTCAACACACTTTTGAAGACGTCGTGCACGTTCCCGAACTGACGTGATGTATTCCGCCCGTTCCGGGGGTGTGACGACGTGAGCGAGCACAAGAAGGGCGAGACCGACTCGACGTTGCTGGGCCTTCCCGAGGTCGACCCGCAGTCGACGCTCGAGACGCTGCATCCGGTGAAGCCGACCGATCCCAACCTCACCGACGCCACGGCGCCTTCTCTCCCGCCGGTCGCGCGGACGAAGACGGGCGGGCTGCCGCGCATCGCTCCGCCGCCGAGCGCGCAGGACACCGCGATCCTCGATCAGACCGTCCGCGATCCCGCCGAGCCGCCTCGGAGGAAGACGGCCGGCGCCGTGCCCCAGGTGAGCGCTCCCCGCCGCGCGAGCCGGGTCGCCGTGCCCGCCCCCGAGCAGGACGTCACCACCGATCCCCGCAACGCCGTCCCCGAGCGGCCCGGCTTCGAGTGGACGATGGGCCGCGTCGCCGGGCTCACCGCCGCCGTCGCGCTCCTCGCCGTGCTCGCCTGGGTCTTCTGGCCGTCGACACCGAAGCCCACGCGCCGGCCCACCGTCGAGGTCACCCCTGAAGACCCCGCCGAGCCGCTCGCCGTCACCCCGAGACCTCCGCCGAAGCCTGTCGAGCCCGCGCCGCCACCGAAGAAGCCCGGCTTCACGCTCGACGCGAAGAAGCACGTCATCGACCCCTACGCCGCGCACCTCGACGACGTCGAGCTGGTGCCGTCGCACAGGTACCGGCTCCGCATCGAGCGCGACGACCCGCGGCTGGGCACCGCCCTCGCCCGCCTCGACGAGAAGAACGGCTGGGGCGTGATGCGCAAGATGGCAAGCCACGCGGCGCTCCAGTTCGGCGGCGCGAAGGCGCTGCGCATGCACTGCGAGCCCGGCAGCCACTTCCACGAAGGCCAGACCTTCCCCCTGGAGCTGGTCGATCTCGCGACGAAGAAGAAGGTGCCGCTGGCGCTCGACCCTTCCCGCCACTGCTGGGACTTCGAGACCGCCCGCCTGCTCGAGCTGGGCGAGGGGGTGAAGAAGCGCATCCGCGTGCCCACCGACTCACAGGTGAAGCTGGGCGAGAACGTGCCCCTCAAGGTCGTGTACGTGCTCGAGGCGCTGGGCGACCAGAAGCAGTGGCGCACCGGCGTGCTGGACCCCGGAGAGAGCCTGCTGGCAGAGGGGCGACTGGTGCGCTTCGCGCTGCTCGATCCATACTCGGGCGACAACGACGGCACGCTCGACCTCGAGCTCCTCTCGGGTGACACCGAAGGCTCGGGGCTCGTGACGCCGTCCGCGACCGGGGCGGAGTTCGTCCCCGTGGGCCGGTAGCGCAATCCGCAGTCGCCGAAAGTTCGCCGATGACCCTCCTGACGATCGCCGTCGCCAGCCTGCTCGCCTCCGCGCCGTGGAAGCCGATGACCGAGGCCGAGCGGAAGGCCACCGTGGCCGCGATGTCGCGCGATGAGCTCGCGGCCGCCATCGCCCAGACGCCGCCCGACGTGCTCCTCGCGCTCTCGGCGCAGGCGATCGGCGAGCTCGGCCCGTACCAGTACATCATGGTCAAGCAGGAGCGCATCCGCGGCGAGCTCCAGGGCGAGCAGACCATCCGCACCACCATCCGCGAGGAGCCCAACGCGATCCGCCTCGAGTACCTCAAGGGCCCCGCCGCGGGGCGCAAGCTCATCTACAACTCCGCCGTCAAAAAGTCGGAGTTCCGCGTGCGCGAGGCCGGCTTCCTGTCCGTCATCGGCGGGCTGTGGCTGCCGGTGAACTCCGATCTCACCAGGGGCGACAGCAACCACACCGTGC
>JBMORD010000136.1:0-16984 GCA_049322495.1 Myxococcota bacterium | reverse complement strand
ACGACCCCGCCGAGGCCGCGAGCGCGAAGACGCGGAGCAGCCACGTCCCCCTCGGCTCCGCCGCCACCGCGAGCGCGACCTGCGCCGCCCACACCAGCGCCACCGGCGCGCGGCTGCGGGCCTGCCACGGCACCACCACTCCACGCTGGAGCCGCCACGCGAAGAGCAGACTCGCGACGGCGAGCCCGAGCGCGAGCCACTGGAACACCGACAGCGGGCCGAGCGGCCAGCGGCTGCTGGTGGTGTTCACCATCGCCCGGAGCGGATCGAGCCCCGCGCGCAGCACGAGCGTCTCGCTGATCAGCACCATCGCCGCGACGGCCGGGCGGAGCCGTCGCCGCAGCGGCCACCACGTCGCGAGCACCACGAGCAGCCCCAGCGACTCGAGCGCCGGCACGGGGATGACGGGCAACGCCGGCTCGCCCGCGTGCACCAGGCCGAGCTGCGCGTGGAGCACGTGCGCGAGGCTCACCGGCCCGTAGGTGAGGCCCCACGGCCCGTCGGTGACGCGACCGAAGCAACAGCCCGAGAGCACGCAGCCCCACCGCCCGAGCGCCATCAGCCCGACCAGCAGCGGCGCGCCGACCGACAAGTCCGGGGCCTTCGCGCCGATCGCCCACCACGTGAGCAGCGCGCCGAGCGTCCCGCCGCCGAGCGCGCCGAGCACCGAGGGCACCAGCGCGGTGCCGACGAGCGCGCCCGCGGTGAAGCCCGACAGCCCGAGGAGCGCGTCGCGCCACGCGTGCGCGCCGCCGCCTGCCCCGCGCGCGACGCGCCACGTGAGCGCCGCGAGCACCATCGCCGCCGGCACGCGGCCCAGCACCGTCCACACCACCTCGAGCTGCGACGCGTCGAGCGGCAACATGCACACCTCCGTCGGCCGCCCGGGACTGTACCGCCGCGTCAGGGACGTGGCGCAGCCGCTGCGCGCCCCTGAAGACTCACGCGCTTGCTGGAGGCACGTCGGTTGCTCGACCCCTCGCCGTGAACGAGCCCCGCGCCACAGAGTCGGCGTTCCAGCCGCTGCCTTCCGCCGCGCCGCCGCGAGCTCGCCGCCGACGTTGGCGCGTGCCCGCCCCGGTGGTCATCGCGGTGCTGGTGTCGCTCACGCTCGGCGTCGCGCTGTGGCTGCACTACCGCCACGCCCGCGCCGAGGCGGTGCGGGAGACGAAGGAGCGGCTGCTCGCGACGCAGTTCGAGCCGCGCCGCCAGGCGGTGGAGCGCCTCTTCACGCTGACCTACCAGTCGGTGCGCACCATCAGCCTCCTGCCGAGCGTGCGCGGCATCAGCGGCGGCAACCGCAAGGACGAGCGCGAAGACGTGGTGCAGTCGCGGCGCTTCCCGCTCGAGGGCGACCGCACCGTGCAGCAGCTCTTCAACAACCTCGCGAGCAACGTGCAGGTCTCGGAGGTGTACCTCGTGCTCGACGGCTTCGCGCCCGAGCGCGGCGAGGTGCCCTTCCGCATGTACGACGCCGTCATCGTCGCGCCCGAGGCGCAGCACACCGAGGGCCAGCCCGCGTCAGCCCACGGCGACGACGAGCCCGAGGAGCTCGAGGCCGAGGAGTACGCGCACTACCCGCAGCAGCTCCGCGCGCTCGCGGCCCGGCGGCCGACGCTCGACGGCGCCACGCTCGACGACATCCCCGCGGTGGCGAGCCCGGTGATGCGCACCTGCGACAACGCCCAGTACGAGTCGAAGCGCTCGGGCGATCCGCACGACGCCGACGGGCTGCTCTACTCGGCGCCCATCTACGACGCGCGCGGCGCCTTCCACGGCCTGGTCTCGGCGGTGGTGCGCACCAACGTGCTCGAGGCGACGCTGCTCGGCATCCCGCGGCTGATCATCACCGAGGAAGACCGTCAGCAGGCCGCCGCCGCGCGCTTCTCGCTGCCCGCCGAGCCGGGGAACTTCGTGCTCGGCAACCCCGCGCGCGACACGTGGGTCGGAGATCGCCGCGACGCGTCCTTCCTCGAAACGGCGAAGGCCTTCGCGCGCGCCCCTGCGGGAGAGGAGCTCCACCTCGCGACGCTCACGGTGAAGGACGAGAGCCCGTGGGTGCTGGTGTACCGCTACGAGCCCGGGGCGATCGCCGCCGTCGAGCGGGAGGCGCTGGTGCGCTTCCTCCTCGAGCTCGCCGCGCTCGTCGTCTTCGCGGCGGCGCTCATCCTCGGCCCCATCGGCATCCACCTCAAGCGCACCCGCGTGCTGGAGGTCGAGTCACGCATCGCGGAGATCGCCGCGGGCGGCGGCGACCTCACCCGCCGCCTCGAGATCCAGCGCCGCGACGAGGTGGGCGCGCTCGGGCGGAGCTTCGACGCGCTGCTCGAGCGGGTGCACGCGCTGGTGGTCGACATCAAGGTCGCCGCGCGCGGCGTCGAGGTCGGCGCGCAGGAGCTCTCGCGCGGCAACGAGAGCGTCTCGCACCTGCTCCAGCAGCAGGCGACCAGCACCGAGGAGCTGAGCTCGAACATCACCGAGCTCACCCGCGCCGCGAAGCGCGACGCCACCGAGGCGGCAGAGGTGAGCGCGCAGGCCCTCGAGAGCTCCCGCCTCGCCGAGGAGAGCGGCGCCCTCGTGAAGCGCTCGTCGGAGGCGATGGCGGCCGTCGCCGAGTCGTCGCAGCGCATCGCCACCATCGTCGAGGTGGTCGAGGAGATCGCCTTCCAGACGAACCTCCTCGCGCTCAACGCCGGCGTGGAGGCCGCGCGCGCCGGAGAGCACGGCAAGAGCTTCGGCGTCGTCGCCGACGAGGTCCGCGCGCTCGCAGAGCGCACCCGCCAGGCCACCGTGGAGATCCGCCAGCTCGTCCACGAGTCTGCCGAGCGCACCACCGAGATGCAGGGCGTCATCTCGAGCAGCAGCGCGCAGCTGACCACCATCGCGCAGACGGTCCGCGACGTGTCGGCGCGCATCACGCAGCTCGCGCAGCGCAGCACCAGCCAGGCCGCGCAGATCACCGCGCTCACCGAGGCCGTGGCGCGCATCGACTCCGGCACCCAGACCAACGCCGCTACCGCGGAGGAGAGCTCGTCGGTCGCCACCTCGCTCAAGCAGCAGGCGGATCGCCTCTCGTCGCTCGTGGGTCAGTTCAAGGTGCGCGAGGGCGCTGGCTGGAAGTCGTGACGGAGTTCAGCGATAGCCGCCGTCGGGCGGCGGGCCGAGGCCGAGCACGAAGGCCGTCGCGCCGCCGGCGAGCCCGAGGCCGAGCCCCAGCACTCCGCCCGCGAGCAGCCCGTTCGCGACGTCGGCCTGCTGCTGCGCCTGCGCGCGCGAGAGCGTGGTGATGACCGGCTTCTCCGCGAGGGCCGCGTCGAGGTTGCCCTTCACCACCGCGCTCGCCACCAGCAGGCCGATCGCCACCGCGCCCACCGCCGACGCGCTGATGCCCAGCACCTTCGGCGCCGCCGGCGCGGCCGCCGTCACCGCGGGCAGCTCCTCTTCGACCACCGTCTCGCGCGGCGTGAGCCTCGGCTCCTCGCGGGCCCGCTCTTCCAGCGGGCGGTCGTCCTTCGCCGTGCGCGTCGCGAGCTGATGCGCGAACACCTGCGCCTCGGGGCTGCGGTCGAGCGGCGTGCCCGTGAGGAGGAACGTCTGCTGGAGGATGACCTGCCCTTCCGCGACCGCCTCGAGGTCGACCGTGAGCCCCTTGCGGTTCTTCACCAGCGTCACGCCCACCACGCAGCCGCCGCGAGCGCGCGCCAGCTCGAGCAGGCAGGCGCGCTCGGTGCACGCCGGCCCGACCTGCTCGACGTCGAGCCCCTCTGCGCCGAGCGTCGTCGCGAGCTGCGCGCGGAGCCTCGCCGCCTCGGCGGCCTTCACCCCGAGCGACGTCCGCTCCACGAGCGCCACCTTCGCGCCGCCTGCACTCGTCGTGATGAGCATCACCAGCGTCAGCAGCACGCGGCCTCCGTCACTTCGGGAAGAACGTCGCTTCGCGCTGCGTCAGCGCCCGACGTCCGCGAGACGAGCGCCAGCTTCGCGTCGCCTGCGACGAGCATCACCAGCCTCCGCAGCACGCGGCCTCCGTCACTTCGGGAAGAACGTCGCTTCGCGCTGCGTCGACACCCGACGTCCGCTCGACGAGCGCCAGCTTCGCGCCGCCCGCACTCGTGATGAGCATCATCAGCGTCAGCACGCGGCCTCCGTCACTTCGGGAAGAACGTCGCTTCGATCTCCGACAGCGCCCGACGTCCGCGAGACGAGCGCCAGCTTCGCGCCGCCCGCACTCGTCGTGATGAGCATCCTCAGCGTCAGCACGCGGCCTCCGTCACTTCGGGAAGAACATCGCTTCGCGCTGCGTCGGCGCCCGACGTCCGCTCGACGAGCGCCAGCTTCGCGCCGCCCGCACTCGTCGTGATGAGCATCCTCAGCGTCAGCACGCGGCCTCCGTCACTTCGGGAAGAACGTCGCTTCGATCTCCGACAGCTCCGCCCAGCACTCGTCGGGGCTCGCGCTGCAGAAGCGCGCCTCGTCGAGCTGCAGCCGCGCCGCGCGCCGCAGGTCCTCCGGCAGGCCACGCACGCGCTCCGAGAGCGACCGCCACCGCAGCTTCACCTGCTTCACGGTGTGGCGCCGCACCGCGGGCTTCCTCGGGCCGTCCGGCTCGGGCTTCGCCGGCTCGACGACCGGAGTCACCGGCTCGGGCTTCGCCGGCTCTGGCTCCGGCGGGACGACCGCGGGCTCGGGCTCCGTCGGCACCGCCGGCTCGTCGACGACCGGCTCGGTGACGGGCTCCGGCTTCGCGACGCGCGGGGGCGGGCGCGGCTCGACCGGCGCCTCGCGCAGCAGCGCCCAGGCCACGAGCCCGCCCAGCAGCAGCACGCCCAGCACCATCGCCGCGAGCAGCGGGCCCCTCGACGACGACGCCGGCGCGAGCGCCTGGTTCACGTCGGTCTGCCGCGGCGCCTCGAGCGCCGGGTTGACGTCCGTCGCCTCATGGCGCGCCGAGCGGCGCCCGGAGAGCACGCGCGCGCCCACCCGCGTCGGCGCGACGGACACCGCGGCCCGCTCGTACTGCTGCTGGAGCGCCTCCTTCACCTCGAGCGCCGAAGCGGGGCGCCGCGCGGGGTCCTTCTCGAGCATGCGCAGCACGAGCCGCTCGAGCGCCTCCGGGACGTGCGGCGCGCGCTCCCGCAGCGGCGGAGGCGCGAGCGTGAGGTGCTGATCGATCAGCTCGTGGAGGTTCACCGCGGTGAAGGGCGGCGCCCCCGCGAGCAGCTCGTAGATGACGCAGCCGAGGCTGTAGAGGTCGGTCTGCGGCCCGACCGCGTCACCGCTCGCCTGCTCCGGCGCGATGTACAGCGGCGTACCGCCGACGCTCGTCTGCCGCACCCACTCGCCGGCTGCCCCGCGCCGCGCCAGCCCGAAGTCGAGCAGCTTCGGGTACGTGGTGCCGTCGCGCAGGCTGACGATGAAGATGTTCGCCGGCTTGAGGTCGCGGTGGGTGATGCCCGCCGCGTGCGCCGCCGAGAGCGCGCCGAGCACCGGCATCACCAGCTCGAGCGCCTCCTTGAGCCGCAGCTGGCCGCGGCGCTTGAGCAGCCGGTCGAGCGGCTCACCCTCGAGCAGCTCCATCACCAGGTACGGGTCGCCCGCCGGCGTGTGGCCGAAGCCGAACACGTCGATGATGTTCGGGTGCCGCGCCGCGCTGACCGCCCGCGCCTCCTCGAGGAAGCGCCGCGCGTGCGCGGGGTCTTCCCGGTTGAGCTCACTGTGGAGCACCTTGATCGCCACCGCGCGGCCGATGAGCGGCTGCTCGCCGCGGTACACGACGCCTCCGCCGCCTTCGCCGAGCTTCGCCACGACGCGGTACTCACCGAGCGTCGCGCCGAGCAGCGCGTCAGCGGGAGCACCGCCGCGCACGCTCGTCGGCTCGAGCGGCGGCTCGGCGACGGCCTGCTTCACCAGCGGCCCGGTCGTCCTCCGTCCCGCTCCCGGGGGCTCGCTGCGACGGATGACCGTCGGGTCTCGCCAGTCTTCGGCCTGGTCCTCGTCGGTGGCCATCGCTCAGAGCTTGTTGAACCACGGCGCGAGCGCGTCTGCACCTGGACTCGCGGCGAGCTGCGGCGTCAGGATCAGGATGTCGGTCGACCCCAGCCCCGGCAGCACCACCAGCTCGCCCGCTGGCGTCAGCACCGTGCCGCCCGCGGAGTAGCCCGCGCCAGCGTCGAGGACCACCTCGTCGGCGCCGATGCCATCGCGCCAGGCGACGAAGGACGAGCCCGCCGCGAGGACACGCCCCGCGAGGTCGCTGGCCGGCCACTGGCTGCCGCGCACGCCGTCGAGCCGCCGCCGCGGCGTCGGGCCCGACGCGCCGACACCCCACGCCTCGCCGTCCGCCGAGGTCACGAAGAGCCCGCCGTCTGCGGCGCTCACCAGCCCGCGCGCGGGCAGCCCGCCCGGCTGGGAGCGAACGACGGTCGCCAGCGTCGCCGAGTTCGCCCACACCATCACCGTGCCGCCGTCGACCGCCACCGGAGCGCTCACCACGAAGGCGTCGCCCACGCGCGCCACGCCCTCGAGCTGCAGCCCGGCCACGGCCGCTGGACCGAGGGCCTGCACCACCACGCCCTCCTCGAAGACGTCGAGCGCGAAGAGCCCGCCGCGCCCGGCCGCGACGAGGCGCAGGTTCGGCTCGCACGGCTGCGCCACGACCCCGCCGTTGAGCCGCGCGAGCGCATCACCCCGCATCGGGAGCTGCACGAAGTCGAGCCCGCCGTCCACCACGCTCAAGCGAACGAGCGGCAGGCCGTCGCGGTGCGGGAAGACGTACGCGCGCCCGTCGCACCCGAGCACGCCGCCCGCAAACGCGCCGACAGGCATGATCGGCGGCGGAGGCGCGGAGAACAGTCGAGACACCGTGCCCGACCTCGGGTCGATCAGCAGGAAGTGACTCGCGCAGTGAGGAATCGCGAGCACGCGCCCGTCGGTGAGCAGCACCCCACCGCGAAAGGCGTCGCAGCCGCCGTACACCGTCACCCCGGAAGGGAGGCGCGTCACGGCGTAGCCCACCGCCGGAGGCACGGCGTGCGGCACGAGCTCGCTCGCACGCTCCGGAATGCCCAGCGAGCTGAAGCTCGCCTGCACCGGAGTCCACGCCCCGCCGTCCCCCGTCGCGCCACCGCCGCCGGTCGCGCCGCCGCCACCCGTCGCACCACCGCCACCCGTCGCACCACCGCCGCCCGTCGCACCACCGCCGCCGGTCGCACCGCCGCCACCCGTCGGGCCGCCTCCAGTCCCCCCACCACCCGACATCGCGCCGCCATCCGCGCACGGCTCGTCAGAGAAGCAGGCCGACGAGGGAACTTCGGCGCACGCACTCAGCAGCACTGGAAGGAGCCACCACCGCATCACGCGACACCATATTGCATTGCGCCGACCTCGACTGAGGCATGCTCGCCGTCCTTCCTCGTTCCCGGAGTCTCCATGCGACGGATCTGCTGGGCGCTCGCCTGCGCCTCGACCCTGGCGTGTAGCGGCATCACCGCGAGCGACGGCGGCGCCGGCGGAGGCAACGGCGCGACGGGCGGAGGCAGCGCGACCGGTGGGGGCAACGCGACCGGAGGGGGCAGCGGCGCGTCGGGCGGAGGCAGCGGCGCCCTGGCGGGGCTCTTCGCCAGGCCGCACGCCTGGAACAAGGACGTCTCGACGTTGCCGCCCGCCTCGCGCTCGGCGGCCATCATCAGCGCGCTCGAGAACCTCGGCGGCTGGGGGAACGGCAACGTGCTCCAGACCGACTTCAGCATCGCGCTCCTCTTCGCCGACGGCTCGACGCCGCGCCGCACCATCACCGCGGCCCCGGGCCGCTACTGCTACGGCGGGCCCGACTGCGAAGCGGTGCCGCTCCAGATGCCACTGCCGCCCAATGGGAACACCGAAGGCAGCGCGGACTACACGTGCGATCGCGCCAACGAGGACTGCCACGTGCTCGTCGTCGAGCGCAGCGAGCAGAAGCTGTACGAGCTGTACAAGGGGTCGCAGACCTCGACCGGCTTCATCACGCTCGGCGCCTTCGTGTGGGACCTCACGAAGCAGTACCCCGACGTGCTCCGCGGCGAGCAGTGCACCTCGGCCGACGCCGCGGGCCTGCCCATCGCCGCGCTGCTGCCCACGGCCGACGAGGTCGCGGCCGGCGAAGTGCCGCACGCGCTGCGCTTCATCCTCCCCAACGAGCGCATGAAGGCCGACGTGTACGTGCGCCCCGCCACGCACGCCGGTGCGCCCGCGAGCACCGACCCCAACGCCCCGCCGTACGGCGTGCGCTTCCGCCTCAAGGCGAGCTTCGACGAGTCGCGCTACTCCGCCGGGGCGCGCGTCATCCTGCGGGCGCTGAAGAAGTACGGGATGATCCTCAGCGACGGCGGGAACATCGCCCTCACCTTCGCCGACGACCGCCTCTCGACCGCGAAGTGGAGCGCGCAGGGCATCACCGCGCAGACCTTCAACTCGATCCGCGTGAGCGACTTCGAGGTCGTCGACCTCGGCGCCGAGATCCCCCTCACCTTCGACTGCGTGCGCGCGCCCTGATCAGAGCAGCGTGCCGCGCAGGATGATCTGCGCCACGGTGAAGTAGATGACCAGGCCCGACACGTCGACCAGGGTGGCGACGAAGGGCGCCGACGCGCTCGCAGGGTCGAAGCCCAGACGGCGAATGACGAACGGCAGCATCGAGCCCGCCAGCGTGCCCCAGGTGACGATGCCCACCAGGCTCACCGCGACCGTCGCCGCCACCTGCCCGGAGTGCTCGCCGTAGGTGTGGAAGATCTGCTGCCACACGAGGATGCGCACCGTGCCCAGCGCGGCGAGGATGAGGCCGAGGAAGAGCCCCGCCATCAGCTCGCGGCGCATGATGCGCCACCAGTCGCCGAGCTTCACCTCGCCCAGCGCCATCGCGCGGATGATGAGCGTCGTCGCCTGGCTTCCCGAGTTGCCCCCGCTCGAGATGATGAGCGGCACGAAGAGCGCCAGCACCACCGCCTTCGCGATCTCGTCTTCGAACCGGCCCATGGCGCTGGCGGTCAGCAGCTCGCCGAGGAACAGCGCCGAGAGCCAGCCGGCGCGCTTGCGCACCATGTCCACCATGGGCGTCTGGAGGTACGGCGTGTCGAGCGACTCCATGCCGCCGAGCTTCTGGATGTCTTCGGTCGCCTCGCGCTGCACCACGTCGACGATGTCGTCGACCGTCACGATGCCCTTCATGCGCCCCGCCGCGTCGACCACCGGCAGCGCGTTGAGGTCGTGCTGCGCGATGACCCGCGCCACCGACTCCTGATCCATCGTGTCGGGCACGGAGATGACGTCGGCGCGCATCACCTCCGAGACCTGCTTCTCGCCCGGCGCGGTGAAGAGCTCGCGGAACGAGACCACGCCCCGAAGCCGCTGCTCCTGGTCGAGCACGTACGCGTAGTAGATGGTCTCGAGCCGCTCCTGTGCCTGCCGCTGGAGGTAGCGGATCGCCTCGGCCACGCTCATCTCGGGGCGCAGCCGGGCGAAGCGCGGGCTCATCAGGCCGCCCGCCGCGTCCTCCGCGTAGGCGAGCAGCGCCACCACCTCGCGGCGCGTCGGCTCGTCGAGCGTGGCCAGCAGCGCGGCGCGCTGCTCCGGGCTGACCCGCTGCACCACGTCGGCCGCGTCATCGGGCGCGAGCAGCCGCAGCCACAGCCGCCGCTCGCCTTCGGGCATCGCGACGAGAATGTCCGCCTGATCCGCCGCGGCGATGCCGAGGAAGAAGTCGTCGGAATCGGCGCGCGCCATGTGCTGGAACGCCTCGATGCGCTCGCTCGCCGAGAGGATCGGCCAGCAGTCGCGCAGCTCCTCGGAGGTGAGTCGCTCGTCCATACCTCCACAGTGCCCCCGCGCCCCGCCGCCCGCCGCTGGAAAAATGCCTCACCGACACGAAGAAGCCCTCCCGTCACACGACGGGAGGGCCTCGGTGCTTCAGACAGAAACGCGCCCCGTTACGGGATGCAGGCCGCGACGTAGGTCACGGTCAGCGTCTTGCCGGGCTCCGGCACCCACAGCGCCTCGAAGTTGATGGAGTTGTTCGTCGCGTCGTACTCCCAGATGCGCGACATGAGGTTCGGGTTCGGATCGACCGGCGGAATGGGCACGCCGTCGATGGCCACCTGAATGCCCATCGGCGACGCGAGGTCGGGCCGCGCCGTGAGGTAGAAGTTGGTGCGGTAGCCGAACGCGTTCTTGCCGATGCGCTCGAGCGCCTGCGCCCAGTTCGCCGTGCAGATCTCCTCCTTCACGCCGTTGGTCTGCTGCACCATGAAGGCGTGGCGGCCGTTGTCCGACGAGCCGTCGTACGAGCAGCCCGAGGGCGCCGTCGGGAGGAACGGCCCGACGACGTTGTAGGTGAACTGGCTCGCCCGCTGCGCGCCTTTGATGTTCATCAGCTGGTTCAAATAGAAGGCCGGCGCCTGCGGAGCCTGGTCGGTCGCGTCGGTGACGCACACCACCGCCAGCACCGCCTCGTTGCGCAGGAAGCCGCCGTTGGCCGACGGGTCGGTGATGAACGGCGCGGTGAGCGCGCGCGTCGCCGGCTCCATGCACGACTCGGAGCCGCCGCTCGTGCCCACCATCACCAGCGACTGGAACTCCGACTGGAGGTTCGGAGTGGTCGGCCGGAGGATCTTGTTGCCGTGCGTGCAGCGCGAGCTGCCGTTGCTCGACAGACAGAACTTGCCGCGATCGGGGTCGGTCAGCTCGGTGTTGGTGACCGCCATCTGGAAGTCGACCTGGTTGCTGGTGGCGTACTGGAGGAACGCCGCCATGTTCGTGCCGAGCGCCATCTGCTTGTCCGACATCGAGCACGAGTCGTCGATGACGAGAAGGATGTCGGCCTTGGGCTTGGTGTCCTGGCGGAAGGTGTCGGTGTTGAGGCCGTCCATGTCGCCGCGGCCCTGCAGCGTCACCACGTAGTCGAGCGGCTGGCCGGCCTGCGTGACGTTGATCACGAAGGCGCCGGTGTCAGCCCCGTAGTTGATGGGCCGGTACTTGAGCGAGAAGGTGACGGGCGTGGTGTTGCCCGAGGCGATGGTGGTGTTGGGGGGAATGCCGGCCACCACGTGGAACTCGGGGCACGGCGCGGTGCCCGGGCAGTTCGGCCCGCCGGGGCCTTCACCCGCCGCCGAGCCCATCGCCGCGGAGTTGATGGTCACCGGCGTCGAGCACGAGTTGTAGATGGAGAAGTCGCGGTTGGGCGAGTTGCAGTCCTTCTTCACCGTGCCGAAGTCGAGGGCGTTGGGCGCGATGGTGAGGCAGCTGTTGGCGATGGTGGCGGTGAGCGTCACCGTGCGCAGCGGCGCGACCGGGTCTGCGGCGTTGAACGAGACGCGGCCCGTCACCTGCGCCGGCGCCGCGGGGAGCATGCCCTGCGGCCACGCGCGGATGATGACCTGCCTGGTCTCACCCGGCTGCAGCTCGAGCTCGTTCTGCGGGTTCATCGGCGTCGAGAAGTCGGCCGGCAGCGAGAAGATGGCCGGCATGCCGGCGGGCGTGCCCGTCTCCGGCAGCAGCTGGAGGTTCGACAGCAGGCACACGTCGTTGGGACCGGTGAGCCGGTTGCGGATGGCGAAGCCCTGGTCCTTGATGGTGGGCGGCGCGACGATGCCGAACTGCAGCGCGATGGGGCTGATCTCGATGTCGCACGGCGGGAGGTCGACCGAGTTGGCCGTCACCGTGACGCTCGTCTCGGGCTCGTCGGGGTCGTTCGAGAAGAACTTGATGGTGAACTCGCGGGGGCCGAGGCCGGCCGGCGTCACGCGCACCGGCACGTCGATCGACGCCGTGGCGCTGCCGGCGATGAGGCCGAGGGCCGGGTCGTACGAGCCGACGCCCGTGGTGGGCAGGGTGTTGGTGCAGGTCTGCGTCATCTCGTCGAAGACGCCGACGCAGATCTCGCTGAGGCTCGAGCCGGCGCCCGCGGTGACCTCCCAGTAGGGGCCCGCCCAGCCGCCGGAGCCGTCAGGCTTGCCGAGCCGCAGGTTGGCGCGCGCGTCGGCCGGCGTGGGCCGCGTGCCGACGTTCTGCACGGTGACCTTGCGCGAGGCGAACGACGGCGGCGACGCGGTCGGGAAGTACGCGATGCGACCGAAGGCCAGCGTGGGCGACGGGCGCAGGTTGATGTCGGGGCCGCCGCCGACGCCGCGCAGCGTGACCGCCACCGAGGGCTGGCTGACGACGGTGGTGTTGCCGAGGAGCTGGCCCTGACGGGGACCGAGCACCAGCGGCTTGAAGCTCAGCTTCACCGTCGCGGTGCCGGGCACCATCTGGTTGGTCATCATGTCGCGCGTGCCGTGCGGCACGACGATCTTCGTCAGGTCGGCGCTGCCGGTGTCGGTCACCTTGAACACGTTCGACGGGTTCGCGCCCTCGCGCGTGGCGAGGCCGGTGATGGTCACGTCGCTCAGCGAGGCGTTGGTGAAGACGACCTCGCCCGCGACGGTGATGCCGGGAGGCGCGTAGCCGAAGTCGACGAGCTGCGGGGCCCACTTGAGGACCGCGTCGACGCCGGTGCCGATGAGGCGCACCGGCTTCTCGGGGCAGCCCTCGGCGCGGCGCATGCGCACGCTGGCGATGTAGTCGCGCGCCTCGGTGGGCTTGAAGGTGAAGCTGGCCGTCTTGGTGCGGTTGGCCGGGAGCAGGAACTCACCGCGCGGCGACTCCGGCGAGAGGATGAAGATGCCGTCGCCCTGCTGCGACTCGATCGACCCGAGGTACGCCGTGGTGTCGATGGGCCGCTGGTTGGTGAAGGGGAACTCGACGGTGTAGCTGTCGCCGCGGGCCACCGCGCCGAAGTCGATGCTCGCGGGCAGATCGCACTCGCCCGAGACCGCCTTGCCGCGCAGGGTGATGGTGGACTCTTCCACGCCGGGCTCGACGTCGGCCGAGGTCAGGGTGAGCACCGTCTCGTGGTTGACGGTCTGCACGTTGTCCAGCACGGGCGGGAGGTAGTCGATGTCGAACTCCACCGTGTCGCCGATCGCCAGCGAGGTCTCGGTGTCGAAGGCGATGGAGAAGATGGGCGCCGGATCGCTGACGAAGGTGCCGACCTTCGCGGCGTCGCCGCTCTTCTTCGTGAACTTCTGGAGCGTGAGCGTCTTGCGGCCGACGTTCTGAATGGTGAGCTTCTGCGTCACCTTCTTGCCCATCGACACCGTGCCGAAGTCGTAGAGGCCGTCGCGGCCCGACAGCTGGGCCCCGTCGGCGTCGGTGTAATAGATGCGGACTTCGCCGAAGTTCTTCGGCTGATTGCCCGGGTCGTCGCAGCGGCACGCCGGCAGCGACAAGAAGGCCAGGCCCACGAGGGCGAGAGCACGGTGGAGGCTACGCATGGAATTCTCCGAGGGGGACGACGACGGCGGTGGTGAGTAATGGGAAACTTTCACGGGCACCAGTGCCGCGGCAAGCCCCTGTGTCGCCGTCAGGTTTCGGTGTGGGACAGACGGCGTACCAGGGTGAAGACGGTGAGGGCCATCAGCCCGGCGCTGGCGTTGAAGGCCACGTCGCGCAGATCGTAGTACCGCGACGGCAGGAGCGCCTGGATGCCCTCGTCGAGCCAGCCGGCGGCGAGGGTGAAGCCGGCCGCTGCCGCGAAGCGCCTGCCCCCCGAGAGCGCCGGGAACGACAGCCACGCCAGGACCGCGACCGCGCCGTACTCGATGAAGTGGAGCTTCTCCTCCGGGCTGTGCATCGGCCAGATGACGAGCGCGTAGAGCCCCGCCGAAGCGCCAAGCAGCGCGATGGTGCGCGGCCGGCGCAGCTCGGGGCGCCGCAGCACGAGCACCGTCACGCCCAGGCCAGCCAGCGCGAAGGCGACCCCGACCGAGAGTCGCAAGAGCCCCGCGTCGCGCAGCGCGTTGGTGAGCCCGCGCACCACGCCGAGGGTCGAGTAGATGCTCAGGAGCAGCGCTGCGAGCGCGAAGCGGGCGGCGCGAGGGCTCATCGCGACGACCTGTAGCACTCCTCGCTCACCGCGGTGGTCTCGCAAACTTTGCAAGGCACAGGCTGCGGACCGGAAGCGGCTCGTGACGCAAAGCATCGACTTTTCGGGGTTCAACCCTTCGAACGGATCTTGCTCAGGGTGCGGCCAGCCATGAGCCAGCTCCACCGACCGCGCGGCACCTCGATGATCGAAGTCATGGTGGCTGGCGCAGTGCTGCTGGTCGGTCTGGTCGGGGTGCTCGCGGCGCTGCAACGCGCGGCGGTCGAGGCGCGGCTGGGGCAGAACCGGCAGCAGAAGGTGATGCTCGCCGACGCGGTGCTTCAGCGGATCCGCCTGCAGGACAAGAACACCTTCTTCAATCCCGTCCCGGCGCTCCCCGCGCAGCCGGCCTTCGACATCACCAAGGTGCAGCCGGGGGCGAGCCCCTGGAAGCTCGACCCGACCAGCAACCTGGACCCGATGGATCTCAGCATGGGCGCGTTCTTCCGGATTCTGCCGGACGGCACCATCACCCCGGTGTCGCCAGCGAGCATCGGCAACCCCGCCAATTGCGGCGCCGTGCCCGTCGGGTACGTGTGTCGCGAGGTGTTCACCCACCTCGGGGCCCCGCTGGGCTCGCCGGGCGTGACGGCGACCTCGGTAGCGACGACGTGGGTCCGCATCACGCGCAAGACGACGGAGAACCAACCCGCTGAGACGGACGTGGTGATGAACCAGGTGGTGATCCAGTGAAGCAGCGCGGCATGACGCTCATCGAGATGATGGTCGCGGCGGCCCTGACGTCGGCCGTGGTGGCCATCGCCATGACGGTGGTCACGACGGGCATCAACCTCGCGCGCAATCAGGAGCAGCGGGTGGCGAGCAACACCGCGGCGCGCACCGCGATGGAGTACATCCTCCGCGACCTGCGCCTGGTGGGAGTCCCCGAAGGCATCTGGATGACCTCTGCTGGCGGGCCGCCGTTCCGCATCGTGCCAGCCTTCTCGTCGGCGGGCGCCAACGGCACGGACGAGCTCTGGTTGGTGGTGCCGCGGGCCACGATGCTCCAGTCGAATTGCACCACTCTCGGCAGCAGCGCCGTGTTGACGGCCCCGGGCACGGGGTCACTGTCCATCAACTGCGCGGCTCCGCTGGCGGGCAGCAGTCAGCTGCTGATCACCAACCTTCGGAGCGCGGCGCTGGTGAGCGGCGTCACGTTCCCCTCCTCGACCGCGGTCACCTACGCCGAGCAGGGCGTGGCGGGCTTCAGCAACAGTCCCGAGAAGGGTGGGTTCCAGCGCGGCGACCTCGTCGCGTCGGTCGAGATCGTTCACTACTACGTTCGCCCGAACCCGGTGACCAACCGGCCTGAGCTGGTGCGCTCGCTCGGCGCGGTATCGCCGAACCCCACCTCGACCGCTCCCTTCGTCGACCCCGGGACGCAGGGCCAGGTCTTCGAAGACGTCGAGGATCTGCAGGTCGCCTTCGGCCGTGGCCTGGCTCCGGCGCTCTCGTTCACGAGCGCTCACAACGCGGACTTCAAGACCCAGGGCACCACGCCCCCCATCTCGGTGCGCGTCAACGTGGTGGGCGTCACGCCGCGGAGGGTCGTCGACCAGAACAACAACATGCTCCCCTACGCGCCGGTCACCGTCGAAGACCACGCGCCGGCCGCGACCGTCGACGGGTTTCGCCGCAGCGTCTACCGCCGCCGCGTGGAGTTGGTGAACCAGGGAGTGGACTTCCTATGAGAGCGCGCCGTTCGCAGGGCTTCGCGATGATGGTGGTGATGATGATCATGGCGCTGCTGGCGCTCGTCGCCATCTTCGCGCTGTCGAACGCCTCGACGGACCGGCAGCGGGCGATCCGTCACGTGCGCGGCGAGACGCGCGAGAGCTGTACGCTCGGCGGCTTGACCTACGCGCGGAACTTCTTCGCCTCACGCTACACGAGCTGGTCGTCCTTCCTGGCCGACCCGGCCAACTACAACCCCATCTACGCCGGCGGCACCGCGGTGGCCAACCTGGGCACCATCGGCACCATCGCCGGCACCCATCCGGAGCTCTTCGTCGACCTCGACGGCGACGGCAAGCGCGACGCCTACATCTTCGTCCGCGACAACTATGACGAGTTCGCGCCCGCGCTCCCGAACTTCGCCCGCGACAACGATCAGAACGTCATCATCGGCGCGCTCTGCATCTCGGAGACGATGGTGCCGCGGCGCGAAGACAACAGCCTCGACGACGACCAGCTGATGGTCGAGTCGATCCTCGCCTACAACCAGATCGAGACCGGCTACCAGAGCCAGGCGCAGGGCGGCTCTGGTGGCGACGGCAACCGCAACAAGGAGTAGGCGCGGTCAGTACTCGAAGCAGTAGAGGTGGGCGCGCGCGTCGCACCCCCAGAGCTGCGCTCCGGTCCACGAGCCAGCGTCCGCCGAGAAGCCTACCGAGCCACGGACGGACGACTGAGCGCTGGTCCAGCCCTGGCAGTTGACGCCGTCGACCGCCCCGGTCGGGTCCGTGGCGGTCCAGACCGCGACGTTGCCGAGCTGCTGGCCGAACTCGTTCCGGTTGATGGGGACCTCCGGCCGCGCCGTGAGGCCGCTCGCCGAGCGAAAGACCGTCGTCGTCGTGCCGACCAGGGTGTACGGCGCGCCCGGGAGCCGCTCGAAGGCGCTCGTGGTGTCCGTGGAGATCATCGCCCGCCACGAGCCCGAGAGCCCCGCGTCAGCCGCCGCGTCGTTGCAGAGCGTGTCACCCGCGATGAGCGGGTTGCTCGAGCGCCCCGGGACCACGAGGTTCCCCTCGAACTGAGCCGAGGTGACGAAGAGGCGCGGGTGGGTCGTGGGACTCCCGCCGCCCCCGCCAGCGCCCGAGCCGCCATCCGTCGCCGAGCCGCCACCCGTCGCCGAGCCGCCACCCGTCGCCGAGCCGCCACCCGTCGCTGAGCCGCCACCCGTCGCTGAGCCGCCACCCGTCGCTGAGCCGCCACCCGTCGCCGAGCCGCCACCCGTCGCTGAGCCGCCGCCCGTTCCAGAGCCGCCGCCCG
>JBMORD010000135.1:0-17079 GCA_049322495.1 Myxococcota bacterium | reverse complement strand
GCCGGGGCGCCCCCCCCCCCCTCGACTCCCGGCCCTTCGCAGTCAGAGCGAGGTGCTGATGGTGAGCTTCTTGATCACCACGTCGGTCTTCGGGCGATCGCCCGGGCCCTTGGGGATCAGGTTCGCCACGCGCTCGACGACGTCCTGGCCCTGCACCACCTCACCGAAGATGGTGTGCTTGTTGTTGAGCCACGAGGTCGGCACCACGGTGATGAAGAACTGCGAGCCGTTGGTGTTCGGCCCGGCGTTGGCCATCGCCAGCAGGCCCGGGCGATCGAAGCGCCGGCCCGACTGGAACTCGTCCTCGAAACGGTAGCCGGGGCCGCCGGTGCCGCGGCCGAGCGGGTCGCCGCCCTGCACCATGAAGTCCTTGATGCAGCGGTGGAAGATCGTGCCGTCGTAGAGCGGCGTGTTCTTCTTCTGCTCACCGGTGGCCGGGTCGGTCCACGCCTTCTCGCCGGTGGCGAGGCCGACGAAGTTCTCCACCGTCTTCGGCGCGTCCTTCGGGAACAGGCGCACGACGATCACGCCCTCGGTGGTGTCGAACTTCGCGTACAGATCGTGGCCCGCGCGGGCCTCTTCCATCATTCCCATTGCTGTGTCTCTCTGTGTGGGGGTTACGGCGCTTCGGAGATGGTGATGCTCTCGATGACCACCGGCTGCACCGGGCGGCTGCCCTGCGTCGGGACCTTCGAGATCGCCTCGACGATCTCGTAGCCCTTCACCACCTCACCGAAGATGGTGTGCTTGCCGTTGAGGTAGCCGGGCGTCGAGGTGGTGATGAAGAACTGCGAGCCGTTGGTGTTGGGGCCGGCGTTCGCCATCGCGAGCTGGCCGACGCGATCGAAGGTGCGGCCCGTCGACACCTCATCTTCGAAGTTGTAGCCGGGGGTGCCCGTGCCGTTGCCGAGCGGGTCGCCGCCCTGGATCATGAAGTTCGGGATCACCCGGTGAAAGACGGTGCCGTTGTAGAGCGGCACGCCGCGCTTCGCCTCGCCCGTCGCCGGGTGCCGCCACTCGCGCTCGCCGGTGGCGAGGCCGACGAAGTTCTGCACCGTCTTCGGCGTCTCCTTCGAGAAGAGCTTGACGGTGATCGCGCCCTGGTTGGTCTTGAGCGTCGCGAAGAGCTCCTGCCCGGCCTTCGCCTTTTCGGTCCACGTGCCCGAGGCGCCGCCGCCGCCCGCCGGCGCGGCCCCGTCCTTCTTGCAGCCCACCAGCGCCAGCGCGGCGCAGGCGACGATCGTCATGAGGTGCGTCTTCACTGCTTGCCTCCCTTTGGAGCGGCGCTCTTCGGCGCCTTGTCGGAGATGGTGACCTTCAGGAGCTGGGCCTTCGTCGGCCCGCCGGTGCGCGAGATGGCCTCGACCACGTCGTAGCCCGAGAGCACCTCGCCGAAGATGGTGTGGTGGTTGTTGAGGTGCGTCGGCACCGAGGTGGTGATGAAGAACTGCGAGCCGTTGGTGTTCGGCCCGCGGTTGGCCATCGCCAGCAGGCCGACCTTGTCGAACACGCGGCCCGACTGGAACTCGTCTTCGAAGGTGTAGCCCGGCCCGCCGCGGCCGGTGCCCTCGGGGTCGCCGCCCTGGATCATGAAGCCCTCGATCACCCGGTGGAAGACGAGGCCGTCGTAGAACGGGCGCTTCACCTGCGCCTGCGTCTTCGGGTCGGTGAACTCGCGCTCGCCGGCGGCGAGGCCCACGAAGTTCGCCACGGTGAGCGGCGCGTCTTTCGAGAAGAGGCGCAGCACGATCGTCCCCTTCGAGGTGGACATCGTGGCGTAGAGGTCCTTGCCCTGCTTCGCGAGCGCGGTGAACTTGCCGTCACCCGCGAAGGCGGCGGTGGAGAAGCAGATCAGCGGCAGCAACAGTCGCGTCATGGGCGCGCAAGGTATCCACGCCCGGCGCGATCGTCATCGGGAGATTCACGCGCCGCGCGCTTCGAGGATCTGCAGCGTCTTCTCGGCGGCGGCCTGCTCGGCCTCCTTCTTCGAGCGCCCGGTGCTGCGCGCGAAGAGCTCGCCGGCGATGCTCACCTCGACCTCGAAGATCTTCTCGTGCTCCGGGCCCGACTCGCTCACCACGCGGTAGCGCGGGCTCGACTTGAGGCGGCTCTGCGCGGCCTCCTGGAGCAGCGACTTGTTGTCGCGGCCCTGCTTCCCGTCGGCCACACCGTCGAGCGCGCTGCCGAAGAAGACGTCGATGAAGGCGAGCACGCCCTGCATCCCGTTGCCGAGGTACAGCGCGCCGATCACCGCCTCGAGCGCGTCGGCCAGCACCGAGGGCTTGTCGCGGCCGCCGGTGAGCTCCTCGCCGCGTCCGAGCAGCAGCAGCTCGCCGAGGCTCATCGCGCGGGCGATGCGGGTGAGCCCCTCTTCGTTGACGATCAGCGCGCGCAGCTTCGAGAGCTCCCCCTCGTTGGCCTTCGGGAAGCGCTCCATCAGGCGGTGCCCGATGGCGAGATCGACCACCGCGTCGCCGAGGAACTCGAGGCGCTCGTTGTCCTCGAGGGGCTCGTCCTTGTGCTCGTTGCAGTAACTCTTGTGGGTGAGCGCGATCAGCGCCTGGCGGCCGTCGGCGAACTTCTGCTGCACGCGCCCCTCGAGCAGCGCGAGGCGCTCCGCGGGAGGCAGCTTCGACGGCTTCACGTCGCTCATGAGGTGGAGACCTCGACCTCGTCGAACGTCACGCTCATCAGCTCGGCGACGAACGCGCGGATGCCGGGGAACTCGTCGAGCTCGAAGCGATCGGCCCAGATCTTCCCGCTGGGGCCGGCGAGCAGCCCGCGGAAGGTGGTGCCCTGCACGCGCGCCGCGGCGAACCGGAGGCTCTGCCCGTTGACCCGCACGTCGGCGACCACCTCGAGCGGGCAGCGCGGCGGCACCAGCGCGTCGCCGAACGCCGCGAACAGCTCCTTGAACGGGAGCGACGCGTCGTTGGACACGGTGGCGATCATCGTCGGGCTGCTGGTGACGGTCGCCGCGCCGAAGTTGAGCACCGTGCCGCGCCCGGTGAGCGACGAGCCGGTGCTCATGGTGGGCGGCGGGGGCTCCTCGACCACGTCGCTGAAGAGCGCGAACAGGAAGTCCTCGAGCGCGCGGCGATCGAAGAACTCCGAGAGCTCGAACACCGGCTGGTTGCCGCCCGAGGTGAGCTCGACGCCGTCGTTGATCGCGCGCACGAGGCGGAACTGGCCGGTGCGGCTGGCGCCGATGGTGAACTTGAGCGGGGGCCGCTCGAGCTCCGCGCTCAGCTGGAGCGTGGTGGGGTCGACCTTCGGCGAGATGCCCAGGGCGGTGAGCTCGTTGCTGCGCCGCTCGAGCTGGAAGAGGTGATCGTTGAGCGTCTGGACGACGAGATCCTCCAGCCGGCTGCCGGGCGAGAGGAACGCGAGGTTGATCGGCGTGGCGCCGACGAACTCCGGGGGGCCGACGTAGAGCAGCCGGTCACCCATCACCGTGAAGTTGACCCGCTCGATCAGCTTGTGGGTGAGCGGGTTGAGCGACTGCCCGCCCGTGAGGGTCAGCTCGGCCTCGACGACACCGTCCGCCTCCGTGACGTCCAACCCGAGCTGTTCGAGGAAGACCCGATCCATGCGGACCGGAGATCAGCCTTTCAGGAGGTCGCGCGCAATGATCTGGCGCTGGATCTCGCTGGTGCCCTCGCCGATCTCGCAGAGCTTCGCGTCGCGCAGGTACCGCTCGACGGGGAACTCGCGCGTGTAGCCGTAGCCGCCGTGGATCTGCACCGCCTTGTTGCAGGCGCGGGTGGCGGCCTCGCTGGCGAAGAGCTTGCCCATCGACGCCTCGCGCGAGTACGGCTGGCCCGCGTCGGCGAGCGCGGCGCTGCGGTAGACGAGCAGGCGCGCGGCGTCGAGCTCGGTCGCCATGTCGGCGAGCATCCAGCGGATCGCCTGGAAGTCGGAGATCGGGCCGCCGAAGGCATGGCGATCCTTCGAGTACTTCACCGACTCCTCGATCGCCCCGCGGCCGAGGCCGACGGCGAGGGCGCCGATGGTGATGCGGCCGCCGTCGAGGATCTTCATGGTGTCGATGAAGCCCATGTTGATCTCGCCGAGGCGCTGCGTGTCGGGCACCTCGACGTTCTCGAGGTGGAGCTCCGCGGTGTCCGACGAGCGCATGCCCATCTTCCCGTGGATCGCGCGCTGGCTGAACCCCTTGAGGCCCTTCTCGAGGATGAAGGCGGTGATGCCCTTCTGCTTCTTCGCCGCGTCGGTCACCGCGAGGATCACGAACACGTCACCCACCGAACCCTGGGTGATGAACATCTTCGAGCCGTTGAGCACCCAGCCGTCGCCCTTGCGCACCGCGGTGGTCTTCATGCCCGCCGCGTCGGAGCCGCTGCCCGGCTCGGTGAGGCCCCACGCGCCCAGCCACTCGCCGGTGGCCAGCTTCGGCAGGTACTTCTGCTTCTGCGCCGCGTTGCCGAACACCCGAATGTGCGAGGTGCCCAGACCGTTGTGGGAAGCAACGGTCAGCGCGAGCGAGCCGTCGTAGCGGGCGATCTCCTCGACCACCACCGCCACCGCCAGCGCGCCCATGTTCGCGCCGCCGTACTCCTCCCCGATGCGGATGCCCATCAGACCGAGCTGGCCGAGCTCGCGCACGATCTCGAGCGGGAACTTCTCCGAGTGATCCCACTCGCGCGCCTTGTCCTTCACGCGCTTCTCGCAGAAGTCACGGACCGTCTTCTTCAGGGCGATGATGTCTTCCGGCAGCTCGAAGTCCATGGGCGGGCCATATACAGCGATCGATCTGCCTCGCCACCGAGATCGCTCCACGCACTGCGTCGAATTCCCATGTCGTGACGTCGGTTTCCGCGCGCCGTCAGGCGGCTGACCCGGGCGGAAAACGCCGGGCGAAACGGCGCGCGGCGGTCCGTAGATCTTCGCCATGCAGGTCCTTCATGAGGCAGGGGTGGTGCGCGTGCGGCGGTGCCGGCGCGGACTGATGGCGTACCCGGTGAGCGACGCGCACGTGGGGCGCGCCCTCGACGTCTACGGCGAGTGGGCCGAGGCGGAGCTCGAGCTGTTGAACGCGCTGCTGCAGCCCGGCGACGTGGCGATCGACGTCGGCGCCAACCTCGGCACGCACACCGTCGCGCTCGCGCAGCGCGTGGGGCCGCGCGGCGCGGTGCTCGCCTTCGAGCCGCAGCGCCTCATCCACCAGCTGCTCGCGACGAACGCGACGCTCAACGGGCTGATGAACGTGCGCGCGATCCACGGCGCGGTCGGCGCGCAGGCGGGAGCGCTGGTCGTGCCCGACATCGACTACGCGACGCCCGGCAACTTCGGCGGGCTGAGCCTCGGCGCCTGGAAGGACGGCGAGACGGTGCCGGTGTTCGCGCTCGACGCGCTGGGGCTCACCCGCTGCCGGCTGATCAAGATCGACGTGGAAGGCATGGAGGGGGCGGTGCTCGACGGGGCTCGTCAGCTCGTGGCCACGGCGCGGCCCTTCATCTACTTCGAGCACAACGCGCCGACCGGCGCGCCGGCGGTGCTCGAGCGGCTGCTGCGCGCGGAGTACGTCTGCGCCTGGCACTTCAGCCCGTTCTTCCGGGCGGGCAACTTCGCCGGAGCGAAGGACGACGTGTTCGGCGGGATGAGCGACGCGAACGTGCTGGCCGTGCCGGCGCCGCTCGCCGCGATGATCCAGGCGTTCGAGCCGGTCAGGGGCGTCGACGACACGGCGCAGGCCGCCTTCGAGCGTAGAGCCAGGCGCTGAACCTGTGCTTAAGGGCGGCGCATGAACGCGCAGGCGCCGCTGGCGGGCACCCTCGAACGCTGGGCGTGGGACTACGTCTCGTCCACCTCGCTCGCGCACAAGCTCTCGCCACCGCCGCCGCCGCCGTTCGGCGAGCCGCAGCCTGCGGTCGTGCTCGAGGCCCCCGGCCGGCCACCGGAGCTGCGGGCGCGCGAAGAGAAGAAGAAGACCCCGAAGCCCGCCGCGCTCAGGGATCCCGCGAAGCGCGCGCAGGTGCTGCACACCTTCCTCCACCACGAGCTGCAGGCGGCGGAGCTGATGGCGTGGGCGCTGCTCGCCTGGCCGACCGCCCCCCTGCCCTTCCGCCGCGGGCTGGTGGGCATCTTCAAAGACGAGCTCCGCCACCTCACGCTGTACCGCGAGCACCTCGAGACGCTGGGCTTCCCCTTCGGCACGCACCCGGTGAACGACTGGTTCTGGAAGCGCGTGCCCGGGCCGACGCCGGCGCACTTCGTGGCGCGCATGGGCATCGGCTTCGAGGGCGGCAACCTCGATCACGGCGCGCGCTTCACCCAGTCCTTCGAGGCGGCCGGCGACATGCGGGCCGCGGAGATCCAGGCGCTGATCGTCCGCGAGGAGGAGGCCCACGCAGCCTTCGCGCTGCACTGGTTCCGCGAGTTCACCGGAGACCTGGCGTTCGACTCGTGGCGCACCTACCTGCCCGCGCCGCTGAGCCCGCTCATGACGCGCGGGCTGCCGATCAACCTCGAGGCGCGGCGGCGCGCGGGCTACCCGGAGGACTTCCTCGCAGCGCTGGCGGCGTGGCAGTGATCGCCTGGGTCCTCAACCTCGACGCGGAGGACGAGCTCTCGCACGTCGGCGCGCACACGCCGACCAGGGGCATGCGCGAGCGCATCGCCTCGCTCGCCGCGACGCGCCTCGGCGGCCTGCTCGCGCCCGACGACGTGGTGGTGTGGCCCGGTGAAGCGAAGGCCCCCGGCCTCGAGGGCCGCGCGTGGTGCCCGACGCGCTGGGCGCAGGAGCGGCTCCGCGAGGCAGGCGCGCGCGTCCCCGCGGCGCCGTCGATGGAGGTGCTCCGCCGCGTCAACCACCGCCGCTTCTCGTTCGAGCTGGGCACGTTCCTCCCCGGCTCGACCTTCGTCACCACCGAGGCGGAGCTCGAGGCGGTGCTCCGACACGAGCAGTGGTGGCTCTTCAAGCGCCCGCTCGGCTTCGCGGGCCGCGGGCGCAAGCGCATCCTCCCGAGCCGGCTGACGACGGAGGAGCGCGCCTGGCTGCGCAGCTCGCTGCCGGAGGGCCTCCAGGTCGAGCCGTGGGTGGAGCGGGAGCTCGACTGCGGGCTCCACGGCTTCGTCGAGCAGGACGGCACGTGGCGGCTCGGGCAGCTCACCCTCCAGCAGCTCGAGCCGACCGGCGCGTGGCGGAGCACGAGCCTCGCGCCGCCCGGGACGCTCGCGGCGGCCGAAGCGCAGGCGCTCCGCGCCGAGGCCACGCGCACCGCGCAGGCGCTCGTCGCGGCGGGGTACTTCGGCCCGTTCGGCATCGATGGCTACCGCTGGCGCGCGAGCGACGGCGCGCGCCACTTCCAGCCGCGCAGCGAGATCAACGCCCGGTACTCGATGGGCTGGGCGATCGGCATGGGTCAGCGAACGTCGTAGCGGGTCAGCCCCATCGAGACGGCGCAGGAACGTGCGCGCGGCTCACACCCCAGGCCCGCGCACCGGGTGGTGGACTCGGCGAAGAGCCGCACCCCTGCGTCGGTGCTCGCGCCGCTGAGCGTGGCGCGCGCGGTCGTCTCGTCGACGAGCAAGCCCTGCGCGCGGCGCACCTCGAGCAGCTGGTGATCGCCGCGGAACTCGCTTGCGAGGCCCAGCGGGAAGGCCGCCGGTTCGAGCTCGAGTCCCGGTGTGCGGATCGTGGCGCTGCCGAACTGCCAGAGCTGCACCACCCTCCGCTGAGGCGTCAGCTCTCGCCCCTCGAGCGACAAGGCCGGCGAGCACCGCAGCTCGCGCGACAGAGCGCCGACGTCGATGCTCACCAACGCCAGCCGGCTCGAGGCGAGGAGCTCCTCGTCGAGGCGGGTCCACGACGGGTCGACGGGAAGCGCCTGCGCTCGGAAGCGTCGAGAACCCGAGCAGGATCCCCGATCGGCCGGGAGCGGACACGCGCGGCTCGCAGCCGAGGACGCGCAGGACCACGTCGACCTCCAGGTGAGCAGCCCGCCCACCACGAGCGAGTCGAAGCGATCGAACTCCCAGACGGTCTCGCCGGAGCGGGTCTCGAGCGCGCCGGCCGGTGACTCGCGCGAAGTCCTCGACCAGGTCCACTCGAAGCGACCGGCGTGACCTTCCACGGCGGGCCCCACCCGAATCGTCGGAGCGTCACCGACGCGCACCTCGAACGGCTGCTGGAAGGCCATCACCTGCACGTGGTCGTCGCCGAGGATGAGCACGTCGGCGCTCACGGCAGGCGTCATGAGCGCGCCGCCGTCGAGCGAACAGCCGGGAGGCAGGGGCTCCTCGGAGAACTCGAGGCGCCAGGCGCGCAGTCGCGCGGGCACCCCGGCGAGCGGCGGCGACACCTCGGGCGGAGCTCCGCCCTGCGCGTCGCCGAAGTCGACCTCGACGGCGCACGCGGCCAGCACGCCGAGCACCGCGACGGTCACGGATCGACGCATGAGCCCTGAAGTCGTCTGAGAGACGGCGCCCGCGCTGCCCGAAGTGCGTCGGCCGTCTTGCTCGCGTCTTCGAGTCGCCCGACGCCGCAGAGGGACAACACGCGCAGCACGTCGGCCTCGACCGCGAGCGGCCCCGCGGGGAACCGCTCACGGTGTCTGGCGAGCACCTCGAGCGCTGCGTCCCACTGATGGGCGTCGACGTGACCTTGCGCGAGCCGCAGCAACCCAAGCTCGGCGGCCAACGCGCTCTCCTCCTCCGCCGCTCGGGGAGCCTCGGCTGGCTCGACCGCAGGAGCACTCGCCTTGACCGGCGCGGCTCGCGGTCCCCGGCTCGCGGCAGGCGTTCGCGGAGGACTCGTCGGCGGGACGATCACCTGCTCGGGCGGCGCTGGCGCCAGCATAGGCAGCGGCTCGGGTGGCGTGGGCAAGGTGTCGACCTTCCTGGCTTCCGCTGGCGCCGGCGTCCGCTCCCGCCGGGTCGTGAGCACGACGGTCGTGACGCTCCCGGCGACCACTCCGCCCACCAGGAGCGCCCCGAGCAGCTTCCCGCTCAACGAGGTCGCTGCCTTGGCCCCTGCCACGCCGAGACCGGCGCCGACCGCGGTGGCGACGATCGCGCGCTCCATCCTCTCGATGGTCTCGGTGTCGGGCGCGCACGGAGCCCGCCGAGCGGACTCGAGAAGTGCCCGCGTCCTGGAGGACAGCTCACTCATCGGCAGACTCCAGCTGAGAGACGAGTTCGTCGAAGCGAGCACGCGCGAGGCGGAGCCGCGAGTAGACGGTGTTGACGCCCGTGGAGGTCATCTCGGCGATCTCCGGCGCGCTGTGCTGCTCGAACTCAGCGAGCACGAAGACCGCGCGCTGCTCGTCGGGGAGCTGGTCGAGGAGCCTGAGCGCGATCTCCAGCGCGTCGCGCCGCTCGGCGAGTTCGTCTGGCGCGCTGGCGTCGGACACCAGACGAGGCGATGGCTCTTCCGCGCTCGGCTTGCGTACCCGGCGGCGCCGGTAGTCGCGCGCCACCCGCACGGCGATGCCGGTGAGCCAGGCCTCCGGAGCGACCTCCGGCCGCAACGTGCCGAGCCTCCGGTGCGCGACGATGAACACGTCCTGCACCGCGTCTTCGAGCTCCGAGGGAGCCACCCCGAGCCGCCGAACCACGCGCCAGACGCGCGCGACGCCTCGACGATAGAGCGCCTGGAAGTCGATTCGCTCGGAGGTCAACGGAAGCGCAACGCTACGCACGCCGCCTCCATGGCCAGTCCACCCGGATTCCGTCACCACGCGAGGCTCAGGCCAAGCCCGGTGTCGAGGCCGGCGTAGGACGCGCGCACCACTGCCTCGCCGCTGACCCGGTAGACCGGCTCGGCGCCGAGGCGCACGCCGACGAAGCCCAGGAGTTCGACGCCTGGACGCACGAGGTACGCAGCGCGCGCGACGGGTCCGGCGCTCCAGACGGCGACGAACTTCTCCTCCGGCGTCGGCCCAGCCGTCGGCGCCCATGCCCGGATTCCGCCGACGGCACCCTCGATGCACGGACCGAAGGAGAAGTCGCCCCATGAAACGAGGCGGCAGACCCCGAGCTGAACGTCGATGAACGGGAACACCACGACGGGGCCCCGACGTGAGCCGAAGCGGAGTGGTGACGAGGTGCGAATCGAGACGAGGAGCCGCAGCCAGGCCACGTCCAGCTGGACGGCCGCTCCCACCCGGAGGATTGGCTGCGGCATCGCCATCCACTCCGCGCCTGCCACGGCGGCGACGCTCCAGCGGAGTGTCTGTTCGGGTTCGACCGGAGTCGTCTCGACGACCGGTGTCGGCTCGGGGGCCGAGCGAAGCCGCAGGGGCGCCCGGCCGGGCTGCTGCTGCGCCGAGAGCTCGATCAAGAACACCGCGACGTCGGCCGCTTCTGCGCATGTCTTCGCGCGCAGCGTGCGGCGTTGCTCGTCGATCGACAGCGTCAGCACGAAGCCGTCGTGGTGCGCAACCTGCGCCTCGACCCGAGAACGGACCTCGCCAAGGCGTGCGCGCAGCTCCGCCTGGGACGGGCACCCCTCCGGAGCGGTCCACGCCACCGCACCCAACACCATCGCGACCACCCACATGCAGAGCGGACGCTACCGAATGGCCGTGACCGACGCACGCTCGTCAGTGGCGGCAGGCGCTCAGCGACTGCGGAGGTAGGCGAGGAGATCGCCACGCTCGGCCTCGGACAGCGCGGAGAGACGACCGTGTGAGTCCCGCTGCTCGCGGAGACGGTCTTCGAGCCGCAGCAGGCTGCCGTCGTGCAGGAGGTGCGTGCGCCACGAGAGCTCGACCAGCCGCGGAACCTGAAACGCGCCGCCCGTGCCGACGTCGACCGTTTCGTTGTTCGTGCCCTGCGCACCGGCGTGGCACGACGCGCAGCCGACCGCCTCGGACTCGAAGAGCGCCCTGCCCCGCTCGGCCGCCGACAGGTCGACCCGCGGCGTTCGCAAGGCGGGCTGGGCGTCGAGCCACGACACCAGCGACGCCGTTCGCGCCGCGCTCTGCAGCGGCCCCGCCATCCTTCCGGTGAGCACGTTCGCCATGAGCACGCTCATGTCGCGCTCTTCGCCGCCCCAGTGGAAAGGCGCCGTCGAAGAGAAGCCGCCGCGAAGCGTGGGCGTGCGACGCGGGTGTGCGGCCAGCGACCAGACGTGACCATCCTCTCCGGCTTCGGGGTGACACGAGGCGCAGGCGATTCGTGCCGTCGTGCTGCGATGGAACAGGTGATGCCCGGTCGAGGCAACGGAGCTCGCACCGAGGAGCTGAGCCGACCGCAGGGCGCCGTCTTCCCCCAGGAGGATCAGCTGCGCAGGCTCGCGGACGAAGACGGCCACCGTGCCGTCGTCCGCTGCGACGCTGGTCGGCATGCCCGGGAGCGCGATCGTGCTCGTCCCCCCGTCGGGCACCACGCGGACCACCGACTGCGAGCCCGCCGAGGCGACGAAGAAGGCCGAGGGCGTCCGCACCACATCGACGGGGAGCACCGCGTCGGACAGCGTCTCCAGCCGCGTGAGCCGCGCACCGTCGACCGAGTAGAGCGCCGACGTGACGACGCTCGGAGCGTCGACGCCGCCGTAGGCCGAGCATTGCGCGATGGGCACCACGGTCGTCGTCTGGTCCTGCGCGGTCAGCACCCCTTGCCGCAGCCGCCACCCCACCCGAGGCACCGACGACGCGTCACCGCGCACGGTCAGGAGCGGAAACACCCCTGCCGTGGTGACCTCGAAGACCTGCGCGGTGCGGAAGGTCGAGGCGAGCAGCCGGCTGCCGTCGAACTCGAGATCACGGAGATCGTCGAGGAGCGGGCTCTGGAGGAAAACGGTCGGCACGCCCGCCGCGTCGAAGCTCTCGATCGTCCCGTCGGCGCACCCGACCAGCGGAGCATCGCCGCCCCGAATCAGCAGCGCGCGTGGCTCGACGCAGGTCTCGCGGCGGGTGACGATCCGCGTGTCGAGGTCGACCTCCGCGAGGACCCCAGCGCGGCGGAGCACCACCCACGCCTTGCGCCCCGAGACCGCGACGCGCCCGATCCAGTCCTCGCGGCTGAAGGGGATCTGCGCCAGCACGCCCGTCCCGTCGAGATGCCAGAGCAGCCCGCGGTCTGGATCGCCCGCCACCCAGGTGCCATCCCCGACCGCCGCGAGATGACCACCGGTGATCGGCGGAGGCGCGAGCGCCGGCTCGACGGGAGCGTCGCTCTCGGTCGCCAGACCGCAGGGCCCTCCCGAGCCCCCTGCCCCGCCGTCAGCGCCGGCATCGACGCCGATCTGCGCTTGTGGTCGCGGAGGGCGCCGGTACTCAGCGCACGCCGCCACCAGCCCCATCATCATCAGCGCCCCGATCGCATAACGGTTCATGCCCCCCTCGAATGGCCACCCCCGGCAGAGCCCGTCATCCGCTTCGATGTTGCAGCGCACCATTGCCGTACGCTACGACGCTCCGCGTGCCGCACTCGCTCGAGGTCTTCCGCGCAGGCCCGCCTGACTCCCGCCGTCCCCCGGTGCTCTTCATCCACGGCTCGTCGTGCGGCGGCTGGGTCTGGGCCGAGCACTTCATGCCCTTCTTCGCCGAGCGCGACTTCTTGTGCGTCGCACCATCATTTCGTGGGCACGGCAACAGCCCCGGCCGCGACCGCCTCAACGACTTCTCGGTCGACGACTACGTGGAAGACGTGCGCCTCGTCGCGCGGGAGCTCGGCGCTCGCCCGCTGGTCGTCGCCCACTCGCTGGGGGCCCAGGTCGCCGAGCGACTGGCCGCGCACCAGGAGTTCGAGGCCGTCGCCCTGCTCGCCCCGGTGTCGCCCTTCGGCCTCGTCACGTCGACGCTCCAGCTCGCGGTGCAGGAGCCCGGGCTGCTCGCCCGCCTCGCGTTCGCGCCGATCCTCGGGCCGCAGACCATCGACCCCGACGCGGCCGCGCGGGCGCTCTTCTCGGACGCGCTCGAGCCGGCCCTGAAGCGGCGCTACCTCACCTCGTTCCAGCTCGAGTCGACCCGGGTCGCCTTCGAGCTGAGCGCCCAGAGCTGGTTCCCGCGGGTGCCGCGCCGGCTCGGAGGGCTGGTGATCGGCGGAGAGCGCGACGTGCTCATTCCGCGCTTCGAGCTCGAGCGCACCGCCGCCGCCTACGGCGCGAAGCTCGAGGTGATCGCCGGGGCCAACCACGTGCTCATGCTCGACACCTGCTGGCGCGACGTCGCCACGCGCGTCGCCAGCTTCTTCGAGGCCCACCTCGCCGCCCGGGCGGCGTAGCCCTCACCGCCCGCGGTAGACCGGCGCGCGCTTCTCGGCGAAGGCCTTGAGCCCCTCGAGGCGATCCTCGGTGCCGATGGTCTGCGCGTACTTCTGCTGTTCGAGCTCCAGCGCCGCGTCGAGGTCGAGGTGCGCGCCCTCGTCGATGGCGTGCTTGGCCAGCCCGACGGCGATCGGCGCGTTCTCGCAGATCTGCTTCGCCAGGGCCTCCGCGTCATCCTGGGTGCCGATGCGCGAGGCGAGCCCGAGCGACACCGCCTCCGCGGCGGGCACGCGACGCCCGGTGAGGATCAGCTCCTTCGCCACGCCCTTCCCCACCAGCCGCGGCAGCCGCTGCGTGCCGCCCGCTCCGGGGATGATGCCCAGCTTCACCTCGGTCAGCCCCATCTCGGCCTCGGCGGCGATCACCCGCAGATCGCAGCACAGCGACAGCTCGGTGCCGCCACCGAAGGCGGCCCCGTTGATGAAGGCGATGAAGACGCAGTCGGAGAGCTCGAGCGCCCGGAACGTCTTGCGCATCAGCTGCAGGAACGCCGTGACCTCGGGCGGAGACATGGTGGCGCGTTCCTTGAGGTCCGCACCCGCACAAAACGCCTTCGCACCCGCACCACGGAGCACCACGCACCGCACCGAGCGATCCGCGGCCGACACCCGCACCACGTGCGCTGCGAGCTCGGCCACCAGCGCCTTCGAGAGTGCGTTCCGCTTCGCCTCGCCGTTGATGGTCCACGTCTCCCAGTGGCCGTGCGAGTCGACGATGATTTCCGCCATGGCGATGTCCCTTCGGTAAGTTGCGCGCCCATGCGCTGGATATCCCGACTGTCGCCCGCCGTCCTCAGCCTGATCGCCTTCTCCGCGACCACGGCCCTCGCCCGCATCGGCGGAGGAGAGCACTTCGACTCCGGCAACTCGTCGAACGACTCGGGCGGTGACGCGAGCTTCCTGGTCGACATCCTGGTGTGGCTGATCATCGAGCACCCGAGCGTCGGCATTCCCCTGACGATCATCCTCATCGTCGGCTTCCTCATCTGGAAGAAGGTGAACGACGGCGACACGTCGACGCGCAAGGCGATCGATCGCGCGGAGGCTGAGCGCCGCACGCAGGTGAGCGCCGCCGCCGTCGACGGCTGGGTCGCCGCGCTCAAGGCGAAGGATCCCCAGTTCGATCTGATGAAGTTCCTCGATCGCACGCGCCGCGAGTTCCTCGAGCTCCAGGACGCGTGGTTCAAGCGGAACCTCGAGCCGGTGCGGAAGTACCTCTCGGACGCGACCTTCCAGCGCCTCGTCACGCAGCTCAAGCTGATGAGCATCCTCGGGGTGCGCGACGCGATCGCCGACCCGCAGGTGATCGACCTGCAGATCATCGGCCTCGAGCAGAACGAGTCCTTCGACACCGTGCACATCCGCGTGACGGCGCAGCTGTGTGACGACGACGCGCCCGCCAACGCCACCGACGAGGAGGCCCTCGCCCTCGCGCGCAAGAAGCGGCCCGAGCAGTTCACCGAGGTGTGGTCGTTCGTGCGCAAGCCGGGTGCGCAGACGAAGCCGGAAGGCGACGTGAGCCAGGGCAAGTGCCCCAACTGCGGCGCTCCGTTCGAAGGCGGCGCGGCGAACACCTGCGAGTTCTGCGGCGCGATCGTCAACAGCGGCACCTACGACTGGGTGCTCGCGGAGATCACGCAGGGCTCGCAGTACCAGCCGCACCCGATGGTCCCGGAGGGCTTCGCGAAGCTGCGCCAGAGCGACCCGGCGATCACCACCGAGGCGCTCGAAGATCGCGCCTCGCTGATCTTCTGGAAGTGGGTCGAGGCGCAGTCGCTCGCCGACGCCGGCCGCCTCGCGAAGGTCGCCACGCCCGCGTTCCAGGCGGAGGTCAAGGGAGGCATCGACCACGTCACCGCGCAGGGAAAGCAGAAGTACTTCGTCGAGTGCGCCGTCGGCGGCGTCAACACGCAGCAGCTCAGCCAGGCCGACGGGCGCGACGTGGCGGCGGTGGAGATCAAGTGGAGCGCGAAGATCGGCATCGGCCCGAAGGGGCAGAAGCCGCCCGCCCTGCCCAGCCAGCCGCAGCGCTACGTGATGATCCTCGAGCGCAAGAGCGGCGCGAAGACCGGCGACACCGGCATGTCGACCAACCGCTGCCCGAAGTGCGGCGCTCCGCTCACCGACAACGGCCAGCCGACCTGCGAGTTCTGCGGCGCGGCTCTCGCGTCAGGCGAGCAGGACTGGGTGATGCGCGACTTCGGCAGCTGGGAGTGGTGGCGCGCCCAGGGCGGCCAGCCCGCGACCTCGCGCGCCAGCCCCGTCGCGCAGAAGGTGCCCGATCGCGACGAGCGCGAGCGCCTCGTCTACCTCATGGCGGCGATGGCCAGGGCCGACGGCGTGGTCGACGCGAAGGAGCGCGCGCTCCTCGAGATGGCCTCACAGCGCTGGGGCATCCCCTGGGCGAACGTCGAGCTCGCGCTCAACGCCTCGAGCGACTCGCTCTTCACGCGGCTCATCACCAGGGGCTCGGCCGAGGCGGAGTCGTTCCTCCGCGAGCTGGTCCAGGTCGCGCTGGCCGACGGGAAGATCGACGCGAAGGAGAAGAAGCTCCTCGAGGCGGCGGCTGCACACCTTGGCCTGCAGGGCCGCCTGAACGAGTTCCTGAAGTGATCGGGTTGGTGGCGCTCGCGATCCTCTCTGCGAGCGACAGCGTCGAGCCGGGGTCGATCATCAGCGCGCCGCTCGTCGGGGTGCGCGTCGACGCCGACGGCCCTGCCTTCCTGCTCGATCTACCCTGGAGCAACCGGCTGGTGAGCGACCGCGCTTCGCCGCTGCGGCCGACCCACCTCGTCCCCGAGCTCACCGTCGGCCTGGGCAAGCGCGTCACCTTCGAGCTGCGCGCCTCGCTGCGCTGGCTGGTGCCGCTCCGTCCCTGGTTGTCGCTCGGCCCAACGCTCGGCATGGGAGCGACCGTCTCGGACGCGGGGCGCCCGATGCTCACGCTCGGCGTGCTGGCGCGCCTGGGATCGGGGCCGTTCGCGTTCGGGCTGATCGCCGGGCGCGTCGACGTTCGGGTCGACGGCACGCTCGCGTGGAGCGCGCTCGTCGGTGGCACGTACTGGTGAGGGGCGCCGCGGCCGCACTCCGCCTGTCACCGCCGCACCCGGTCCACGGCTCGACGCACACGAACGGCTGGCCGGGGAGCGTCCGACAGAAACGCGAGCCTCGGGCGGTGCGTTCAGTCGCGGGACGCGCGCCTCCGCCCGCGCCATTCCGGGCCGGACGTCAGCACCAGCGACTTCGTCTGGAACGGGTCGGGCACCTGGTTGAGCTTGCGCAGCGGCGGCTCGACCTCGCCGCGCCCGACGCGGCCTTCGAGACGTGGGATGTGCGGACGCCCACCGGCGTCGAGCCTCGACGACGGGGCGCTTCCGACGTGCGCACCATCTTCCCCCCCGGCCGAGAAGGATCCCGGAGTGGTTTCTCCGTCGACCTGATGAGGTGCGCTCCGGCGCCGTACTCCGGCCGCATGCGGCTCGACGGGTGTCGGCCGCGCCAACTGGCGAGGCCCGTGCCGGTTGCGTTCAGGTCGGCCGCCCGAACCTGCACGACGGGCGACTGCCATCGCGCGATCATGGCGATGGAGCCCAGCGAGCTCCGGCTCGGAGAGCGGCCCGCCACGCACCGGTGCCATGCCCACGAGAGGTCGTGCTTGCAGTCGCTGGAGTTGGAGCAGGTCGCACTTGCAGGCGTTGGCGGAGTTGCTCCTCCGGGCACTGCCCACGCGCTCGCCGCGACCGCGTTGGGCGCCCGGAGCGGGATGCGCTGGCTCGCGCCTCGTCACGACGTCACTTTTCCACCGCAAGGAGTGGCCGATCCATGACCAACAAGACCATCATGCTGGCT
>JBMORD010000134.1:0-17194 GCA_049322495.1 Myxococcota bacterium | reverse complement strand
TGGCGATCGACACGGAGCCCGAGCTGCTGAAAGCCCTGCGTCGCCTCCGCGCCCAGCTTTCCGACGCGAAGATCGCCAGCTGGTACCGTCACGTCGAGGCCCTACTCAAGTGATCTCAGGGGTAGGTCAGGACCCGACGAGGATCACTCCGACAAGTCTTCCCGCTCACCGCCGAACCGCTCATCCAATCGAAGCGCAGAGAGGTGAACGGATGATCCGGGTTCAGCTTCCAGTCGGTTCGGTAGGAAGCGTTTGACGACGACGCAATGAGGTCCTCCGTTGCGATGCCGACCAAGTCGCACATGCCTTCAGTGAACTGGCCGCGAACGGTGAATGGCGGCGCTTGATTGACCTCCAGCGACTTGTATGAGCGCAACATCGCGTGCCCGTACTCGTGGCCAATCATGTCGTTGGCAGCTTGGGTCACGTCGGGTTGGGGGAGCGAAGGGAAGGACGGGAACGCATAGATGTTCTGCCGCGCACAAGGCACGCCTTGGCCGCACCACGTGCTTGAGATCGCGTCTGCGGCGATGGCCTTGATATCGGGAACGGTAAATTTCGGACCTGCCGTCCAAGTCGCCGACGGAGTCGTGAAGGCAGCCCAGGTATCGATGGTGTTGCTGAGTCCTTCGCGCAGACGTTGAGTCATGGTGAAGGCTGGATCAGTGCAGGTCGCGGACGGGCTCGAGTTCGTCTCGATGCAACTGTCAGCAGCAGCCGAAGAGTTGAAGTAGTCGCCATCGAAGGGGTAGCTCATGTCGTAGCCGTTGATGAGCATCCCGCCTGCGAAGTCCCAATTCGTCTGATCCTCGAAGGTGACGGCGCCCGTCTCGCAAGAAACCGCAAAGTGCCGGTGAATGCCGTTCTCATCGACCGCAGTGAGTGTCCAGTGCCGGACCTTCGGTCCAGGGGTCCGCGTCTTCGCCCACGACTCGTCGAACCACACGGCCTCCGCCGACTTCCTCGTCAACGAACTCTGCGCATGCGCTTCGGCTTGGCCCCATGCTTCCTCCGCCTTGCAATCCAGGAGGCCCGGGTAGTAGCCGAGGAGGGGCGGATCGAACGTGTTGTAGAGCCCCCGGATTGTCTCTCGCGAATTCCTGAGGATGACCCAGATGAAGCTCGGAGATCGTAGATCTCCAACCCGGACGCGAAACCCAAGTCGGTGACCGGTGCTGGTCGGACTGTCCTCCTCGTCGAACTCGTAGAAGGGATGCGCCTCGATGAAGTCAAGTTGAGCAGACTGAGGAAGGCCCAGAAGTTCACCGCGCTCAAGGAGCCAGTCTCTCACTCCGGCGACCGTGCCGATGACCGGGAAGTCACCCGCGGCCGCTTCGAGGTGGCCGAGCGTACTGAAGACGAGAATTGGATTGCTGAGCGAGTCCTCCTTCAGTTTCGCAGTCCACTCATCCCTCGCCTCCGGACCCAAGACCGCATCACGGAAACCAAGCTCGAGCGGCTCCGGCGGAAGAATTTTCGGTTCCTCCTCGGCGAAGGAACTCGAGGAAACCAAGACGAGCGCGACCAACCCGGCACACGACCTTCCGTAGCTCATGTGTTGGAGGGGACAACGGACGTCGTCGTAATGAACTCGCTATCGAGCGTCAATGCGCCAGGGGCTGCGCAGAAGCTCCGGTGACCGGCCGCAGGGCGAGCCTGCGGGAATGCTCCTGCCTCAGCGCCGACGTGGAGGTGAGGCGAGAGCTGAAAGGCGCTCCCGAAGAGTTGCAGAAAGCCCACCGCACATCCTGTCAGCCGGCCTGAGGCGCCCAGCTGCTTCTCGCCCGCTGCCAACAACAGACTGCGCGCACCGCCTCTCGCTGCACCAGGCTTGCTCACCACCCACCGCAGCGCCGCGGCAACGTCAGTGTCCACTGACGGCACACGCGCCGGACGCGCCGCCCGGGCGAAGGCAGACGACGTCCGTGAGGTGCGTGGCGCTCTCCACCCGCGCTTCGCCGCGCACGAGGGACACCAGCCTCTCATCTTGCAGCTGAAGGCCACCAACCTCGAGTCCTGCAACCGGGCCGACGACGCGGAGCTGGGCAGTGGCGGTCTCGAAGGGCGCGTCGAGGGAGACCTCCACGGTGGCCGCGGCTTCGCCCACATTCGTCACCTGCACGATGGCGCGCGTCGTCTGTCCGACCCAGGCCCGGGGCAACACCAGCGGAGACGGGTCGGCCGTCAGCTTCGCCGGCTGAACCCGCTGGAGCGGAGCGGGGGCGCAGGTGCAGCCCGCGAGCAGCACCAGGCTCACAGCGAGGAGACTCCGAGGTCGCATGCCGTGCCTGATACCGGGAGCTCCGGCGCGGTCTCAAGATGCGGAGCGACGCGCGCTCTGCAGCGGCGCTATGTCGCCTGCGTGACTCCCTCCTGGTCGGCAGAACTCGAGCTCGTCAACGCCTCCCTCGCGCGCGGCGACGTGCCCCACGCGTTGATTCACCTCGGCGCCGCCCTCGCCCTCGCCCCCAACGAGGAGCGCGTGCACGCCCGCATCGACGAGCTCGCCTCGAAGCACTCGCTCCTCGAGCTGCTCCCCGAGACGGACTTCGTCGGCGGCGTGCTCCTCGAGGCCTTCGCCCTGCAGCGCAAGCGTCAGTTCGACCAGGCCATCACCCTGCTCGCGCGCGTCACCGAGGCCTTCCCCGCGCGGCGCTTCGAGACGCTGCTCGCCACCTGGCTCGTCACCGCGAAGGTCAGCGGCGTCACCCTCGCCGAGACCACGCGCCAGCAGCTCATGAGCCTCCTCGTGCGCATCGGCGAAGCGAGCATCGGCTTCCACCGCCTGCTGCCCGGTGAGCGCGAGCTGCTCTCGGGCTTCGAGGCCGTCGCCGACGCCGTCGTCGAGCTGCCCACCCCCGCGCTGCGCTGGCTCGCGTCGGGCGTGTACCGCCGCCTCGGCCTCTTCGAGCAGGCCCTCGGCGCCCTCGAGGGCCAGGAGACGTACTTCGCCCTCATTCAACGCGGCCTCGCCCTCCGCGCGTCAGGCGACGCGAAGGCGGCCCTCGCCGTCTTCGAGCGCACCGCCTCGATGCCCGACGCCAACGTCAGCGACACGCTCGAGCAGATCCGCTGCTTCGTGGTGCTGAAGGACCACGCCGCGGCCCGCGCGCTGTTCGAGAAGGTGCCGCCCGGCGACGCCGAGCTCGAGGCGCTCCGCCAGCTCTGCGCGGGCGAGCCGTCGACCCGCGACGGCCGCGACGTGCTCGACGAGCTGCGCCGCCGCGTGTGGAGCCCGGTGCAGCCGCCGCGCGACGCGACGTGGAACGTCTTCGCCTCCAACCGCGAGCAGCTCCGCCCCGGCGCGCTCGAGGCCCAGCTCGCCATCGCCGGCTGGGAGTCGCCGTCGAACCGTCTCCTCGTCGCCCTCTATGCGAGCGGGACCTCCGACGTGACGCGCGCCTCGTACGACGTCTCGAAGGTGCCCGACTTCCCGCGCGCGCCGCTCGCGCAGGTGCGCGGCGAGGCCATCCCCACGTGGGTCAGCCGCGAGGGCGTGGTGGTGCAGGCCAGCCCCGCGCCACCGTCGGAGCTGCGCGCCCGCCTCGCTTCGCTCTCTCACCACGAGACGGTCCCCGACCTCTGGGCGAGCGCGCGCACGCTCGCGAGCAGCCTCGAGGTGAAGCCCGCCGAGCTCATCGCGGCCATGGTGCACCCGCCGCACGACCAGGCGTGGCTCGAGCTGCTGCCCGACGCGCTGTTCCGCTACCAGGTCGGCGTGGCGTGCGTGCTCGCGCAGCTGCCGCGGCCGTGGAGTGAGCTGCGCGGCACGTTCGAGTCGCTGCTCTTCGGCCCCATCGACTGGGTCAGCGCCGCGGCGGTCATCGCGCTCGCCGAGAAGAGCAAGCACGACGCCGAGGCCGCGCGCGACGGACTGCAGCTCCTCGGCGACGTGGTGGGAGATCTGCTGCCCGCGCAGACCGAGCCGCGCGCGTTCGCGCTCCTCACCGCGTTCTCGCAGCTCCACGGCGTCGCGGGGGAGCACCGCCACCGCCTGCAGGAGTGGCACCGGAACCAGTTCCCGCCGGAGGACGCACCCGCGCCGAAGGACGAACCGGCTCCAGCGGCACCGTCGCCCACGACGCCCGCACCGGCGGCCTCCGTGCCCGGGTGGGTGTGGCTGGTGGGCGCGCTGGCGGTCATCGGTGCGCTCCTGCTCATCGCGCGCTGATCAGCCCGACCTGGATCAGCCCAGCCACCAGTCGGCGAGCTGAACCGTCAGCTCGGGAAACGGCTCGAGGCCCTTGATGACGTCGGCCTCGGACCACGTGCCCTGGAGCTGCCACGTCGTGCCCACCAACTGAAACGCCTCGAGCACGCGCGCGTGCGGGTCGATGAGCCACAGCCACGGGACGCCCTGGCGCGCGTAGAGCTTGCGCTTCGGGCCGAGGTCCTTCAACGGCGTCGAGTCGGACAGAATCTCGCAGACCCAGTCGGGGCGAACGCGAACCGGGTTCTCGCTGAAGCGCTCCCCCAGCCGCTCGCGACGCCAGCCTGCGACGTCGGGCACGACCTCTTCGTCTGAAGGGAAGCGAACCGCGACCGCAGGGAGGAAGAGCCAGTCGCCTCCGCGCCCGCCCTTCCTGAGCTGAGCGAAGACCTCGCCCTCCGCGGCCTGGTGCTTCGGGTGGGGTCGCCCCATCACGTAGAGCGCGCCGTCGATGACCTCACCCGACTGGCCATCGGGCAACGAGGCGAGCTCGCGGAGCAGCTCTGCGTTCGACCTGAGCTCCGGGGCCGACGACATTGGTAGATGAGTGGCGCGGTATCGCATCAGCGACCCGTCTCCACTCTCCTCCTTTCAAACCGTACGTGCGGGTTTCCCGCATACGGCTTCACGGGTGTCTTCACGGGCAGCTTGCACAGCTTGGGGTAACGCACAGTCCCGAGAAACCGGTGCAGGCCATGGTTCCAAAACCAGTTCGGCGTCCACGCCTTCGCCTGCTCTGCGCGAAGCTTCCTGCCGTAGCGTTTACGCATGAGGCCGCGCAATCGCCGATGCAGATGCGTGTCCAACGAGTTGAAACAGTCGGTCGCGTTCCCGGTGCAGAAGTAGTTGCCCCAACCTCGGAGCACAGGGTTCAGCCGTGCGATGACAGCTCGCACGTCCTTCTCCCCAGCCCACCGTCGGTCCGTCAGCTCGCGAATCTTCGCCTTCACCCGCTTCATGCTGCGGGCGGAAGGCCAGCGGTGCAGGTAGTACCACCTGTTTCCCGTCTGCTCGTACAGCCTGCCGCTCATCCGCTTGTGCAGATGGCAGCCGAGGAAGTCGAAGCCTTCCTTCCCTTCGGTGAGTTCCACTCGCCGCGTCTTCTCCGAGTGAAGTTCCAGCTTCAGCCGCTCAAAGATGATGCGCACTCTTCGTTCGGCCTCCTCGACGGCCTCGCGACTCTTGCAAACAATCACGAAGTCATCGGCGTACCGCACCAGCACGCCAAGCTGCGCGCACTGCCGCGTCCACACCGCGTCGAAGAAGTGCAGATAGATGTTCGACAGCAGTGGCGAGATGACTCCACCCTGCGGCGTGCCCGAGACCGTCTCGGACAGCACCCCGTCTTCCATCGTCCCTGCGCGAAGCCAGCTCCTCAACAGCTTCAGCACCCGTCGGTCTGACACCCGCTTCGCCACCTGCTCCAACAACACCTCTTGCGAGATGCTCCCGAAGTAGTCGCGGATGTCTGCGTCAAACACGAAGTCTCCTCGCGCGTTGGCTGCTTCGCGAATCGACTCCAGCGCCATCAGCGCGCTTCGCCCGCGCCGGAAGCCGTAGCTGCAAGGCAGAAAATCCGCCTCGAAGATGGGCTCCAGCACCAGCTTCGCCGCCGCTTGCGCGACGCGGTCCTTCACCGTCGGGATGCCGAGCGGCCGTCGCCGCCCGTCTGGTTTCGGAATGTACCGCCTCAGCACGGGAGGCGGCCGGTACTCGCCTGCGTGGAGCTCGCCTTGAAGCTCATTCAGCAGCTTCTCGACTCCGTACTGCTCCACCGCCTCGAGCGTCATGCCATCGACGCCCGCTGCTCCTCGATTTCCCCGGACGCACTCCCACGCCTTCCTCAGGACGTCACTCCTGTGGACTCGGTCGTACAGCGCGTGAAAGCGACGACCCGGTTGCTGCTTGGCTGCGACGTACAGCTTCCTCTGGAGTCGGCGGACTTTCTCGATGGGCTCTTGCCCCTCGGGGTGGTTGGCCGCAGCGGTCTGCGGCATGCCCTCACCCGCAACTCCAGTTGAAGCACGACACGAGCAGAGCCCCTTCCCTCCAGCGGCGTTACCCGCCTTCGTCGGTACTACGAGCCCCTCGGACTCCCGCTCGCCACCTCGCGATTTCGCCATCGGCTTATACGCGCGGCCATCACCCAACGTGGGCAGGCGAGACGGGTCTCTCGTGTTCCGCACTCCTCCTTCAGCACGTGCTGCTCCCATTACCCCGCCGAGACCTCCCGCCCATCCGGACTCGCGGGCAGGAGACGTGGCCTTCGCCGTGACATGCGCAGCTCGGCTCTCGGATTGTATTTCTGACGAGGCGGCAGGTTTCACTTCATGTTGCGGCCCGCGCTGTTGCTTCCCGCCCGCAGCTTTCGCCACGTCGGGCTTTCGACACCAGGCTTCACCAGTCGGCATCTCTGCTTCAGGTGCTGGTCTGCTTCCGGGCTCTCCGGCGATTACCCGTGCGGGACTTTCACCCGCTGGAGAGGTGCAGCATGGCTCCGCTTCGGTGGTCGCTTCCGCGATCTCCTTCGCTTTGCCTTCACGACGCACCATGTCGCGGAGTGTACCCGCAGGCCGGGACGGAGCGCACGACGCCGCGTCGGCAAGGCGACGTCTACATCCCGAGCGTCCTTCATCGCGGCGAAGGCGGTGCGCATCGTGGCGCCTCCTGCGATGCCGTCATCGACGAGCTCCACCGCGCCACCCGCCGCTCGACCTTCGCGCGCGCTGATCAGCACGTCCGTCGAAGTCGTTCTTCGCTCAGCGTGACGCGGCGACCGGCCGCACGTGCGGCGTTCTCGAGCCGAAGAAGGAACAGGCGGTGTCCTCGAGTTCGCCGAGCAGCCCACCGTCCGATTCGAGGGCAAGGCCGAGCACCATCTCGATGTAGAAGTGGTCGCACCCGTTCCCCGGCAACGTACCCTTGCGCGAGGTGACGGTGAGCGCGCAGCCCGCGTCTGCCCAGCGTGCGTCGGTGGCGGCGCTCGGGACACAGCCCGCATCGGCCGAGAGCACGAGCGGGAACGGCGTCGACCACTGCGAGCTGCTCACGCTCGCCAGCTCGTTGACGGTCCACGCGCCGAGCATCGCTTCGCAGCTCGCGCGCTCTTCCGGAAGGCAGGCCACGACGACAGTCGGAGGAGGGACCGTGTTGCACCCGGAAGACCCGCCACCGCCACCGCCTCCACCGCTACCGCCGCCGGCTCCGCTGTCGACCGTCCCGGCATCGAGGCCGGCGTCCTGACCTCCGTCGAGCCCCGTCATCCCTCCGCAGGACAGCAACCCCAGCACCCCGACGACCCACCACCCATTCGCTCGCATGCCACACGTACACTGCTCTTCTCAGCGCGCGAGCTGGAAGCGGAAGAGCTGCGAGTACTTGATGCTCACCGGCCGCCCCTGGAACGTCGCCGGTCGGCAGGTCATGTGGGTCATCGCCTCGAGCGCCGCCTCGGTGAGGTGGGGCAGCGGCTTGAGCGCGCGGCAGTTCTGCACCGTGCCGCTCGCGAGGATCTCGCACTGCACCACCATCGAGCCCTCGATGTGCGCCTCCCGCGCCTCGCGGCTGCGCGCGTAGATGTCGTCGAACACCGAGCGGTCGCACTCGGGCCGCGTCATGCCCTCGCCGAACGGCAGCACGTCGGTCCCGCCGGTGCCCGCGCCCACGCCGCCGGGGACGCCGTCGGGCGTGCCGTTCGGGTCGCCCCCGCCCACCAGCCCGCCCTCCTGCGCCTCGCCGGAGCCCTCGTCACCGCCCTCGTCGGTGGCCTCGCTCGGTGCGTCCTCGACCTCGCGCGGCTGCTCTTCGGCGGCGACGATGCGCGTCGGCTGCACCAGCTCGCGCCGCTGCTTCTTCGGCGCGCTCGAGGCGGCGCGCTTCGGCGCCACGCTCGGAGCCGGCCCGCCAGGCCCTCGCCGCGCCGGCGCCGTCGCGAAGAACTTCACGTCAGGCTTCGGCTCCTCGACCGCTGGCGTGCCGCTGGCCGTGAACCACACCACCAGGCCGACCAGCGCGGCGTGCGCGCCGACGGAGATGAGACCGCCGACACCGACGCGACTCTTCGGGGTCTGGCCCCGCTGCAAGACGGAATCGAACATCCGGACATCACACCAGCGGCGGCGGGCCGGACGCAACGTGACTCCCCGTCCACAGCTGCTCCGCTCCGGCGGAGTGAATTCTTTCCCGCGTCGACCGCGTCCCGGGTTGAGGCGGTACGATGCTCTACGACAAGAAAAGCGCGACGTTGCTCGACACGGTTGCAGTGGGGCTGATCCGCTCCGACGGCACGAAGCTCGACGCGCCGGGAATCGAGGCGCTGGGGAAGCTGGTCGGGCGCCAGCTCGCCGAAGGGCCGGTGGAGCGCGTGGCGCTCGTCTTCATGATGGAAGACGAGGCGCAGCAGCTCCTCGACGTCTGCAAGCGCTTCGGCGTCGGGTGCCGCGCGTTCTCGATGGCGACGGGCAACGAGGAGACGCTCTTCGAGGGCGCGCGCGTCACCTTCGCGAGCACGGCGAGCGGCACGCTGCTCCCCATCATCCGCGAGGCGGCGTGGCCGCACGTGCAGACCACCGTGCACCGGCGGCTGTTCAAGAACCTGTCCGACGGGCCGTGGCTCACGTTCGCGCTCGACCAGGGCACCACGCTCGCGCGCCTGCCCGTCGACGAGCTGAAGCAGCGGTCGCTCGAGGCCATCGAGGCCGAGGCGCTCGCCAACCTCGACAAGCGCACCTTCACCATCACCCGCGAGGGTGGCGCGGCGCAGCTCTTCGACGAGTACGCGCCCGAAGCGCTGCTCCTGCCGCGCGTGTGCGCCGAGCTGTGCGCGGTCGTCGGCGAGAAGCTCTGCCTCGTCGCCGCGCGCGAAGGGATGCTGCTCGCCTCGGGCCCCACGAACCTCGGCATGCTCGAGGTCGCCGACCGCATGTTCCGCGACGCGAACGGCCGCCGCGTGGCGCCCATGCCCCTCGCCATCAGCCCCGAGGGCGTGCAGGGCTTCGCCACCGGGCTGGCCGCCGGCGTCGACCCCACGAAGAGCAGCAAGCCGTGGTGGCGCTTCTGGTGACTACTCGAGGTGCGCGTGCGCGGCGAATACGCGCAGCTGCTCCTGCAGCACCTTCGCGTTGGCCGCGCCCATGCGCAGGAGCTGCTTGTCGAGCGCGCTCCGGGCCTCGAGCGCCGGGTCCTTGAACACGTAGACGCCGCCGCGGCCCACCACCTCGAGCTCACCCTCGGGCACCTGCACCGCCAGCACCCGCTTGACGGCCGTCGTCAGCGTGTCGCGGAAGCGCGTGCCGGGCCGGCTGATCTCCCCGAAGGCGGCGTCGCAGTACGGCTCGAGGCGCGCCCACGCATCACCCGCTGCGGCCGCGTCGACGGAGCCGAGGACCTTCACCAGCACGTCGTAGCGCGCGGTGCTCTCCGCGGAGATGAAGAGGCGCTCCTCGCGCGGCGGCGGCGGCCCCTTCTTCTTTCGCGGCGGCGGCGGCCCCTGCTCCTCGCGCACCGAGAACGGCGCGGAGAGCGAGAGGAAGGGCAGCGCCGGCCGCGGGCTGTTTCCCTCGGCGACGAGCAGCGTGGCCGACACCAGGTGGCGCAGCGAGAGCGAGTCGAGCCAGCGCGCGTACTCCGCGTCGGCCGACCACCTCGCGGCGAGCTGCTTCAAGAGCGCGTCGCCCTCGTCGACGGAGCGCGACGGCCCGGCGTCGAGCACCTCCGCGACACCCGCGTCTTCGACGACGACCGCTGCTTCGCGGCCACGTGGCGTCAGGAAGACACCCCACCCAACCACGCCGCCGCCAGCGAGCAGCAACAGCACGAGCACAACTGGCCAGATTCGGGTGGGTTTCGACGGCGGCGCGACGTTCGGGTCCATGCGTGCTCCTCCAATTTCAAGCTCCGTACCGACGAACGGCCTCGCGTTCCACGCAGCCTCGCGCCACCCGAGGCTCAGACGTGGGCACGCATGGCCAGACATGGTCTCGCATCGAGCGCGACTCTCACTGGCGAAGCTTCTCGGGCTCGTCGCGTGGTCCTCTCGAGCCAGCGAACCAGCTCTGCGAGGTCGACCGCGAGTTGAGCAACCCACGCCGTCGGTGCGCCCGAAGCCATCGTGCGCTCCACCTGCTGTCGATGCCGTCCGATGAAGTACGAGCCCCTGACATCGACGCCGAGCTCGCCGAGCACTCTTCCAGGCGGGACGGACTTGCTCGCACGCGCGAAGGAAGAGGAGGCGCGGCTCGCAGCGATGCTCGAGGTGAGCCTGGCGTCGCGCAGCGCCCCGCAGCCCGCCGGGCAATCTCCACCGCGCGATCCGGAGCAGGAAGTCTCGCGGCCTTCATCGAGCGGGCGACCGTACGTCTCCGCCGAGGAGCACGAGCCGCTCTTGAGGCAGTTCCATGCGCTGTGCAATTCGTGAAGCGGCCTCGATGGGCGCAGGTGGGGCTCGGCCGTGCTCGTCGCGCGCGTGCCCCTCGCACCGCGCGATGAACGCTCACGATTCCAGGTCATGCCCTCGGGGACGCCGGCGGGGCGGGGTCTCCCGCCTCATCAACAAAGTTGTCACTGACACCTTTGTTGATGAGCTGCGCGACCGACGACCGCCGCACGGTCCCTCCGTGATGACGCTCACCGCTGATGCGCTCTCGCTTCAGGAACTGCGCGGCAGCGGCGAGAGCTGCAACGCGCGCAGGACCGGGCGCTGGGCCGGGACACCTCTCTCTCGTCGGGCGCGCCGCACGACCGCGGCATCCGCGCTGGCGCCTCGAGACCGGCTGGCCTGAGCTCGAGCTGAGCCGCGCAGCCGCGCGCTCTCGGCGTGCACGCGCGCCTCCGTGTGGGAGCTGCACCTGACGACACGGCGCGATTCCAGGTCATGCTCTCGGAGGCCAGCGTGTCGAGCGTCACCTGCTGGCGAACTTCGCGGCCTTGTCCGTGCCGCCCACCACGCGGATCTTCTCGTCGCGACCGCGCCCTCGCGCTCCCGCCCGAGCGGCGCGTCAGGCCACCCGCTCGAGGATGGTGCGCAGCAGGCGGTAGCAGCGGTCGACCGAGGCGATCTCCACGCGCTCGCCGGGCGCGTGCGCACCGCGGATGGTCGGCCCGAACGAGACGGTATCGAGGCCGGGGTACTTCGCGCCGATGATGCCGCACTCGAGGCCCGCGTGGATGACCTTCACCTGCGAGTCGCCGCCGAACGTCTCGCGATACACCGCCTGGCACTTCGCGAGCAGCTGCGAGGCGGGGTTGGGCTTCCAGCCCGGGTACTCGCCGGACAGCTCGACCTGCATGCCGCGCGCGCGGAAGTGCGCGGCGATGCCCTCGCCCAGCTTGCGGAACTCCGCGTCGACGAGCGAGCGCACCATGAGGTTCGCGTGGCCCGCGTGCGGCGACAGGCCCACCACGCCGAGGTTGTTCGAGGTCTCCACCACACCCGGCACGTCGGCGCTCATGCGCGCCACGCCGAAGGGCGCCGTCGCCAGCGCCTCGAGCCAGCGCTGCATCGCGCCCGCGTCGAGGACCTCCGTCGCCGTCGCCGGCTCGCTGGTCACCGTCAGCCCCGGGTCGCGGGCGCCCAACTCTGCGCGCAGCCGCGCCTGCTCTGCCGCGAGCATCGCCGGGAGCCGCTCGAGCTCCGCCGTCGGCAGCGCCACCACCGCCACCGCCTCGCGGGGAATGGCGTTGCGCGCAGTGCCGCCGTCGAAGCGCGCCAGCCGCACGCGCGGGAGGTTCTGGAGCACGCTCACCAGCGCGCGGATGGCGTTGCCCCGCCCCTCGTGAATGTCGATGCCCGAGTGGCCGCCGCGCAGCCCGCGCACCGCGAGCGCCACCGTCGAGTACTCCGCGGGGATTGGCGCCGGCACGAGCGCCTCGGTGACGTCGACGTCGAGGCCGCCCGCGCAGCCCAGGTAGAACTCGCCCCACTCCTCGGTGTCGAGGTTGAGCATCAGCCGGCCAGCGAGCTGCCCGGGGACGAGGCCGTGCGCGCCCGTCATGCCCGTCTCCTCGTCGATGGTGAGCAGCACCTCGAGCGGCCCGTGCGCCAGCGTCTCGTCTTCGAGCACCGCGAGCGCCATCGAGACACCCATGCCGTTGTCGGCGCCGAGCGTCGTCTCGGGCGCGACCACCCACCCGTCCTTCACCACCGGGCGAATGGGGTCCTTCGTGAAGTCGTGCGCGCTGTCGCCGTTCTTCTGCGTCACCATGTCGAGGTGGCCCTGCAGCACCACGGTGGGCGCGCGCTCGCGGCCGGGCCGCGCCGGCTTGCGGATCAGCAGGTTCCCCGCAGCGTCAACCTCGGTGTGGAGCCCGCGCGCCTTCGCCCAGCGCTCGAGGGTCGCGCGCACCGCCGCCTCCTCCTTCGAGGCACGGGGGATCTCGCAGAGCGTCGCGAAGTGGTTCCACACGGGCGCCGGCGTGAGCCCGGCGAAGACAGAGGCGGTCGAGGACATGCCGCCTCCATGCAATCAAACGCGCGCTCACTCAAGGGTCGTCGAACACGACTACGCTCTGCCCCATGTCGTCGCTCGTGCTGCTGCTGCTCGTCGCTGCGCCGGGTCCGCTCGAGGCCGCGGAGACCTCGCTCCGCAAGACGCTCGGCGCCGAGGTCGAGTCCGCCCGGGTCGTCCTCACGCGCGACGACGTCGGCCTGACCGTCGAGCTCGCGAGCGAGGAGCTCTTCACGAAGCTCGATGGCCTGTGGAAGACGCTCGGCGCGCTGGCGCGCGAGCCGCGAGTTCCCCTGCGTGTCGAGTTCGACGCACGCACCCCGCTCGACTGCGCGCTCCGCGAGCGGCTCGTGTCGCTGCACCTCTTCCTGAAGCGGCGCGCCCCGGCGAACGTCGCGGTGCACGCGCGCTGCACGGTGCCCTCCTCGCTCGCGCTCCAGGGCCTCCAGTTCGAGGCGAGGCCCCAGCGCGTCGAGGGCTCGCCAGCGTCGCTGACCGCGGTCGAGCTGAACGTGCGCAACCCCGGCCCCACCGCGCGCACGGTGAAGCTCCGCGAGGTCGACCTGCTTCCACTTCGGGTGAGCATCCAGCTCCGCGAGGACACCGCGCGAGAGCTCGAGGTGCCCGCCGGCGCCGAGCGACTGGTCACGCTGCGCATCCCCGCGGGAAGCGCGCGCGACGACAGCCGGGCGCGGCGCATCGTCGTCGAGGTCGATGGCGTGCGCGGCGTCGTCGAGGGCGTGCTGCACACCGGGCCGCTCGAAGTCGGAGGCCCCTGAGCGGTCAGCGAAGCCGTGTCATCGACTCTTCCTGTCCGAGCGCGCGGACGCGCCGTGAGCACCCGCGCTGGTAGCCCGGAGAGCGGCCGACCGGCTTCAAGCCCGACCACGTGCTCAATCGGCGTCGATGAGCGACGAGCTACTCACGCAACGAGACGAGCAGGTTGACGTTGTTCGCGCCGCACGAGCCGAGGGCAGTGCCGGCTCCGACAGCAAAGGTCGCAGTGATCGTGTGCATGCCTGGCGTGAGCGCGGTCAGTCGCTGGATCGTGAATGGAACCGCGATCCCGGGATTCACCGTCGCGTTGGCGCTCGAAAAGGCCGGCGCAGTCCTCACGTGCTCAAGCAAGACACCGTCAACGGCAATTCCGAACACACACTGCTGCGCGTTTCCAGTGAATGAGGTCTGGTTTTGTACGGTTGCGAATCCGCTCGCCTGAATGAAGGCGGGGGCGGATACGCCGGCCGTGACCACCACCGACACGCCTGGGATCGGGCCGAGCACGGTGCTCGTGGTCGTGGCTGGAGACGGCAGTGTTTGCGATGCGGCAAACCATGTGGAGCCGGGTCCGGGCGGCCCGCGCGGTCCCTCAGCGCCTGCAACTCCATCAACACCCGCCGGCCCAGCAGGGCCCGCCGGCCCCACCGCACCTGCGGCCCCCGGAGGCCCAGCCTCTCCCTGCGGACCGGCTGGACCCACTGATCCTTGTGGGCCCGGAGGCCCCACAACGGACGATGGACACCCCGTCACCACCACGCCCACAAGCAGCCACGCTCTCATTCCTGTGCGTCTACAACATCATCCACGAATCGAGAACGAGTGATTCCACGAGGCTTGCCTCGGTCGCTGGCCTGGCAATGCCAGCTACGATCAGCCCTTCCGCACCTCGACGCCCGTGCGCGCGAGCGCCTCTTCGAAGCCCTTCGGCAGCTGGTGCACCGTCGTCACCTGCTGACCGAAGACCGGCGACTCGAGCGTGACGGCGGTTCCGGTGGGCGCTCCGTGCCGCGTGATGGTGATGCGGGTGACGTTCTCGAGCCGATGCACCGCGCGCCCGAGGCAGAGCCTCCGCGGCGTGACGACGAACTTCGTGCGCATGCCGAAGAGCGGCACGGTGCAGAGCGCGCCCACCACGCCCGCGAGCCACGAGCCCCGGAAGAGCGCCATCGCGAAGAGCCCGACCACGACGGCGCTCACCACGAACGGGGTCCAGCCGGGCGTCGCGGCCTCGAGGAGGATCGGCTCCCGTTCCGCTGCGGTCGCGAGGTCGGCGAGCTCACCCGTTTCCCGCAGCGTCGTCGCGCGCCGCCGGAGCCGCGCGTTGAGCTCGTCCTTCGCCGCCTCGAACCGCGCCAGCGCCGCCGTCAGCGACGGCTCCGACTTCGCGAGCCGCGAGACCGCCGCGAGCGCCGACGTCACCCGGCCGTCGGTCTGGAGCGCCACCGCCTGCACCAGCCCTTCCGGGTGCGGGCCTTCGAGGCGCTGCGCCGCGTGCTCGAGCTCGAGCGTCGACTGCTCGACGGTCTCCAGCGCGCCTTCGAGTCTGGTGCGGAGAGCCTGGGCAGTCATGCGCGCGCCCTCAGTACTGAAGCGCCGGCGCGATGATGGTGTCCGGCCCGGGCACGTTCGCGCCTCCGCCGTTCGACAGCCGCACCTCGTACACGCCCGAGACGAGCGAGAGGCTGAACACCGCCGGGGTCGCGCACTGCACCGTGGTCGTCACCTCCGCGTTGCTGGCCAGGTTGCGGAAGGTGAGCCGCCCGATGCGGTTCGTGTACTGCGTGCAGTCGTAGCCATCGACCGCCGCCGTCTTCAGCACCGGCGCGACGCCGTTGACCGTCAGCGTGCCCGACACTGGCACCGCGTTGACGTTGAAGTTCTGGCTCGTCGTCGAGGCCGAGAGCACCAGGTTCGAAGCGACGATGGTGTCCGGGCCCGGCACGTTCGCGCCGCCGCCGTTGGAGAGGCGCACCTCGTACGTCCCCGCGACCAGAGGAAGGCTGTACGCCGCCGGGCTCGCGCACTGCACCGTCGTCGTCACCTCGGTGTTCGCCGAGAGGTTGCGGAAGGTCAGCCGCGCGATGCGGTTCGTGTACTGCGTGCAGTCGTAGCCATCGACCGCCGCCGTCTTGAGCACCGGCGCGACGCTGTTCACCGTGAGCCGCCCACCGACCGTGATGGCGTTGACGTTGAAGTTCTGGCTCGTCGTCGACGCTGACAGCACGAGGTTCGACGCGACGATGGTGTCCGGGCCCGGCACGTTCGCGCCTCCACCGTTGGAGAGGCGCACCTCGTACGTCCCCGCCACCAGAGGAAGGCTGTACGCCGCCGGGCTCGCGCACTGCACCGTCGTCGTCACCTCGGTGTTCGCCGAGAGGTTGCGGAACGTGAGCCGCGCGATGCGGTTCGTGTACTGCGTGCAGTCGTAGCCATCGACCGCCGCCGTCTTGAGCACCGGCGCGACGTTGTTCACCGTGAGCTGCCCACCCACGGTGATGGCGTTGACGTTGAAGTTCTGGCTCGTCGTCGACGCCGAGATCACGAGGTTCGAGGCGACGATGGTGTCCGGACCGGGCACGTTCGCACCGCCGCCGTTGGAGAGGCGCACCTCGTACGTCCCCGCCACCAGAGGAAGGCTGTACGCCGCAGGGCTCGCGCACTGCACCGTCGTCGTCACCTCGGTGTTCGCCGAGAGGTTGCGGAAGGTCAGCCGCGCGATGCGGTTCGTGTACTGCGTGCAGTCGTAGCCATCGACCGCGGCCGTCTTGAGCACCGGCGCCGCGTTGTTCACCGTGAGGCGCCCGGCGACCGTGATGGCGTTGACGTTGAAGTTCTGGCTGGTCGTCGACGCGGACAACGCGAGGTTCGAGGCGACGATGGTGTCCGGACCGGGCACGTTCGCGCCGCCGCCGTTGGACAGGCGCACCTCGTACGTCCCCGCCACCAGCGAGAGGCTGTACGCCGCCGGGCTCGCGCACTGCACCGTCGTCGTCACCTCGGTGTTCGCGGTGATGTTGCGGAACGTGAGCCGCGCGATGCGGTTCGTGTACTGCGTGCAGTCGTAGCCATCGACCGCCGCCGTCTTCAGCACCGGCGCGAGGTTGTTCACCGTGAGCCGGCCTCCGACCGTGATGGCGTTGACGTTGAAGTTCTGGCTCGTCGTCGAGGCCGACAGCACGAGGTTCGACGCGACGATGGTGTCCGGACCGGGCACGTTCGCGCCGCCGCCGTTGGAGACGCGCACCTCATAGGTGCCCGCGACCAGCGCCAGGCTGTACGCCGCCGGGCTCGCGCACTGCACCGTCGTCGTCACCTCCGCGTTGCTCGAGAGGTTGCGGAAGGTCAGCCGCGCGATGCGGTTCGTGTACTGCGTGCAGTCGTAGCCATCGACCGCCGCCGTCTTCAGCACCGGCGCCGCGTTGTTCACCGTGAGGCGCCCGGCGACGGTGATCGCGTCGACGTTGAACGCGCACACGTTCGGCTGAGGCATGCACATCGTCGGCGTCACGCCGCCGCCGCCGCCGGTGCCGCTGCCGCCGCCCGTCGCACCGCCGCCTCCGCCGGTGCCGCTGCCGCCGCCCGTGGCGCTGCCGCCGCCCGTCGCGCTGCCACCACCCGTCGCGCTGCCACCGCCGGTCGCGCTGCCGCCCCCCGTCGCGCTGCCACCGCCCGTCGCGCTGCCACCGCCCGTCGCGCTGCCACCGCCCGTCGCGCTGCCACCGCCCGTCGCGCTGCCACCGCCCGTCGCGCTGCCGCCGCC
>JBMORD010000133.1:0-17195 GCA_049322495.1 Myxococcota bacterium | reverse complement strand
GAGAGGCCCGCCGAGCCCGAGCGCGAGAAGCCGGTGCGCCGCGAGGCCGCGCGCGCCGACGCGCCTCCGCCCACGCGCAAGCAGACCGAGCTCGAAGAGGAGCTCGCGCTCTACGGCGCCGAGGCCACCGCCGGAGTGGTGCAGCGGATTGACGAGAGCGCCCGCGTGGTGCCGCAGATGCCGACGGTGCTCACCGCGCAGCAGCTCAAGCAGCTCGGCGTGCGCTACGTGCACGAGGCGCTCGAGCTGGTGCCGGGCCTCAGCGTGAGCCGCGACGTGCAGGGCTTCTACCGCGTCGCGGTGCGCGGGCTGCGCAGCGAGCCGGAGCTCCTCTTCACGCTCAACGGCCAGCGCCTCAACCACTTCTACGACGGCAAGGCGCTCGCCACGCTGCCGGTCGACAACCTCGAGCGCATCGAGGTCTACCGCGGCCCGGCCACCGCCGACGTCGGGCTGGGCAACACCACCGGGGTGATCAACCTCGTCACCCGGCGCGACGCGGGCGTGCGCGTGTCCGGCTCGGCGGGGCTGTGGGAGATGTTCGACGGCCACCTCAACGCCGCCGGCACCTTCGGCGCGGTGACGCTCTTCGCCGACGCCGACGTGGCCAGCCAGTACGGCGTGCGCCGCCCCGTCGCGAAGGACGGCCTCGACACCGCCACCGTCACGCGCGCCAAGCAGACCAACGACCGCCGCTTCCTCGTCAACGTCGGCGCGGGGCTGTCGGTCGCCACCGAGACCCTCGGCACCTTCGACGCGCAGGCACGCTTCATGTCCGAGTGCCGCGCCGCGCTGATCGGCCTGTTCGACTCGGTCGGGCCCGACTCGAAGCTCGACTGGCTGACGATTCAGGCGAACGCCGGGTGGAAGAAGTCCCTCGAGGGCGGCGGCTCGCTCTCGGTGCGCGTGTGGTTCGATCAGCAGGACACGAAGCGCCTCTTCCAGCTCGCGCCCGACGGCTGGCAGATCCGCGCGGGAGATCCCGCCACGCTCTTCCCCGATGGCGTGCTCGAGCAGTCCGCGCTCGGCGTCCGCGGCCTCGGCCTCGTCGCGAAGGGCGAGTTCGTCCTCCCGTTCCACAACCGGCTCGTCGCCGGCCTGTCGGTCGAGCAGCAGTCGGTCTTCGCGGCGTCGGTGCTCTCGAACTCCGTGCCGGGCACCAACGTCTTCGCTGGCGAGCTCACGCGCCCCGACGGGCTGCTCCTCGTCACCGAAGACGGGAAGGGTGGGCGCGGGCCGGCCGCCGATCGCCTCGGCCTCGGCGTCTTCGTCTTCGACACCTGGACGCCGCTCGACGCGGTGAGCGTGCAGGCCGGCATCCGCGTCGATCTCACGCAGCTGCCGAAGGCCGACCCGCTCACCGGCGCGTGGAACGGCAGCCAGCTCGTGCCCGGCTTCGGGCCGCGCCTGGGCCTCACCGTGACGCCGGTGAAGTCGCTCGTGCTCCGCGGCGTCTACGGCCGCTCGTTCCGCGCGCCCACCCCGCAGGAGCTCGCCGAGACGGTGCCCAACAACGACTTCAACCAGGGCCGCTTCATCGGCAACCACCTGCTGCAGCCGGCGTACATCGACTCGGTCGAGGCGGGCGCGGAGTTCCTCCAGGGCATCGGCGAAGGGAAGCTGCGCCTCACCGGCAACGCCTTCTTCGAGCGCATCAGCAACGCCATCGTGCAGATCGACACCTCGGGCAACCTCGTGCCGTACGCCAACCGGGTGCTCGGCGTGCAGTCGGTCGGGCTCGAGGGCGAGGCGCGCTACGAGGTGGCGCAGCGCCTGGTGGTGTGGGTCAACGCCTCGTGGGTGCGCGCCGAGGATCTCACCGCGCCCACGCAGAGCCGCATCCTCACCGACGTGCCGCAGATCCGCTTCAACGGCGGCGTGAGCCTGCCCATCGGGCGGTGGCTCAACGTCGATCTCGTGGGCCGCTACGCGAGCGAGCGCCGCAACGACTCGCGCAGCGTGCTCGAGCTCATCCGCCGCTACTCGCTGCCCGCGTACACCACGGTGAGCGCGCAGCTCCGCACCGAGCCGCTCTTCGATCACCTCGAGCTGGCGCTGCTCGGGCAGAACGTCTTCAACACCGAGTACGCCGACGACGCGACGCGGCCCGATCGCATCCCCGGTGGCGTGCCGCGCGAGACCTGGCTGGCCTTCTTCCAGGCGAAGGTGGGGTTCTGAGATGCGGCTCTTCGTTCCGTTCCTCGCCGGGCTGATGCTGTCGGGCTGCCTCGCCTACAACGATCAGTGCACGCCGCTCGTCGACAACCCCAACGAGCGCGTGGCCTTCATCGCCAGGGGCACCGAGCTGTGGCTCGACCGCCCCAACGCGCGTCACGGCAACAACGCCATCGGCCAGGCCGCCGCCGACGCCTTCAAGTGGGTCTTCGCCGAGACCGACGCGCCGGTCGACTTCGCGGTGGTCAACGGCGGCTCCATTCGCGCCGAGGGGCTGTGCATCACGCGCAACATCGTCAAGGAAGGGCCGCTCTCGAACGGCGTGCTGCACGAGATCATGCTCTTCGAGAACCCGGTGCAGGCCGTCGATCTCTCCGAGAAGGAGGTGCTCGACATGTTCGAGCACTCCGTGGAGCGCCTCTTCGCCGCCCCCGCGCCGATCGTCTCGCCGGCCGGCTCGTTCCTCCAGGTCTCGAAGGACGTGGCGCTCGCCGTCGACTGCTCGCGCCCCGCGCTCGATCGCGTCACCGCGCTCAAGATCAACGGGGTGTCGCTCACGAAGCCCGGCGCCGACGTCTCGCAGAAGAAGTTCCGCGTGGCCTCGTCGAGCTTCGTGATCGCCGGCGGTGACGGCTACACGATGCTCGGCGCCGCCAGCGCCGATCTCTCGCGCAACCCGAAGAACGCGCAGCGCTTCGGCGGCATCGACTCGAACATCACCGCCGCGTACCTCAAGCAGAGCGGCTTCAACGCGACCGTCGAGGACGGCCTCAAGAGCGACCCCGCGCGGATCGTCTTCACCAACTGCTCGGTGCCGACGCGGCCGTCGAACTGAAGGCAAAAGAAAACCTCCGCGGACCCCGAGGCCACGGAGGCGATGGACTGTGCAGCGGGGACCGATCAGCCCTGCGAGGCGTCGCCGAGCACGTCGTTCGGCGAGGGCATGCGCTTGAGGTCGGCGCGGGCGATCTTCCACGCCTGCTGGACGATCCACGACAGCGACCGATCCTGCCGCTCGGACTCGTGCTCGATCTCCTTGAGCATGTCCTCGGGGAAGTACAGCGACTGCTTGCGGTGATCGGTCGTCGACATCAGCGGTCCTCGCGCGGATCCGGCGCGCCGGCCACGTCATTCACGGCCGGGAACGACTTGATGCGCTCGCGGGCGATCTTCCACGCCTGCTGCACGACCCACGAGAGCGAACGGTCCTGCCGGTTCGCCTCTTCCTGGATCTCCTTGAGCATCTCCTCGGGGAAGTAGAGCGACTGCTTCCGCTTGTCGGTACCGGACATGTGAAAACTCCGTGGGGGCAAAGGAAAGAAAACGCTGGAGTTATCCGACAGTCCGTCCGACGAATCAACACTTTCGCGGGAGGCCTTTCAGGCGGACTGTGACTCAGCGGTGGCAGTGCGTCGCTCCCACACCGCGGTTCCGATGATGAGCGCGCTCAGCAGCCAGGCGACCGCGTAGCCCTCGGTGAGCCCGCGGTTGAGGTGCTGGTAGAGGTAGAAGACCATGAAGATCACGTGCGTGCCGATGAGCAGGCCGAGGGCAGGGCGCTGGTTCGGCCGCTCGCTGCGCAGCGCGAGTCCCAGCGCCATCAGCCCGAGCATGTTCCAGTAGTACATGTTCACCGTCAGCCACGTGAAGACGAGCAGCGGCCCCAGGGTGAAGGCCTCCACGTCGGTCGCGCGGCGGATCATGACGGCGATGAGCAGCGTGAAGGCGATGCGCGCGAGGAGGAAGCCGAAGCGGTAGTCGTCGGCGTTCACGTCGTTCATCCGCTGGCGGAGATCGCCGGGGAAGATGGTGTTGCCCCAGTCCTGCACCGGGCTCGCCGCGTGCTGGAGGTACACCGTCTTGAGCGAGTACTGGATCGCGTAGAACTTCTCGACCTGCGCGACCTGGATGCGCTCGGCGTACTCCTTCCACGCGCCGGGGCCGAACATCGCGGCGCTGAGCGCCACGCTCAGCGCGCCGGCGATCACCGTGCCCTTGAGGAACTTCACGTAGTCGGCGCTGAACTGCTTCGTGCGCCGCCACTCGAAGGCCGCGCGGATCGCCAGCGCCACCCCGAACCAGATGGGGAAGAGCTTGGTGGCGATCGCGTAGCCGAAGAAGCCGCCCGCGCCGGCGTAGCGCTTCTGGTGCAGCAGGCAGACCGCCAGCCCCATCGCGAACAGCCAGTCCCACCGGAGGAAGCTGCCCGAGAGGTAGTCGAAGACGAGCGGCGGCGTGGCCCAGATGAAGAGCCCCACGCTCGCCACGCGGTGGCCGAAGGTCTGCCACACCGCCAGCCACAGCCCGAGCATCAGCAGCATGTCGAGCCAGCCGAGGAAGGCCTGGCCGCGCGCGCTGATCGGCACCAGCTTCGCGATCGGCGCCGCGAGGATCGCCCAGGCCGGCGAGTTCGAGTTGCCGTGGTCGGCCATGATCCGGCTCCAGTCGATCTGCCAGAGCTTCGACATGGCGGCCCAGTCGGCCTTGAACTCTTCCCACCGCGCGTCGCTGAAGCGCGCCCGCACCGCCGCCGCGTCCTGCAGGGCCACGTCGACCTTCACCTCGTCGAAGGTGGTCAGGTCGCGGGTGAGCTGCAGGTTCGCCAGCGCGTGCGTCGTCTCGCGGTCAGCGAGGATCGCGGCCTTGTAGAGGTTGAACCAGCCGATCTCGCGCTGGTACTTCGCGCCGATCAGGAAGTGGAACTGTTCCCACTGGTGGATGAGCGGGAGCTTGCCGGCCGCCACGCCGCCCGCCACCCAGCCGCCCGAGAGCAGCACCACCAGCGCCACCGCCAGCGGCCGCGCCTGCTTGACGAGCGAAGGCAGCATCGCCGGGGCCTTCGCCTCGCCGCGCGCGAGCCGCTTGACGTACCGCTGCAGGAAGAAGACGCCCGCCGCCGAGACCAGCAGCCAGCCGGTGGCGTCCTGGAAGAACGCGCCGGGATCGCTGCCCGCCCGCCCCGGCAGCCAGCCGAGCCACACCCCGAGCGTGGCGGCGACGATCACCCCGACCCACGTGGCCACCGTCGCCGCGCGAGAGGGATCAGCCGCGCCCCACTGCCGAATCGCCGCCACCCGCGCGTCGCGGTCCTTCGCGAAGGCGAAGCCGATGAGCCAGCCGCACGCGAGGATCACCGGAATGCTGGTGAGCACCGTCGGGTAGTGCGTGTTCCACCGGAGCGAGCCGTAGTTCGCCCACGCGAAGACCATCAGCCCCGCGAGGACGCCGTGGGCCCGCGCGCGCGCCTTCGTGAAGCGCTCGCCGGCGATGGCGTCGATCAACAACAACGCGATCGAGCCCTCGAGGAGCACGATCTTCAGAATGCCTGAGATGAAGTGGTTCATCGGCTGCTTGCGAAGCGCGGCCCCCGCCCGTATTGGTGTGCCTCGCCTTTAGCGGAAAAAACCAGGAAGCGAGCCAGCAATGAGCGTGCAGGAACGTGACGTCCTCGCGGCGATGAGCACCGTGATGGATCCCGACTTGAACCAGGACCTCGTCACCGCGGGCATGGTCAAGGATCTCCAGATCGACGGCGGCAAGGTGAAGTTCCGCATCGAGCTGACGACCCCCGCGTGCCCCCTCAAGGACAAGCTCAAGGCCGACGCCGAGGCCGCGGTGAAGAAGATCGCCGGGGTGCAGGCGCTGGAGATCGAGATGACCTCCCGCGTGCGCCCGGCGAACACCGCGAAGGATCAGCTGCTGCCGCACGTGAAGAACGTGGTGCTGGTGGGCGCCGGCAAGGGCGGCGTCGGCAAGTCGACGGTCGCCCTCAACCTCGCCTGCGCGCTCGCGCGCCACGGCGCCTCGGTGGGCCTGCTCGACGCCGACTTCTACGGCCCCAGCGTGCCGGTGATGACCGGCATCAAGAAGAAGCCGGTCTCGCGCGACGGCAAGAACCTCGAGCCGCTCGAGGCGCACGGCCTCAAGGTGATGTCGATCGGCTTCCTCATCGAGGCCGACCAGGCGCTGATCTGGCGCGGGCCGATGCTCCAGGGCGCGCTGCTGCAGCTGGTGCGTGACGTGAACTGGGGCGAGCTCGACTACCTGGTGGTCGATCTCCCGCCCGGCACCGGCGACATCCCGCTCACCGTCGCGCAGCAGCTCAAGAGCGCCGGCGCGGTGCTGGTCACCACCCCGCAAGACGTGGCGCTCGCCGACGTCATCCGCGCCAAGCAGATGTTCGACAAGCTCAACATTCCCGTGCTGGGCATCGTCGAGAACATGTCGCAGTTCATCTGCCCGCACTGCGGCAAGGGCACGCACATCTTCGACACCGGCGGCGGGCGCAAGGCCGCCGAGCTGATGGACATGACGTTCCTCGGCGAGATCCCCCTCGAGCTGAAGATCCGCCAGGGCGGCGACAAGGGCCTGCCCGTCACCGTCGGCCACCCCGACGGGGCAGAAGGGCTCGCCTTCATGGAGCTGGCGAAGAAGGTCGCCCAGCGCATCAGCGTCGAGAACGCGACGCAGAAGACCCCGACGATCACCAAGGCGTGAGAGACTGGCGCCCGCATGTCGACCGAAGAGCTCCCGCCCGAAGATCCGCTCGATGACGATGGCACCGACGAGAAGCGCGGCTTCGTGCCCGACTTCGTGCGTCGCATGGCGTGGGCCGGCCTGGGCGCCGTCTTCATGTCCGAAGAGGGCATCCGCCGGCTCGCCGGTCAGCTGAAGCTCCCCAAGGAGGCGATCAACTACCTCCTGAGCCAGGCCGAGAAGACGAAGGACGAGGTCGGCCGGGTGGTGAGCGACGAGGTGCGCAAGCTCCTCCAGTCCGAGCGGCTGCGCGACGAGCTCCTCAAGATGGTGGCCGGCATGACCATCGAGGTGCGCGCGGAGATCAAGCTGGTGCCCGACCGCGTCAAGGGAGAGGCGCCGTCGCTGCTGCCGAAGGTCAAGGTCACGGATCTCAAGTCGGCCTACGAGAAGCAGCAGGGCCAGAAGAAGAAGCGCGACGAGGAGCCTGACGCGGAGTGAAGAAGCGGCTCCCCCTGCTCATCGCCCTCGGCGTCGGCGCGGTGCTGTGGAAGACCGGCGGGTTCGGCTTCTTCCCCACCGAGCGGACCCTCGTGTGGCGCTTCCCGGGCTCATACGGCGAGGTGCGCCGGGTCGAGCTGCAGGTCTGGGAAGGAGAGACGCTCATCAAGCGCTCGGAGTCGACCTGGGCCGCCGGTCTCGTCGGTGAGCCGACGCTCTCGGTGCCGCTGACGAAGGGGCCGCACCGGGCGATCGCCAGCGTGACCAACCTCCGCGGCGAGCTCACCGGCTACCAGCGCGAGTTCGATCCCGGGGGCGACGAGACGATCGTCCTCGAGATGAAGAAACCGTGAAGCGACTTCAGGCGATGATCACGGCGTGAACCGCGCGTGGGCCCTGGTTTCGGTGGCGTTCTTCGGTTGTCCCATCGTCGTGCCCGACGTGGCGCGCCAGTACAACGATCTCTGCGCCCAGCAGCTCGCCGCCGGGCAGCTCGTCGAGGCCGAGACGTCGTGCGATCACTCGCTCGAGTACCAGCCGCGCTACTGGGACGCGCTCCACAACAAGGGCGTGATCGCCCAGCAGCGCGGTGATCGCGCCACGGCGAAGAAGCGCTTCATCGAGGCGCTGCGCGCCAACGAGCACATGCGCCAGTCGCAGAACTCCCTCGGGGCGATCGCCGTCGAGGAGGGCCGCCTGAGCGACGCCGAGGCCCACTTCCGCGCAGCCCTGGTCATCGAGCCCGCCTACCTCGAGGCGCGCCGCAACCTCGGCGCCGTGCACCTGCAGCAGACGCGTTGTGCAGACGCGGAAAAGGACTTCCGCCAGCTCCTGCTGGTCGACGCGCGCCTCGTCGAGGGCTGGCTGGGGCTGGGCGCGGCGCTCACCTGCCAGGACAAGCTCGAGCTGGCGCACGAGGCCTTCGTGGGTGCCACAGAGCTCGACGTGGGCTCCGACGCGGCGTGGCTCCGCAGAGGCGAGAACGAGCTCGTCCGCGGGCTGCGTGACGACGCGAAGGACTCCTTCGAAAGGTGCCTCCTCGCCAACGAGAAGAACCTCGAATGCAGGCGGGCGCTGGAGCAACTGACTCGTTGATCGGCGCGCACGCGGCCCCTACAAGGCCGCGCATGTCCATCAATCACATCCTCGTCGTTGGCGCCGGGCAGATGGGCGCGGGTATCGCGCAGGTCGCCCTGCAGGCTGGTTTCCAGGTCACCCTGGCGGACGTCTCCGAGGCGTCGCTGGCGAAGGGCAAGGCGGGCATCGAGAAGGGCCTCGCGAAGCTGGTCGAGAAGGGCAAGCTCGACGCGGCGGCCCGCGACGCCGCGCTCAAGAAGCTCGCCACGGCGGCGGCGATCCTCGACGTGAAGAACGTCGACGCGGCCATCGAGGCGGTGACCGAGAACGAGGATCTCAAGAAGAAGATCTTCAAGGACCTCGACCAGGTGGTGCGCCCGGGCGGCATCCTCGCGTCGAACACCTCGTCGATCCCCATCACCCGCATCGGCGCCTCGACGAAGCGCCCGGAGGCGGTGATCGGCATGCACTTCATGAACCCCGTGCCGATCATGCAGCTGGTGGAGCTGATCCGCGGCGCGGCCACCAGCGACGAGACCTACGCGCAGACCCGCGCGATGGCCGAGAAGATGGGCAAGACCACCGTCGTCTCGAAGGACTTCCCGGGCTTCATCGTCAACCGCATCCTGATCCCCATGCTCAACGAGGCGTGCTTCGCGCTCACCGAGGGCCTGGCGACCGTCGAGGACATCGACACCGCGATGAAGCTCGGCACCAACGTGCCCATGGGCCCGCTGACGCTCGCCGACTTCATCGGCCTCGACACCGTGCTGTACATCGCCGAGGTGCTCCACAAGGGCCTGGGCGACGACAAGTACCGCCCGTCGCCGCTCCTGCGGCAGTACGTCGAGGCGGGCTGGCTCGGCAAGAAGTCGGGCCGCGGCTTCTACAAGTACAACTGAGAGGAACCGCACATGGACTTCGTCAAGCTGGAGCTCGACGGCGCCACCGCCGTCATCACCATCGATCGCCCCAAGGCGCTCAACGCGCTCAACAAGCAGGTGCTCTCCGAGCTGTCCGACGCCATCGGCCAGGTGGCGGCGAACCCCACGCTGCGCTGCCTGATCGTCACCGGCGGCGGTGAGAAGGCCTTCGTCGCCGGCGCCGACATCGCCGAGATGGCGGGCTTCTCCCACGCCGAGGCGCTCGCCTTCGGGGAGCTCGGCCACAGGGTGCTCGGCTCGCTCGAGGCCCTGTCGATCCCCGTGATCGCCGCGGTCAACGGCTTCGCGCTGGGCGGCGGCACCGAGCTCGCGCTCGCCTGCGACTTCATCTACGCGTCCGAGAAGGCGAAGTTCGGCCTGCCCGAGGTGACGCTGGCGGTGATCCCCGGCTTCGGCGGCACGCAGCGCCTGACGCGCATCGTCGGCCGCGCGCGCGCCAAGGAGATGATCTTCACCGGCGACATGATCGACGCGGCGAAGGCGAAGGAGCTCGGCCTGGCGCTCGAGGTGCTCCCGCCCTCGGAGCTGATGGCCCACTGCAAGAAGATCGCGGCGACCATCGCGAAGCGCGGGCCGCTCGCGGTCGCGCAGGCGAAGAAGGCGGTCGACTGCGATCTCCCGCTCGCGCAGGGCAACGTCTTCGAGCAGCAGGCCTTCGCGAAGCTCTTCGGCTCCGCCGATCAGAAGGAGGGCATGGCGGCGTTCCTCGCCAAGCGGCCTCCGGAGTTCAAGGGCCAGTGAGAGCGCTCGGTCTCATCATCGCCCTCGCCGCGTCGGTGGCCGGGGCAGGGGAGGTCGAGCTCCGGCTGCCCCCGTCGAGCAAGTGGGAGGAGCGGGCGGACCCGAACCCGCCTCCGTCGTCGACGGCGAAGACGCGCTGGTTCGTGCGCAAGGACGAGCCGGACATCACCCTCCGGTTGATCACCGACACCTCGCTGCACCTCGACTACTCCGAGCCGGTGCTGCGGCAGCTCGGCCGGCAGCTCACGGCGTCGCAGCAGAAGCCGGGCGGCACCCCGCTGCGGATCAGCGAGCCGAAGGTCTTCACCGTCGAGGGGGCGGCGGTGGGGAGCATCCAGATCCTCGACCCGGATCACGTGAGCACGCTCTTCTACTTCCCGTCCGAGAACGGCGATCGGGTGCTCACCGCGCAGTCGCCGCGCGAGAAGCAGATCGATCTCCCGGAGCTGATGCAGGTGGTCGAGACCGCGCGCGGGCTGCGCAAGCCCGACAACCTGTCGATCACCGGCCCGCGCCTGATGGGGGCGATGGCCGGCCTCGCGCTCACGGTGATCGTCGTGCTGCTGTGGACGATGCGCGAGAAGAAGCCCGCCTGAGGGCTCGACCGCCGCGGGCTGCGCGGCGGTCTCACCTCGTCACTTCGTGAGGCGGATCGAGTCGCCCTCGGCGTCGATCTTCACCTTGTCGCCGGGCAGGAACTCGCCGCCGAGGATCTTCAGCGCGAGCGGGTCCTGCACGAACTTCTGGATCGCGCGCTTGAGCGGGCGGGCGCCGTAGACCGGGTCGAAGCCCTCCTTCGCGAGGAACTCGCGGCCCTTCTCGGTGAGCTCGAGCGTGAGGCGCTTGTCGCTCGCCAGCTTCTGCAGCCGCCCCATCTGAATGTCGACCACCTGCGCGATGTCGCCCTGCTTGAGCGGCTCGAAGAGGACGATCTCGTCGACGCGGTTCAAGAACTCCGGCCGGAAGTTCGCCTTGAGCTGATCCATCACCTCGCGCCGCGTGGCCGCGTCGAGGGTCTTCTTCTCGGCGAGCCCTTCCTGCAGCGCCTGGGCGCCGATGTTCGAGGTCATGATCAGCACGGTGTTCTTGAAGTCGACCGTGCGGCCCTGGCCGTCGGTGAGCCGCCCCTCGTCGAGGATCTGCAGCAGCACGTTGAAGACGTCGGGGTGCGCCTTCTCGATCTCGTCGAAGAGCACCACCGAGTAGGGCCGCCGGCGCACGGTCTCGGTGAGCTGCCCGCCCTCGTCGTAGCCGACGTAGCCGGGAGGCGCGCCGATCAGCCGCGAGACGGCGTGCTTCTCCATGTATTCCGACATGTCGATGCGGACCATCGCCTGGTCGGTGTCGAAGAGGAACTCGGCGAGCGCCTTCGCGGTCTCGGTCTTCCCCACGCCGGTGGGGCCCAGGAAGATGAACGAGCCGATGGGGCGATTCGGATCCTGCAGGCCCGAGCGCGCGCGCCGCACCGCGTTCGACACCGCCTCGAGCGCCGACTTCTGGCCGATCACCCGCGCGGCGAGCCGGTCCTCCATCTTCACCAGCTTCTGCAGCTCGCCCTCCATCAGCTTCGACACGGGGATGCCGGTCCACTTGCCGACCACCTCGGCGATGTCCTCGGCGTCGACCTCCTCCTTGAGGAACTTCTGCCGCTCCTGGAGCTCGGCGAGCCGGCTCTGGAGCTGCGCCTGCTCCTTCTCGAGCGAGGGGAGCTGCCCGAACTTGATCTCCGCCGCCTTGTTGAGATCGCCGCGCCGCTCGGCCGCCGCCTGATCGTTGCGCGCCAGCTCGACCTTCTCCTTCACCGCGCGGATCTGCGAGATGGCGTGCTTCTCGGCCTCCCACTGCGCCTTCATGGTGGTGAACTTCTCGTTGAGCTGCGCCAGCTCCTTCTCGATGTTGCCCAGGCGCTCGCGGGAGTGGACGTCGGTCTCCTTCTTGAGCCCCTCGCGCTCGATCTCGAGCTGCATCACCTTGCGGCGCACCTCGTCGACCTCGGTGGGCATGGAGTCGATCTCGATGCGCAGCCGCGAGGCCGCCTCGTCGACGAGATCGATCGCCTTGTCGGGGAGGAAGCGGTCGCTGATGTAGCGGTTCGACAGCGTCGCCGCGGCCACCAGCGCGGTGTCCTGAATGCGCACGCCGTGGTGCACCTCGTAGCGCTCCTTGAGCCCGCGGAGGATCGAGATGGTGTCGTGCACCGTGGGCTCGCCCACCAGCACCGGCTGGAAGCGCCGCTCGAGGGCCGCGTCCTTCTCGATGTGCTTGCGGTACTCGTCGAGGGTGGTGGCGCCGATGCAGTGCAGCTCGCCGCGCGCCAGCGCCGGCTTGAGCATGTTGCCCGCGTCCATCGCGCCCTCGGCCTTGCCCGCGCCGACCATGGTGTGGAGCTCGTCGATGAAGAGGATGATCTCGCCCTCCGCCGAGGCGACCTCCTTGAGGACCGCCTTGAGGCGCTCCTCGAACTCACCGCGGAACTTCGCGCCGGCCACCATCGCGCCGAGATCGAGCGCCACCAGCCGCTTGCGCTTGAGGCCCTCGGGCACGTCGCCGTCGATGATGCGCCGCGCGAGGCCCTCGGCGATCGCCGTCTTGCCGACGCCCGGCTCGCCGATCAGCACCGGGTTGTTCTTGGTGCGCCGCGACAGCACCTGGATCGCCCGGCGGATCTCCTCGTCACGGCCGATCACCGGGTCGAGCTTCCCGCCGCGCGCCAGCTCGGTGAGATCCTTCCCGTACTTCTCGAGCGCCTTGTACGTACCCTCGGCGTCCTGGCTGGTGACGCGCGCCGTGCCGCGGAGATCCTTGATCGCCGCCGCGATGCGCTCCTTCGTCACCCCCGTGGCCTTGAGCAGCTCACCCGCGGTGCCCTTGTCCTGGGTGAAGGCGAGCAGCACGTGCTCCGAGCTCGAGAACTCGTCCTTGAGCGCCTTCGCCTCGTCTTCCGCGCGCTCGAGCAGCTGGATCAGCCGGTTCGACAGCGAGGGGCTCGCCCCCTTCATCTGCGCCATGCGGCCGAGCGCCTCGTCGACCCGCTGGTTCAGCAGGCGCACGTCGACGCCGATCTTCTGCAGCATCGGCACCACCACGCCGTCGGTCTGCGCCAGGAGCGCCTTGAGCAGGTGCTCCGGCTCGTAGTTGCCGTGGTTGGCCCGGCGCGCGAGCGCCTGACCTTCCTGAATCGCTTCCTGCGCCTTGAGGGTGAACTTGTCGATCCGCATGGGCGCAAGCTAAGGGCCGATACCCCTCGCGCAAGCGGCGTGCCGAGGCGCCTCACCTCCCTCAGTCGGGGAGCCCCACCTCCTTGTGTTCGTGAAGGTGGCGGTTAGCAGCGCTTCTTGTGACGCGACGCGCTATGAAATCCAAGCAAGTCCGTGGGTTTCTGCGATGGGGGTGATTGTGGTGAGGAGCGTGCTCATGTAATGGCGTCGGCGTTCCAGACACACCGGATCTCGACACAGAAGCCAGGCCCTTGGGGGGACCTTTGGAATCGCACGGCGGCTATCTCTGCCAGTACTCAGATGTCGACGCGGCGTGGCTGCAGCAGATCGCCCGCCTCGCGCTCGAAGAAGACGGGCAGCCGACGGACGACGTCGGTCTGCTGGTCACGATCCTCGGTGGGCCAGGCATCGTGCGCTTCGCGTGGGACGCCCCCTTCACCTACGGCCGGCAGGGGGCGCGCTGGTACCTCACGCACCACGCGCTGGCGCGGCGGCTGTCGGAGCACCTGCGGGTGACGGTCCACGCCTACGCGTTCGACCCCGATGAGGTCGAGCAGGTGATCGCCTACGCCAACGGCCGCCGGGTGGGCGGGGAGATGCTCCGCTACGAAGACGCCGAGCTGCCCGACGACGAAGAGGACGATCTTGCCTTCCAGAAGCTCCAGCAGAAGTGGCCGCTGGGGTACGTGGCGCGCGTGCTGGGCATCGATCGCGCCGAGCTGCTGCGCATTCCCCGCAAGTCGTCGGCGCTGATCGAGCTGACCCGTCACCAGGAGCCGCAGCCGTTGTGGCAGCTCTTTCCGGAGCGGGTTCAAGCCCTCCGTCGCCCCGATCACTTCGAAGCCCGTCGCGCGAGCTGATCCGCGCAAGCGCCGGCGGCGCGCCCGTCGCGCCAGCTAGTCTTCGCGCTCGACGAGCTGGGCGTGGAGCTTCTGGGAGCGGAAGTAGCTCCCGAGGCCCATGAAGACCGCCACCACGATGAAGGACACCACCACGCTGCTGGCCATCGCGGCGCGGGTGAGCAAGGGGGCCGACCACTCCACCTCCGGCACCTTCTGCTCGACGAGCACCGTCGTCGCCGCCTCGGTGACCGCGCGGGCCACCACCAGGGTGAAGGCGCCGTCGATGGTGCGGAGCACGGCGGTGACGAGGGCGGCGCGCCCGAGGGTGATCGCCGCCTCGCGCCGGGGCGAGACGCGCACGCGCATCGCGAGCACGAACACCGCGCCGGCCGCGAGCGCCAGCGCCACCGAGGCGAGCGGCCGCCACGGCAGCATGCCCGAGAGGGCGCTCTGGTAGGCCGAGCGCTGGGCGAGCCACAGCTCCTGCTCGCCCCGGGGGCTCAAGCCCGTCCCGGGGAGGCTGCGCGCCTCGCGGAACGCCGACGGGTTGTCGATGTGGAACGCCTCCTCGACGTCGAAGGCCGCCGACAGGGCGACCTGGAAGCCGAGGATCACGGCGATGAGGATCGCCCAGCGGAACGAGCGCGGCACTTCAGCGCTTCCCGGAGGTGCTCTTCTCGACGAACCGCAGCTGGAGATCGGAGAGGATCGAGCTGAACAGCCGATCCTCGTCGGCGGTGAGGTTGCCGCGCGTCTTCTCGCGCAGCATCGAGAGCACGTCGATCGACTGACGGGCGAGGGTGAGATCGATCGTCACCGCGCCCGTCTCGGGGTTCTCGTGGACGCCCAGGTGGATGAGCGCGGTCGACGCGAGCCCCAGCACGAAGGCGCTGAAGCTCAGCTGCTCCTCGACCATGGTGAAGCTCTCGCCGGCCTTGCTCGTCATGGGAGTTACTCGGCGCCCTCGTTGAGATCCTCGTCGAGGATGTACTCGTCGGCCTCGGCCTGGAGCTTCTCGCCCTTGTCGGCGACGTCGGGCAGCGACTTGAGGTGCTTCTCCCAGGCCTTCTCGTCGACCTGCCCCTGGCGGATGTAGCGCTCGACGGTGCGCTTGTCGGTGTAGCGAAGATCGATCTCGGACACGGGTACTTCTCCTTGTGGAGCTTGGGGTGACGAACGCGGCGGGCTTATAGCAGCGTCCCATGCCCGACAAGCTCCCTCGTGGCCTGTACGCGCTCGTCGACGACTCGGTCCGCCCGGAGGTGCCGATCGTCGAGAAGGCCCGCGCGGTGATCGCCGGTGGGGCGCGGGTGCTGCAACTCCGGCTCGAGCGCACCGCCGATCGCCCCGCGCTCGAGCAGGTGCGCGCGGTGGTGGCGCTCGGCGGCGGGGTGACGGTGATCGTCAACGATCGCGTCGATCTCGCGCTCGCCGGCGGGGCCCACGGGGTGCACCTCGGCGCCGACGATCTGCCGATCGACGTCGCGCGCCGGCTGCTCGGCCCCGCGGCGCTGATCGGCGCGACCACCCGCACGCTCGACGACATCGCGCGCGCGCGCGCGCGGGGCGCCGATCACGTGGGCCTGGGGCCGATCTTCTCGACCTCGACCAAGCAGGTCGACCATCCGCCGCTGGGCCTGGCGGAGTTCGGCCGCATCGCGCGCGCGGCGCCGCTGCCGGTGGTGGGCATCGCCGGCATCACCCTCGAGACCATCGGCGCGGTGGCGGCCGAGGGGGCGTGGTGCGCGGCGGTGGCCGGAGACCTCCTGCGCGCCGACGACCTCGTGGCCCGCACGCGCGCGCTGATCGCCGCCTTCGAGGCGGGGCGTTGAAAGTTCGCGCCGGGCGCCTGGGGAGGGCATTCTCCGAGGACCGATGAAGCCGCACGGGCACCACCGACGTCCCTCGATCGCCATCACCCCCGACGTCACCACGCCGACGCCCGAGGCGCCGTTCCCCAGGTACGATCTCAAGACCGCCTACGCCGACGCGGTGTTCCGCGCGGGCGGGCTGCCGTTCATCCTCCCGTACACCGACGAGCGCAGCGCCATCGATCAGTACCTCGATCGCGTCTCGGGGCTGCTGATCACCGGCGGGGCGTTCGACATTCCCCCCGAGGCGTACGGCGAGGCCCCGAAGGCCGGGCTGGGCGAGCTCAAGCCGGGCCGCACCAACTTCGAGCTCACGGTGCTCAGGCTCGCCCTGCAGCGGCGCATCCCCGTGCTGGGCGTGTGCGGCGGCATGCAGCTGCTCAACGTGGCCTTCGGCGGCACCCTCGTGCAGGACATCGTCACCGAGCTCGCCGGCGCGAAGCCCCACGAGCAGAAGCACGACCGCACCCAGCCGCACCACCCGATCGAGGTGAAGGATCTCACCGTGCTCGCCGAATGCGTCGGCGGCCGCGGCCAGCTGATGGTCAACTCCACGCACCACCAGGCGGTGAAGGCGGTGGGGCAGGGGCTCCTCGTCTCCGCGGTCGCCCCCGACGGCGTGATCGAAGCCATCGAGGGCACGGGGAAGGAACAGTGGGTGTTGGGGGTACAGTGGCACCCCGAGCTGATGCTCGACACCGTGCCGCCGAACCTGGGCATCTACCGCGCCTTCGTGAACAAGGCGCGCGACAGACGCCATTGACCCGTCTCTGCAATACTCCCTTCGTTGACCAGGCCGACTTTACCGAGGTCTCCACTTTCATGACGAGCTCAACTCTTCGTTCCAACCGGACGCGCTGGTTTCTTGCCTGCGCCCTCGGCGCGTTCCTCGCGGGCTGCGACGGCTGCGGCAGCAACCCCGTGACGCCCGACGTGGACTCGGGCGTGGGCGGCGGCGGCGGCAGCGAAGGCGGCGGCGCGGGAGGCGGCTCGACCACCGGCGGCGGCTCCGGCGGCGGGGCGACCGATGCGGGCCCGACGGTCGACCCGCTCGACCCGAACAACGCCACGAAGGACAGCGACTGCGACGGGCTGAGCGATCAGGACGAGTTCAGCATCGTCTACCCCGGCGGGCAGAAGACCGACGCAGCGAACCCCGACAGCGACGGCGACGGCATCCCCGATGGCATCGAGGCCGGGCGCATGACGTCCGTCGAGCCGACGTGCGGCTTCGTCGGTGACGCCGACCCCGCGTCCAGAACGAACCCCACGGCCACCGACAGCGACGCCGACGGCATCGGCGACGGGCTCGAAGACACCAGCCACAACGGCCGCGCCGAGCCGACCGAG
>JBMORD010000132.1:0-2276 GCA_049322495.1 Myxococcota bacterium | reverse complement strand
GGGGCCCCGCCCCCCCCCCCCCCTCGGCGCCCGACATGGCGGCGGCGGCGCGCAGCATCGTCGAGTCGCTCAACCTCAACTGACGCGATGGACGACTCGACGTTTCGTGGGCTCGAGGCAGCGCTCGCGGTGACGCCGGACAACACGGCGCTGCTCAAGGTCGTGCTCGAGGCCTGTTCAGGCGGTCGCGCCAGCCGTGGCGCCGAGCTCGTGCGTCGCACGCCCAGCCACCTCTGGCGAGACGCGACGCTCGCCACGCTCGCGGCCGAGGTGCTGTTGGCCGCGGGCGACGCCGCGCAGGCCGAAGCGCTGGCGCCGCCCGACACGCTGGCGAAGGCCCGCGCGCTGCTCGCGCTCGAGCGCCGCCCCGAAGGGCTGGCGCACTACGACCGCGCGGTCGCGGCCAACCCGACCCTCGAGTCACCCTCGCTCCGTGAGGCGCTCACCGCCCGCGTCCGCGAGGTCGAGACGAGCGCTGGCCGCACGCGCCTCCGGGTGATCGCCAACGATGACACCGCAGCCGCGGAGGCCAGCCGCCTGGTCGACGCCCCGCAGCGGAAGATCACCTTCGCCGACGTCGGCGGCCTCGACGAGGTGAAGGCGCAGATCCACAAGCGCATCATCCTCCCCTTCCAGAAGCCGTCCCTCTTCCAGCGGTTCAAGAAGCGCGTGGGCGGCGGCATCCTCCTGTTCGGGCCGCCCGGTTGCGGAAAGACGCTGCTCGCGCGTGCCACGGCGGGCGAGTGCAACGCCCAGTTCCTGTCGGTGGCGATCTCCGACGTGCTCGACATGTACATCGGTGAGTCCGAGCGCAAGCTGCACGCCCTCTTCGAGAAGGCGCGCGCGTCGACTCCCGCGGTGCTCTTCTTCGACGAGCTCGAGGCGCTGGCGGGGCGCCGGCAGACCTCGCGGGAGGCGACCAGCGCGAAGCTGGTCAGCCAGTTCCTCGCCGAGATGGACGGCTTCACCCAGAACAACGCCAACGTGCTGGTGCTGGGGGCGACCAACGTGCCGTGGGCGGTCGACTCGGCGTTCCGGCGCCCGGGGCGCTTCGATCGGGTGCAGTTCGTGCCTCCGCCCGATCGCGCCGCGCGCAAGAGCATCCTCGACCTGGTGCTCGCCGGCCGGCCGGTCGCCCCCGAGATCGACAGCGCGGCCCTCGCCGCCAGGACGTCGGGCTTCAGCGGCGCAGATCTCGAACACCTCGTCGAGACCGCGGCCGACGAGGCGATCTCCCGCTCGATCGAGCAGGGCACCGAGTCACCGATCGGCCGGAACGATCTCGACGCGGCGATGCGCGACGTGAAGCCCACCGCGCTGGAGTGGCTCACCACCGCGCGGAACTATGCGCGGTACGCGAACGAGTCAGGGCAGTACGATGAGGTCTTGAAGTGGCTCGAGCAACACGGGAGGGCGTGAGCGATGCCGGGTGAGTTGCTGTACCGCATCATCGATGAGCCGAAGGCTGGTGGGCTGCGCGAGTGGGCGGTGCGCCCCTTCTGGCCGTGGCTGGCGCTGCTGTTGGGGGGCGCCTGGGTCGGCGTGCCGTGGTTCGTCTTCAACGCTTTCGCGCTCGGGAGCTTCACGCGGCGGCGCGAGGTGGCGTTGGCGGTGACGCTGCCGCTGGCGACGATCGGCACCTTCGTGGCCGCCATGTCGGTCGGCGAGGCGCTCGACCTCGGGCGTGCCGCGGTCGCGTACCTCGTGCTGCCGGTGCTGCTGGTGAAGCTGCTGATCGCGTACGTGCTCTTCAACTGGCAGTCGCGCGCCGCGCAGCTCCACGAGCATTTCGGCCAGCCGTTGCGTCAGGGGGCTGCCGTGGCGGTCGTCGCGTTCCTGCTGCGCGGGCGGGTGCTCGAGGGGCTGCCCGACCTGCTCAAGGTGGGGTTGCTGTGAGCGACGACGAGCTGGTGGGCGACGCAGAGCCCATGTTCGTGAGCCCCGAGCGGCAGGCGCTGCTCGCGGCCTCGGTGGCGCTGTCGGTGGGCAATCTCCACGGCGCGGTGATGCACCTTCGCCGCTCGCTGGGCGCCGACCCGCACCAGGCCGACGCCCACGCGCTGCTGGCGCGGGTGCTGACGGCGCAGCGGCGCCTGCACGCCGCCGAATACGAAGCCAACGCCGCGCTGGCGATCGATCCCGAGCTGGTTGAGGCCCACTTCGCGGCCGCCGAGGTCCAGCTCGCCGGGCGGCGCCTGGGCGAGGCACGCAAGAGCCTCGAGCAGGCCCTGGCCCTCGAGCCCAACCAGACGGCGGCCCTGCTGGGGCTCGCGCGG
>JBMORD010000131.1:4569-17390 GCA_049322495.1 Myxococcota bacterium | reverse complement strand
CGCGCTCGCCGCGCCACCGAGGAGCGCGGCGCGACGAGCCGCCCACGTCGCGGCTTCCGCTACTCCCGGCAGGGCAAACGCGACCTCGCCTCGGCCGCACGGGCGGCCTCAAACTGATCTCACGCCCCGGCTCAGCCCTCGATGGCGCGGCGCACCTCGTCGGGGAGCGCCCGCTCGAGCTCGAACTGAACGCGCATCGGCGCATCCCCCTTCGTCGCGCGATGGGTGACGAGGCCGACGTAGCAGGCCTCGGCGTGCGAGCTCGCCTGAACGAAGAGGTGCACGCGGAGCCCGCGCTGCTGGTGCTCGATGATGGTCCGCCCCGCCTCGTTGTCGCGGCGCATGCGGTTCTGGCTCGTCCACTCGAAGCGCGTCGCGTCGACGAAGCGGTTCTCGTACTGGTGCCGCGAGAGCGCGTCGCTGGTGTCGAGCTTGGTGATCAGCACGAGGTCCGAGGGGAACCGCAGGATGCCCACGTTGTGCTTCGCCGGGTCGTACTGAACGCCGAAGTGCCGGATGATCTCCGGCCGCCGGTAGAAGCGATGCAGCCGGAGGTCGGCCGGCGTGCGGAGGACGCCGCCATGACGTTCCTCGAACGCGCGGTTGAGCGTGGCGAGCACGCGGCCCTCGACTTCTCTGCGGAGCTGCTCGGGTGGAATGCGCTCGGTGATGGCCTTCGCGAGCCCTCGCCCGCCGAGGCTGCCTTGCGCGAGCTTGCGCTCGAACGTCCTGGCGATCGAATCGGCGGGGAACGGCGCGTGCTCCGGCTCCCACTGAGGGAAGTGCGCGAAGAACGACTCGTACGCGCTCGGGAGATCCGCGGCGCCGTTGGCGAGCCCCCACACCGTCGCGTAGGCGTGGACCCGCTGCGCCTGCCAGTCGGCCTCGAGCGAGCGCAGGAAGCGGCGCACGAGGTGCTCTTCCTCGAGCCCCTCGGCCCACTTCGGCAGGTCTCCGTGCGCGGCCTGGCAGCCGAGCCAGTCACCGTAGGCAGCGCGGAAGTCCGAGAGCGGTGGAGCGCCGTCTCGCTGCCAGAGGTCGATCGGCAGCGGCGCGCGGTCTCTCAGCTCGTACTTGATCGTCTCGTAGGTCTCGCTGCACAGGTCCCGCTTCGAGGTGTGCCGGCGGATCTTCTCCAGCATCTCCGCCGTCTTCCGCTGGAGCACCACCTCACACGCGCGCGGCGGCCGTACGACGTAGTCGCCGATCTCCACGGGCGCGCCGGTGTTGGTGAAGTCGTTGATCGACTGGAGCGCCAGCCACGCGCGCTGGTGGTGGCCCACGAAGTCGAGCACCGTGAGCATCTCGCAGCCCGGCGTGAGGCGAAGGCCGCGCCCCAGCTGCTGCAGGAAGATCGACGACGACTCGGTGGGCCGCAGGAACATCAGGCTGTTGATCGCGGGGATGTCGACGCCTTCGTTCAGCACGTCGGCGACGAACAGCCACTCGAGCGGATCACCCGGGTCCGCGAGGCGCTCGTAGATCTCCTCTCGCGCCGTGACGTCGTGCTGGCCCCAGACCGCCTCCGCGACCTGCCCGCGCGCATTGAAGGCGTTGGCCATGTACTTCGCGTGCTCGATGCCAGCGCAGAAGCCGACCGTCGCCCGGCGGGGACCATCGAAGCCGTAGAGCAGCGCCTGCTCGAGGATCAGGTCCACCCGCTGCTGCACCGAGAGGAGCGCCTCGAGCTCGGGCGTCATGCCGCGGCGCCAGTTGATCTTCGCGAAGTCGATCGTCTCGTCGGCGATGGCGAAGTAGTGGAACGGCAGCAGCCACTTTCGCTCGATGGCCTCGGGCAGTCGCACCTCGTACGCGATGTTCCAGTCGCACCACTCGAGGATGTCGCGCCCGTCCTGCCGCTCGGGGGTCGCCGTGAGCCCGAGCAGGAACGTGTGGCCGTTGTCGCGAACCTGACGCAGCACGCGGTAGCCGTCGGCCTCGACGTGGTGGAACTCGTCGATGACGAGGTAGTCCCACTTGCGCTTCAGCAGCTCCGGCTTGCCGCGCAGCCCCTGCACCGTCTCGAAGTGGCAGTCGCAGTCGCGCAGCACGCGACCGAAGGAGCGCCTGGCCTGCGTGAGATGCTCGAGGCGGTGCGAGACGAACAGCACCGACTTCGCCTTCATCTGCTGGCAGTCGAACGCGGCGAGGTAGGTCTTGCCGATGCCAGTGGCCGCGATGATCGCCGCGCGCTTGAGCCCGGCCTCGCGCATGTTCGCCAGCCGCTGCAGGGCCTCGCGCTGCGCCTCGTTCGGCTGGAGCGCGGGGAACGCCGGACCGTCTGCGACCATCGGCAGTGGGTGCTGATCAGCGCGCTCCGCGTAGCGCAGCGCATAGCGATCGATCAGCGCCTGACTCAGCGGCTGCACGTCGGGGCGATCCAGCAGGGTCTGAAACTGGCGGCGCGTCTGTTCGACCACCGCGCCGTCGCTCGAGCGGAGGTTCCACTCGATGTTGTCGGCCAGCCCACCCTTCGAGAGGTTCGACGAGCCGGCCCAGCACTCTCCGCGCTGCTGCTGGTTGAAGAGCCAGAACTTGCTGTGGAAGCCCGTCGGTCCGTCCTGGAGAAAGCACTCCAGGCCCTTCAGGCGGAGGAGCGACTCCAGCGCCTCGGGCTGGGTGACGCTCTGGTACGTCGAGGTCAGCAGCTGCACGCGACCGCGCCGGTCGATCAACTCCTTGAGCGGATCGATGAGGAGCCCGAGCCCGCTGCACCTCGTGAAGGACACCGCGAAGCAGGCGTGATCAGCCCAACTGAGCCCCTCACGCACCACCTCCACCATTCGTCGCTCGTTCGGCAGATTCAGCACTGACGACATGCGCACCAGGGAACCACTCCGTCGTCGCGCGTGCCAGGACTTCGTCTCGCCTCGATTGCATCGCGCCGCCGCGCAGACTGAAACGAGCCCCACAGCAGCCGAGCATCGTCAACGGCAGCATCGCCGCCGCCCTCGAGGGGAAGTTCGGCGACGTGCGCTTCACGCGCCGCACGTCCAACTCCGAGCTGTTCATCAACCCGCTCATGGGCCTGTACTTCACCTTCGACCTCATGGGCCTGTGCCAGCGCAACCAGTACCTCCGCCAGCTCGTCGGCGCGCCGAGCCCGGCCCACGTCTCGATGATCATCGAGGCCTTCCGCTACGAGCTGAAGCCACGCCCGCCGCGCGTCATCCCGCACTGAGCGAGAAGAGCTCCGTGCCGGAGACCGGGTCGAGCACGCGGAGCTCGCTCGTCAGCGCGACGTCGCCCGAGGGCGCGAGCGAGCTCCGCGCACAGGGCGTCTCACCGAGCCGCTTCCCATCGGCGTCGAAGCGCACGAGCAGCGGCTGGCTCCCCGTCTCGTAGTTCCAGACGACGGCGAGCCACTCGCGGCGCCCGGGATGCCAGGCCACTTCGACCGCGTGGGCGCCCTGGCCGAAGCTCGCCGCCCAGCGTGGAGCCCCCGACGCGGAGAAGCACCGCAGGCTCGCGCCTGCTTCCGAGATGCACACCGCGTCCTCGGAGCACGCGATGTCGAGCACGGCGAAGCTCTCGAGCGCGAGGCGGTGCTCCTGACCGGCCGCGCTGAGCGTGGCGGCCCCGCGGGCGACGGCGAGGCGGAGCCCGCGCGCCCCAGAGAGCCGCGTGCAGCCCCGGAGCTGCGTCCACGTCTTGCCGGTGCTGGCGTTGAGCACGCTGAGCGGCCCGCTCTCGACGCCGACCGCGACGCACTCCCGCCCTTGGTCGTCGTGGAACACGTCGACGTGCTGCACCTTCTTGAGGTCCTTGCGGTGCCAGACGCGCTGCCCGTCGAGCGTGTACGCCGAGACTCCATGCTCGTGGTAGGCGGCGGTGATCAGCCGCACCGGCGCCTCGGTCGCGAGGGCGACGCGCCTGCCGCCGGGGCTCCACGCGACGGGGAACGTTCCGAGCTGCTTCCGCTGCAGGAGCGACCAGACGCCAGCCCGCGCTGGCGCTCCCGCCACGACCGCGGCGAGATCCGACGGAGCGCTCGACGCAAAGACGATCTCATTCACGCCACGTTTCTAAGCACACCGCGGCGCAAAGCGTCGGCGCCCGGTTTCGGCTCGCAGACCGACATGGTGATCAATCGCGCGCTCCCGCCATCACGTCGTCGGAAACTCAACCCCTGCTCGCCAATCCCATTCGCGTCCGCTCCCGTGGTATCGCGCAACGGATGACGAGGCCGTCTCTGGATGCCCAGGCGTTGCTGGCCGAAGCCGTGAGCCTCGACCAGTCCGGCGCGGGCCAGCAGGCCATCGAGAAGTACCTCGCGGCGTGGGCTTTCGTTCGCTCGCCCGCCATCGCCGATCGCATCGACGCGCTCTCGATGGCCCTCGAGTCGACGCTCTCCGTCGTCGACGTGACGGGCGCGGGTGGCTTCAAGCCAGCAGTGGCGAAGCGCATCAGCGCCTCATCGCCCCTCGACGTCGGCCCCGTGGTCACGGCGCTTCGGCTCCGCAAGCGCGCGGTGGGCGCCCTCTTCGTCGCCGAGCAGCTGGTCTCGCTGCTCCAGCGGCACCCGGACGATCCGCGCCTCACGAGCCTGGCCGTGGAGACGTGCCGGAACATCCGCGAGTCCCACCAGACGGCGGTGGGCCGGTCGGCCTTCCTGCAGCTGTGCAGCCTGGCCCTCTCGGTCCGTGACCCGCGGCACACCCCGCGGTTGATTGCCGAAGCGGACGCTGCGTCCACCGTCTTCCCCACCCGAGACGCGAAGGCCGGCAGCGAGCTCTCCGCCCTGCGTGCCCGCGTGGAGGAGGCCCGGGCCGAGGAGGGCCTCGACGAGCCGAAGTGGGTCGCTCGGACGCTCGCGGCCCTGGAGGCGCGGAAGCCCAGGGACCTGCAGGCGTTGCTCGAAGGCGTCTACGCGGCGCCCGAAGATGTGGGACGTCGCCTGGTGTACGCGGATGCGCTCCAGGAAGCCGGCGACCCTCGCGGTGAGTTCATCGCGCTCCAGTGCAGGAGGCAGGACGGGAAGGTCTCGGCGCGCGAGAAGGCGCTCCTGCGCAACCACGGGCGCGCCTGGCTGGGCGCACACGACCCGGCCATCGAACGTCACGGTCTGGAGTTCCGTCGGGGCTTCCTCGCCGTCGCGCGCGTGAAATGGAAACACGCGTTGGTCGGACCTGAGTGGGCGACCATCGAGGCCCTGGACCTCCCTGCGAGCTATGGCCGTGAAGACGCCTTGCTGGTCTCCCGGTTCCTGCAGCGCACCGACCTGCGGGTGCTTCGTGCGCTCTGGGTCTCGCGCGGGTGCCTCTCGCAGCTCGAGCGCCCGCTCCCGACCGTCACCTGCCTGGGCGTCTCCCGGGAGATTGAGGGGCGTGCGTTGGGCTTCTTCCCGGGGCTCCGCCGCTTCGAGACCTCCAGCCTCGACGCCTCCGGGGCGAAGACCTTGTTGCGGGCCTGCAGAGCCCTCGAGGCCATCGAGTTGGCGTCGGCGGAGGGCGTGCCGCTGGTGCGCGGCGCGGTGCCGCAGGTGGTCCTCTCGACGCGCTTTGGTCTGGAGGACCCCATCAGTCCGATCGTCTTCGTCCTGCGCGGGGAGCAGCTCGATCGACTCGAGATCGGCACGCTCAAGCGACGCCTCCCGGAGTGGACTCCAGCCTCTGTGGAGGAGTGGGTCGCCCAACTCCCGCGCGGCTTCGTGTCGTCGGTGACGCTGGACCCGGACGTCGACTTGCCGTGGCTCCGCCGGAGCGTGCGGCCGTGCGTCAAGAAGGGCGCCGAATGGCGGCAGGCGGAGGTGCGGGTACCGAGCTGGCAGGACTTCGTCTGACTCTGAGCTCCTTCGTCACTTCTCGTAGAGCTCGCCGCCGTACACCGCGAAGAGGCCCTGCTCGAAGCCGCCGACCGCGGTGCCGTTGTCGTTGCCCGGCGAGAGCTGCACCCCGAGGAGCCCGAGGATCGCCCGCCGCACGCTCGCCCCGCCCTCGCGCATCGCGCGCTCGATGGTCTCGCGCTCCGCCGCGGACAGCGCGCCGTCGAGGAGGATGCCCGTCGCCGGATCCGTGCGGAACGCGACCACCAGGCTCGCGAGCTGGAGCAGCGCCGCGTCGGGGAAGAGGTCCGTCACCTGCAGCGAGTCGACCGCCTTGAACACCCCGCCCGCGAAGTAGCCCGCGAGGAAGGCGTTGTCGTAGCGGTTGTTCGCCCCCGGGCTCGTGAGGTCGGTCGCGCGCAGCAGCTCGGCGATCTGCCCCAGCGCTCCACCTCCGTTGCGGAGCTGCTCGCTCGCCCACGCGGTGATCGCCTTGCCCGTCGGATCGATGCCGCCGTCCCCGCTGAGCTGCGCGAGCACCGCCGCCGGGTCTCTCCCGAGCAGGGTGGTCATCATCGACGAGATGGAATCAGCGACCGCCTCCATGTCCTGCATCGGCGCGTTGCCGCGCACCACCTCGCGCAGCACGAAGCCGAGCGCCTCGAACGAGGCCGCGCGCGCGCGGGTCGCCGGAGTTGGCGATCGCGTCGACGATGCGCTGCATCGCGCCGAGGTTCTGGAACTGCTGCTGCCCGCCGAACGGGCCCATCGGATTCCAGCGCGCCTCGCCCGCGGCGATCAGCCCGTCCTGGAGGTTCTGCTGCGAGAGCACGTTCACCGCCGCCGCGAGGTGCGTCGGGTCGGACGTGAGCGAGGCCAGCGCGGTCGCGATGACGTGCCCCGTCCCGCCGCGCTCGCCATCGGGGAAGTCGGTCTGGCCGATCGCCTGGAGGAAGGCCACCTTCTCGTCGGGCGTCGCCTGCGCGAGGTACGCATCGCCGAACTGGGCGATCTGCTCGCCGCTCTCGAGCGCGGTGAGGAAGCGCGCGGCCTGCGTCGGGTCGAGGTTCTGCGCGAGGAGCCCGAACAGCTCCGCCCGCTCCGAGCCGTCGAGGCCGCCCGTGCCGAGGATGCCGCCGGAGTTCATCTCGCCGATCCACTTCTGCAGATCCGCGTCGGACAGGCCCGCCATCACCGCGCTGAGCTGATCCGGCGGCACGCGCTCGAGCACGTCGGAGATCGCCAGCAGATCGTCGTGGGTGACGTCGATGTTGGAAGGGAAGCTCTCCTCGAGCAGGCGCTTGATCTGATCAATCGCGTCCTTCGTGGAGATCGGCCCGTCGGCGAGCTTCACGCGCGCGAGGGTCGAGAGGCCTGCCGCGGCGAGCGCCTCCTGCCGCGCGCGGGAGCCGGCCGGCGTGGCGAACACCGCCGCCAGCGCCGCCTTCGGAATGTTCCGCGCCTGCGCCTCGGGCCGCAGCTCGTAGCGCGGGTTCGCCGCGAGGTACTCGTTCATCGAGCCGTACGCCTTGCGCGTCGTCGGGTCGAAGACCGAGCCGTCCGCCCGCTCCACCACCGCGTGCCCGACCGGATCTCTCGTGTCGCGCAGCAGCGTCACCGAGTCCTTCGGGCCAGCCGCCGCGTACGCGCGCTCGAGGCAGTTGGCCGAGCCGTCACCGATGCTCTCGGTCAGCAGCGAGCTCGGGCTCGCCGACCCGCTCTTGATCGGCGGAGGCAGCCGCGCACCGGTCACGTTCAACGCCTTCGCGCGCAACGCGCTCCCGCGGCCTGAGCTGAATTCGTTGCCGAACGTCGCGCGCGCCGGCGGCTTTGCGGCGACAGGCGCCTGCTTCGGCGCCGCAGGCTTCGTCTGAACCGAGGGCGTGACCGACTTCGAGGGGATTCGCGTCGTCATGTGAGCTCCGGGTGTGAGGTGACCTCATTGTCGGAGCGCCAATGCACCAGTTCGGCCGAGCTATGTCATGTGGCGTTACAGCAGCTCGCGTAAGGGTCTTGAATGACGTCTGTTTTCGGGCCCCTCTTCCCTTCGATCAAGGAGGGGCATTCTGGTGCAAATCGAGGAGACCTCGCCGGCCTCGGCACCCCTTCCCGGAAGGCCTTCGTGCTCGGCTGCGCGACGGGCGCTCACCTCATCGGCCGCTTCGTCATCACGCACTCAGGTTTGATCAGCGTGACGACCTCCGGCGGATCAGCAGGAGGGCGAAGGTGAGCAGTCCCGCGCCGTCGACCGACTGGCAGCCACAGCCTGCAGTCACTGCTCCCGGCTCCATTCCAGCGTCCTGCGACGTGCCTGCGTCCTGCGACGTGCCTGCGTCTTCCGACGTGCCTGCGTCTTCCGACGTGCCTGCGTCTTCCGACGTGCCCGCGTCTTCCGACGTGCCCGCGTCTTCCGACGTGCCCGCGTCAGTCAACACGCCCGCATCTTCCGACGTGCCTGCGTCAGTCGGCGTGCCCGCGTCACTCGGCGTGCCCGCATCACTCGGCGTACCCGCGTCACTCGGCGTGCCCGCGTCACTCGGCGTGCCCGCATCACTCGGCGTGCCCGCATCACTCGGCGTGCCCGCATCACTCGGCGTGCCCGCATCACTCGGCGTGCCTGCATCACTCGGCGTGCCCGCGTCACTCGGCGTGCCCGCGTCACTCGGCGTGCCCGCATCAGTCGACGTGCCTGCATCACTCGGCATGCCCGCGTCGAAGCCCGCATCCACGCCCGCATCGAACCCGATGCCCGCGTCGACGACCGGCCACGTACACGGCGTCAGCCCCGAGCCTCCATCGAACGCGACGCGATCGATGTCGACGGCCCACGGCTCGCGTCCATACGCCGCGACGTCAGCGGAGAAGACGAGCCGATTCCCGAGCGCGGCCACCGGCGTCGCGTTCGAGTTCGCCAGGCCCGGCGCCAGATCCGCCACGAGCGTCGCGCCGCCGTCCGCCCACAGCTCCACCAGCTCGAAGCCCGCATCGGGGACGAGGGCGCCGACGTAGACCGCGCCTCCATTGACGGCGACCGGGTCGAAGGTCGTGGTGTTCGGCAGCACGAAGTTCGTCAGCGGCCGCGTGCCCGCCGCGGTGCCGTCGCTGAAGTAGAGCTTCCGCTCGGTGCCGTTGGTCGCGGAGAAGACGACGCCTCCGTTCCACGGCTGGAGGTCGCGGATGGCGTCGGTGCCGCCGGCGTTCAGCTCGACCACCGGCGCGCTCGTCGTGCCCTGCACGCGGTACAGCATGAAGTCGGTGCCGTTCGGCGTGCCTTCCATGAAGAGCGAGTCGCCCGAGGGCGTGAAGAAGCGCCCCTGGTTCGTCCCCACCTGCGACGTCGTGCCGCCGCACTCGAGCCGGTAGATGGCTCCGGCGTTGCCCGAGAAGTACAGCCGGTTCTGGAAGTTGGTGAAGTTGAAGAGCTGGTTCCCCGCGCTCGCGCTGAACGACGTCACCGCCACCGTGTTCGACGGCGTGCCATCGGTGCGCCACACCTGCCCGAAGCCCGTCGGAGTCCACCCGTAGAAGAAGACCGTGTCGCCGATGGCGGTGAAGAGCCCGGGCGGCCGCGCGGGCGCGGTGACGGTGGGGAAGATGGCGACGGTCGTCGCTCCGGCGTCGGGCGCGCGCCACGCGTACACCGCGTGTGTGTTGTTCGAGAGCGTCACCGTGGCGTACGCGCCGAGCGAGGTGCCCGTCAGCTCGCGCATCGTGCCCGGCTGCGGCAGCGTGAGGAGCTCGGTGCCGCCGTCGGTGCCGTCGGACCGGTAGAGCTGCCCGTTCGCGAGGAAGTACGCGCGGCCCTGCGCCTCGACGAGGTTGCGCGGCGAGCTCGAGGTCGAGCCCGCGGCGAGCTCGCGCACCAGCGAGGCGGTGAAGCCGTCGGTGCGCCACAGCTCCTCGCCGTTGGCGCTCGTGGTGGCGGTGAAGAGCAGCTGGTTGCCCACCACCACCCGGTACGCGAACGGAGACGACGAGTTGCCGCGCGCCGGCGAGAGGTCGCGCAGCAGCGCCGCGCTCGTCCCGTCGGTCACCCACGGCTCGGTGCCCGTCGCGCTCGCCGCCGAGAAGCACACCCGCCCGCCGGCGCACGGGCCGAACTCCTGGACGTTGCTCCCACCGTCGACGGTGCCGGCCGTCGTGGTGCCCACCAGGGTGCCGTCGGTGCGCCACAGCACGTCGTTGACGCCGTACCAGCCCCAGCCGTCGACGCCGCCCAGCCCGACCATGCCCAGCGTGTTGGGCCGCAGCGTCACCGTGCCCGCGTCGGTGCCGTCGGTCGCGGTGAGCGCGCTGTTGGAGATCCACGCGAGGCGATCCGGCGCGAGCGGCACCGGCCCGAGCGTGTTGACCGACGCCGGGCCCACCGTGCGCTGCGCGCCCGTCGCGAGGTCGATGATCGAGAGCGTCGCCGCGGAGATGTTCCCCGTGGGCAGCGACACCAGGTACGCCGTCGGCCCGGACACGACGAAGGACCGCACCACCACGTCACCGAGGCTCGCCACGCGCGCGGTGTTCGCCGCGGTGCCGTCGGTGCGCCACAGCTCGGTCATCGTCGGCGTCGCGCGGCCGAAGAAGTAGAGCGTGTTCCCCACCGGCGTCAGCAGCTGCGGCGACGACGAGCCCGAGCCCGGCTGGAGGTCGATGACCATGCCCGTGCCCGCGTCCGTGCCGTCGGAGGTCCACAGCTCCACGCCCGTCGTCGAGAACAGCGACGAGCCGTTGTCGAAGAACACCCGCGTGCCGGTCGACGCGAAGGTCGAGGGCGTCGTCTCCAGCGCGCTCACCGCCCGGGTCCCCGCGACGGTGCCGTCCGACACGTAGAGCGTCTGCGTGCCCGCGGTCGACGCGCCGATCCACACGACGCCTCCGCTGATCCGCCCCGGGCCGAGCGGCACGTTCCCGCTCGAGTCGCGCGAGAAGCCGTCGCAGCCCGCGCACACGTCGACCACGAGGCCGGTGCCCGCCGCGGTGCCGTCGGTGCGGAACAGCTCGGCGCCCGGCCCCTGGCCGCGGAAGTAGAGCGCGCCGTTGAACTCGGTGAAGTACGTGCGCGTCGTCGCGACGCCGGAGGACCCGGGGTTCGAGTCCTTCACCAGCGTGGTGCCGGCGGGCGTGCCGTCGGTGCGGTACACCTCGAGGCCCTCGGTCGGCGTCGAGGCGAAGAAGACCGCGCCGCCGTCGGGCAGCCGCGTGAAGGCGAAGGGGCTCGACGACACGCCCAGCGGGTTCTGCATCGACGGCTCGAGGTCGCGGATCAACCCCGCCGTTCCGAGCGGCTGCTCGCCTCGCGCGACCGGCACGGGCGCTTCGTCTTCGAGAGGCAGACCACAGGAGATCAGCACCGGCAGCAGGACCGCGAAGCGGAGCGCGCGCATGGGCCGACTATTTCACGCGTGCGCGGGAAGGCCCGCCGGCGACCCTCGGATTCGCCGCGATGGTGATCGCTTTCGCCCGTCAGCGCACACCAGCGTCGACGGCATGGAGTCACGCTCGCACCATTCCCTCCTCGCGCTCGTGGGCGCGGTGGGGCTTTTCGCCTGCGGACGCACCGCGCCGGTGCGCTACTCGACCGACGGCGGCGACGAGGTGGCGGAGCGGCTGCCCGATGGCGGCGTCGCGTGCGTGGACGGTGCGCTCTCGCTCCTGCCGGCGCGGCCGGTGGTGATGCTGGTGGTCGACCGCTCGACCTCGATGAACCAGACGTTTCCGGGGAGCGCGAGCTCGAAGTGGGTCGCGCTGCGGCAGGCGCTGCACGGCGCGCTGCCTCCGTGGAACGACGCGCTCGAGCTCGGGCTCCAGGTCTTCCCCTCGGCGAGCGCCGCGGCGTGCACCGTCTCGACGTCGCCCGAGCTGTCGCCTGCCTTCCAGCAGGTCGACGCGGTGCTGGCGCGCCTCGACGCGCTCTCGCCGGGCGGGTCGACGCCGACGGCGCTCGGTGTGGAGAACGCGGGGGCCGCACTGCTCGGGCGGCGCACCGCGGGCTCCGCGAAGGCGCTGATTCTCGCGACCGACGGCGCGCCCGACTGCAACGACACGCTCGACCCGCGCACCTGCACCTGCGTCAGCGGCGCGAACTGCACCGCCTCCCGCTGCCTCGACGACGCGCGCACGCTCGGCCGCATCTCGGCGCTGGCGGGCTCCGGTGTGCCGACGTGGATCATCGGCCTGCGCAGCTCGAACGACGCGCTCTTCGTCGACACGCTCAACCGCATGGCCGACGCCGGAGGCCGGCCGCGCACCGGCACGCAGCGCTTCTACGCCGCGTCGTCGCAGCAGGAGCTCGAGACCGCCTTCACCGACGTCCGCCGACAGGTGGGCGCCTGCCACTACCTCACGACGTCGGTGCCGAACGAAGGAGGCAGCATCGAGCTGCACCTCGACGGCGACTTCATCCCGTTCGACCCCACCGCGACCCGCGGGTGGACGTGGGTCGATGCGGGCAACGGCGAGCTCGCGCTCCATGGCGACGCGTGCGCGCGGGCGGAAGCGCTCCCGCTCTCGGCGCTCTCGGTCGTCGTCGCCTGCGCGCCGTAGTTCCTGTCTTCATTGATGAGCGAGGAAGGACAGGTGGTGTGCGCGAGTGCCGAAGGCGCGAGAGCTCCTCGGCTCGGGCGCGAGGTGACGCCGATGCTCGTGCTTCGTGATGGTGACGCTGCTGATCAGGAACGTCGCCGCCACGAAGTGGGCATCCTGCGCGTCACCAGGAGTGCCGAGAAGCCCCATGCCCCATGCTGAGGTGCGCGCCCTCCCGGCCGGCTCCGTGTACGAGTGGAAAGTGCTGCTGATCAGGAACTGGGAGTGCCTGAGGGCTGTGGCAACGACCCTGCGGCCCTCCCAGAACGTCGCCATCACGAAGTACGCGTCATGCGCGTCACCGCTCTCCGCCACGGGCAGGTGGTGTGCGCGAGTGCCGAGAGGCGCAGCTCGTCGGCTCGGGCGCGAGGTGGCGCCGGTGCTCGTGCTTCGTGATGGTGACGCTGCTGATCAGAAACTGGGAGTCTCGGAGGGCTGCGGCCACGACCCCGCGGGCCTCCCAGAACGTCGCCATCACGAA
>JBMORD010000131.1:0-4469 GCA_049322495.1 Myxococcota bacterium | reverse complement strand
GCGAGTGCCGACAAGCGAAGTAGCTCCTCGGCTCGGGCGCGAGGTGGCGCCGGTGCTCGTGCTTCGTGATGGTGACGCTGCTGATCAGAAACTGGGAGTCTCGGAGGGCTGCGGCCACGACCCCGCGCCTCCCAGAACGTCGCCATCACGAAGTACGCAGGCCACCCAGCGCCTCTCGCATGCCCCGGGCTGATCTGCGCGCGTTCCCAGCGGTCCCCGCCCGGCCGGCTCTCCGCCGCGATGGTGACGCTGCTGATCAGAAACTGGGAGTCTCGGAGGGCTGCGGCCACGACCCCGCGGGCCTCCCAGAACGTCGCCATCACGAAGTAGGCGTCATGCGTGTCACCAGGCGTGCCGTGCCGAGGAGCTCCCGCGGGACCAACGTCGACGCAGGCCACCCAGCGCCTCTCGCGTGCCCCGGGCTGATCTGCCCCCGTTCCAGCGGTCCCCTCCCGGCCGGCTCTCCGCCACCTGTCTCCACTCCTACGCACAACTGGAGAACATTGGGCAGCTGCGTGTACGAGTGGAAAGTGCGGGGTCGAAGCGCGCGCCGGAGCGCTCAGCCCTCGCCGCGCTCGGCTTCCTTCTCAGCCCACCACGCGCGCACGTCGTCGAACCGCACCACACGCCGCACCGGCGGCAACGACGCGAGGAAGCGCGCCCCGTACCGCTTGCGCAGCACGCGCACGTCGCCCAGCGCCACCACGCCGCGGTCCTTCGCGGTGCGGATCAGCCGGCCGAAGCCCTGCCGCAGCGCCAGCGCCGCCTGCGGCACCTGGTAGTCGTCGAACGGCCGCCCGCCCGCCTCGCGCACCGCGTCCATGCGCGCGGCCTGCAGCGGCTCGCCCGGCGGCGCGAACGGAAGGCGATCGATGATGACCATCGACAGCGCGTCGCCCGGCACGTCGACGCCTTCCCAGAAGCTCTGCGACGCGAAGAGCACCGACGGCCGCTCGAGGAACTGCTCGAGCAGCGCCCGCCGGGGCGCGTCGCCCTGCCGCAGCACCGGCACCTCGAGGTGCGGCGCCACCAGCGCGTGCACCGCGTCCATGTGCTTGAGCGAGGTGAAGAGCACGAAGGCCCGCCCCGCCGAGAGGCGGATCAGCTGGTACACCTCGCGCGCGAACTGGAGCGTCCAGTCGGGGCTCGACGGCTCCGGCAGGTAGCCCGGCACGTAGAGCAGCGCCTGGCGGCCGTAGTCGAAGGGCGAGTCCACCTCGAGGCCGTCCCACGCGCGGCCCTGGAGCCCGAGGCGCGCCACCACGAAGTCGAAGCCCGGCTCCGAGGCGCGCGCGGTGCGCAGCGTCGCCGAGGTGAACACCACGCTGTCCACCGAGTCGTAGAGGTGCTTCGCCAGCGACTGCCCCACGTCGATGGGCGCCGCGCGGAGGCTCAGCGTGCGCCCCCGCGTGCTCGCCCAGTACACCTGCGTCGGGTCGTCGGCCTTCACCGTCGCCTCGAGCGCGATGGCCGCCTCGAGCGCGCGCCGGTGGAAGCCGCCCAGCTCCACGTGGTCCTCCGGGCAGAGCGCGGCGATGGCGCCCAGCGTCTCGAGGAGCTGAATGGCCGAGCCCTTCGTCGAGTGCAGCGTGTCGGGGAGCAGGCGGAAGTCCGACTCCACGAAGCCGGTCTCGCGGCCGCCGTCGAGCGGGAGCGCCGCCGCCACCTGCGTGTAGAAGCGCTCGCTGCGGCTGCGCAGCTCGAGCGCCATCGCGGTCAGCGAGCCCGCGCGCTCGTCGGTGCCCGGGGTGTGCGCGACGATGTCGCTCGCGAGGTTCGCCAGCCGGCCGCTCGAGGCGGTGAGGCCGAAGTAGTCGGTGGCCACCTCCTCGAGCGCGTGCGCCTCGTCGAACACCACCGCGTCGTACGGAGGCAGCACGCCCAGCTCGAGCTCCCCGTCGCCGCGCAGCTTGAGCGCGAGGTCGGCGAAGAAGAGCGCGTGGTTCACCACGATGAGCTGGCAGTCGAGCGCCTGCCGCCGCGCGCGCGTCACGAAGCACTGCTCGTAGAAGGGGCACCGCGCGCCGGTGCACGACTCGCTGGTGGTCGACACCTGCGCCCACGTCGCCCAGGTGTCCGGCAGGTCGGTCTCGCCGCGGTCGCCGCTCTCGGTCTCGTACGCCCACTCGCGGAACGCGTCCCAGTGGCGCGCGTCGTCGGGCGTCGAGAACAGCGGCGTCTTCTCGAAGCGCTCGAAGCGCGCCGCGCACAGGTAGTTGCTGCGCCCCTTGAGCAGCGCCGCCGTCAGCGGCAGCCCCACCCGGTCGCGCAGCAGCGGGAGGTCCTTGAGGAAGATCTGCTCCTGCAGCGTGCGCGTGGCCGTCGAGATGATGACCCGCTTGCCCGAGAGCACCGCGGGCACGAGGTAGGCGAGTGTCTTTCCGGTCCCCGTGCCTGCCTCCGCGAGCAGGAAGCGCTTCTCGGCGAGCGCCTTCGCCACCGCGCGCGCCATCGCGAGCTGGGGTGGGCGGTGCTCGTACCCCTCGAGCACGCCGGAGAGCGCGCCGTTCGGCCCCAGCACGCCGTCGACCGAGAGCCCCTCGGGCGGCGCCCAGCGCGTGTCACGTCGCTCACTCACGGCGCGGGGACGTAACAAAAACCTTCGTCGCGCACCGCAGCCGCGCACGTTACTGTTCCCACGCTTCCCAATGAGTGAGCGTCGTCTGGTGTTCCCGTCGTCCCTTGATGGAGTCCTCAAGGGCCTTGGTCCTCTCGCCACCCCGCCGCTGAAGGCGAAGATCAAGGCGAAAGGACTCGATCCCGACCACCTGCCGCCGGCCATCCCCGTCGAGGAGTGGTCGCCCTTTCTGCCCTTCATCGCCACCGAGGCGTGGCCGAACGAGACGCGCGACGAGGCGCTGCGGCTGCTCGGGCTGCACTTCATTCGCGGGTGGAAGAGCACCGCGATGGGCGCGGCGGCGTCGGCGCTGCTCAAGCTGGTCGGCCCCGCGCGCACCCTGACGCGGCTCGATCGCGCCTTCCGCACCGCCGACAACTTCACGCACGCCCACACCGAGCTCGTCGGCCCCTCGGAGGCGGTCATCACCGTCAACGAGGTGCAGGGCGTGCCGACCTACTGGGTGGGCATCATCCAGGGCGGGCTCGAGGTGCTGGGCCGCGTCGGTACGGTTGTCATCGACGACGGCACGCCTCCCGGTGTCAGACTCCGGGTGAAGTGGACCTGAACACCTGGCCCGAGGGGCCGCTCCATCCCGCGCAGCGCCGCTTCCTCGCGGAGGACCTGGTGCGCCTGCGTCGCGCCGACGAGCCGCGACGCGCGACCGCGCCCCACCGCGCGGCGAAGGTCGACCCCAACCCGCATCAGGTCGAGGCGGTCATCTTCGCGCTCGGGCGGCTGCGCGAGGGCGGCTGCATCCTCGCGGACGAGGTCGGCCTCGGGAAGACCATCGAGGCCGGCCTCGTCATCGCGCAGCTCCGCGCCGAGGGCGCGCGCCGCGTGCTGCTCATCACCCCCAAGGCGCTCCTCGGCCAGTGGCGCCAGGAGCTCTTCCAGCTCTTCGGCCTCGAGGCGCGCGAGGGCAGCGCGAAGCCGGGCGCGTTCGACGGCGAGGGCCTCTTCCTCATCAACCGCGAGGCGGCGGGCTCCGAGAAGGGCGCGCACGCGCTGGCCACCTCGGCGCCCTTCGACCTGTGCGTCATCGACGAGGCGCACGAGGTCTTCGCCGGGCTCTACAAGCGCTACACCGCCGCGGGCGACTACAACCCCGCCTCGGAGCACGCCCGCACCGCCGGCCGCGTGCGCGAGGCGCTGGGCCGCACGCCGATGCTGCTGCTCACCGCGACGCCCATTCAGAACAACCTCGCCGAGCTGTGGGGCCTCGTGCAGTACGTCGACCCGCTCGGCACGCTGCTCGGCGACCTGCCCACCTTCCGCGAGGTGTTCTGCGGGCGGGACGATCGCCAGCTCGCGCCGGGCACCGAAGACGAGCTCCGCGCCCGGCTCAAGCTGGTGCTGCAGCGCACGCTCCGGCGGCAGGCGCAGGCCTTCCTCGAGCGGCCCTTCGTCGGCCGCGCCGCGCGCCTCTTCGAGTACGCCATGTCGCCCGACGAGCGCGCGCTCTACGACGACGTCACCGCGTACCTCCTCGAGCCGGGCGTGCTCGCCTTCCAGGGGCGGCACCGGCAGCTGCTGCTCATCGGCTTCCACCGGCGCATGGCGAGCTCCACGCGCGCGCTGCAGGCCAGCCTCGAGCGCATCGCGCTGCGCCTCGAGCGCATGAAGGGCGGCGAGGCCGACCCCGAGGTGGGCTTCGACGACGAGCTCGAAGACGAGGAGCCGGCCGACGAGGCCCGCACCGGCGCGGCGAAGCTCGACGTGGCGCGGGTGACGGGCGAGCTCGAGCGCGTGCGCGGCTTCATCGCCCGGGCGCGGGCGCTGGTCGACGACGACGGGAAGTTCCGCGCGCTCCGCGGGGCGCTGTCCTTCGTGTCGGCGCGGGCCCGCGCGG
>JBMORD010000130.1:0-17463 GCA_049322495.1 Myxococcota bacterium | reverse complement strand
CGGTGGTTCCTCGAAGGGTCAGCTCGGCGGGCTGAGGACGCCGGAGTCGAGCGCGATGGAGCGCACGTCGCCGCCCGGCGGCGGCTCGAACGCGGGGGAGAGCGAGACGCCATGCACGCCTTCGGGCGCGCCGTCGATGCGCGGGAGCGTCACGGTGCGCACGGCGAGCACCGAGAGGCAGGCGACGAGCGCGACGGCGGCGGCGAGGAAGTGGCGCTCGACGGGCGGCGCGACGGTGAGGACGGGCGCGGCGACCCGGGCGGCGAAGGTGGACAGGCGACGCGCGCAGGCGTCGCAGGTGCTCACGTGGCGCTCGAAGTCCTCGGAGGTCTCGCCGCGGGTGACGAAGAGGTGGAGCTCGAAGACGGAGGGGTGCATGTCAGCGCTCCTCCAGCGCGCGGCGGAGACGGGCGCGCGCATCGCAGAGCACCTGACGGAAGCGCTGCAGGGAGAGCCCTCGGGCGGCGGCGAGGGCGTGGTGGCGGGCGTCGGGCTCGGCGAGCACCGAGAGGAGCACCTCGCGCTGGCGCGGCGTCGCGGCGGCGAGGCCGGCCTCGACGGTCTCGAGGAGCTCGCGCGCTTCAGCCTGATGCTCGGCGGAGTCGGCGGCGACGAGGGACTCTGCTTCTTCGGCGGGCGCGTGGACGCGAAGCGCGTTGGCGCGGCGCCGGTCGATGACGATGAAGCTGGCCTGGCGGATGACGAGGCCCGGGAGCTCGAGGTGGTCGAGGCGGCCGTGCGCGGCGGACTCCATGACGCGGAGCCAGGCTTCCTGTGCGACGTCGCGCGCCTCATCGAGGCGGAGGCCGGTCGCGAGGAGCGCGAGGACGAGCGCGTGGTCGTGGCGGGCGACGGCGTCTTTCCAGAAGGAGTTCATCCGAAGGCCGAGAACGGGCGAGGTGCTCGACCATATCGGGTGTGTCGGTTGACGGGCGTGCGCGGGCTGACGGAAGGTGCGCGAGGGAGGGCGGCGATGGAAGGGATGGAGGAGCAGGACTCGTTGCGGGGCGCGCGAAGCCCGGCGGAGTTCATCGGGCAGCGGGTGGTGTTTCGCGGTGAGGAGCTCGAGGCCTGGTACGAGGCGCGAGCGGACGGCGGCGCGAAGCGGGCACGGGCGCTGCTCGGGTACCACGTGCGAACCGGGAGGCTGCAGCTCGTGCGGCGCGGGGTCTATGCGCATGCGGGCTGTTGTGACGGGCCGCTGATCGCGAGCCGGCTGACGGAGGACGCGGTGGTGGCGTTCGACGCGGCGTTGCTGATGCGGGCGCTGGTCCTCGAGACGTACCGGGCGTGCTTCCTCACGACGCAGCGGGTGAAGCCCTTCACGTACTCGGAGACGGAGTACCGGCCGGTGCAGATCCCGCGAGCGTGGTGGAGCACGCGGGAGGTGGAGACGGTCGAGCGCGGCGGGCTGCTGGTGCGGGTGACGAGCCTCGAGCGGTCGCTGGTGGATTGCGTCGAGCGGCTGGAGCTGGCGCCGGAGCTGAGCCAGCTCGTGGGTGCGTTCCGCCAGGCGACGACGCTCGACGTCGACGAGCTGCTCGGCATCGCGGAGCTGCGCGGAAGCCGGCTGTTGATGTCGAGGCTCGCGTACTGCCTTCAGGCGTCGGGGCGCCTGCTCTCCGCAGCGGAGCTCGTGCGGCTCGAGACGCGAGGCCTGCAGCGACCCGACTACTTCTCGCGTGCGCAGCGGAGCGGCGAGGACCGGATCATCAGTCGGTGGAACCTCATCGTGACTCCCGAGCAGCACGCGCTCTACGAGCGGAATCGGCGGTGAGCTTTGTCACCGGAACTGCAACGAACGCATAGTTTCCTATGCACTCGTTGCGGTGGTGGTGACAGGTCGCGAAAGCGAGCCGGGAGGGTGGGCCCACCTCGCCGTGATGAACGGAGTGGTGGTGGTCGTCCTGGCCGTGCTCTGCACCGGCAGCTCCTCGAGCCGGCGCTCCATTGACGAAGTGACTCACACTTCGACGCCACTCGAGTCGAAGCCCGTGTCTCGCGAGTCACCATGCGCCTCGAGCCGAGGGGCTGCTGGAGTCTGGCGCTGCCCCACCTACTCGCGCCTCTTCGTCCCTGCCGGCTCGCTTTTCGAGACCTGTCACCACCACCGCAACGAGTGCATAGGAAACTATGCGTTCGTTGCAGTTCCGGTGACAAAGGAGCGGCTACTTCGCCGGCGCGGGGTCGACCTTCTTCCGCCGCAGGCCGAAGAACACGCCGCCGAGCACGAGCCCGAGCACCGCGCCCGTCGCGCAGCCGGTCATCTGGTACGAGATGATTCGATCCGCGCCCTGACGCGCGACCTCCTGGCACAGGCACATCGCGCTCGCGCCCGAGCCGGGCGTGTTGTCCCACGCGATGTACTTCGGCCCGACGAGGCTCACGGCGAGCACGCCGAGCAGCGCACCCGCGACCATGAAGTTCAGCAGCATGCGGACGATGGCCATGGCGCGCGGCTTACCAGCGGAGGAATCCCCGCGCACCCTCCGCAGTTCCTCCGTCGCAGATCGCAACCCTCCCCCGCAGTGCTATGAGCCGCGACCCATGATGCTGAGCGTGCTGGGCCTCCTGCTGATTCTCGTCTCGACGCTCTGCTTCGCGCTCGTGCTGGTGCACGCCTTCCAGCGCTCGGTGGGCACCGGCTTCATGGTGCTCTTCCTGCCCTTCTACGCGCCCTGGTACGGCTTCTCGCAGTTCGACCACCGCCGCAAAGGCCTGGTGCTCGCCGGCTGGCTCGGCGCCCTCGTGCTGGGGGTCGTCTTCCGCGCGGTCGCCCCGCGCTGACTGCCCACTCGAGTCCACACGGGTGGAGCCCGCGCGCTCCACTGTCAGGCGCCTTGTCGCGCGATGCGGAAGGCCGGGGACGACGCGGTCTCGACTGCATCGCGGCTTGGAGCGAACCCCGTCGCGCTGATCCACCCCGCCCGGCCGTGGCCCCCTTCGTGCAGCGGGGCTCGACATGGTCCGCACCGCGCTCGCCATCGCCGTCCTCACCGCCTCCGCCGCCTTCGCCACCGGAGAGCGCATCACCATCACCGGCGCGGCGGCCCCACTCCAGGACACGCTCTGCTTCTCGATGACCTGCGGCCAGGGCCCGAAGGACTTCACCGTCTCCGGCCGCGCGGTGAAGGGAGGCGTCGAGCTCACCGTCACCTCCGCCTCGGGTCAGCGTCGGCTGACGCACGTCGCGCCGCTCAACGCCGACGGGCAGATCGGCTCGACCGACCTCGTGCGCGCCACCTCGCTGGTGGTGAAGGCCATCGAGAACGGCCCCATCGCCGCCACCCCGCCCGCCGCGAAGAAGACCCTCGCGAGCCGGCGCCTCCTCAAGTCGGCCGTGGCCAAGCGCTGAGAATCACGGGCCTGATGAGTGTGAACAGGTAGGCCCGTTGACATACATGGGCGCACAGGAGCATGGAGAGTCCACCGAAAGGGGAACTCCATGCACGACGCCTTTACGAAGTCGGCTTCCGTCAAGTCGGTCCTCAACCGCCCGGTGCACAAGAAGGCGGCCGAGAAGTTCTCTCCGTCGTTCGGCGTGCACCGCGGGCTCATCAAGGACCCGAACTGGCCGCCCGCGGCGTTCCCCGAGCACGGCACCGCGGCCTCGCGCCGCTTCCGCCGGGTCGAGCTGCCGTTCGAGATCTCCCTGCGCGGCGAGGTGATGGCGGTGACCGGTGACATCTCCGAGGGCGGCGCGATGTTCCTCCTCGACCACCGGCTCGACGCGAAGCACGTCGACGTCGTCTTCAAGGGCCACCAGGCGCGCGTGGAGGTGCTGTCGACCTCGAAGAAGGGCGCGCGCTTCGCGCACCACTGCCGCTTCCTCGACGTGGCCGAGGTCGCCCCGCTCTGGGCGGCGGTCGCGCAGAGCTGAGCCCCCTCGGCTTGCGATGAGCCTCGCGCCGTCTGGCTCGACGCCAGCGCGCGAGGTGCTACTTTGCGCCCGTGCCCGTCGGCGACGAGACCATCCGCAACGTCAACCTCGTCCCCATGACGGACCCGCTCCTCGGCGCCGTCGTCGAGCAGTACCGCATCGAGTCCCTCATCGGCAGCGGCGCGATGGGCATCGTGTACCGCGCGGTGCACCAGGTCATCGGCAAGACGGTGGCCATCAAGGTGCTCAAGCCCGACTTCGCCGACGACCCGGAGATGGTGCAGCGGCTCGTGCGTGAGGCGCGCACCGTCAACGCCATTCGCCACCCGGCCATCGTCGACATCTTCGGCTTCGGCACCCTGCCCCGCACCGAGCAGCCGTACATCGTGATGGACCTGCTCGATGGGCAGCCGCTCGACGAGTACATCAAGGCCCACGCGCCGATGAAGGTGAAGGACGTGGCGCCCTTCCTCGACGAGCTGCTCTCGGCGCTCTCGGCGGCGCACGCGGTGGGCGTCATTCACCGCGACCTCAAGCCCGGCAACGTCTTCGTCGAGTCGAAGCCCGACGGGCAGCGCGGCATCAAGGTCATCGACTTCGGCCTCGCCAAGCAGGCCGATCGCGCCGGCGGCTCGGTGCGGCCCACCAACCCGGGCACGCTCCTCGGCACGCCGGCCTTCATGGCGCCCGAGCAGGTGCTGGGCACCAGGGTGACGCCGGCCACCGACCTCTACGCGGTGGGCGGCATCGCCTACCAGATGCTCACCAACCATCTTCCCCACGAGGCGCCCTCGGCCATCGAGGTGCTCTCGCAGAAGATGCAGCACGACCCCATTCGCCCGAAGCAGTGGCAGCCGGCCATCGACGACGAGATGGACGCGTGGGTGATGAAGCTGCTCGCGCGCGAGCCGGAGCAGCGCACGCAAGACGCCGACGAGGCGCGACGCGCGCTCCGCCGCATCGTCGACGGGCGCACCAGCTCGGGCTCGGGGCTGCGCCAGGCCATCGCGCGGCCCACCGCCACCGGCGTGGTGCCGAAGCGTGAGTGGGGCGACGCGAAGACGCTCATCACCGAGCCGAGCGCCGGGCCCGCGTCCGAGACCGGGAAGGCCGCCGACGCCAGCACCGACCGCGGCACCGTCTCGCCCTGGGCCCAGACCAACCTCGAGCACCCCGTGCAGGACGGCTCCGAGCCGACCGCGCCGCCGCTCCGCTCGCCCTTCCAGTCCGCGCGCGGCGAGCTGCCGACCCAGGCCGTCGACCCGCAGGAGGTCGTCCGCTCGCAGGCGCCGGCCGGCCCGACGAAGCGCTCGGGGCTCCACGCGAAGCCCGCCAGCCAGCCCTCGCTCCCGCCGGTGAAGTCGGGCAGCCAGCCCACCCTGCCCGGCGTGAAGGGGAGCCAGCCCACGCTCCCGCCCGTCGAGCTCTCGAGGCCCGGCGAAGAGACGCGCCTCGTGCAGCCCCCCTCGCGCCTGCCGCTCTACCTCGCGCTGGCGACCACCATCCTCGCGCTCCTCGTCGGCCTCGCGTGGCTCTTCAGCCAGCGCAGCTGACGTTCACTTCGTCGCTGATCCGCGTCATGAAAGGCCGTAAAGTCGCGTCGTTGGAACGCGGCGCACTCGTGCGCGGAAGATGACGTTGGGGCGTCGTCTAAGGGTAGGACATCAGACTTTGACTCTGAGTATCGTGGTTCGAATCCACGCGCCCCAGATGTAGCCAAAGCGCGCGGGTGTGCCTCTCGCGCGAGTTGAGGGAGGATTCACCGCAGTCACCGGTGCCGTTGTCTTCGCTCTTGGGGGAGCAGCATGGCGGTCAAGGAGCTGCAGTTGGTACCCATCGGCCCCGTGCCGGTGGCTTTCCTCAAGGAGCTCGAGGCGCCCATCGCCCAGGTGCTCGGCGTCACGGCGTACGTCGGCAAGGCGGTGCTCGCCCAGCCGACCTTCGCCTTCAACAAGGACCGCAACCAGTTCCACACCACCGCCATCATGCGGCGCGTGCTGAGCCTCAAGGAGCCGGGCACGCCCTTCATCATGGGCGTCGCCGACGTCGACCTCTTTCAGCCCGACTCGTCGTTCGTCTACGGCGAGGCCGACCGCGAGTCGCACGGCTCGGTGATGAGCATCTGGCGCCTCAAGGGTGAAGGCGAGGCGTGGAAGCGGCGCACCTTCGTCGAGGCGGTGCACCAGGCCGGGCACCTCATCGGCCTCTCGTTCTGCGAAGACGCGCGCTGCGCGATGTACCTCGCGACCACCATCACCGATGCGGAGCGGCGGCAGCTCCACCTGTGCAACAACTGCCGAAACGAGCTGGCCAAGCTGCGCAAGCTCTGAAGCCCTCCGAAATCGAGCGCTTGCGGGCGTGAAGACGCTCATGCTGCGATGCGTCTCATGTTCGTGCGAATCCTCGGCGCTGCGGTCCTGTCTCTCTTCGTCCTCTCGAGCTGTGAGCTGTTCGGCGGTGGTGGCGGCGGCGGCGGCACCGGCGGAGGCGGCGGCTCGAGCCTCACCTTCACGAAGGGCTTCGCCTTCACGCGGAAGGACGACCGCAACGTCTACCTCGTGGACGACGCGGACGTGCAGACCACCACCACCCTCACGCAGTCGGCGAACGTGCGCACGCCCGCCTTCTCGCGCGACGGCAAGCGCATCGTCTTCGTGCGCGGCGGCACGATGGACGCGGAGCTCGCGACCGTCGCCACCACCGGCGGCGTCATCAGCACGGTGCTCACCTCGAGCAGCACCGCGCGCAACTTCAAGACGCCCGTGTTCTCGCCCGACGGCACGCGCATCGCGTTCGGCTTCGACGAGGGCACCACCACCGGCGTGGCGCTGATCAACGTCGACGGCACCGGCTTCCAGAAGCTCGCCAACGGCGGCCTCGCGCAGGCCTTCCCGTCCTTCACGCCCGACGGCACGGAGGTGGTGGTCGCCGCGGGCAACCCCGGCCTCGGCTACACGCAGATCGAGCGCATCACGCTGGCCACCAGCCAGGTCACCAACGTCACCAACACCCTGGGCAACGAGGCGCAGGGCATCGTCAACCGCCTGCTGGTCTCGCCCGACGGCACGAAGGCGGTGTTCGACGGGCGCATCTCGACCGGCGTGACGCGGCTGTTCGTCATCGACCTGTCGACGAAGCAGGTGACGCTGCTCTACGCGGGCGAGGCGGGCACCAACGACAGCTTCCCGTGCTGGATGAGCGCCACCACCGTCGCCTTCTCGTCGGACTCGGGCGGCAACGACAACGTGTACAAGGTGACGCTGCCGTCGAGCAGCTCGGCCTCGCTGCTGGTGCCCAAGGCCATCGAGCCCTGGTACTTCACGCCCTGACCGGCCTCAGAGGCAGTCGCGGGTGAAGGGGTCGCACACGCCCACCAGGCACGACTGACCGGCCTCGAAGCAGAGGCCGATGCCGAACGCCATGCCGCAGCACGCCGTCGGGCCGCAGTCGTTGTCGACGGTGCACAGCCCGGGCAGCCCGCCGTCGAACGGCGTGCCGGCGTCGAAGGTCTGACACTGGTTGTTGCTGCAGAGCCGGCCGCTCCCGCACGCCACGCACGCGCGCCCCGCCTGCGCCTGGCCGCACTGCGCGTCGCTCTGCTGCTGCGGGAGGACGCAGGTGTTGCCGTCGCAGCAGCCGGCGCAGGTCGCCGCGCTGCAGGTCGTGGTGGTGACGCAGCTGCCCGCCTGACAGGTCTGCCCCGAGACCTGATCACAGCTCACGCAGAACGAGCCGTTGCGGCCGCACGAAGTCGACAGCGTCCCCGGCATGCACTGGCCGGTGCTGATGTCGATGCAGCCCGAGCAGGGCGCGCACGCACCGCCGACGCAGGTGTTCCCCGGACTGCACGAGCTGCACATGCCCCCGTTCGCGCCGCACCGCGCGGGCGTGACGGCGGTGATGCAGGCGCCGCTCGAGGTGCAGCAGCCGGCGCAGGTCGACGGGCCGCACGCGCTCGGGCCGCCGCCGCCACCGCCAGTAGAGCCGCCACCGCCGCCAGTGGAGCCGCCACCACCGCCAGTGGAGCCGCCGCCGCCCGTGCCGGTGTTGGTGCAGACGCCCTGCACGCACGCCTGATTGAGCCCGCACGCGACACAGGTGTTGCCGCTGCGACCGCACGCGCCCGCCGCCGCGCCGCTGTTGCAGGTGTCTCCGAGGCAGCAGCCGGCGCAGGTGTTCGAGTTGCAGACGGTCGAGCCGCCACCGCCGCCGGTGCTCAGGCCTCCGCCACCGCCGGTGCTCATGCCGCCACCGCCGCCCGTGCTCGCGCCTCCGCCGCCGCCCGTGCCCGTCGTCTGGGTGACGCACTGACCGAAGGTGCACGCCTGCACGCCGGTGCACTGCTGACAGAGCGCGCCGCCCGCGCCGCACGCGGTGTTGGAGCCGCCGAGCTGACACTGCCCCATCGAGTCGCAGCAGCCGCTGCAGCTCGAGGCGCTGCACTTCGCGGGGGTGGTACCGCACGCGGCGAGGGTGAAGCCGCCGGCCGCCGCGAGGACGAAGACGAGGAAGAACGTGCGCATCAAGGGCGCCGCCGTAGCACGCGGCCGCCGCGCTCCGCGAGGGCCCGACCGTTCGGCGCGCGTCTGCGACCGCTCGGTGCGTTGCGCCCCGGTGCGGGCGACGCGCGGCCGACGATGGCGGCATGCGACTGCTTCTCTCTGCGCTGCTGTTGATGGCCGCGACCGCACCGGAGACGCTCGACGTGCCCGAGCAGCTCCAGCAGCTCCTCGACGGTGGCGCCTGGGACAAGACGCCCGCGACGTTCCGCATCATCGTGCTCTCGAACCTCGCGGACGGGTGCGTCGGGCAGGCGAAGGCGAAGCCCGGCATCGGCGAGGACGCGCGCCGCTGCGTCGAGGCGGCGCTCGCGCGGGCGTTGCGGCTGGGCGACGTGAAGCACGGGCTGCACCTCACGCACCTCAACCTGATCTACGGCGCGGCGGATCAGCTCGGCGCCTGCGCGGATCCGCGTCGGCACGAGGCGCTCTCGCGGGAGCTCGCGCGGCGCTCGCTGGCGGATCCGCACCGGCACGCGGCGTCGTACGAGAACGTCGCGCTGCGCTGGCCGGCGGATCAGTCGGCGACGCTCGCCAGCCTCGCGCGCTTCGATGCGGCGCACGGCACGACGCTCCTCGAGGAGCCGCTCGCGGCCTGGGAGAAGGAGCTCGAGCGCCACGTCGACGCCGACACCGGGCTACCCCGGTCGGAGGTGACCGGGCGAGGGCCGGGCGCGAAGTTCCCCCGCGGGTGCGCGCAGTCGTTCATGACGAAGTACCTCGCTGAGGCAGACCCGGCGCTCGCCGCCAGGTGGTGGACCGCGTACCGCGAACACTTCTTCGTCCGCGTGGGGCCGGTGGTCGGCTTCCGCGAGTGGCCGCGGGGCGTGGAGCGAAGGGCGGACGTCGACTCCGGACCCATCGTGTTCGGCATCGGCACCGCGGCCAGTGCCTTCGCGCTCGCGGCCGCCCGCTCGCAGGGAGACACCGCGCTCGCGGCGCAGCTCGAGGCCAGCGCCAACGCAGCACTCGCCTCGGGTGTCGGAGGTGAGGCGACGCGGTCACAGCTCGCGACCGCCATCGCCTTCCAGGGGAAGTGGCAGCCCGCTCGGGTCGTCGTGCCGACGAGGTGAGTTCGTTCAGGGACGTGCGCTGCGAGGAAGCTGCGCAACTTCGAGCTGAGGAGCTGAGGGCCGACCTCGCTCAGCGCGGTCGCTGCCGAGATGCGGCGCGAGTCGCGCACGGCCGGATGAGCGCGCCGCTGCGGCGTTCCGGCGTGCGAGCTGTTCGAGCCTGACTCGACTCCGGTGGGCAAGGCCGCGATCAAGGAGTGCTGGAGCCTCGAGATCACCTGCATCAACGGCGGAGGGTGATCGCCTCGCACGAGTTCGCCACGGGCAAGGGCCGGCGTGGCGATCGACTTCGGCAGGACCGCAGTTTCGGTTCAGGCTCACACCAGACCGCCGGGCTGCGCGGCGACGAATGCGATGAGTTCACTGCGCGTTGTGATCGGTGCGCACGCTCCGACCTGACTGACTCCGCCTCTCGCATCAGCCCCACAACGCATCCAACACGCCCTTCGACGAACAGCGTGCCTTCATCTGCCGGCATCGGGAGCGTCGACGAGCCCGCCATCGCCAGCATCAGCGTCACCCGCGTCGGCATCACCCGCATCGGCATCACCCGCGTCGACGTCACCTGCGTCAGCCTCACCTGCGTCGACATCACCCGCATCGGTGGCACCCGCGTCGCGCGCGCCGGCGTCGTCTCGCGAGGCACAGTGCGCCGAGCGACGGCACGCGTCGTCCGCAAGCTGCTCCCACGGCTGACAGCCGGCCCACCCCAGCGCCAGCAGCAGAAGCGCGCGGCGCATCAGAAGCTCCCGGTCGCCGCGAACAGTGCGCCGCCGGACATGGGGACGAGCGCGAAGCCCGCCTTCGACGGCAGGCCGAGCCAGATGACAGACGTCGCCAGCCCGACGCCCGCGACGCTGGCCAGGACGAGCCCCGCGAGCTCGAGCTCCCGGCCCTCCCGTGCGAGCGTGGTGATGCGCCCCGGCTCGAGGTTCGCGCCCGTTCGCAACTGCCACGCGCGTCCCGCAGACAGCGCGAGGCAGACGCCCGCGCCCGCGCCAGACAGGAGGCCCGCCACGCCCGGCATCCAGCGCAGCCACCGCGTCTCGGCTTCCCGCCGTTGAGCGAGCGCCGCGCCGACGAGACCAGCCTCGAGCTCCACCGACGCGAGGTCGAGCCATTCCTCGAGCTTGTCCTCGGACTCGACCGAGCCCTGCGTGCCGACCCACTTCGAGCCATCCGCGGTGCGCTGCACGGTGAGGCTCACCAGCAGCGTGTCGGCGCGCGCGATGGAAAGGCGCAGCTCCCCGGCCGCTGGCGCGCCTGCCGTCACCACCTGGAGGCGCCCGCCCTTCTGCAGCAGGTCCGTCACGCGGGTGAGCCAGCGCTGCGACGCCTGCGAATCGAAGCTCGGCGCATCCACCGGGCCCGGAGTGAGGGTCACCTGGGCCGCGGTGACGAGAGTGACGAGCGTGCTCAGCATCGGCGCTCAATGAGTAACGCCACTCCCGACGCGCGTCAGAGTTGCGACGCGGCCCGGCGCGGAACAACCTTCCCTCATGCAGTTCAGAGCGTTCGAGCCCGACGTCGAGGTCAACGGCCAGACCGTGTGGGCCATCGTCGACGGCTTCATCAGCAAGGCGACGCCGAGCCGGATCCTCCTCGAGGAGGGCATCGGCACGCCGGGCCCGGGCGGCGTAGTGCAGCTCGACCGCGCCGGCTGGTACGCGCAGGACGCGTGGCTGCGCGCCTTCGAGCGCATCGCGACGTCGATGGGCGACAACATGCTCTTCAACATCGGCAAGCGCATCCCCGAGAACGCGCTCTTCCCGCCGTCGGTCGTCGACGTGGAGTCCGCCATCGCGTCGATCGACGTCGCGTACCACCTCAACCACCGCCGCGCGGGGCAGGTGCTGTTCGACCAGCAGACCGGGAAGATGCAGGAAGGCATCGGCCACTACGGCTGCGAGCGTCCAGACCAGGGCCGCCGGCTCATCATCAGCGTCTGCCGCAACCCGTACCCGTGTGAGTTCGACCGGGGCATCCTCACCGCGATGGCGCGCCGCTTCGCGCCGGCCGCGCTCGTCACCCACGCCGAGCCGCACCACTGCCGCAAGTCGAACTCCGACGAGTGCACGTACCATGTGAAGTGGTGAGCACCGATCTCGTCACCTGGCTCGAGCCCCAGCCCCCGGCCGGCGAGCGCCCGCCGCGGCTTCCGAGCCCGTTCGATGACGTGGCGCCCCACCCGCTCGCGCGTCGCTGCGCGGAGCTGGTGATGGGCGAGCTGCGCGCCACCGAGCTCATCGCGCCCGGCGTGCCGACCTCGGTGCTGCGGCGGAGCGAGGGCGGCAAGATGTTCGGCGTGCTGGTGGTCGAGGACCGCGGCGGCCGCGTCGGCTTCCTGCGCGCCGTGTCGGGCCAGGTCGAGCGCGCCTGGCGACTGCCGGGACACGCACCGCCCATCTTCGACGTCGCCCTGCGAGACGCCGTCGAGCCGCCAGCCGAGATGCTCGTCAAGCAGCTCACCGCCCGCGTCGACGCCGCGCGGGTCGACCCCACGCTCCTCTCGGCGCGCGAGGCGCTTGAGGCGCTCGACGCCCGTCACGCGGCGGTGCGCGCCGAGCTGAAACAGCGGCACGCCCACCACAAGCAGGCCCGCCGCCTGGCGCGCGCGCGCACCACCGACGCGGCGGAGCTGCACGCGCTCGACCAGCAGAGCCGCGGCGACGACGCCGAGCGACGACGGCACGAGGCCCTCGCCCGGGAAGAGCGCGCGCAGGCCCTCGCGGTGCTCCAGCCGCTCGAGCGGAGGCTCGCCGCCCTCGAGCGCCTGCGACGCGTGGTCTCCCAGGAGGCGATGCGGCGCATCTGGGACAGCTACCTCGTGCGCTCGTTCGCGGGCGAGACGACGCCGCTGCGCGAGCTGTTCCCCGCGGGAGATCCCCCCTCGGGCGCGGGCGACTGCGCGGGGCCGCGGCTCCTCGAGGCCGCGCGACGGCTCGGCCTGAGGCCGCTGGCGCTCGCGGAGTTCTGGTGGGGCGCGCCACCCCCCGGAGGCGGGCGCGTCGAGGGCATGTTCTTCCCCGCCTGCCGCGAGAAGTGCCTCCCGGTGATGCCGTTCCAGCTCCGGGGGCTCGACGTCGCGCCGCGCCAGACGTGGAAGCCGCGCGCGGTCGACGACGACGAGCTGCGGGTGGTGCACGAAGACGAGCGCTTCGTGGTGCTCGAGAAGCCGGCGGGCATGCTCTCGGTGCAGGCGCGCGACGAGAGCGTCACCGACCACCTCGTGGCGCGCGTGAAGCAGCGCTGGCCGCACGCGACCGGGCCGCTCGCCGTGCACCGCCTCGACCTCGACACCTCGGGGCTGCTCCTCGTGGCGCTCGACGACGAGATGTACCGGCTGCTCCAGGCGCAGTTCCTCGCGCGCGAGGTCCACAAGGAATACGCCGCGCTGCTCGAGGGCGCGGTCGCCGATGACGAGGGCCTCATCGAGCTCCCGCTGCGCGTCGACCTCGAGCAGCGCCCGCGCCAGCTGGTCGACTTCGAGCACGGCAAGGCGGCGACGACGCGCTGGCGGGTGGTCGAGCGGCTCGGCGGGCGAACGCGCGTCGCCTTCTTTCCGCTCACCGGGCGCACGCACCAGCTCCGCGTGCACGCCTCGCACCCCCGCGGCCTCGGCGCGCCCATCGTCGGCGACCGCCTGTACGGAACGCCCGACGTGCGCCTCATGCTGCACGCGGCGGTCCTCCGCTTCCGTCACCCGCTGACCGGCCGTGAGCTGCGCGTCGCCTCACCCGTGCCCTTCTGAGCGCGCACGGAGAGCCGCTTCGTCACGCGGGCGACGAGCGTGTCCCCCTGCCGGAGCTCGACCTCGAAGACCGGCTCGACCTTCCCCTCGCGCTCGACCTGCGCGCGGATCTCCTCGGCGCGAGCGGCGGTCACCTCGAAGCGCCCGCGCACCGGGCCGCGGCCGGGACGGAGGAAGTCGATGCTCGCGGCCTTGTCCCAGACGACGAAGCCGGGGCCGAGACGCCACATGAGCAGCAGCATGAACCACGGGTCGGCCATCGAGTAGAGCGAGCCGCCGAAGGCGGTGCCGACGTAGTTGCGGTTCCACGGGCGGTGGCGGAGCTCGACCGTCAGCGCGTCGACGTCTCCCTCCACGCCCACCACGCGCACGCCCGCGCCGACGTAGGGCGGGTAGAGGTTGATGAGCTGGAGCACCCTCCGCTTCGGCAGCCGGGTCCACATGGCCGGTCCTTCACCACGCTCGCGCGGTGCGTGCTACTGAGCCGCGCCATGCGCTTTCTCATCGCAGGGCTGGTGTGCCTCGCGCTCGCCATCGGGCTGACCGAGTACACCCGACGGCACCCCACGACGAAGGAGCCGGTCGACGAAGCGGCCGGTGACCCGGCGAAGCCGAAGCTCCCGAAGGCGGTGGCCGCGTTGCTCGAGCTGGCCGAGGCCGGCACCGAGCCGCTCGAGACCGACGCCGCGCTCGCCGAGGTGCTGCAGGCGCCGAAGGCGTCGCCGCTCGCCGGCTTCGCGCCGGTGGTCGAGGGCACCTTCACGGTGCGCGAGCTGCGCGGGGGCTTCGGCGCGGCGCTGTTCATCGTCGACGCGGGCGGGAAGAGCGGCGTGGTGCGCGTGGCGAGCGGTGAGCCGGCGAAGCTGGTGCTCTCACGCAAGGCGCCGCTCACGGCGCTGGCGGTCGACGGCAGCACCGTCTTCTTCGCCGAGGGCGGGCTGGTGGCGAGCACCCACGCGCGGGGCGGTGAGGGCCTCACGGTGCGCGCGCGCTTCAAGGACGCGACGGTGACGAGCATCGCCGCCGCGGGCGACACCCTGGTGCTCACGCTCATGCCGCGCTCGGCGGATCCGCTGTCGACCGACGCGGTGGGCGCGGTGGTGGCGCTCTCGAGCCAGGGCGAGGTGACGCTCATCGCGCAGGACCAGGTGCGCCCGCGCGCGGCGCTCACCGATGGGAAGGACGCGTGGTGGATCTCCGGCTTTCCTTCGGGGCTGTGGCGCGGCGCACTCGACGGGGCGTTCAGCTCCCAGCTGACGGATCGCGCCGAGGAGCCGCTGGTGCTCGACCGCGACGGGCTCTACTTCCGCGCGCCGGTCGGCGCCGGCCCGGAGCTCAAGCGCATCGGCCGCGCGGGCGGCAACCTGCAGTCGATCATCACCGCTGACGTCGGCGCGGTCACCGCGAGCTCCGGCGTGGTGCGCGTGGCGACGCTCGGGGCGGGCGCGGGCCTGCTGGAGATCTCCGGCGGTGGCGAAGCGACGAAGCTCCTCGACCTCCCGGCGAGCGCGCGCGGCCTCGCGCTCGGCGGCACCACGCTCTTCCTCGCCACGCAGGCCGACGACGGCCACAGCACGGTCTGGGCGAAGTGAGGCTCGTCCTCGCCACCGAGGCGCAGAAGCGCGCGCGCGACCTGGTCACGTTCTCGACGTGGGGCGGCGGGCTGACGCAGGCGCAGTTCCTCACGCGCGAGCTCGAGCTGCGCGCGCACCCGTGGGCGGCGCGCACCATGAGCACCTGGCTGTGGTGCGCCGACGACGAGACGGTGCTGGCCTCGTGCGAGTCCTTCGTCGACGCCGCCTCGGTCGGGGCGCGGGCCGGCACCGCTGCGGTGATCGCCTCGGTCTTCACCGAGCCGCAGCTCCGCGGGAAGGGCCACGCCGCCGCCATGCTGCGCGCGGTGCTCGAGCGGCTCTCGTCGTGCCTCGCGGTGACGCTGTTCTCGGAGATCGGCGCCGGGCTGTACCAGCGCCTCGGCTTCTGGAGCGTGCCCGCCTTCGACACCTGGTTCGACGCGGCAGCCGAGACGCCCGCCGTGGAGTGGCTCGAGGGCGCGCTCCCGCCGCCTGTCCACCCCGCAGGCGATGACGCCACCCTGCGCCTGGGCCTCGCCGCGGATCGCCTCGACTGGCAGCTCTGCCGCGAGCGCTTCTACGCCCGCGCGCTCGGGCGCACGCCGCTCGAGGTGCACGGCGCGCGCGTCGGCGCGTCGACCATCACCTGGACCGCGTACTGGAAGACGAACGAGCTGCACGTGCTGTCGCTCGACGCGCGTGACGAGGCCGCGCTGCCGCTGCTGATCTCCGCGGCGCGGAACGCAGCGCACCGCGCGGGGCTCCCGCTGGTCCGCGTCTGGGAGACCCGCAGCCTCGCGCACCTCCCCGGCGCGCGCCGCCTGCCGCGGACCGACGAGCTGGCGATGTTCTGTCCGCTCGTCCCCGGCGTGCAGGCGTGGACGCAGGTCGAGCGCGGGCTCTGGGCGTAGGCGCAGGCTCGAGCTACCGCGCGACGCAACGCCCGAGCTCGCAGCGGATCGGCTTCGGCGCGGCGCACTTGTACATGCACTCGCCGCACTCCCGGGTCCACTGCGCGGCGAGCGCCCTCGCGGTCGCCAGCTGCGAGACCGCCACGGGGAGCTGGCACCCGAACGGGCACGCCGTGAAGGCGGCACACTCCTCGTCGCGCGTGCACGCCTCGAGCGCCCGGAGCTCGTCGCGGATCCGCCCCTGCTCGGCCGCGCACCAGGCGCGCGACCCCTTCCCGGTGCGCACGTGACGCGCGCCCCACGCGCCGGCGAGGCCGAGCGCCACCACCAGCACCGAGAGCGCCATCAGGGTCGAGGTCTTCACGTCCTGAATGACAGCACGCGCGGGCGCGCCGTTCCTCTGTCGCGGTTCAGGAGTAGCATCGACCGCCGATGACGCGCTCGTGGCTCACCTTCGCGCTGGGCCTGGTGCTCCTCATCTCGCCGCTGCGCGCGCTGTGGGCGCACCCGGGCGCCTCGGCCTTCACCATCTTCGCGGTGTGGGCGGGCCTCGTGGTGCTCGGCTGGGGCCTCTCGCGAGGGCGGCGCTGACATGCTGCTGCTCGGCTTCACGCTCGGGTGGTTGTCGCTGCTCTTCGTGCTCGCGCGGCTGGGCGACTCGCGCCCCGCATGGCGGCGCTTCTCGGAGCACCCGCTGGTCTACGTGATGTCGCTCGGGGTGTACGCCACGAGCTGGACCTTCTTCGGCGCCGTCGGCTTCGCGCGCACGCACGGCGTGTCCTTCATCGCGGTGTCGCTCGGCCCGACGCTGGCGTGCCTGCTCATCCCCGCGGTGTTCCTCCCGCTGCTCCAGCTCGTGCGGCGGCACCAGCTCGCGACGGTCGCCGACCTCTTCGCCTTCCGCTACCGGAGCCAGGCGCTCGGCGTGGCGGTCACCATCGCCATGCTGCTCGGCGTGCTGCCGTACCTCGCGGTGCAGGTGCGCGCGGTCGCCGCGACGGCGGTGACGCTCGCGCCGGGCCTCGACGGGCGCGTGGTGGGCTTCGCCTTCTGCGCGGTGATGCTCGTCTTCGCCACGCTGTTCGGCGCACGCCACGCCACCACCCGCGAGCGGCACCCGGGCCTGGTGATGGCCATCGCCTTCGAGTCGCTCTTCAAGACGCTCGCGCTCCTCGCGGCGGGCCTCGTCGCGTGGTCGCTCGACGTCGAGCCTTCCCCGGAGCGCGTCGACGCCTTCCTCGCGCCCGCGCGCGACGGCGGGTTCGGCTCGGTGCTGCTCCTGTCGATCGCCGCCACCTTCCTGCTCCCGCGCCAGTTCCACATGGCCTTCGCCGAGGCGCCCGAGGGCGAGCGTGGCGTGCGCGCGCTGACCGCCGCCACGTGGGGCTTCCCGCTGCTGCTGCTGGTGCTGAACCTGCCCATTCCCCTCGTGCTGTGGGCCGGCGAGGCGCTCGCGCCGCAGGGCAACGGCGACCTCTACGTGCTGCTGGTGGCGGCGAAGGTGCCGTGGCTGGCCCCGCTGGTGTGGCTGGGCGGCGTGTCGGCCTCGAGCGCGATGGTCATCGTCGCCTCGCTCGCCCTCTCGTCGATGAGCCTCACGCACCTCGTGCTGCCGTGGCGCGGCGGGCCGCGCGGCGACGTGTACACCTCGCTCGTGCTGCGCCGCCGCGTGGTGATGGCGCTGCTGCTGTTCGCGACCTACCTCGTGTTCCTCG
>JBMORD010000129.1:0-118642 GCA_049322495.1 Myxococcota bacterium | reverse complement strand
GGCGGTAGTTCGGCGCCTCTTCCGTGATGATCACGTCGTGCACGTGGCTCTCCTTGAGCCCGGCTGAGGTGATCTGCACGAAGGTCGCCTTCGTGCGCAGCTCGTCGATGTTCTTCGTGCCGCAGTAGCCCATGCCCGCGCGCAGGCCGCCGAGGAGCTGGAACACGTTCATGCCCACCGTGCCCTTGTACGGCACGCGGCCCTCGATGCCCTCGGGCACGAGCTTCTTCTCGTCCTGCACTCCGCCCTGGAAGTAGCGATCCTTCGAGCCCTGGCGCATCGCCCCCAGCGAGCCCATGCCCCGGTACGCCTTGTAGCTGCGGCCCTGGTACAGAATGGTGTCGCCCGGTGACTCCTCGGTGCCCGCGAAGAGCGAGCCGATCATCACCGAGTTCGCGCCGGCGGCGATCGCCTTCACCACGTCGCCCGAGTACTTGATGCCGCCGTCGGCGATGATCGGCACCCCGCTCCCCTGCGCGGCGCGCGCGCAGTCGTCGATGGCGGTGATCTGCGGCACGCCCACACCGGCCACCACGCGGGTGGTGCAGATCGACCCCGGTCCGATGCCCACCTTCACCGCGTCGACCCCCGCATCGATCAGCGCCTTCGTCGCCTCGGCGGTCGCCACGTTGCCGGCCACCAGCTCGAAGCTGCCCTTGAAGTTCTTCCGCACGTCGCGCACCGCCTCGATCACCCCGCGGGAGTGCCCGTGCGCCGTGTCGACGACGATCACGTCGACCCCGGCCTTGATCAGCGCGTCGATGCGCGCGTCGCGATCAGCGCCCACCCCGACCGCCGCGGCCACCAGCAGGCGCTGGCGCGAGTCCTTCGCGGCGTTGGGGAAGACCTTGTGCTTCTCGACGTCCTTGATGGTCATCAGCCCGCGGAGCTCGCCACGGTCGTTGACCACCAGCAGCTTCTCGATGCGGTTCGAGTGGAGCAGCTCGATGGCCTTCTCCTGCGTCACGCCCTCGGGCGCGGTGACGAGCTTCTTCGTCATCACCTTGCTGACCTGCTGATCGAGGTTCTTCTCGAAGCGCACGTCGCGGCTGGTGATGATGCCCACCAGCATCCGCCCCTCGACGACGGGGATGCCGTTGATCCCATGCTCGCGCATGAGCTGAATCACCTTCGACAGCGGCGCCGTCGGCTCGACGGTGATCGGGTCGACCACGATGCCCGACTCGTGCTTCTTCACCTTGAGCACCTCGGCCGCCTGCTGCTCCGGGGTGAAGTTCTTGTGGATGACGCCGATGCCGCCCTCCTGCGCCATGGCGATGGCCATGCGGGCCTCGGTCACGGTGTCCATCGCGCTCGAGAGCAGCGGGATCGGCAGCGTGAGGTTGCGCGTCAGCTTCGTCGAGAGCTCGACCTGGTGCGGGAGCACCGCGCTCTCCGCGGGAACCAGGAGGACGTCGTCGAAGGTCAGCCCGAGGCGGATGTTCGGAGTCAGCATGGTCGGCCTCTAGACAACTTTCGGCCGCGAGAAAAGCCGCCCGGATTCGCTGGAGTTTTGACACCTCCGGCCATATTCCCGGCCCGTCGTGGCGACCGACAACAAGCCCATCGGCCTTTCGGTCCGCCTGCCGTTCGCGACGGCAGAGGAGTTCCTCGCGCGCTACGGCGCCAACCTCACCCGCGGCGGCATCTACCTCCGCTCGAAGTCGCTGAAGAACCCGGGCACTTCGGTGGTGCTGGAGATCAAGATCGAGAACGGCACGCGGGTGCTCTACGCCACTGCCACCGTCAGCTACGTCACGGGAAACAAAGGCGAAGGCGTCCCGGGCATGGGCTTCAAGTTCATCACCCTCGACGCGGTGAGCCGGCGCTTCCTCGAGTCGGCCGCGGCCGCCATGCCGCACGCGCGGTCCGACGAGCCGCCGGTGCCGAAGAACGTGGGGCCGATCGACACCGACCCCCACGCCGTGCCGCTCGAAGACACCCCGCCGCCGGCCGACCAGCAGAAGCAGGCCCCCCTGCCCTCGGAGCTGGCCGGGCGGCTCCTGGTGCAGGGTGACGCGAAGACGGTGAAGGCGCCGGCCTTCGTGCCCGCGCCGCTGGGCGAGCGCGTGGGGCCGATCATCGGCATCGATCTGGGCACCAGCAACTCGTGCGCGGCGATCGTCCGCGACGGCAAGGCGGTGATGCTCGCCTCGAAGGACGGGCAGAGCCTGATCCCCTCGATCGTCGCCTTGAGCCCGCGCGGCCAGCTCGTGGTGGGCAACGCGGCGCGCGCACAGCTCACCACCAACCCGCGCTGGGTGGTGTTCGGCTTCAAGCGCCTCATCGGTCGGCCGATCGACGCCCCCGAGGTGCGCGAGGTGCTCAAGCGCTTCCCGTACGAGGTGGTGCCCACCGAAGACGGCGAGTGCGCGGTGCAGCTCGCCGATCGCGCCTACCGCCTCGAGGAGCTCTCGGCCCTCGTGCTGTGGGAGATCAAGCAGCTCGCCGAGGCGCGCCTGGGCCAGCCCATCAACCGCGCGGTGATCACCGTGCCCGCCTGGTACTCCGAGCGGCAGCGGGAGGCGGTGCGCGAGGCGGGGCGGCTGGCGGGCTTCCACGTCGAGCGCATCGTCAACGAGCCCACCGCCGCGGCGCTCGCCTGGGGCCACGCGCGCAAGCGCCCGCAGCGGGTGCTGGTCTACGATCTCGGCGGCGGCACCTTCGACGCCTCGGTGCTCGAGTACACCGAGGCCGTCTACGAGGTCGTCTCGACCGGCGGCGACACCTTCCTCGGCGGCATCGACTTCGACTCGGCGATCGTCGCGCAGCTGCTCGCCGACTTCGAGGCCCGCACCGACACCATCTTCACCGACCGCGTGGCGATCCAGCGGGTCTACGACGCGGCCGAGCGCGCGAAGATCGCCCTCTCGAACCTCAAGGAGGCGCGGATCCACGTGCCCTTCGTGGCGGTGGTCAACGGCAAGCCCGAGGACCTCGACGTCACGCTCACCCGCGCGCAGCTCGAGAAGCTCACCCGCTCGATCGTCGATCGCACCATGGAGGTCTGCCAGGAGGTGATCCGCACGCGCAACCTGCGCGCGGATCAGATCGACGAGATCGTCCTCGTGGGGGGCCAGTCGCGCGCGCCGCTGGTGCAGGAGCGCATCGCTCTGCTCTTTGGCCGCCAGCCCGTCACCGCCGGCAACCCCGAGGAGGCCGTCGCCCTGGGCGCCGCGCTGCTCGCCGACGCGCTGGAGCGCAAGGCCGGGCTGTTGCTGATCGACGTGCTGCCGATGTCGATCGGCATCGGGCTGCCGGGCGGCAAGTTCCACCCGATCATCCTGCGGAACACCTCGCTGCCGGCCACGCGCAAGTACCGCATGGTCACCACGCGCGAGAACCAGCGGAAGCTCGAGCTCTCGGTGTTCCAGGGCGAGGCGGTGCGCGCGGCCGACAACACCTGGCTGGGCACCTTCCGCGTGCCGGAGCTCCCCGCCGGGCCGCGCGGCGCGGTGGCCGTGGAGCTCACCTTCGAGCTCAACAACGAGTGCCTGCTGACCATCACCGCGAAGGAGGAGGCGACCGGCCAGGAGGTCCACTCCGTCTTCGCCACCCGCGACACGCCGGAAAACGTGCGCCAGCAGCTCCGCCGCCTCGAGGACGACACCGATCCCGAAGTCGACGTCTTCCAGCCGAAGGGCGTCATGGGCTGGCTGCGACGCCTGTTCAGCTAGTGCTGGTTGCGCCTGCGCTGGCGCTTTGTCACCGTCCCGACACATGGAGTCGGTGCAGGCGCAGCACGTCATCTTCGAGGGGTTGTTCGTCAGGGCGCTGCGCGTCAAGGGCGGGCTCAAGGACACGCTCAAGCGCTGCGGCTTCGACGCCGACGCCCCGCGCCCGTCCTACCCGATGGCGACCTGGGAGGCCTGCCTCGACGCCGCCTGCGCCGAGCTCCACCCGGAGAAGTCGCGCGAAGAGGGCATCCGCGAGCTGGGCCGCCGCTTCACGCAGGGCTACTTCGAGACGCTCGTGGGGCGGATGATCTCCCAGACGCTCCCCTTCCTCTCCCCGAAGTCGTTCGTGGCGCGCATTCCCCAGTTCGTCGAGACCGGCCTCAAGGGCGCGACGATCGACGTGCGCTGGGAAGACGCCAGCACCGCGCTGCTCACCATGCACGGCAGCGGCACCCACGGCACGCACCTGCTGGCCGGGGTGGTCGAGGCCGCGCTGCTGCACCTGCGCGTCGCGGGGCGCGTCGAGGCGACGATCGTCTCGCCGGACACCTCGACGATGCGCATCGCGCTCACCTGGGGCGATCGACGGCTGTTCTGACTCAGCTCGCCCGCGCGACGTGCTTCTCGCGCTCGCCCAGGGCCGCCTGGAGGAACTTGCCCGACAGCTTGCGGCCGATGAGCTCCTGGCCGAGCTCGCCCGCTTCGACGAGGCGATCGAGCTTGATGCCGGTGTCCACGCCCATGCCGTGCAGCATGTAGACGAGATCCTCGGTGGCGAGGTTGCCCGACGCGCCGGGGGCATAGGGGCAGCCGCCGAGCCCGCCGATGCTCGAGTCGAAGGTGGTGATGCCCATCGACAGGCCCACCAGCGCGTTGGCCAGCGCGGTGCCGCGCGTGTCGTGGAGGTGCAGCGCGATCTGCGGCAGCGGGACGAGCTTCGAGACCTGCTCGACGATGTCGGCGGTCTGGCCGGGCGTGCCCACGCCGATCGTGTCGCCCAGGCTCAGCTGGTAGAAGCCGAGGTCGGCGAGCTGCTTGACGACCTCCACCACCCGCGAGACCGGCGTCAGGCCCTCGTAGGGGCAGCCCCACACCGTCGAGAGGTAGCAGCGCACGCGCATGCCCGCGCGCTGCGCGCCCTCGGCCACCTCGCGCGCGGTGCTGATCGCCTCCGCCACCGTCTTGTTGATGTTCTTCTTCGAGTGGCTCTCGGTGACCGAGAGGAAGACCGCCGCCTCCTGCAGGCCCGCGGCCTTCGCGCGCTCGAGGCCTTTGAGGTTCGGCACCAGCGCGGTGAAGATCACCCCGTCGCGGCGGGGCAGCATGCCGAGCAGCTTCTCGGCGTCGGCGAGCTGGGGGATCCACCGCGGTGACACGAAGCTCGTCACCTCGATGCGCTTGAGCCCCGAGTCGACCAGCGCCTCGATCAGCCGCGCCTTGTCGGGCGTGGCCAGCGTGCGCAGCTCGTTCTGCAGCCCGTCGCGCGGCCCGACCTCGTAGACGTCGACCCGCTTCGGCATCGTGCTGAAGGCACCGCTCGTCATCTGCTCAAGGCCCCTTGCGTTCTGCGCCGACGATCACGTCGGTGGACGACTGCTCTAACGCGGAGCCCTCTACACCGCCCAGCCACCACCGCGTGAAGAAGCCCGCTTCTTCGAGCAACCGGCTCCATTCAGCGACGTCATAGTAACGAATGAAGAACGGCGCCTCGAGGACGCGCCCGTCGTCGGTGGTGAGCTGCCGAACGATTTCGTCGCGTCTTTTCTCGGGGTCGAAGTGGGCGCGCTCGCGGAGGTGATCGCCCAGGCCGATCGGCCCGTCGTAGCTCGCGTCGGGCTGCGCGCGGGCGCGCTCGATGTTCGAGCCTTGAATGATGAAGGGCGCGCCGGGCTTCAGGCAGCGGGCCACCTCGCGGAGGATCAGCGGGACCTGCTCGTCTTCGAAGGTGCCCAGCGAGTTGTACCAGCACCAGCCGCCGTCGAAGGCGCGGTCGCGGAACGGGAGCGCGCGGAGATCGGCGCGGGACACCTGGCCGTGCGCGCGCGCCTCGAGGAGCGAGAGCTGATCACGATCGACGCCGAAGCCGCCGAGCTGCGCGAGGTGCCGCCCGTGGCCGCAGCCGAGATCGAGCAGCCGCCCGGTGGCCGGCAGCCGCGCGCGGAGGAAGGCCGCCTCGGCGTGCGTCACCTGCGGCGAGAGGAAGGGGCGGGTCGAGCGGAGGTAGAGCTCCCCGAAGAACGGATCGGGGGGGCTCATGACAACGTGTCGTCGGGGGCGCCGTCGTCTTCGTCGTGCACGCGCGAGCGGTCGACGAGGAGGTGCCCGTCGGCATCCCACGTGAGCTTCACGCCGTGCGGCAGCGCGAGGTAGCGCACCAATTCCGGCGCGCGGCGGGCGAGGTCGGCCAGGGTCATCACCCCGTTCTCGCCGGAGTCGCCTTCGACCGTGCTGCGGAAGCGCCACCCGCTGTCGCGCGACGAGTGCGACTCCTCGCGCACCGCGACCAGCGACTTGAGCTCGGCGATGAAGCCCTTCACCTGCGCGGTGCTGGTGGCGTGCGGGGAGTCACCGGTGAGGTCGAGCTCCTCGAGGAGCAGGCGCTGCTCCGACGAGCGCCGCAGCGGCACGGTGAGATCCTCGAGCTGATCGTTCCGCCCCGGCGGCGAGGCGCGCACCTCGAGCACGCCGACGCCCGGGAAGAGCTCCGGCGGGAGCAGCTTCTGCACCAGCGGCGGGTGCCAGCCGCGGAACGGCCCGCCCGCGGTGCCCTCGGCGGCGAAGAACGAGATGCGATCGAAGCCGAACGACATCGCGTGGCCGTGATCGATGCGGCGGCCGTGCTCGAGCAGCCAGTCGGCGATGTGGCCGCACATCAGCGCGGCCTCCTCCATCAGCGTCGGGTCGGCGAACTCGAAGGTGATCTCCCGCTGGCCGAGCTTCGACAGGCCGATGGTCTCGGCGCGCACGCCGTGCTGGCCCATGTCGGTGAAGCCCACCGAGAAGAGATCTTCCGCGAGCAGGTGCTCGGGCAGCACCTCACCGGCGATCGCCAGCGGGAAGGGCCACAGCCGCAGCACGTCGAGCGCCCAGCCGTCGAGATCCTTCGTCGCCGCCAGCACCGCCTCGCGCACCTCGTCGAAGAAGGGCTCGGCGCGCGTGCGCACCTCCCGGCGGAACCCGAGCAGGAAGCCGCGCTTCGGCTTCGCCTGGAGGAACTTGCTGGCGTGCGGCCCGAAGAGCTCGTCCTGCGGGCCGGGGCGCAGCAGCGTGCCCATCTCGCCCAGGAACACGTCCGTGCCCGCCGGAGACGGGAACGACTCGTTGAGCCCGGAGCCGTCGGTGTAGATGGCGAAGAAGCTGCTGAGGGTGGGCAAGGCGTCGAGACTCTAGTCGGTCAGCTCTGACCCGCGCAGCAACTGCGGAAACCCACAGTGCGATTCGGGGGTTCTCGGGCGGAATTTTCTAGTCGCGATGCCCGACGACGCCGAACGCCGCGAGGAGCCGCTCGCTGGCTGCCGTCGGCGAGACGCGGCCCGCGAGGACGTCAGCCTCGAGGGGGGCGAGCAGCCCCGCGACCGAGGGGTGGGCGCGGAAGGCGCGCTCCAGCCGCTCGGTGATGAGGGCCCACATCCACGCGCGGCCCTGCTCGGCGCGCAGCCGGGCGAGCGCGCCGGTGGCCTCGAGCGCCGCGCGGTGCGCTTCGATCTCCGCCCACAGCTCGTCGAGGCCGGCGCCGGTCTGCCCGGAGATCGCCAGCGCGCGCGTGCGCCACTCGGGCCGGTGCTGCGGCAGGTAGCGGAGCGCGGCGCGCAGATCGCCCAGCGCCACGCGCGCCTTCGCCGCGTTGTCGCCGTCGGCCTTGTTCACCGCGATCAGATCGGCGAGCTCGAGGATGCCCTTCTTGATGCCCTGCAGCTCGTCGCCCGAGCCGGGCAGCATCAGCACCAGGAAGCAGTCGACCATGTCGGCGACGGCGGTCTCGCCCTGCCCCACCCCGACGGTCTCGATCAGCACCACGTCGAAGCCGGCCGCCTCGCACAGGAGCATCGTCTCGCGGGTGCGCCGCGCGACGCCGCCGGGCGTGAGGCCGCTGGGCGACGGGCGGATGAACGCGCGCGGATCGACCGACAGCCGCGCCATGCGCGTCTTGTCTCCGAGGATCGAGCCGCCCGAGAGGCTGCTGGTGGGATCGATCGCCAGCACCGCGACGTTCTTCCCGCGCGCGGTGAGCTGCGTGCCCAGCGCGTCGATGAAGGTGCTCTTGCCGACGCCGGGCACGCCGGTGATGCCCACCCGCCGCGCGCCGCCGGTCGACGGCAGCAGGCGGGTCAGCAGCTCCTGGGCCAGCTGCGCGTCGGCCTCGGCGCGGCTCTCGATGAGGGTGATCGCCCGCGCGAGGATCGCGCGATCGCCCGCGCGCACGCCGGCCTCGTACGCCTCGAGCGTCAGCCGTCCGCGGAGCTTCATGCCTCGAGCTGATCGAGCAGCGCGCCGGCGGCCTCGGCGATCACCGTGCCCGGGCCGAAGATGGCCGCGGCGCCGGCGTCACGGAGCGCCTGGTAGTCGTCCGGCGGGATGACGCCGCCCACCACCACGAGGATGTCGGAGCGCCCCCGCTTCGCCAGCGCCTCGCGCAGCGCGGGCACCAGCGTGAGGTGGCCGGCCGCCAGCGAGCTCGCGCCGATGACGTGCACGTCGTTCTCCACCGCCGCCTGCGCGGTCTCCTCGGGCGTCTGGAAGAGCGGCCCGATGTCGACGTCGAAGCCGAGATCGGCGAACGCGCTGGCGATCACCTTCTGGCCGCGGTCGTGGCCGTCCTGGCCCATCTTCGCCACCAGAATGCGCGGGCGGCGGCCCTCGCGCTCGAGGAAGGCCCTGGTGCGCGCGCGCACCCGGGTGATCGTCTCTGACGTCTCGCCCACCTCGCCACTGTACACGCCGGTCACCGAGCGGATCTCCGCCTGGTGGCGCCCCCACACCTTCTCGAGGGCGAGCGAGATCTCGCCGACGGTGGCGCGCGCGCGCGCGGCGTCGACGGCGAGCGCGAGGAGGTTGCCGCCTTCCCCCGCCGCGCACTTCGTCAGCGCCGCGAGGGTGCGCTCGACGGCCGCCTGATCGCGCTCGCGCTTGAGCCGCTCGAGCCGCTCGATCTGCTTCCTGCGCACCGCCGCGTTGTCCACCTTCAGCACCGGCACCGGCTCCTCGCGCTCGGGCTTGAAGCGGTTGACGCCGACGATCACCTGGCGCCCGGAGTCGATGCGCGCCTGGGTGCGCGCAGCGGCCTCCTCGATGCGGAGCTTGGGCACGCCGGCCTCGATGGCCTTCACCATGCCGCCCAGCTTCTCGATCTCGTCGATGTGCGCCTGGGCGCGGGCCGCGAGCTCGTGGGTCAGCCGCTCGACGTAGTAGCTGCCGCCCCACGGATCGACGGGCCGGCAGGTGCCCGACTCGAGCTGGAGCTGGAGCTGCGTGTTGCGCGCGATGCGGGCCGAGAAGTCGGTGGGCAGCGCCAGCGCCTCGTCGAGCGAGTTGGTGTGCAGGCTCTGGGTGTGGCCCTGGGTGGCGGCCATCGCCTCGATGCAGGTGCGCACCACGTTGTTGTGCACGTCCTGCGCGGTGAGCGACCAGCCCGAGGTCTGGCAGTGCGTGCGCAGCGCGAGGCTCTTCGGGTTCTTCGGCGAGAAGCCCGCCATGAGCCGCGCCCAGAGGAGCCGCGCCGCGCGGAGCTTGGCCACCTCCATGAAGAAGTTCATGCCGATGGCGAAGAAGAAGCTCAGCCGCGGCGCGAAGGCGTCGACGCTCATGCCGCTCGCGATGCCGGTGCGCACGTACTCGAGGCCGTCGGCGAGCGTGTAGCCGAGCTCGAGGTCGGCCGTCGCTCCGGCTTCCTGCATGTGGTACCCGGAGATGGAGATAGAGTTGAACTTCGGCATCTTCTGCGAGGTGAACGCGAAGATGTCCGCGATGATCTTCATCGAGGGCGCGGGCGGGTAGATGTACGTGTTCCGCACCATGAACTCTTTGAGGATGTCGTTCTGGATGGTGCCGGACAGCTTCTCGGGGCTGACGCCCTGCTCTTCCGCCGCGACGATGTAGAGCGCGAGGATCGGGAGCACCGCGCCGTTCATCGTCATCGACACGCTCATCTTGTCGAGCGGGATGCCGTCGAACAGCACCTTCATGTCGAGGATCGAGTCGATGGCCACGCCGGCCATGCCCACGTCGCCCACCACGCGCGGGTGATCGCTGTCGTAGCCGCGGTGGGTGGCGAGATCGAAGGCGATCGACAGGCCCATCTGCCCGGCGGCGAGGTTGCGCCGGTAGAATGCGTTGGAGTCCTCCGCGGTGCTGAAGCCGGCGTACTGCCGCACGGTCCACGGCTGGCGTACGTACATCGTGGGGTACGGGCCGCGCACGTAGGGCGGGAAGCCGGGCATCGTGCCGAGGTGGGTGAGGCCCTCGAGCGCCTGCGCGCCGTAGCCCGGGCGCACGTCGATGCCCTCGGGCGTGGGCCACGCGTCGCCGGTCGGCGCGGGCGCGGGCGTCACCTGCACGGCGTCGAAGTCGAGGCCGGCGAAGTCGGGGAAGCGGGAAGTCATGAGTACTGCTCCAGGAGCTCGCTCAGCGTCGCGACCACGTCGCAGCCGATGAAGATGAAGCCGTCGACGCCCGCCTCGCGGAGCGCCGCCTCGTTCGCGCCGGGGCGACCGGCCACCAGCACCTGCCCGCACCCGGCCGCCTTGAGGGCCTTCGCGCGGGTCGCCGCCTCGCTCGCGTAGCGCTCGTCGGTGCCGCACAGGCAGGCCACCGTCGCGCCCTCGTCTTGCGTCGTCTCGCGCGTGCGGATGCCGCCGGCCCCGAAGAAGTTCTGCGCGAAGCCGACGCGCGCGCGGCTCTCGGCGAGCGTGCCGAGCGTCACGAGGATCGCCTCGGGCCGCTTGACGTCGGCCTTCAGGCGCAGCGCCTCGAACACCTCCGCGTCGCGATGGCCGGGGCCGGAGAACGGCGTCGGCGCGGCCGGGAGCTTCTCGTCGGGGTTGGCGAACTCGGAGACGCCGAGGATCGGCAGGCGCCGCTTGGCGATCGCCTCGAGCCGCGCCTTCCACGCGTCTTCGAAGTGCATCTTCAGCTTCGGGAGCGCCTGGTCGATGCCGCCCGCGGCCTCGATGCCCTGGAAGCGCTTCCACGCCTCGCGCGCGAGCTGATCGGTGAGCGTGTCGAGGTAGTACGAGCCCGCGGCGGGGTCGGCGACGCGCCGCAGGTGGCTCTCGTGCTCGAGCACCAGGAGCGTGTTCTGCGCCACGCGGCGGCCGAGCTCGGAGGGCGCGCCGAGCGCCTCGTCGAAGGCGGTGGGCGTCACCTCGTCGGCGCCGCCGAGCATCGCCGCGAACACCTGCGTGGTGGTGCGCAGCATGTTCACCCATGGGTCGCGTTGGGTGAGCGTGCGCCGCGAGCAGCAGGCGTGCACCCGCAGCCCGGCCGGCTGGCCCACCGCGGCGGTGAGCTTCGCCCAGAGCAGCCGCAGCGCGCGGAGCTTCGAGAGCTCGACGAAGGTGTCGCGGCCGACGGAGATCTCCACCGTCACGCCCTGCACCCCGCTCGCCTTGAAGAGCGCGACGGTCTTCGCGAGCACGAAGGCGAGCTCGTCGGCGGCGTCGGCGCCGGCCTCGTGATGCTCGAGCGTCGAGATCTTCGCGCCGCCCTGCCCGCCTCGCGGCGTCGCGGGGAGCGCGGGGCCCGCGGTGTACAGCGGCTGGATCGCCAGCCCTTCCGGCGTCCTGCTGACGAGCGCCTTCTCGAAGGGCGTGCCCGCGAGATCCTTCTCGACCTGCGCGCGCCACTCGGCCGCGCTGATGCTGGGGAATTGAGCAGTCATCACATGTTCCTGCGGTACTGGCCGCCGACCTCGTAGAGCGCGCCCGAGAGCTGGCCGAGCGTGCAGACCTTGCAGGCCTCCATGAGCGCCGTGAAGATGTTCCCGCCGTCGAGCGCCGCGCGCTGCACCGCCGCGAGGGCCTTCGGCGCGGTCACCGCGTTGCGCTTCCAGAAGGCGTCACGCGAGGCGATGGCGTAGTCCTTCTCTTCCTTCGTCGCGCGGATCACCTCGGGCGGCTGCACCGTCGGCGAGCCCTTCGGATCGAGGAAGGTGTTCACCCCGATGATCGGCAGCCGGCCGTCGTGCTTGAGGGTCTCGTAGTACAGCGACTCCTCCTGGATCTTCGAGCGCTGGTACATGCGCTCCATCGCGCCCAGCACGCCGCCGCGCTCGGAGATGGCGCGGAACTCCGCGAGCACCGCCGCCTCGACGAGATCGGTGAGCTCCTCGATGACGAACGAGCCCTGGATCGGGTTCTCGTTCTTCAGCAGGCCGAACTCCTTGTTGATGATGAGCTGGATCGCCAGCGCGCGGCGCACGCTCTCTTCGGTGGGCGTGGTGATCGCCTCGTCGTAGGCGTTGGTGTGCAGCGAGTTGCAGTTGTCCTGCAGCGCGAGCAGCGCCTGGAGCGTGGTGCGGATGTCGTTGAACGCGATCTCCTGCGCGTGCAGCGAACGGCCCGAGGTCTGGATGTGGTACTTGAGCTTCTGCGAGCGATCGTTGCCGCCGTACTTGTCGCGGATGGCGCGCGCCCAGATGCGCCGCGCGACGCGCCCGAGCACCGTGTACTCGGGGTCCATTCCGTTCGAGAAGAAGAACGAGAGGTTCGGCGCGAAGTCGTCGATGTGCATCCCGCGCGAGAGGTAGTACTCGACGAAGGTGAAGCCGTTGGCGAGCGTGAAGGCGAGCTGGCTGATGGGGTTCGCCCCGGCCTCCGCGATGTGGTACCCGCTGATCGACACCGAGTAGAAGTTCCGCACCTTCTGCTCGATGAAGTACTGCTGGATGTCGCCCATCATCCGCAGCGCGAACTCCGTCGAGAAGATGCAGGTGTTCTGCGCCTGATCCTCCTTGAGGATGTCGGCCTGCACCGTGCCGCGCACCTGCGAGAGCGTCGCCGCGCGGAGCTTCTCGTACACGTCCTTCGGGAGCACCTCGTCGCCCGAGACGCCGAGCAGCAGCAGCCCGAGGCCGTCGTTCCCTTCCGGGAGCGGGCCCTGGTACCGCGGCCGCGGCACGCCGCGCTGCGCGTACAGCTCGTCGATCTTCTTCTCGACCTCCGCCACCCTGCCGTTGGCGCGGATCCACTTCTCGCACTGCTGATCGACGGCCGCGTTGAGGAAGAAGCCGAGCACCATCGGCGCCGGGCCGTTGATGGTCATCGAGACCGACGTCGCCGGGTCGGCGAGATCGAAGCCCGAGTAGAGCTTCTTCGCGTCGTCGACGTTGGCGATCGACACGCCCGAGTTGCCGACCTTGCCGTAGATGTCGGGGCGGAGATCGGGGTCTTCGCCGTAGAGCGTCACCGAGTCGAAGGCGGTCGAGAGGCGCTTGGCGGGCAGCCCGCGCGAGACGTAGTGGAAGCGCTTGTTGGTGCGCTCCGGGCCGCCTTCGCCGGCGAACATGCGGGCGGGATCCTCACCCTCGCGCTTGAGCGGGAAGACGCCCGCGGTGAAGGGGAACTGGCCGGGCGGCGCCTCGCGGAGCAGCCAGGTGAGCACGTCGCCCCAGTCCTCGTACTTCGGCAGCGCCACCTTGGGGATCTTGAGGTGCGAGAGCGTCTCGGTGTGGAGGTCGAGCTCGATGACCTTCTCGCGCACCTGGTACTGGTACTTCGCCGCCGCGTAGCGCCGCTTCGTCGCGGGCCAGTCGGCCAGCAGCTTGCGGCACTCGGGCGCGAGGCGGTGCTCGAGATCGGTGTAGAGGTTGACCAGCTCCGCCAGGAAGGCCGGCTCGCCCTCGACCTTCGCGGTGACGCGCACCACGTCGTCGGCGCCCTGCGGCTCGACGATCTCCAGCGTCTTGCGGCCCACGTTCGCCCGCAGCGACTCGATGGTGCCGGCCAGCTGGTACATGCGGCGCGCGATGGCCGCCTGCTGCCGCACGAAGCGATCGGCGGCCTCGTTGGTCTCGCAGATCTCCGCGAGGTAGCGCGTGCGCTCGGGCGGGATGATCCACCGCTGCTGGCTCATGCCCTCGGTGAGCTCGAAGTGCGACTGGAGCGGCGCGCCGGTCTTGCTGGCCAGCTTGTCCATCACCGCCCGGTACAGCCGGTTCATGCCCGGGTCGTTGAACTGCGAGGCGATGGTGCCGAAGATCGGCGCGGCCTCGTCGGCAACGTCGAACGCGTTGTGGTTGCGCTTCCACTGCTTGCGCACGTCGCGCAGCGCGTCGAGCGAGCCGCGCTTGTCGAACTTGTTGATGGCGATGATGTCCGCGAAGTCGAGCATGTCGATCTTCTCGAGCTGCGTCGCGGCGCCGTACTCGGCGGTCATGATGTACAGCGAGACGTCGGCGTGCTCGGTGATCTCGGTGTCGCTCTGCCCGATGCCCGAGGTCTCGACGATGATCAGATCGAAGCCGGCCGCCTTGCACAGCTCGATCGACTCGCGCACGTGCTTGCTGAGCGCGAGGTTCGACTGCCGCGTGGCGAGCGAGCGCATGTACACCCGCGGGTCGTCGATGGAGTTCATGCGGATGCGGTCGCCCAGCAGCGCCCCGCCCGTCTTGCGCTTCGAGGGATCGACGGAGACCACCGCGATGGTCTTGTCCTTGAAATCGACCAGGAAGCGGCGCACCAGCTCGTCGACCAGCGACGACTTGCCCGCGCCGCCGGTGCCGGTGATGCCCAGCACGGGCACCCGGCCCTTCTGGAGGCCCTCGAGCGCCGCGCGCAGCCCGGCCTCGGGGTGGTTCTCGGCGATGGTGATCAGCGCGCCGAGGGTGTCGGGCGCCTTCGTCGGCAGCGCCGGGAGCACGCTCTTGAAGTCCGCCGAGCGCTTCTCGAAGTCGCACTGCCGGAGCAGGTCGTCGATCATCCCCTGCAGGCCCATCGCGCGGCCGTCGTCGGGCGAGTAGATGCGCGCCACGCCGTAGCGGTGCAGCTCCTCGATCTCCGAGGGGAGGATGGTGCCGCCGCCGCCGCCGAAGACCTTGATGTGGGCGTTCGCCTGCTTGAGCAGGTCGATCATGTACTTGAAGAACTCGACGTGACCGCCCTGGTACGAGGTGATGGCGATGCCCTGCACGTCTTCCTGGATCGCGCAGCGCACGATCTCCGCGACCGAGCGGTTGTGCCCGAGGTGGATCACCTCGGCGCCGCTGGCCTGCATGATGCGGCGCATGACGTTGATCGCCGCGTCGTGGCCGTCGAACAGCGAGGCGGCGGTGACGATGCGGACGTGGTGCTTCGGCTTGTAGGGGGACTCGAGGGCGGCGTTCTGCACGGGCGCTGCCCTACTACAGACGAGCCAGTCGTTCAGCCGCCGCGGACAGCACCCGGTCGGTCTTGCAGAAGGCGAAGCGGGCGTGGCCGTACGCCGCGGGCGCGTGGGCGTCCGAGTAGAAGACCGAGGTGGGGATCGCCGCCACGCCGTGCTGCGTCACCAGCCGTCTGCAGAAGTCGACGTCGGTCTCGCCCTGCTGCCGGTGCCGATCGGTGTTCGCCATCAGGAAGTACGTGCCCTCGCAGGGCAGCACCTCGAAGCCCGCCTTCTGGAGCGCCGCGGCGAGGAAGTTCCGCTTCTGGGTGTACTCGGCCACGAAGCCCTCGAAGAAGGCGTCGGGCAGCTCGAGCCCCTTCGCGATCGCCACCTGGAACGCCGGCGGCGAGCAGAAGGTGATCCACTGGTGGGCCTTCTGCACCGCGCCCACGAGCTCCGGGCGGCCGAGGTGCCAGCCGATCTTCCAGCCGGTGAACGAGAAGGTCTTGCCGCCGCTGCTCAGGGTGAGCGTGAAGTCGCGGAAGCCGGGCAGCGTCGCGGGGCGGAGGTGCTTCGCGCCGTCGAACACCAGGTGCTCGTACACCTCGTCGCTCAGCAGCACCGCGCCGGCGCGGCGGGTCAGCTCGCCGATGCGCTCGAGCTCGGCGCGCGTGAAGCGCTTGCCGGTCGGGTTGTGCGGGGTGTTGACGATCACCAGGCGCGTGCGCGGCGAGAAGGTTGCCTCCAGCTCCGCGTCGTCGAACCACCACTGTGCATGTGCAGCATCGGGCGCTCGCAGTTGCACGAAGCGCGGCACCGCCTGCGCCAGCTGCACGCTCGCGAGGTACGAGTCGTAGAAGGGCTCGAAGAGGATCACCTCGTCGCCCGGGTCGGTGAAGGCCTGCACCGCCGCGAAGATCGCCTCCGTCGCGCCAGAGGTGACGCCCACCTCGGTCTGGGGATCGAGCTCCGCGCCGTAGAAGCGCTGGGAGTGCGCGGCGATCGCCTGGCGCAGCGCGGGGTGGCCCGCCGAGACGGCGTACTGGTTCACTCCGCCGGCGATCGCCTCCATCGCCGCGCGGGCGATCTCCTGCGGGCCGTCGAAGTCGGGGAAGCCCTGGCCGAGGTTGACCGCGCCGTGCTGCAGCGCGAGGCGCGACATCTCACTGAAGACCGAAGGACCGAACGGGGCGACGCGGGCGCTCTGCATGGCGCGCGCACCGTAGCCCCGCCGCGCCGGTCAGCGGAGCACGATGATCGCCAGCGCCACGGCGATCACCATCAGCCCCACGCCCACCGCGAGCAGCGCGAGGTTCGGCTTACGCGCCGGCGGCGCCTGCCGCGCGAGGTGGGCCTGCACCGCCGCGTCGTCGACCACCCGGTGGTTGCCGGTGACGACCCCGAGATCGCGCGTCGGCTGGCGCCCCTGCTGCGTCTCGGACACCAGGCCCTTGAGGTGCTCGATGATGCGATCGCGCCCGGCGTACGGCTGGAGCGCGCGCGCGACCCGCTCGATGCGCTCCGGGCTGGTGGTGAGATCGAAGCTCACCTTCGCCGCGCCGCGAGTGCTGCCGTCGACCAGCGTCTCGCCAGTCTGGAACCCGCGGCCGCGCTCCCAGACGAGCACGTCGTCGAAGAGCGACAGCTCGTGCCGCGCCACCCGCCCCTCGCGATCGATCTCGCTCACCAGCTCGGCGTACTTCGCCCCGCGGTGCCACACCTTGCGAATGCCGGAGTCGTCTGGCGGCGACTCGACGGCCCGAATGCGGAACATCGAATCGACCGCCGCCCTCAGCTCCTCAGGAGTCCTCGCCAACATGCGGCCCGCAACGGTACCAACATCGACGAGCATTCCAATTCCGAGGCCGTTTACATTCGCGCCGCATGTCGATGGATTCCGTTGCGGGCGGCGAGAAGCTCACTCCCGGCAAGCGCGTCGCGCCCTTCACGGTCGAGACGCTCTCCCACGGGGCGTTCCGCGTTCCCGACGCGCAGGTCGTTCACCTCCAGTTCAGGCGGTATGCGGGCTGCCCGATCTGCAACTCGCACCTCCGCTCGTTCCGGCTGCGCCACGACGAGCTGGTGCGCGCCGGGGTGAAGACGGTCGCCTTCTTCTCTTCCACCGCCGAGGAGATGAAGCCCTTCCAGGGCGATCTCCCCTTCGCGACGGTGCCCGATCCGGAGCGCGCCTGGTACGCGAAGTTCGGGGTGATCGACCGCTCGAAGCTCGCCGGCTTCCACCCGTCGGCGGCGATCGCGGCGACGAAGGGCATCCTCTCGGGCAGGTTCAAGATCTCGCTGTCCAACCCGATGATGGACACGCTCCCCGGCGATCTCCTCATCGCGCCCGACGGCGAGGTCCTCGCGGTCAAGTACGGCACGCACGCGAACGATCACTGGGAGGTCGACGACGTGCTCGCCCTCGCCCGCCAGTACTCGCGCCGCCAGAAGTGACGGCGTGCGTCGTGACCGAATCGTCACGACACACTATGTCGCGCGGCCATGTTTCGTTCGTTCGCCGTCGCGGTCTCGTGTCTCGCGCTGTTCGCCTGTCCCCCGAAGAAGTCGCCTCCGGAGCCCGAGCCGACGGGCCGCTGTGAGATCGATCTCGCGTCGACGCAGCAGTTCGCCAACGTCGGCACCGGCGTCACCGCGAAGGTGATCGAGGCGTCGTCGGAGCTGATCGGCGGCGGCTTCGCCCAGGGCCGCGTGGGCGACTACCTGCTGGAGAACGATCGCATTCGCGTGGTGATCCAGCAGCCGGGCCGGTTCATCGCGCCGATCCCCTACGGCGGGACGATCATCGACGCCGATCTCAAGCGCGCGAGCGGCGGCGGCCGCGACGAGTTCGGCAAGCTGGGGGTGATCTACGCCTTCGGCCGCACGGTGAACGTCTCGAAGGTGGAGGTGCTCAACGACGGCTCGAAGGGCGGCTACGCGGTGATCGCGGCGACGGGCACCGACGCGGTGGTCGACTACGTCAACGTGCCGAACGTGATCGAGCAGTTCCTCGGCAACGTGCAGCTGGTGCGCGACCCGAACGTGCCGATCCCCTTCACGGTGACCACCTACTACGTGCTCTCGCCGGGCGAGAACCGCGTGCGCGTGCTGTCGGCCTTCTGCAACGAGGGCAAGGACACCGTGGCGATGCAGGTCGGCGATCTGCTCGAGCAGGGCGGCGTCAGCGAGATCTTCAACCCCGAGGGCTGCACCAACGGGCTCGGCGCGAAGGACTGCCTCATCGATCCCATGCCGTGGTTCGGCTACCAGGCCGATCAGGTCGCCTACGGCTACCGCGCGTACAAGTTCACCGACGCGAAGGTGCCGGCGACGAACGCGCTGCTCTACGTTGCGGGCGTGGCGGCGGTGCTGGCCGATGGCGAGAACCAGGCCGGGCTCCTCTCGTGGGTCGACGCGAACGCGACGCGGCGGCCGGGCTCGTTCGGCGTGCTGCCGGGCGACAAGCGCACCTTCCTCCGCGACTTCTTCGTCGGCCGCGATCTCTCGGAGATCACCTCGAGCATGCTGGCGATCGACGCCTCGCCGAAGTCGCGCCTCACCGTCACCGCGCAGAAGGCCGATGGCTCGCCGGCGGCCGGCGCGCGCATCACCGTCAAGGGCGCGGAGTCGGGGAAGATGCAGACGCTCCTCGTCGCCGACGCGCAGGGCGTGGCGAAGGCCGACCTCAAGCCCGGCAACTACCTCGTGGGCACGGGCGCGCTCGGGGCGGCGATCGAAGCGCTGACGCCGGTCAGCGTGCCCTCGGCCGGCACCGCGGAGGTCACCGTCAAGCTCGGCGCGACCCGGACGCTCACCGTCAACGTCACCGACCCCTTCGGCCAGCGGCTCTCGTCGAAGATCACCGTGCGCTGCGCGAACCCGCCGTGCGCCGACCAGCTCGTCGACTACCGCCCGTACACCGACGTCGAGTCGCAGCCGTCGGACACGCAGGCGACCGTCTACGTCGGCGCCGATGGGCGCGCGACGATCCCGCTCCCGCCCGGCGAGTACGAGGTGCTCGTCACCCGCGGCATGGAGTACTCCGCCTTCCCCGACACCTTCCCCACGCGCGGGCGGGCGGTCGATCTGCGCACCGCCGATCAGACGGTCGACGCGACGCTGGCGCACGTCGTCGACACCGCCGGGTGGATGAGCGCCGACCTCCACGTGCACGCGATGGGGAGCCCGGACAGCGCCGTCGGCAACGCGCTCCGCGCGATGAGCTTCGCGGCCGAGGGCGTCGACGTGCTGGTGTCGACCGATCACGACTTCGTGACCGACTACGCGCCGGTGATCGAGCAGCTCCAGCTCGGCGCGCAGATGACGTCGATGATCGGCTGCGAGGTGACCCCGTTCGACTTCGGCCACCACAACACCTTCCCGCTCGTGCGGCGCGACGACGGCGTCAACGGCGGCGCGTTCGACTGGGCGGGCGGTGATGGCCCGACGCTCCGGCTCGATCAGATGTACGCCGGCATCCGCGCGGCGGATTCCCAGGCCGTGATCCAGATGAACCACCCGCGCGGCTCGCCGGGCGGCGCGCTGACGATGATGAAGATCGACACCCTCACCGGCGCCACCCACGCCGACCCGGCCTCGTTCCGCCAGGAGCCCCACCCCGCCGCCACCGCGCTCGACACGAAGCTCTTCAGCAACGACTTCGACGCGCTGGAGATCATGAACGGCACGAGCCCGAACACCGGCGTGCTCAACGACTGGATGACCTTCCTCTCGCGCGGCTGGCTCAAGGTCGGCACGGGCGTCTCCGACACCCACGCCGCCTACAAGGTGGTCGGCGGCTACGGGCGCACGTGGCTCAAGCTGGGCGTCGATCAGCCGGCGCAGTTCACGCCCGCGGCGTTCGCGCAGGCGATGAAGCAGCGCAAGGCGTCGTTCTCGAGCGGCCCGTTCATCACCCTCACCGCGCGCAGGGTCGAGGGCGGCATGCCCACCGGGCCGGAGTTCGAGGTCGGCGACACGGTGTCGATCGCCGCGGGCGGCGAGCTCGAGCTCACCGTCGACGTGCAGGCGCCGGAGTGGATGCAGTTCGACTCCGTCGAGGTGCACACACACGTCGCGGGGCGCGAGGCGGTCAATGGCGTCGCCAACGACACGCTCAAGCCGGCGCAGGCGGCGCTCAAGAAGACGTACGATCCGACGATGCTCCCGCTCGAGCCGGTGCCGGGGCTCAACGGCTTCTCGGCGCGGCGCGTTCACGTGCGCGAGACGTTCCGGGTGACGGCCACGGAGGACACCTGGTTCCTCGCCATGGCGCGGGCGTCGGCGGCGTCGCGCACCCTCGCTCCGCTGGCGTGGGACGGGGTCAGCTGCTCCGGAGGGCTCTGCACGCCGTCCGGCAGCCGCGGCTGGGCGGTGACCAACGCCATCCTCGTCGACGCCGATGGCTCGGGCGCCTACGACGACTTCCCGCTCAAGCCGACGCAGCCGCTCTCGGTCCCCGAGTCTGCCGCGCCGGGGCCGCGCCGCGTGCCGTCGATGGATGAGGTCGACGCCATGCTGCGCGCCCTGCTTCACCACTGACCTTCACTTCGGGTCGAGCGTCACCGTCGTAGATCCGAGTCTCCGCGGGTCGACGACCGCGGCCCGCCAACTACTCGAAATTCGGCAACTGAGGGCGGCACTGGCCTTGCCGAGGGCCATGCGCTCCCTCACCGTCCTCCTCGTCGTCATCTCCGCCTGCGGGCCTGCCGAGAGCACACCCCCACCCACCGCCCCTCTCTTCGCTGCTCCGACCGACGGTGGCACGGCAACGGGAGGTGCCCAGGGCGGTGGAACTGGCGCAACCGGCGGCGGCTCTCCCTCTGGTGGCGGCACGAGTGCGACGGGCGGCGGCACTCAGGCGTTTAGCGTCACCTCCTCCGTCGTCATCGACCCGGGCGGCGTCTCCGCCTTCGGCTTCACGAGTCCGCAGCTGCAACGAGATGGGAGCGGGACGCTGCATGTCGCGTACGCGTCGGGAGGGCGGCCGAGGTATGGGCGCTGTGCGGCTGACTGCACCAGTCCGTCGTCTTGGAGCTGGGTGACGCTCTCCTCGGAGCAGGCCGACTTCAACCTCGAGCTCGGAGTCGGCTTCGACGGCAAGGCCTACATGATGTGGGAAGACACCCTGGCCAACGGCATCAACGACAGCATCCGCTTCGCGCAGTGCACTGCGGGTGGATGCACGAGTGCCTCAGGCTGGCAGGTGATGACGCTCCTGAGTGGCGTCTCGGCGTCTCTCGATGGCGACCGCGAGATGGTCATCGACTCTGCCAACGGCATTCACCTTCTCGCCTCTGACGGTCGTCGCCTCTACTTCCACTGCCAGAGCAACTGCTCGTCCTTGAGTTCGTGGGCCTCAGGCGTCCTCCCGGGTGGGACCTGTGAGTCGAGCGCCCTCGCCCTCGGCAATGCCGTCCTGGGCGCGGCCTGCACTGACTCTGGCACCGTCACCTACCTCGAGTGCCGTGGGGCCTGCACTTCAACGAGCTCATGGACCTCCGTCACCATCGCCCAGAATGCCAAGCGCTTCGTCACCGTCTCCCTTGGTTTCTCCAGCAACTCACTGCCCCGGCTGGCTTACCGGGCAAGCGACGACCGACCGACGGCGTGGGCGTGTGACGGCTCGTGCGCCAACGCATCCAGTTGGTTTGGCGTCTCCTTCAGCGCCCCGGGCGGTGTTGGCAGTACCGACGATACGCACCAGTCCATTGACTGGTCGACTGGCGCAGGAGTCCTCGCCCTCGCGCAGGACGACGCTGTTTCCGTGCTCAGGTGCACCGACGGCGCCTCCTGTTGGACGGTCAACGGCACGTGGCGCGCGACCCGTGTCGAAACCGCAGCTCAGGCTGCCTCCACGCTCCTCACCGCTCCCCCACGCTGCGCTGGCAACGAGACGCCCTTCTCTCAGCTTGGGACACGAGGAGCCCCTGTCACGGTGCAGTCACCCGAGGGCATCTACGTCCTTAGCAAAGCGAGTGACTTCGCTGGTTGCGAGCCAACCAGGACAAGCTACCGCGAGCTGCGTCACCGCGTGCACCTGTCCTTCATCCCGACACGGTAGGTCGGGCGGCGTGTCGATGAAGGTACGTCGCTCGAAGACGACGAGGGCACGCCGCGCAACGTCGAACTCTGCTCCAGACCGCCGAATTACTCGTCGTACCAAGACGTGCTCATCGTCCCGAGGCTATCCGAGCTAGCGCCCACCGACGCTGCTCCTCGGTGTCCGGCACGCGGAGCCCACGGGCGGCGCTCAAGCGCTCGAACGCCAGCGCTCCGTCGACCCCCAGCCGCCCGAGGACGAGCGCGGCGATGATCGACGCGCGCCCGATGCCCATGCGGCAGTGAATGACGACGGTGCGCGCTGCCCGCACCGCGTCGGCGAGCTCGTCGACCAGCGGCCAGACGTCGACCCCGGGCACGTCGCGTTCGACGATCGGCATCGCTCGGAACTCGAGCCCGAGCTGCGAGGCCAGACGCGCCTCGGCGTTCAGCTCGAGCTCTTCGGTCTCCTCCGCGGTCAGCAGCGAGACGAGGATCGCCGCCCCTTCGGCTTCAGGGGTCGCCTCCGCGCGGCCGCGGCATGATCGCCAGGCGGCCCGCGACCCCGGTGTCGACCCACGCGACGCGGGTCAGCACGGCTCACTCCGCGGGCGGCGCGGGCGTGTAGATGTACGCGTCCTGGAGGATCTCCATCGCGCCCGTCGTCGTCTCGTTGATGCCGCCAGTCACGAGCACGGTGCCGTCCGCGAGCGCGGTGCAGGTGTGCCCGTAGCGGGCCTTCGGGAGGTTGGGCGCGCCGATGCTGGTGACGCCGCCGGTGCTCGCCGCGGTGATCACCACCGCCGTCGCGTCGGACTTCGGCTGCGCGCCCTCGAGCGTGCGCCCGCCGACCGCGAGCACCGTGCCGTCGGCCATCGTCACCGCGCACAGCTCGCCGCGCGCGGTGCGCACGTCAGGGCCCTGGCCGATCGTCGCCGAGGCCGCGTTGAGCACCTCCGACGACGAGCTGGGGCTGACCGACATCGGGTCCGAGTAGCCGCCGAGCACGAGCAGGTCGGCCCCATCGCGGATCAGCGCTCCGGCCGCCGCGCGACGCCCCGGATCCATCAGGCGCGGCGGGTTCGACAGCGACTGCCGCCCGAAGGTCGTGCCGTTGAACTTGAAGAAGGCGATCTCGTTCGACATCGCCGAGCCGTCGCTGCCGCCAGCGACCGCGATGAACTCGCCCTTCTTCACCGGCATCACCGTCGGCTCGAGGCGCGGGAGCGTGACGCCATCGACGATCTTGTAGAGGTTCGTCGTGGGGTCGAGCCACTCGACCTCGTCGACCGGCACGATGGAGCTCTTGCGCGTCACCCCGCCGACGATCAGCACCTTGCCGTTGGCGTCGACCGCGGCGCGGTGGCGCGAGCGCGCGATGGCCGCCGGCATGCGCGGGCCGATCGCGCCGTAGTCGTCGACGTCGGCGTCGTAGAAGAGGATCGTCGAGATGATCGCCTGCGTGTTGTTGGTGCCGCCGGTGTACGTCTCGCCGCCCCACAGCATCACCTGCCCGCTCGGGAGCAGCGTGGCGGTGTGGTACGCGCGCGGCAGCTCGTACACCGCGCCCTGCGAGGTGATGGAGATCGACTTCGCGAGCTCGAACGCGCCGGTCGCCGGGTTGAAGACCTCGGCGTCGGCGAGCGCGCGCTTCTCGGTGCCCTGCTTGAAGTTGAAGCCGCCCGCGATGAACACCTTGCCGTTCTTGAGCAGCGTCGCGGTGTGCCCCGCGCGCGCCGTGCGGAGCTGCTGGCACTGCGTCGGCGCCGCCGCCGAGACGATCGGCGAGAAGGTGTTCACCTTGCGGAGGACGACGTTGATCTTGATCGCGCCGCCCATCAGATCTTCCGGCACCACGTCGGGCACGTCGAAGGGCAAGGACTTGCCCACCGACACCACGCGCCCGCCGGAGTTCGGATCGCCGTCGTAGGCGCGCACCTCGACCACGCGCGCCAGCCCCGCGGGGATCTCGGGGATCTTGATCTGCGGCGTCGCCACGTTGGCCGCCGACGTCGCGGTCAGCGGCTCCATCGCGTTCCCCGTCACCTTCACGCGGAGGAACTGCACGCCCTCGAACGGGTTCGCCGACGCGTCGCAGTTCTGCGTGACGATGTTGACGGCGTAGTTCACTTCCTTCGGGGCACAGGCCGACACCGCGAAGGCGAGCACCGCTCCCAACAGCAATCGCTTCATTTTCACTGACCCCAGGTCGCCGTGACGGTGCCCGTCACCGGCTTGGTCAACGCCGTGATGCCGAAGTACCCACCCACGCCCGCGCCCGCCGCCACCGCGACGCCCGTCACCACCCACACCCAGGTCGGCACGCCGCTCTTCACCTCGGGCGGCTTCGGCGTGTCCTCGGGCTTCTGCACGATCTCCGGCTCGACCTCGACGGGCCGCGGCTTCTCGCGCGGCACGAGCACCACCTTCTTCGTCTTCGGGCCCTGCACGTCGAGTTCGTCGGGGTTGGTGCTGCTCGGCGTGTCGGCGCGCGCCACGGCGGTGGTGCTGGTGCCGGCCTTCGCCGCGCGGCTGGCGAGGTTGAGCGGCAGCGCCGCGAGCGCACCGAACGAGGTGAGGCGCTTCGTGATGTCGTCGGCGAGCCTGAAGGCCTCGGTGTTCGCGGTGAGCACGTCGGTGTCGAACGCCACGGGCACCAGCGCGCTGAAGCCCGGGCGTCGCAGCGAGAACAGCGCCGAGCCGGCCGTGAGCTGCGTGTCGCTCGTCTTGTAGACGTAGCTGACGAGCGCGAAGTCGGCGCCCGCGGCCTTCGTGTACGCGGTGAGCCGGCCCTGGGTCGCCTCGTCGATCATCATCGCGATCGCCGGGTCGGCCACGCCTGCGGCCTTCGGGGTGACCACCTGGCGATCACCGCCGCCGCCGAAGTTGGCCTTCACCTTGAGCACGCCGCCGGTGAGGTTCACCACCTGGCCGAAGCGCTCGCCCTTCGTGCCCTCGACCTTCACGTAGTGCGCGCCGCCGGGGACGTTCTCCTCGAGCACCGGCACCATGCCGAGATCACGCCCGTCGAGGAACGCCGTGGAGCCCGCCGGGCCCTCGATGGAGATCGACCCCTTCGGCTGCTTCTCGAGGCGCTTCTTCGCCTTCTCGAACTCGCGCTGAAACACCGGCGGGAAGCCCGGCGGCAGCGCGTACGACGGCGCGAAGCGCGCGAGATCGAGCAGCGCGGTCTTGGCGTCCTTCTCCTCGCCCATGCGGAACGCGGCCGCGGCGAGCTTCACGTAGGCGTCGGTCACCGCCTCGTAGTCGGCCGTCGCGGGATCGGCGAGGTGCCCGTCGATGCCCTTGCGCAGCGCCGCCGCCGCGTCTTCGAAGCGGAGATCGTCGAAGGCCTTGCGCCCCGCGTCGAGCGCCGCGACCGCCTCGGGGCTCGGCCCCTTGCTGCCGGCGGCCGCGGGCGGCGGTGGCGCGACGGGCTTCGCCGTCTGCGGAGACGCGACGAGCTCGAGCACGTCTCCGCGCGTCTTGAGCTCTTCGACCAGCAGCCCCTGAAACTTCTTCGCGGCCGTCTCGCTCGCTCCTTCGCCGGTGGCGAAGGGCACGACGACGACCCGCGGCTTCTGGGCGTGGGCGGAAAGGCCAGAGACGGCGACGGCCGCGCACACCAGCGGAGTGAGGCGAATCAGACGGGACATGGTTGGTTTTGGCTGATAAAACAAACGGTTAGCCGTCGGACCTTAGTGGCTCTCTCCCCGTGCGGTCAATTGTGCCCTGCCCTTGAAGCTCTCGCTCACCACTCGGATCTTCCTGGGCTACGCGGTGGTGCTGGTCACCTTCGGGGCGGTGTCAGGCTTTTCGGTCTTCACGCTGCGGCAGAACCAGGTCGAGATCCGCCTGGTGTCGGAGGGCTACCTCGGGCTGTCGCAGACCGTCGCGGCCATCGAGACCTTCCAGGCGAACCAGGCGAAGGACACCGCGCGCCTGCGCGACGAGCCGTCGGTGGAGACGCGGAAGGCCCTCATTCGCCTCGCGCGCCTGTACTTCCCGGGGCTCATGGCCGGCCGGCTCCAGTCGGGCAAGGAGACGGCGGTGCGCGTGCTGGAGTTCGCGCCGGAGGCCGAGCGGCCCTTCGTCACCGACGTGGCGAAGAAGTTCGACGAGCTGCGTGCGCGCTTCGACGAGTACGAGGCGGTCGCCGATCAGGCCTTCACGCTGCTCGAGTCACCGACGCCCGACTGGGCGAAGGCCAACGCGGCGCTCGATCGGCTCCAGCAGATGGAGAACGCGCTGTCGTCGACCATCCGCCTGCTCCACGGCTCGCTCGAGGCGCGCATTCGCGAGCGGGTGCGGCTGACGCAGGAGCGCGAGCGGCGCACCGGCGTGGCGATCATCCTGTTGCCGGTGGTGGCGATCGGCGTCGGCCTGCTGGCCACCGGTCTCGCGGCGCGCAGCCTGCGGCCGGTGCGCAAGCTGATCGAGGCGGTGTCGCGCATTCGCCGCGGTGACTTCGAGGCGAAGATCGGCGTCGAGGGCCAGGACGAGATCGCCGTGCTCGCCCGCGAGTTCGACGCCATGGCCCGCGCCCTCAAGGAGCGCGAGGCGCAGCTCCAGGAGAAGCAGCGGCAGCTCCTCCACGCCGAGCGGCTGGCCGCGGTGGGCCGCGTGTCGGCGCAGGTGGCGCACGAGATCCGCAACCCGCTGTCGTCGATCGGCCTCAACGTCGAGATGCTGCAGGACCAGCTCGGCGAGGTGCAGTTCGGCTCGGTCGAAGACGCCAAGGAGGCGACGCACCTCCTCACCTCGGTGCTGCGCGAGGTCGACCGGCTCACGGAGATCACCGAGGACTACCTCCGCCTCGCGCGGCTGCCGGAGCCGGTGAAGCGCCAGGAGGATCTCAAGCGGCTCCTCGAGGAGGTCCTCGGCTTCTCGCACGAGGAGCTCGAGCGCGCCGGGCTGACGGTGGTGCAGTCGCTGGGCGATCAGCCGCTGCTCGTCTCGGGCGACGAGGGCCAGCTCCGCCAGGTCTTCCTGAACCTCATCCGCAACGCGCGCGAGGCGATGGCCGGCGCGAAGGGCACCCTCACCGTCAGCGCGGCGCTCGAGCTGTCGAACGTGCTGGTGCGGATCACCGACAGCGGCCCGGGCATCCCCGAAGAGGTGCGGCCCCGGCTGTTCGAGCCGTTCTTCACCACCAAGCAGGGCGGCACCGGGCTCGGCTTGCCGTTATCCCGTCAGATCGTCGAAGCCCACGGAGGGCGCATCGACGTCGAGAGCGGCCCCGCCGGCACCACCTTCCTCCTCACCTTCCCCCGCGCGTGAACTTCAAGGTCTTCAAGGACATCCTCGCCCCGTCGGGGCTCACCGTCGTCACCATCGAGACGCCGCACCTCCACTCGGTGATGCTCGCCGTCTACGTGCGCATCGGCAGCCGCCACGAGACGCCGCAGAACAACGGCGTGAGCCACATGCTCGAGCACCTCTTCTTTCGCGGGAGCCGGCGCTTCCCCGACTCGGTGCGGATGAACGCCGCGGTGGAGGCGCAGGGCGGCAACCTCAACGCCGTCACCATGCGCGACTCGAGCTACTTCTACACCCCGACGCACGTCGACGGGCTCGAGGTCTCGCTCGAGGTGCTGGGCGACATGCTCACCCGCCCGCGGCTGACGCAGATCGAGACCGAGAAGCGCATCATCCTCGAGGAGATGCTCGACGAGGTCGACGAGCGCGGCCGCGACATCGACGTCGACAACCTCTCGAAGCGCGTGCTCTTCGAGGATCACCCGCTGGCGATGAAGATCGCCGGCACGCCCGAGTCGGTGAAGCGCCTCACCCTGGCGCACGTGCGCAAGCACTTCGCGCGCGCGTACGTGGGTGGGAACATGGTGGTCGCGGTGTCCGGCCCCGTGTCGCACCGGCGCGTGAAGAAGGCGGTCGAGAAGGCCTTCCGCCACCTCCCCGCCGGGCCGCGGCTCGGCGAAGACGCGCCGCGCGTGCTCGCGCCCACCGGCCCCCGCTTCAAGTACGTCACGCTCGAGGAAGCGCAGGTCGAGTTCCGCCTGTCCTTCCCCGCGGTCCACGACGATCACCCCGACGCGTCGGGGCTCGGGCTGCTCCGCCGCGTGCTCGATGACGGGCTGTCGAGCCGCCTGCCGCACAACATCGTCGAGAAGCGCGGCCTCGCGTACTCGGTGGGCGCGATGTTCGAGACCTTCCACGACACCGGCACCTTCGAGATCGACGGCGCGTCGGCGCCGCAGAACCTCGCCGAGCTCTTCGCCGAGGTGCTCCGCACGCTCGACACCCTGCGCGCGGGGAAGATCTCCCGCGAGGAGCTCGAGCGCGCCAAGCGCCGCGTGAGCATGCACCTCGACTTCCTGCAGGACTCGCCCGCCGAGCTGTGCGGCTGGTTCGGCGGCGTCGAGCTGTACCGGCCCGCCGAGTCGTTCGCGAAGCGGAAGGCGGAGATCGACGCGGTGACGCTCGCCGAGCTCAAGCGGCTGGCGCGCACGTGGCTGACGCCGGAGCGGCTGGTGGCGGTCGCGGTGGGGCCGCGCTCGGCGAAGAAGAAGGCGCAGCGGGTGATCGAGCGCGCCGAGCGGTGGCTGCGGTAGCCGGCGCTACTTCTTGCCCTTGATGATCTGAATGCCGCTCGACTTCGGCTTGAGGCCGGCGTTGCCGCGCGCGAGCTTCGCCTTGATCTTCAGGAGGTCCGGGTTCTTCGGATCTTTCTTGAGCGCCTCGGCGATCAGCTTCTCGCCGCGATCCACGTTGGCCCAGGTCTCGGAGTAGAGCCGCGCGAGCTCGATCTTCTCCTCGGCGTCGATGTCGTTCTGGAAGAAGAGCGCCTCGAGCGCGGTGATCGCCTCGGCCTTGTTGCCCAGCCGCTTCTGGATGCGCCAGATGCGCTTGTACGCGGGCGCGAAGTTGCCGTCGGACAGGAGCGCCGACTGGTAGTCGGCCAGGGCGTCCTCCAGCCGGCCCTGCTGCTCGATCGCCCGGCCGCGCACGTAGAGCGCCCGCGCCCAGCGCGGATCGATCGCCAGCACCCTGTCGACCAGCACCTGCGCCTCGCCGCCCTTCCCCTGCAGGAGCCGCGTCTCGGCCAGCAGCGCGAGCGTCTCGGTGTCCTTCGGGGTCTCCTCGAGCAGCTGCTCCAGCAGCGACGCGGCCTCGTCGGAGCGATCGAGCTCGTTGAGCACCAGCGCCCGCAGCGTCACCACGTCGGAGCGCTTGAGATCGGCGGGATCGATCATCGCCAGATCCTGGTGCGCCTTCTCGAACTCACGCTCGTTGAGGAAGTACTTCGCCCGCAGGATGCGCGCGCTCGTGAGGCCGGGGTTCTCCGAGAGGAGCCGGTCCATGATCTTCGTGGCCAGCAGGAGATCGCCCTTCATGAAGAGGATCTCGGCTTCCATGGTCTTCGCCTCGAGATCGTCGGGCGCGCGGAGCTGGATGCGCTCGAGCGTCTTGAAGGCGTCGTCGATGCGCCCGCGCTGCGCGAGGAGCCGGCACAGCGAGAGGATCTCCTTGTCGGTCAGCAGATCCTCGTCGCGCAGGGTGGTCAGCTCGGCGATGGCCGCCTTCACCTGGTGCATCTTGAGCAGCATCTCGGCGCGCTGCCGGCGCAGCGAGGGGTCCTGCACGCCGCCCACCGTCTCGGCCTGCTTGAGGGTCAGCGTCGCCCCTGCCTCGTTGCCCGCCGCCCGGTAGGCCTCGGCCAGGAGCAGGTACAGGCTCGCGTCCTCCGGGCTCGCGGAGATCGCCTTCTTGAACGCGCCCACCGCGGCCTCGGCGCGCCCGGCGGACAGATCCGCCCGCCCCTGCGCCACGTAGTCGATGGTGGTCTCGACCTTCTTGCGCGCGTCGGCCTTCTGCGGCTCCTCGCACGCGGTGAGCACCAGCCCGGCTACCAGGGACACGCAGAGTCGTCGCATCGGCGAAGACGGTAGCGATGTTACGATCGGCGGTCGATGGATCCGTTCGTGCGCAAGCTCGTGGAGCGCCTGTTCGACGAGGGCTCACCGCTCTCGCGCAACCGGCACTTCCATACCTTCGAGTCCGAGGAGGGCAAGCGCGCGCTGCGCATCTCGCGGCGGCTCAAGGCGCTCCAGCGCGACATCAGCGAGTGCCGGGCCGCGGGGAACGAGCCGCGCGTCACGCACTCCAGCAGCGACGAGGGTGAGGTGAAGGTCGAGATCGTCCTCGAGCACCTCAAGTCGAAGCGCACCACCACGCTCGACGAGGCGGAGTACGAGCTCCTGCTGCGGCTCTCGAAGCCGCGGTGAAGCTCACGCCACGTCGAGATCGCCCTTCGGCTCGGCCCAGATCGGCCCGCGCAGCCGACGCTCTCGCTCGCGGCGACGCGCCTTCGCGAGGTTCGGCGACTGCGGGAGGTCATTGGCGGGCATCAGGACGATCTGCGGAGTGGTGGGCTGCATGCCTCCCCTGCTCTGCAGCCGCCGCGCCACCGCTTTCCCCTCGGAGTCACGAATCTGGCGCGGGGTCTTCAGCGTCTGGCGAGGTCAGACCGCACCCGCAAGCTGCGACATGTCGGGCGTTTCCTGCCCCTGCATCGCGGAGAGCAGCAGGGTCCTCACCGCACCCGCGACATCGGTGTTGACGATGGCGGCCCCGGCCGGGGCACCGCGCAGGAGCGGTGGCAGCACGGTCGCCGACTGGAGGCCGCCGGCGGCGGGCCCGGTGGCGAGCACCAGCGGGAGGCGCAGATCGAAGGCGCAGTAGCGGGCCAGCTTGAGCACCGCCTCGCCCTCCTCGAGCACCAGCGCGCCGAGGGCGGTGGACAGGAAGGGGCGCCACAGCGGGCGCGCGGCCTCCGCGGTGGGCACGAAGATGAAGTCGATCGCCAGCACGTCGCTGATCTCGAGCGTGCCCAGGGTGCCGAAGCTGCTGCGGAGACACGACGGGTCGGCGACGCTCGGGCGCAGGCCGGGGAGCGAGCGGAGGAACCACCGCCCTGCCTTGGGCCCGGTGCCGGCGACGAGGACCTTGGCGGTGAGCGCGTTGCGGTGGGGCCGGCCGCGCAGCAGCTTGCCGCGGAGCGCGTGCACCTCGGCGGTGCCCAGCAGCGGCGCCTCCTGCACGCCCACCGCCTCGAAGCGCTGCACGATGCCCTTCTCGAGCAACGTCACCAGCGCGCCGAGCACGTCGAGATCGGGCGCGTCGGCGAGATCGAGCAGCTCGGCCAGCTTCCGCGGCTGCGCCAGCACCCGCAGGATCTCCTTCGTCACCGGGTGCGGCTCGATCACCACCCCGGCGTCGGGCACCAGGGCCAGCATCTGCTGCAGGCCCGGCAGCTCGCGGAGCAGGCGCTCGCGCTCGTCGGCCTGGCGCATGCCCTCGAGCAGCGCGTCTTCCATCGCGCGGGTGATCTTCGTGCGCGCCGGCGCGGGCCCGGGGTGGAACGCGAAGTTGCCTTCGCGCCAGCTGATGAGGCGGAAGAGCGCCTTCTCGCCCTCGATGTCGTTGATGCGCGCGTTGACCGGGCGGCCCTCGGCGATCTGGATCTCGCCGCGGAGCTGGCCGTGGTGCAGCGAGACCCGGCCCGTGCGCCGGTTCATCGCCATGATCTGCATCAGATCGGCGAGCGGGAGCTGCCCGAGCGAGCCTTCGATCTCCCGCGCGTCGCCGCGCAGCTTCTGGGCGGCCTCCACGCGCCGGCAGAGGTGATCGATGCGCGCCAGCACCTCGTCGAGGTTGAACGGCTTCTGCAGCACGCCCTCGCGGAGCTGGCGGAAGCGATCGAGATCGCGCGACGCGGTGGTGACCACCACGGGGATGTCTTCGGTGCGCGGGTTCGACCCGAGGATCTGGATGAACGAGCGCGCCTCGATCAGCGTGCACGTCTCGTCGAAGAGGATCACGTCGGGGTGGCGCAGCACCGAGATCTCGAGCGCCTTCGAGCCGTCGGGCGCGTACTGCACCTGGTACCCGCGCGCGCGCAGCGCCTTGGTGAGCTGGCGCACCGCGGCGACGTCGGGGTCTGCGAGCAGCACTTTGCGCGCCTGGGTCATGGCTCAGTAGGGCTGGAGGTCGTAGGCCGTCTGCAGCTTCGAGACGAGGCCCTCGACCAGCGTGGGATCGGAGGTGTGGAAGCCCCACACCGCTCCGCGACCTCTTCGCTGGAGCAGCGCGTACGCCGACCCGTCGCCCATCCACAGCAGGAACTCGTGGCGCGCGAGGCGCTCGTCGCCCTCGAGGAACACCGGCGTCATCGCGTGGTGCTCCTGGAGATCGGCGTGGCGACCCAGCACGTAGACGCGCGGCGCGAAGTCGTGCGGCGCCTGATCGAGCACGCGGACGATCGGCAGCTCGGCCTTCACCGCGGGCCCGCCCACGTAGAGCAGCCCGCGCGCCATCGGCTCGCGGAGGAACTCGCGGCCGATCTCCGTCTGCAGCTCCTCGAAGAGCACGTCGGCCACCTTGCCGCGGCGCGAGGGCTCGCCGGCGGCCTCGGGGAGCTTCGGCGAGCGCGAGTTGCCGAGCAGCAGCTCGACCTCGTCCCAGAAGGGCAGCGGCTCGAGGCGGAGGTGGTGGTGCAGCGAGCCGCGGCGCTCGTCCATGCGGCGGCGGCAGCAGACGAGCAGCTCGTCGAAGTCTTCGCCGTCGCGCGGGAACGTGGCCACGCCGCCGGTGAGCCCCATCGGCACGCGCGCCTCGATGTTGCGCGCGTCGGGCTCCTCGTGCACCGAGCCGAGCGCGCGGCGCAGGAACATCAGGCCGCCGAAGTAGTCCGTCTCCGGCAGCAGCACGTGGAACTCCTGCTCGGTGGCGCGCGCCACCACGTCGGAGTCGCGGATGATCTGCGAGATCACCCGCAGCACGATCTGCTGCGCCTGGCGCACCGCCGCGTGGCCGATGCGCTGGCGGATCGCGTTGAGCCCGTCGAGCGAGAAGGTGAGCAGCGAGAACGCGCGGCCGTAGCGGCGCGCCTTGTAGATCTCCTTGGTGGCGTAGTCGGTGAAGTACGAGAGCGTGTAGGCGCCCGTCTCGCGATCGCGCAGGCCCTGCCGCTGGAGGTGGGCGAAGCGCGTCGCGGTCTTGAGCGCCGTCGCCGCGAACGGGCCGAACGCGCCGCACTGCGAGAGCACCTCGTCGGCGAAGCCCCCGGAGATCGGATCGCTCAGCTGCACCAGCCCGACCAGCTCGCCGGTGGGCGTCAGCAGCGGCACCAGCAGCGAGGTGCCCGCCTTCCACGCCTGGTTCTGCACCAGGCTCGGGTCGACGAGCTCGGGCAGCGACTGGCGATCGATCATCCCCCGCCAGGCGCGCAGCCGCATGCCGCCCCGCTCGCCCGAGACCCACAGCGCCCCGCTCTGCGCCGCGCACAGCGAGGCGAGCTCCGAGAGCACGCGCTCCTGCAGCGACTCGATCTCCGTCAGCGCGACGATCTGCAGGCAGCGCTCGTCGAGCGTCGGCGTGGTGGCGCTCATGGCAGCTTCCCCTCGAAGACGAACTGCGCCGGGCCCTTGAGCCAGACCTGCGAGCGATCAGCCTTGACCTTGATCTCCAGGAGACCGCCCGGGAGCTTCACCGGGACCCAGGTGTCGAAGGGGCTGCGGCCGGCGAGCGCCGACGCGGTGACCGCCGCGCAGGCCCCGGTGCCGCAGGCCAGCGTGAGGCCGACGCCGCGCTCCCAGACGGTGACCTCGAGGCCGCCCTCCTTCCGCGGCGCGACGAACTCGACGTTGGTGCGCGTGGGGAACCACGGGTGCACCTCGAGGCCCGGCCCGAGCCGCGCCGCCTCGGTCGGCGGCACGTCGAGCAGCACCAGGTGCGGGTTGCCCATGCTGACCGCGGTGCCGAGCTGGCCCTCGATCGACTGGCGCACGAAGGGCCCGCCGTGCGGGAGAATCGGCGCCTCGAGCATCGCCGGGCCCATGGCGATGGTGACCGTCTCCACGCCCGCGGCGCCGTACGAGAGTTCGCAGTCGAGCACCCCCGCGCCGGTGGCGATGGACAGCCGCGCGGGCCGGCCGCCGTGGTGCTCGGCCAGGTAGCGCGCGACGCAGCGCAGGCCGTTGCCGCACATCTCGGCCACGCTGCCGTCGGCGTTGTGCACCACCATGCGGCCGGCGGCGCCGGGCTCGGGGAGAATGGAGAGGACTCCGTCAGCACCGATGCCGAAGTGCCGATCGCAGAGCCTGCGGGTCAGCTCGTCGTCGATGTCGCGGCCCGACGCACGGCGATCGAGCACGACGAAGTCGTTGCCGAGGCCGTGGTACTTGAAGAACGTCTCCAAACGCGATCGGTCTAACTTGCTTCAGAGGCTCATGCCACCGTCGACGTCGATGGTGCGGCCGTTGAAGTAGTCGCACTCGAGCACGAACTTCACGGCGATCCACAGATCCTCGGGCTGGCCGACGCGCCCCACGGGGATCCGCTCCACCAGCGCCTCGAAGGCCTTCTGGTTCATGCCCGCGGTCATCGGGGTCTGCACCATGCCCGGCGCGATGGCGCCCACGCGGATGCCGAAGGGCGCGAACTCGCGCGACCAGCTGACGGTGTTCGCCGCGAGCGCCGCCTTGGCCGAGACGTAGTTCGACTGGCCGCGGTTCCCGTGGCGGGCGATCGACGACATGTTGACGATCACGCCCGGCTTCGAGTCGAGCTCGACCATCTTCGCCACCACCTCGCGCACCATGAGCGTCGCGCCGGTGAGGTTGACGTTGATCACCGCGTTGAACTGATCGGTCGGCAGCTTGACGATCGCCCCGGTGGCCTTGTCCTTCTTCACCAGCAGGCCGTCGCGGAGGATGCCCGCGTTGTTGACCAGCGCGTTGAGGCCGCCCAGCTCCTTCGCGGCCCAGTCGACGAAGGCCACCACGTCGGCCTCGTTGCTCACGTCGAGCCGCCGCCGGTGGATGCCCGCCGGCACCGCCGCGAGGGCCGTCTCGTTGACGTCGCCCACCGCGACCTTCGCGCCCGCCTCGTGGAGCCGCGTGGCGAAGTGGAGTCCCATGCCCTGCGCGCCGCCGGTGACGATGATCTTGAGGTCCTTGAGGTTCATGGCGCGCGGTCTAGCCGAATCCGGCTGCCGAGGCTCGCCACCGCTTCGCGCCACACGGGCGTCCAGTCATTCCCTCGCACCACGAAGGGTTTTCCCTCGAAGCAGCCCTGCAGCCATGACGCCTCGACGAGCGTCGCCTGCTGCTCGACGTTGAGCTCCGCCCACCGCAGCCCCTGGAGCAGCCCCTTCTCGAGCTCGTAGCCGTCGCCGAGGAGCTGCGCATGCACCGAGTCGCCGATGTAGTGGTAGCCGAAGTTCTGGAACTGCCAGACGTGACAGACCTCGTGCACGAGGACGTGCGTGCGCAGCGGGAGGTACTCGGCCGGCAGGAAGATCGAGTTCTCGATCACGAACGCGCGCCGGCTGGCGTTGACGGGGCCGCGCACGCCTTCGCGGAGCTCGATCGCCGCGAGCTCGACCGTCGCGCCGTAGATCGGCTCGAGCACGCGGAGCTCGAGCTCGCTCAGCCGCCGCACCCGCGCCCGGTCGAACCGGGCCGCGGCCTTCACCACCCGCGCCGCGACCGAGCCGAAGGCCGAGCGCCAGCCGCTCATCGACAGCGCACCTCGTTGAGCGTCGGGGCGTCGACGATGCGCTCGCTGGCGGTGAAGTACGAGACGCCGTCGGCGCCGTACGCGACCGCCTCGCCCTGAGGCTCGCTCGCCAGCACCGGCACCGTGACCGGCGCCTGCGCGAAGATCTTCTCGAAGTCTGCCTCGCCGGCCGGCAGCTGCAGCTCCACCAGCCGGTTGTACATGCGCAGCAGCACCGCGGTGCCGCAGCGGTTGACGTCGGCCCCGGTGAGCGGCCGATCGCTGGAGGTCGGGAACGGGAGCGTCGCCACCAGCTCGAGCGTCATCGGCTGGGTCGCGTCGAGCGGCAGCGGGAAGCGGTAGATCTCACTCACCCCGAGGTCCTGCTTGGTGACGAGGTACACGCGGCCGGTCTGCGGGTGCACGAAGAAGGCCTCGGAGTTGTTCTTCACGCCGCCCGGATATTCGAAGCGGTAGCGCACCCAGGAGACGTTCTGCGCACCGCCGCCCAGCGTCGGCTCGCGCACGACGTACAGCGCATAGTCGGAGCGGACGCGGAGGTTGTCGCCGATGTCGCCCAGGTACACGCACGTGCCTCCGTCGGCGGGACAGGGGCCAAGGCCGACGTCTTCCCAGTCGGTCGCGGTCGCGCCGCTGAGCGTGTACTCCTCGAGCAGGCCGCCGCTCTGGCTGAGCGCGAAGAAGCGCGCCGAGTCGCCGGAGTCGTTGTGCGCGTAGAAGACGCCCGGCTGTGCGCGGCTGGCGACGAGGCCAGACAGCTCGTTGAGCTGCTCAGGGAGCGTCCCGACCGCACGCGGGATGCCCCAGCGCTCGCAGCCACACGAGGGCCCGGCGTCGATCGCCGTTCCCGCATCGGGCGTCGAGCCGTCGACGTTGGGCACGACGCTGTCCGCCGGCTTCGGGGTGCAGGCGGTCGCGACGAGCAGGCCGAGGACGAGCGGCCTCACTTCGTCGCGCTCCCGGCCGACTTCAGCGCGGCCTCGAGCTTCGCCACCTCGGCCCACCAGTCCAGCGTGCGGTCGTTCTCGAACGCCTTGTGTCCCCAGCTGCCCATGCCGCTGGCGAATATCGCTACATCGAGGCGTCGTGAACGATCTTCCAGCCGGCGGGCGTGCGCTTGAACACCACCACCGTGTGGCCCGTCGCCGCCGGCTTGTCGGGGTACTCCAGCGTCCACTTCGCCGCGACCGACACCTCGTCAGCGCTCTCGCGGACGTCGATCGGGCTCAGCGTCAGCCGGCCCATCGCCGCGCGGGTCGGGTAGCGCTTCTGGTAGCGGGCGAGCACCTCCGCCCTGCCCTTCGTCACGCCCGACGGAGAGACGAACACCGCGTCGTCGGCGTAGACGGCACAGAAGCCGTCGAGATCTCCGCGCGACCACGCCGCGGCCTGGCGATCGAGCAGCGCCAGCACCTCGTGCCCGCCGTCGCTCGCGGCGAGCGCCAGCGTCAGGGCGTACGCGAGCACGTGGCGACCGCGACCTTCCGCATCTCCGAGAGGAACTTCGGGGCCTCCATGAAGCCCGTCACCTTCGGCGAGTCCATGATCTGGCCCATCGGGTCGACGAAGGCGACCGTCGGCAGGCCCTTCACGCCGAAGCGCTCGTAGATCTTGTCCAGCGCCGGGTGATCCTCGGTGCCGTCGACCTTGATCTTCACGAAGCGCTCGCCCTCGGCCACCACCTCGGGCGCGGTGTACGTGAGGTGATCGAGCTCCTTACAGGCCGCGCACCAGTCGGCGAAGAAGTCGATCAGCACCGGCTTGCAGTCGGCCTTCGCCTGCGCGAGCGCCGCCTCGAAAGGATCCGCCGACTTCGCCTGGTCAGCCTTGAAGGTCATCGCCCACACGAACTCGCCGTGCGGCTGCGGGGTGCCGTCACCGTTGGGCCGCTCGACGGCCGCCGCGGGAGCCGCCATGCGCATCAGGAACGCGACCAGCACCGCCGCCACGCCCGCGCCCTTGAGCACCCACTGCCTGCCTTCCTTGAACGAGAGGTGGATCGCGCCGATCACCACGCCGATGAAGGCCAGCGCGGCGGCGAGCGTGACCGCGCCGGTGCGGCCGAGCTGGCTGGCCATCGCGGTGAGCGTGTCGCGGATCACCGGGAACGCGTCGCGCAGGTACGAGAACGCCAGCGCGAGCAGCGCGATGCCGAACACGCTCTTGACCCACTCCATCCACACGCCGCTCTTCGGCATGCGCACGGTGAAGACGCCGATCAGGAAGAACGGCACGCCGATGCCGAGCGCGTAGATGAACAGGAGCCCCGCGCCGAGCACGGGATCGCGCGTCTGCGACACCCACGCCAGCACGCCGGTGAGCACCGGGCCGGTGCACGGCGCCGCGAGGAAGCCGGCCACGCTGCCCATGAGGAACGCGCCGACGATGCCGCCGCCGCCGACGCCGTTGAGCTTCGTGGCCAGGCTCGAGGGGAGCGCCAGCTCGAACGCGCCGAACATCGAGCTCGCCAGCACCGCCATGAAGACCGCCAGCCCGACGACCACCCAGGTGTTGCCCAGCGCGGAGCCGAAGGCGCGCCCCGAGAGCGCCGCGAACACGCCCAGCGCGCTGAAGACCGCGCCCATGCCCACCACGTACGAGGTGGTGAGCAGCATCGCCCGCCCCTTCGAGTCGGCCTGCCGCGCGCCGAACACCCCGACGGTGATCGGGATCAGCGGGTACACGCACGGGGTCAGCGAGGTGAGGAAGCCGCCGAGGAAGATCACCCCGGCCGCCACGAAGAACTGGCCGGAGTTGAGCAGGGCCGAGGCGTCGAGCGAGGACGAAGGCCCGGCGGGGATCAGCGAGGGGATGAACACCAGGCCAATCGCCGAAAGGGCCGCGAGGAAGAGGACGGTCGAGCGCTTCATACGGGTCAATATGCTCAGAGCCCCGAAATGGTTTCGGGGTTTCCGGCACCCCGCGTTCAATCACTGGGGTTTCTTGAGATCCAGCCCGGCGCTGCGCGCCAGCCCCATCACGCCCTCGACGGCGGCGGCGATGTAGCCGAACGGGTTGGCCCCATCGACCGCGGTCACGTGCACCTCGCCCATCTTCTGCTGGAAGGCGGCGGCGAGCTCCGGCAGCCGCTGCGCCACCGCGAGCTGAATCACCTCGGGCGTCAGCGTGTTCTCGATCTGCCGCAGCTTCGCGGCGCGCTCGAGCTCCAGCGAGGCGACGAGCTGCTGCTTCTGCACCTCGAGCTCGACGGTGCGGGTCTCGATCTCGGCGAGGTACCGCCTGGCCTCCGCCGCCTCGCTCTGCGCGCGCAGCAGCTCGAGCTCCTGCTGTTTGTCCTGGAGCCGCGCCTGGTGCTGGGCGTGCTGCGCCTGGGCCTCGAGCTGCACCGCCTCTGCCTGCTGCCGCAGCCGCTCCTGCTGGAGCTGCGCCTCGGCGGAGAGCTTCTGGAGCGCCTGCCGCTGCTCGGCGAGGGCCTTCTCCTGCTGGGCGCGCTCCTCGAGCTCTTGTCGGCGCTGGCGGACCTCCTGCTCGGCGGCGAGCTTCTGGAGCTGAAACTCCCGCTCCGAGGCGATCTGCGCCGCGCGGGTGGCGCGCTCCTGGGCGAGGCGGGCCTCCTCGACCTTCGCGTCGGACGCCAGCTTCTCGAGCCGCGCCAGCTCGTCGGCGGTCTGCTTCTGCCGGCGGATCTCGGTGGCGGCGGCGACGCGGGTGAGCTCGAGCTGTCGCTCGGTGGTGGTCTCGTCGGTGCGCACCGCGCGCTCCTTGGCGAGCTCCGCCTCGCGCGCGACCTGCTCCTGCGAGATGCGGAAGCGCGCCTGCATGTTCGAGAACACCTGCGCCGAGAGCACGCGCACGTCCTGAATCTCGATGGTGTCGACGATCACGCCCCAGCCGCGATCCGTCCCGTCCTCCAGGCGGCCCTGCCCGCTCACCACCGGGGCGATCTCCCGCACCAGCTCGCGGGCCAGCGCGTCCTTGCGGCGGGTGAGGCACTGCTCGACGGTGAGGTTGGCGATCAGCCGCCGCGAGGCGCCGACGCACATCTCCTCCATCATCTCCGCGAGCTTCTCCTGCGCGCGCTCGGGGTAGCTGAAGTTGAGCATGCGCGAGGCGATCAGCGGCTCGGCGATGCGGTACACCGCGATGCCCGTCACCTTCACCCCGACCTTCTCGTTGGTGATCTGATCCGCCACGAAGTGGAGCCGCTGCACCGTGGTGGGCACGATGGCGATCGAGTCCCACGGCCACTTGAAGATCGTCGCGCCCTGCCCGGCCGAGAGCACCGCGCCGCCGCGCATGCGGATCAGGAACTCGCTCGGGCGCGCCGACACCCAGCCCCAGCGCTTCGTTTTCTCGGGATCCTCCTCGGGCTTGCCCCGCCGCCAGCCGTCGGCGTACCGCGGCGTGTCGAGCTGCTGCTGCGAGATCTGAAGCGAGGCGGGCTTGGTCATGCCCCGCGCCAGAGCGAGCCGCGTGCCGCCCGCCAACCGCCCGAAAGCCCGTCGGCGGGCGCCCCAGAACGGCTCAGGGCCTGCCGCCGTGGAGCAGTGCCGCAGCGTAACCATTCGATCTGACGGCTCCGCCGGCCGCCGTCTTGAGAATCGTTCGCAGAAAAGGCCAACCACCCGGAATCACTGAAAGTGGACTTGACTGGTCCACCTTCCGCTCGTTACAGGGAGAACCAAAGCGGACCTTTCTGGTCCACATTGTCTCTCACGCAGTCGAGGGGTGCCGCATGAAGCTGCCGATCTACATGGACTACCACGCGACGACGCCGGTCGACCCGCGCGTGTTCGAGGCCATGAAGCCGTACTTCACGGACGACTTCGGCAACGCGGCCTCGCGCAACCACGCGTTCGGCTGGAAGGCCGAGGCGGCGGTCGAGAAGGCGCGCAAGCAGGTCGCGGCGCTGATCGGCGCGTCCGACAAGGAGATCGTCTTCACCTCGGGCGCGACGGAGTCGAACAACCTCGCGATCAAGGGCGTGGTCGAGTTCTACAAGGACAAGGGCGACCACATCATCACCGTCGCCACCGAGCACAAGGCGATCCTCGACACCTGCAAGCGCCTCGAGCGGCAGCGGCAGGAGCGCATCGACGAGCTCAAGGTGCAGCGCCTCATGGAGCTCACCGGCGCCGACGTGAACCCCGAGGAGCTCGCGTCGCTCGAGATCAAGCACGACCTCGACAAGGACCCCGTGCTCAAGCGGTGGATCGAGAAGGTCCGCACCGGCGCGCGCGTCACCTACCTCACCCCGAAGAAGGACGGGCTCGTCGATCTCGACGAGCTGCGCGCGGCGATCACCGACCGGACGATCCTCGTCTCGGTGATGCTGGCCAACAACGAGATCGGCGTGGTGCAGCCGGTCGCGGAGATCGGCGCGATCTGCCGCGAGCGCGGCGTGCTCTTCCACACCGACGCGGTGCAGGGCGTGGGCAAGATCCCCTTCGACGTCGAGGCGGCGAAGGTCGATCTCGTCTCGCTCTCGGCGCACAAGATGTACGGCCCCAAGGGCGTCGGCGCGCTCTACGTGCGCCGCAAGCCGCGCGTGCGCGTGCGTGAGCAGATCGACGGCGGTGGCCACGAGCGCGGCATGCGGTCGGGCACGCTCAACGTCACCGGCATCGTCGGCTTCGGCGCCGCCGCGGAGATCGCGAAGCACGAGCTGGCCGCCGAGGCCGTGCGCCTCACCGCGCTGCGCGAGCGGCTGTGGAAGGGCCTGTCGGCGAAGCTCGACTTCCTCACCATCAACGGCTCGATGAGCGCCCGCCTGCCGGGCAACCTCAACGTCTCGTTCGCCTTCGCCGAGGGCGAGGCGCTGATGATGGCCATCAAGGAGGTCGCGGTCTCGTCGGGCTCGGCGTGCACCTCCGCCTCGCTCGAGCCGTCGTACGTGCTGCGCGCGCTGGGCGTCGAGGAGGAGCTGGCGCACAGCTCGATCCGCTTCGGCCTCGGCCGCTTCACCACCGAAGAAGAGGTCGACTACGTGATCGACCTCATGGTCCGCGCCGTCACGCGCCTGCGGGACATGAGCCCGCTGTACGAGATGGCGAAGGAAGGCATCGATCTCAAGAGCATCGCCTGGAAGGCGCACTGAGGAGACACCATGGCTTACAGCGAAAAGGTCATCGAGCACTTCGAGCAGAGCAAGAACGTCGGCACGCTCGACAAGAACGATCCCAACGTGGGCACCGGCCTGGTCGGCGCCCCGGCCTGCGGCGACGTGATGCGCCTGCAGCTCAAGATCACCGACGACGGGGTGATCGAAGACGCGAAGTTCAAGACCTTCGGGTGCGGCTCGGCGATCGCCTCGAGCTCGCTGGTCACCGAGTGGGTGAAGGGCAAGTCGATGGACGACGCGCTCAAGATCACCAACAAGGAGATCGCCAGGGAGCTCTCGCTGCCGCCGGTGAAGATCCACTGCTCGGTGCTGGCCGAGGACGCGATCAAGGCCGCCATCGAGGACTTCCGCGCCAAGCGCGCCGCCCGCACCGAGAAGAAGGAGGGCTGAGTGATGACCGCCGTCGAGACGCAGGCCGTGTCTGCAGTGCCGCCCGTGCCCGCCGGCAAGCCGGCCACGAAGGGCATCGGCCTGACCGACTCCGCGGTGGCGCAGCTCCGCCGGCTGCTCGAGGACCGCAAGACCCCCGACGCCGGCCTGCGCATCGCCGTCAAGGGCGGCGGCTGCAGCGGGCTGGCGTACCACATGGAGTGGGCCGAGAAGGCCCGCGAGCGCGACAAGGTCTTCGCCCGCGACGGCGTGCAGGTGTTCGTCGACCCGAAGAGCTTCCTGTACCTCATGGGCACCGAGCTCGTGTACGAGGAAGGGCTGCTCGCCTCGGGCTTCAAGCTCCGCAACCCCAACGAGAAGGCCTCGTGCGGCTGCGGTGACTCGTTCACGGTGTGACGCCGTGACGCACTTCGACGTCTTTCAGCTCGCGCCCTCGGTCGACCTCGACGTGAAGGCGCTCGAGGACCTGCACCGCAAGCTGTCGCTCGAGACGCACCCCGATCGGCTCGCCGGCGCCGACGCCCACACCCGCCGCGTGGCGGCCGAGAAGTCTGCCTCGCTCAACGAGGCCCTCAAGGTGCTGCGCGACCCCGTGCGCCGCGCCTTCTACGTGCTGGAGCTCAAGGGCGTGAAGCTCGACACCGAGCAGGCCGCCGCGAAGCTCAAGATGCCGATGGAGTTCCTCGAGGAGATCATGGAGCGCCGCGAGGCCCTCGAGGCGGTGAAGACCCAGCGATCGCTCGAGCGGGCCCACGCCATGGCCGCCGAGATCCGCGCCGCGAAGGACGCCTCGCTCACCGAGGCCCAGGCCGCGCTCCGCCGGGACGACGTGCCCACCGCGAGCCTCGCGCTCGGCCGCGTGCGCTACTACTCGCGCTTCCTCGAAGAGGTCGACGCGTTCGAAGAGGAGCTGATGTCGTGAAGGGCTTCCTGCAGATCCACGATCCCCTCAAGCCGAAGGGCCACGTGGTGGGCATCGATCTCGGCACCACCAACTCGCTGGTCGCCACGGTGCTCGACGGCAGGCCGCGCTGCCTGCCGGCTGACGAGGGCGGCGCGATGCTGCTCCCCTCGGTGGTGCACTACGCGGCCAACGGCAGCGTGCTGGTCGGCAAGTACGCGGTCGACGTGCTGCCCACCTTCCCCACCGACACCATCAAGTCGGTCAAGCGCTTCATGGGCAAGTCGCTGGGCGATCTCGAGACGAAGAAGCTCGGCGCCTACCGCTTCGTGAAGGGCCAGGGCGTGGTGCGCTTCGAGGTCGCGGGCGGCCAGCCGGTGACGCCGATCGAGGTCTCGGGCGAGATCCTCCGGCAGCTCAAGCGGCGCGCCGAGTCGTACTTCGCCGGCAAGGTCGAGCAGGCGGTGATCACCGTGCCCGCCTACTTCGACGACGCCCAGCGCCAGGCCACCAAGGACGCGGGCCGGCTCGCCGGGCTCGAGGTGCTGCGCCTGCTCAACGAGCCCACCGCCGCGGCGCTCGCGTACGGCCTCGACAAGGGCGTGCAGGGCCTCTACGCGGTCTACGATCTCGGGGGCGGCACCTTCGACATCTCGATCCTCGAGCTGGTCGACGGCGTGTTCCAGGTGAAGTCGGTGGGCGGCGACTCCGCGCTCGGCGGCGACGACTTCGATCGCGCGATCGTCCAGAAGGTGCTCGCGGCGCGCGGCCTCTCGGAGCCGTCGAACCAGCAGATCGCCACCCTGCTCCAGCTCGCGCGCGCGGCGAAGGAGCGCCTCACCGACGTCGATGCCACCGAGCTCGTCTTCGAGGGCCAGCCGTTCCCCATCACCCGCGCCGACTTCGACGCGTGGATCCAGCCGCTGCTCCAGAAGACCGGGCTCTCGGTGCGCCGCGCGCTCAAGGACGCGGGCGTGACCGCCGCCGACGTGAAGGGCGTGGTGCTGGTGGGCGGGTCCACGCGCGTGCCGGCGGTGCGCGCGTACGTCGCCGAGCTCTTCGGCAAGACGCCGCTGTCCGACATCGACCCCGACCAGGTGGTGGCGCTCGGCGCGGCGATCCAGGCCGATCTCCTCACCAACGAGGACCGCAAGGACGAGGTGCTGCTGCTCGACGTGATCCCCCTCTCGCTCGGCCTCGAGACGATGGGCGGCATCACCGAGAAGCTCATCCACCGCAACTCGACCATCCCCATCGCGCAGGCCCAGGTCTTCACCACCTTCCAGGACGGCCAGACGGGCATGGACATCCACGTCGTGCAGGGCGAGCGCGAGCTCGTCGCCGACAACCGCTCCCTGGCCCGCTTCCGCCTCAGCGGCATCCCTCCGATGGCTGCGGGCATGGGCCGCGTGCAGGTGACCTTCCGCGTCGACGCCGACGGCATCCTCTCGGTGAGCGCGAAGGAAGAGACCACCGGCGTCGAGCAGCAGATCACCGTCAAGCCGACGCACGGCCTGACCGACGAGGAGATCGAGCAGATGCTCCTCGACTCGATCGATCACGCCGAGGACGACATGCAGAAGCGCCTGCTCGTCGAGCAGCAGGTCGAGGCGCAGCGCATGCTGATCGACGGCGCCAAGCAGCTCTGGGAGAACGGCGATCTCCTCAACCGCGAGGAGCGCGCCGCGCTCGAGAAGCAGCTGGTGCGCCTCGAGCAGCTCTCGAAGACCGAACAGAGCGCCGACGCGCTCAAGGCGGCGATCGCCGACACCGACGCCCTCGCCCGCCCCTTCGTGGAGCGCATCATGGACCGCGCGATCGGCAAGGCCGCGGTCGGTCACCGCGTCGAGGACTTCTGAGATGGCCAGGATCACCTTCCGCAGCCCGCTCCAGGAGCTCACCGTCGAGGTCGCCGCCGGGACCACCATTCTCGAGGCCGCCGAGACCGCCGGCGCCCAGGTCGGCCACTCGTGTGGCGGGGCGTGCGCCTGCTCCACCTGCCACGTGTGGGTGAAGAAGGGCCTCGATTCCCTGTCCGAGCAGGACGACATGGAGCTCGACCGCCTCGACCTCGCCTACGACGTGAAGCCCCAGTCGCGCCTCGCCTGCCAGGCGAAGGTGTCCGAAGGCGACGTCGACGTGTGGATCACCGAGGAGTCGCTCAAGGCCTTCATGGACGAGAACCCCGACGTCCGGAGGGCGCTGGAGGCCGCCGGACAGTGGCCACCGAAGAAGTTTGCGTGAGTTCGTCAGGCAGTCGTTGACACTCACGTCCCGGAAACGTATTGAGCAGCCGCCGTTCGCCCAGGTGGCGGAATTGGTAGACGCGCTAGATTCAGGGTCTAGTGCTGGCAACAGCGTGGAGGTTCGAGTCCTCTCCTGGGCACAGGGGGAATCGGTGAAAGCCGATTCCCCCTTTCTTTTTTCCTGCCATGCCGAAGACGGTCTTCCAGAGCACCCTGCCCGCCGAGTCGGAGCTGGTCTGCGCGCAGCTGGCCGGTGCCGGCTTTCACCCCTCGGTGATCCACTCGCAGTCGAGCGGTCTCCACCTGGTGGTGGGCGCGATCCCCAGCGAGGTGGTGGTGCCGGACGGAGAGCTCGAGGCGGCGCGCACCTACCTCCTCGGCTCGAAGCTCTCGCTCGACGAGACCCAGCCCAGCGGGCCGATCCCCGAGGGGGCGGTCTGCCCGGTGCACGAGAAGCCCGCCGTCGCGCTCTGCGATCGCTGCGGCACCTTCCTCTGCCCGGCGTGCGGCTCGCTCGGCAGCCCGCCGCTCTGTGAGGAGTGCGTGGTGCGCCACGAGCCGTCGCGGCCGCGCCCTGCGTGGGTGAAGAACACCGCTCGTCTGTGGGCGATGGTGTGGATCGGCAGCGCGCTGCTCGGCCTGCTGATCACGCTGCTCCGGCTGCGGCGGTGAGTGGTGAGTTCCGCCCCAGGTGCGCTCAAGGGGCTGCGGTGAGGTCCTTCAACCAGCCCTGAACCGCCTTGACCGTGCGATGGCCGGCGTAGCGCACGAGGTACGCCTCGTGGGCGGCCACGGCCTGCTTGCGCGCCTCGGGTGACTTCGACGCGCCCGCGCGGAGCACCTCGAGCTTGAGGAGCTCGGCGTCACGGATGCAGTCCGTCAGGCGATCGCGGAACCGGGCGATCTCCGCCTTGTGGCGTGGCCCCAGCTCGGCGTCGGAGGTGAGGTGGGCGTCGAGCTCGTCGCGCACCGCGGCAGCCTCGGTGGTCTTCGCGGCCTCGCTCAGCGCCTGCTCGGGCTTCACGGTCTTCATCATCTGCGCGGTGTTCAGCGCGATGGTGCACTTCACCTCGGCCTCCTGGCCCATCTGGAGGAGCAGCAGGCTGGGATCAGCCGAGAGGACCAGGGTCAGCGCAGTGACGAGGCTCATTCGTGCTTCTCCTCTGGAGGCGGCGTTGTCGGTGCGGCTCCCGCTTTGCCCTCGGCGGCGGCGAGGAATGCGGCGTACTCGGCCTTGCGCTGCTCGGCGATCGCGTTGGCCTCGACCTGCGCGTCCGCCGCGTCACTGCGACCGGCGTTGAGCGCGCTGAGGGTGATCACCAGCCCGACGAAGAAGGTGACGATGCGCGCCAGCACCGCCTTCGGATCGTCGATCAGGTACTCGAAGCCGTTGATGCCCGCGACGAGGAGCACCGAGAAGATCTCGCCCGACAGCCCCGCGGTGAGGGTGAAGCGGAGCGCGGGGATGCTCGTGAAGCGCCCGATCGCCCAGCCGAACACCGGGAGCACGACGAACAGCCACAGGCGCTGGACGATCCACCCCCAGGCGAAGGCCATCGCGTCGCTCTCGATCGGCCCCACCCGCTCGAGCATGCGGATCGAGAAGCCCGAGCTGAGGATGCTCCCGCCGATGAAGGCGGTCATCCCGAGGCCGATCTGCAGCACCCACTGGCGCGAGCCCGCCTCCGCGCGCGCGAAGACGCCCGGCTTCTTCTCCGCCTCACTCGTCATGAAGCTCTCCTTCTCGCGGGCCGTCTCCGTAGAAGACCTCCTCGAGACACAGGCCGTGCGGCGGAGCGGTGGCGCCGGCGCGCGTGCGATCCTTCGCCTCGAGGATCTCCTTCATCCAGCCGGCGGGCTTGCGGGCGCGACCGATCTCCGCGAGCGAGCCGACGATGTTGCGCACCATGTGCTTGAGGAACGCGGTGCCTTCGACCACCACCGCGAGCTCGTCGCCGACCGCGCCGGTCACCTCGACCTTCGTCACCTCGCGGATCGCGTGCGCGGCCTGGCAGTCCGACGCGCGGAAGGCCGAGAAGTCGTGGCGCCCGAGGAGCGCCGCGGCCGCCTCCTGCATCGGCGCGAGCGCCAGCGGCTGGAAGATCTCCCAGTGCGTGAAGCGGCGGTGCGGTGAGCGCGAGCGCCGGTTGCCGATCAGGTAGCGGTAGCGCTTGCCGCGGCTCCACCGGCGAGGGTCGAAGTCGGGGCGTACCTCCTCGGCCCTCACCACCGCGATGTCGTCGGGCAGGAGCGAGTTGAGCCCCATCCAGTACGCCTTGAGCGGAAGCTGCCGCGGTGAGTCGAACACCGCGACCTGCCCCCGGGCATGTACGCCCGAGTCGGTGCGGCCCGCTGCCAGCACGGAAACCGGCGAACCGAGGAGCTCCTGGAGCGCGAGCTGGAGCCGGCCCTGCACCGAGGGGCCGTTGGGCTGGATCTGCCAGCCCACGTAGTTCGTCCCGTCGTACTCGAGGACCAGCTTCACCCGCATCGCGCGCGCGACTATCCCACATGGAACCCGCATTCGGCGTGCGTTGTCATAGGCGCGACCATGCCGCCTGACGTCTTCCTCGTGCTCGCCAGCAGTGGAATCACCTTCGTGGCCTCGCTGCTGTTCTTCGTGAGCGAGGAGCGCGCGCCGGTCGAGGTGCAGGGGCCGCCGGTGACCTTCTGTCTGCCGCCCGCGCGCAAGCACGTTCCGCCCCCGCTGCCCGCGATGCCGGAGTGCGCGGTCGACGTCTCGACGCAGTCGCTCCACGGTGTGCTGACGCTCAAGCCGCAGGGCGACGAGTGGGTGGTGACGCTCGACACCGCGCCGATGACGGACATGCCCGCGCTGCAGGTGCGCGACGACGGCGAGGGCGTGGGCACGGTGAGCGATCTCCGCTGGCACGGCCGCGCCGGGGTCGCGAAACCGACGCGGCGCACCTGGAAGCAGAAGCCCGGCCGCGCCTGAGCAGTGCTGCGCTAGGGCGCGCGTCATGCGTGTCCTCCTCGTCGTTCTGATCGTGGTGGGGTGTGGGTGCCCGTCGCGGCACGTCTTTCCCCGGCTCGTGCAACCGCGCGCCGCAGGGCCCCTGCTCATCACCGACGTCGCCGTGTTCGACGGGGTGAACGAGGCGTTGCTCGAGCACCGTGACGTGCTCACCCGAGGAGATCGCATCGAGCGGATCGCGCCGCACGGAGAGCTCGGCTGCGACGAGTGCGCAAAGCTCGACGGAACGGGGAAGACGCTGATTCCGGGGCTGGTCGACAGCCATGTTCACCTCACCGGCAGCCCCGCCCCGCCGTGGCACGTGAGCTGGCCTGACGAGGCGCACAACGGCGCCGCGCTGCTGGCCTCTGGCGTCACCACTGCCTTCGACGTGGGCGGAGACGCCGCGGAGATCGCCGCGGTCGCGAAGGCGCAGCGCGAGGGCCGGTGGCTCGGGCCGGAGTTCCGCTACGCGGGCACGTTGATCACCCCGCGCGGCGGCTACCCGGCGAGCATGGTGCGCGAGCTCTTTCCGTGGCCGGTCTCGGCGATGGTCGAAGGGCGCTTCGCGCTGCAGGTCGGCACGCCGGAGGAGGCGCGCGCCGCCGTCGAGCACAACCTCGCCGCGGGCGCCTCGTACATCAAGGTGGCTGTGGCGCAGGTTCCGCTCGAGGCTCCCGCCTTCGACGCGGCGCTGCTGCACGAGGTGGTGGCCGCGGCGCACGCGCGCGGGGTGAAGGTGGTGGCGCACATCGACACCGCGGCGCACGCGCTCCTCGCCGCGCGCACCGGGGTCGACGCGCTCGTGCACGGCGTCCACCTCGGGCCGCTCTCGGTCGAGCAGGCCGCGGAGCTCGCGCGCCTGGGCACGGTGGTCGCGCCGACGCTGGTGGTGTGGGACCGCGTCGAGCAGCTCGCGGAGCATCGGTTCGCGCCGACCGCGCTCGAGCAGGCGCTCTACCCGGAGGACTTCCTGCGCCACTTTCGCCCCGACGAGACGACGAAGCACTCGCTGCCCGGCGGCCTCATGCGGTGGATCGCGAAGCTCCAGGCGAGCAAGCGCGAGCGCTTCGAGGCGGTGAAGCGGCTTTGGGAGGCCGGCGTTCCTCTGCTGGTGGGCGCCGACGACGCGGGCAGCGTGGGCTGCATGACGGGCGCCGGCTTCCACGAGGAGCTCCGCCTGCTGCGCGAGGCCGGAGTGCCGATGCTCGACGTGCTGCGCGGCGCGACCTCGGAGGCGGCCAGGTTCTGGGGCGGTGACTTCGGCGTGGTGCGCGAGGGCGCGCGCGCCGATCTGCTGCTGCTCGACGGCAACCCGCTCGCCGACGACGCGGCTCTCGGGCGCGTCTCGACCATCATCCGCGCGGGCGTGGTGCTCGACCGGGTGCCGCTCAGCGGTACTTGAGGAAGCCGCCGAGCACGTCGCGGATCAGCGAGTTGACGCTGATCCCGTGCTTGCGCGCGATGGCATTGAGCGCGTCGAGATCTCCGCCCGGGAGCTGCAGCGTCACCGCGCGGTCCGGCCCGCCCGACTTGCGCGGCTCGGCGACCTCCCCCAGCTCGGAGATCGGCTCGACGACCGAGACGATCTCCTCGGCCTCCTCGATGATCTCCTCGGGGACCGGCGGCGCCTGTCGCACGCTCGCCAGCCGATCCTTCTCTTCTTCGAGCTCGTCGTTGAAGAGCTGCTTGAGGAAGTTCGAGAGGTGGATGTTCGAGGGCGTGAACTCGTACTGGCTCAGGAACTGATCGAGGTCGTACTGCATCTCCCAGGCGGTCTGGTACCGGCGCTCGCGGTCCTTCTCGAGCGCCTTCATGAGGATCGCCTCGACCGCCTCGGGGATGTCGGCCTTGAAGTACGACGGCGCGTAGATCTTCCCCTCGGTGATCGACTTGAGGATCGCCACCTCGGAGTCGCCGGTGAAGAGCTTGAAGCCGGTGAGCCACTCGTAGAGCACCACGCCGAGCGAGAAGATGTCGCTGCGGTTGTCGAGCTGCTTGCCCATGCACTGCTCGGGCGACATGTACGAGAGCTTGCCCTTGATCTCGCCGGCGCGCGTCTGCTCGATCTGGTTCGCCGCCTTGGCGATGCCGAAGTCGAGCACCTTCACCGTGCCGTCGAACGACACGAAGATGTTCTCGGGCGTCACGTCGCGGTGCACGATGTTGAGCGCGTTGCCGTAGAGATCGGTGCGCGCGTGCGCGTAGTACAGGCCCTCGCACACCGACGAGGCGATCTTCAGCGCGTACACCATGGGGAACGGGATCCCCAGCGCGTCGGCCTTCGGGATGATGCGACGCATGTCGCGCCCGAAGATGTATTCCATCGCGATGAAGTACGACTCGCCGATCTTCCCGAGGTCGTAGATCTGCACGATGTTCGGGTGGTTCAGCTGCGCGGCGAGCTTCGCTTCGTTGAGGAACATCTTCACGAAGTTCGGCTGCTTCGACAGGTGCGGCCGAATGCGCTTGATGACGATCGTCTTCTCGAAGCCCTCGAGGCCGGCCTGCCGGGCGAGGAAGATCTCCGCCATGCCGCCGACCGCGATGCGATCGATGAGCGTGTACTTGCCGAATCGAATGGGCTTCTTGGGCTCAGCGGCGGCCATGGGGCGGGCGCACCATACAGCACTGCTCAGAGAGATGAACGCCGCTCATCGCACGTCGGCGGACAGCGCCGAGCGCCGGAGGAGCCCGCCCGCGGTGAGCCGCGCCGCCCACTTCGCGCCCGGCCCCGGGAAGGGCTCGACGGTCGCCGCGCCGAGCAGCGGATCGGCGGTGTCGTCGGTGAGGTGCACGATGCGGCCGGCGAAGAGGTTGAGGCTGGTGCCCGCCGAGTCGACGCACTGGTTGGTCGCCGACAGCCGCACGAGGCCCGGGCCGATTCGCGCCTGGACCCAGTCGATCACCACGCGCGGGCGAACGCGGAGCACCATCGCGCTCCAGCGGGAGAACTGCGGCCAGCGGCGCAGCGCGAGCCCGCCGGCGAGATCGACGCCCTCCCACATCCACAGCTCGATGGCGTCGCAGACGTCGTGGGCGAGCTCGCGGCCAGCGACGGGGTGCAGCGCGGCGAGCAGCGGCGCGGCGACGGCGGGCGCCACGTCGACGATCGTCTCGAGCTCGTGGAGGAGCGTCTCGACCGCGCCGAGCTCCGCCACGAGCCGGAGCGCGAGGGGCTCCGGCCCGAGACGATCGAGGTCGGCGGCCAGCTCCGGCGAGAGCAGCCGCTGACGGAACGTCACATGTACTCTTCGATCGGCGGGCAGCTGCAGACCAGCTTGCGATCACCCAGCACGCCGTTGACGCGCCCGACGCTCGGCCAGAACTTGTGCTTCTTCACCCAGGCCAGCGGGTACGCGGCGCGCTGACGCGAGTACGGGCGCGACCACTCGTCGGCCGTCACCACCTGCGCGGTGTGCGGCGCGTGCTTGAGCATGTTGTTGTCCTTCGGGAGCTTGCCGCTCTCGATCTCGTCGATCTCCGCCTTGATCGAGAGGAGCGCCTCGCAGAAGCGATCGAGCTCCGAGCGCGACTCCGACTCGGTGGGCTCGATCATCATCGTCGACACCACGGGGAACGAGACCGTCGGCGCGTGGAACCCGTAGTCCATGAGGCGCTTGGCGACGTCTTCCACCTCGACGCCGCTGGTCGCCTTCAGCTTGCGCATGTCGATGATGCACTCGTGCGCCACGCGGCGCTGGCTGCCGCGGTACAGCACAGGGAAGGCCTTCTCGAGGCGCTCGGCGACGTAGTTCGCGTTGAGGATCGCCACCCGTGTCGACTGGGCCAGGCCCTCGGCGCCGAGCATGCGGATGTACATCCACGAGATGAGCAGCACGCTCGCGCTGCCGTACGGCGCCGCGGAGATCGCCCCCGGCCCCTTCTCACCGCCGACGTGCTGCAGCGGGTGGTTCGGGAGGTGCGGCACGAGGTGCTTCGCCACGCAGATCGGGCCCATGCCGGGGCCGCCGCCGCCGTGCGGGATGGCGAAGGTCTTGTGCAGGTTGAGGTGGCAGACGTCGGGGCCGAAGTCGCCCGGCCGGCAGAGGCCGACCTGCGCGTTCATGTTCGCGCCGTCCATGTAGACCTGCCCGCCGGCCGCGTGCACGAGGTCGCAGATCTCGGTGATCGCCTCCTCGAACACGCCGTGCGTCGAGGGGTAGGTCACCATCAGCGCGGCGAGGTTCGCCTTGTTCGCCTCGATCTTCTCCTTGAGGTCCGCGACGTCGACGTTGCCGTGCTCGTCGGTCTTGACCACCACCACCTGGTAGCCGGCCATCACCGCCGACGCCGGGTTGGTGCCGTGCGCCGACGCGGGGATGAGGCACACGTTGCGGTGGCCCTGCCCGTTCGCCTCGTGGAACGCGCGGATCACCAGCAGGCCCGCGTACTCGCCCTGCGAGCCGGCGTTGGGCATGAGCGAGGTGCCCGCGAAGCCGGTGATCTCCGCGAGCCAGCTCTCGAGCTGCTTGAAGATCGTCGCGTAGCCCTGCCACTGCGAGGCCGGCGCCATCGGGTGGAGCGCGTTGAACTGCGGCCAGGTGACCGGCTCCATCTCGCTGGTGGCGTTGAGCTTCATGGTGCAGCTGCCCAGCGCGATCATCGAGTGCGTGAGGCTGAGATCCTTCGCCTCGAGCGAGCGCATGTAGCGGAGCATCTCGTGCTCCGTGTGGTAGCTGTTGAAGACGGGGTGCGTGAGGTAGCTGCTCGTGCGGCGCAGCGCCTCCGGGAGGTTGCTCGTGGTGACGGTCGCGGCGAGGGCCTCCGCGCTCTGCGACGGGCCCTGGCTGAAGAGCGAGAGCAGCTGCTCGACGTGCTGCGCGGAGGTCGTCTCGTCCATCGCCACGCCGAGCGTCACGTCGTCGAGGCGGCGGAGGTTGAGCTGCATCGCCTGCGCGTTGGCGATCAGCGCGTCGCCGGCCTTCGCGTCGGCCACCTTGAAGGCCACGGTGTCGAAGAAGGCGTCGTGCACCGGCTTCTGGCCGAGCTTCTTGAGGCCCGCGGCGAAGGCCTTCGCCAGCAGGTTGACGCGCGCGCCGATCGCCTTGAGGCCGTTGGGCCCGTGGTACACGGCGTACATGCTCGCCATCACGGCGAGGAGCACCTGCGCGGTGCAGATGTTCGACGTCGCCTTCTCACGGCGAATGTGCTGCTCGCGCGTCTGGAGCGCCATGCGCAGCGCCATGTGACCGTTGGAGTCCTGGCTGACACCGATGATGCGGCCGGGCATCGAGCGGGCGAACTCCTGCTTCGTCGAGAGGAAGCCGGCGTGCGGGCCGCCGAAGCCCATCGGCACGCCGAAGCGCTGCGCCGAGCCGATCGCCACGTCGGCGCCGAGCTCGCCGGGCGGCGTGAGCAGCGTGAGCGCCAGCAGATCGGTCGCCATCACCACCAGCGCGCCCTGGGCGTGCGCCTTCTCGACGAAGGGCCGCCAGTCCTGCACGCCGCCGTCGGTCGCCGGGTACTGCACCAGCGCGCCGAAGCACTTCTTCGCCGCGAAGTCGAAGCTCGCGTCGTCGGCCACCACCACCTCGATGCCGAGCGGCTTCGCGCGCGTCTGCACCACCGCGATGGTCTGCGGGTGGCACTTCGTCGAGACGAAGAACGCGCGCCCGTCGGTCTCCTTCGCCATCGAGTGCACGAGGTGCATCGCCTCGGCGGCCGCGGTGCCCTCGTCGAGCAGCGACGCGTTGGCGATCGGCAGGCCGGTGAGATCCGACACCATCGTCTGGAAGTTGAGGAGCGCCTCGAGGCGGCCCTGGGCGATCTCCGCCTGGTACGGCGTGTACGCGGTGTACCAGCCGGGGTTGAGCAGGATGTTCCGCAGCACCACGCCCGGCGTCACCGTGTCGTAGTAGCCCGCGCCGATGAAGCTCTTGAAGACCTGGTTCTGATCGGCGATCGCCTTGAGCTCCGCGAGCAGCGCGTTCTCGGGCGCCGGCGCCGGGAGGTTGAGCGGCTTCTTGAGGCGAATCTGCTTCGGCACCGTCTGATCGATCAGCGCGTCGAGCGACGGCGCGTTGATGACCTTCAACATCTCTTCGATGTCCTTCGACGAGGGACCCAGGTGGCGGCGCAGGAAGGTGTCGGTGAACTCGAGCATGGCGGCGGCTTGTACGGCCTGCCGCGGCCGTTCGCTACCCCTCCGCGCGCGCCGTGATGAGCCCGCTTGATTGACGAAAGAACGTCTGGAACTGGCCTGATTCCCGCCGGTTATTTCGACGCAACGAGTCGAGTGGCGCGGGCCGCCTTCTCGGCTTCGGGCCACTGGGCGCGCTCGATGGCGTCGAAGAACGCGGCGCTGGTGGTGCCGCGCGCGAGCACGCGGCGGAGGCGCTCCTCGCGGGGGCAGGTGACGCAGATCGTCTCGTCACACAGCGCGTCGAGCCCGTGCTCGAAGAGGAGCGCCGAGTCGATGACCTTGTCTCCGGGCGTCGTCGCGCACCACGCGGCGATCCGCCGCTTGACCTCGGGCACGAGCACCGCCTCGAGCGCGGCGCGCTGTGGCCCGCCGGTGAGGAGCTCGATCAGCACCTCGCGCGGGGAGCGCCCGAGCGCACGCACCGTCTCGGCCGCGACCTCGTCGACGTCGAGCACCGCGAAGCCGCGGGCTGCGTAGGTCTGCGCGAGGGTCGACTTCCCTGCCCCGACCGCGCCGGTGATGCCGACGATCACGCGCCCTTCAGCATTCGCTCGAAGACCGGCGGCGGCACGTAGCGCTTCACCACGTCCTGCCAGCCGTCGAAGCCCACCATGCCGCGCACGGCCGAGGAGCTCACCTCGGCCAGCTCGCGCGGCGTCATCACGAAGACCGTCTCGACGCCCGGCTCGAGATCGCGGTTCACGTTGCGGATGGTCTGCTCGTAGGCGAAGTCGGTCGCGTTGCGCACGCCGCGGAGCAGGTAGCGCGCCCCGAGCTCCGCCGCGACGCGCACCAGGTACCGCCCGTCGAAGAGCCGCACCTGCACGTTGGGCAGGTGGGCGCAGCACCGGGCGAGGATCTCCACCCGCTCCTCCTTCGACCAGGCGCCCTTCTTCTGCGGGTTCTGCCCGACGACGACGATCAGCTCGTCGAACAGCCGCGCGCCCTCTTCCACGACCCACAGGTGGCCGTTGGTGGTGGGATCGAACGACCCCGCGTAGAGGGCGCGCCGCATGCCGCCTTACTTCGCCGCCTCGAGCGACTTCACGTAGGTCGGCTGATCCATCAGCGCGTCCCAGTCAGCCGCGTTCGACGGCTCGACCTCGATCAGCCACGCCGCGTACGGATCGTCGTTGACCGAGCCGGGGTTCGAGACCGCGGCGTCGTTGATCTTCACCACCTTGCCGGAGATCGGCGCGAAGAGCTCCGAGACGGCCTTGGTCGACTCGATGACGCCGAACGACTCGTGCGCCTTGACCGTCGCGCCGAGCTTCGGGAGCTCGACGTAGACGATCGCGCCCAGCGCGTCCTGCGCGTGGAACGTGACGCCGACGACGACGTTGTTGCCGGCCTTCTTCGCCCACTCGTGGTCCTTCGTGTACTTCAGCTCGCTCGGATAGTTCGCCATGACGTTTCAGCCCTTCTTGTAGAACGGGGTCTTCACGACGCGCGCCGCCACGGCGCGCCCCCGGATGTCGACGTGGAACTCGCTGCCTTCGGCGCTCAGCGCGGTCGGCACGTAGCCGATGCCGATCGCCTTCTTCACCGACGGCCCCATCGTGCCGCTGGTCACCTCGCCGACCTTCTGCCCGTCCTTGAGGATCGCGTAGTGCGAGCGGGGAATGCCCGCCTCGGTGAGCTCGAAGCCCACCAGCTTGCGCGGCACGCCCGCCGCCTTCTGGGCCGCCAGCGCCGCCTTGCCGATGAAGTCGGCCTTGTCCATCTTGACGATCCACGCCAGGCCCGCCTCGAGCGGGGTGTGCTGATCGTCGATGTCGTTGCCGTAGAGCGCGTACTTCATCTCGGTGCGCAGCGAGTCCCGGGCGCCGAGGCCCGCGGGGGCCGCGCCGACGTCCTTGCCGCCCTCGAGCAGCGCGAACCACAGCTTCTCCGCCTGATCCGGCGGGCAGTAGAGCTCGAAGCCGTCCTCGCCGGTGTAGCCGGTGCGCGAGATGATGCACGGCACGCCCGCCACCTCGCCGGTGGTGAAGCGGTAGGTGCCCACGCCGTCGAGCGGCTTGCCGCACAGCTTCTGCACGAGGCCGAACGCCTTCGGGCCCTGCACCGCGATCTGCGCGTAGTCGTTGCTGCGGTTGACCGGCTTCACCTTCTTCGCGTTCTCCGTCATCCACGCGAAGTCTTTGTCGGCGTTCGACGCGTTGACGCAGATGAAGATGTGCTCGGGCGAGAAGCGGTAGGCGACCACGTCGTCGACGAAGGTGCCGCGCTCGTTGAGCAGGCCCGCGTAGAGCGCCTGGCCGTCGGTGGCCTTCGAGAGATCGTTGGTGATGAGGCGGTTGGCCTCCTCGAGGGCGCCCGGGCCCTTGAACTCGATCTCTCCCATGTGGCTGACGTCGAAGAGGCCGACGCCGGTGCGCACGAGCTCGTGCTCCTGGAGGACGCCCGTGTACTGCACGGGCATGTCCCAACCGGCGAAGTCGACCATGCGGCCCCCGAGCTTGCGGTGGGCGGCGTTGAGCGGAGTGGAGCGCGGCATCGTGTTTCCTCTGAGGAAAAGAACCGCGGGCACCATACCCAGTGACGCACTTTCTTCAACGTGAGAAGACGGCCGCCGTGAAGATCCGAACCCGCCTGAACCCGTCGAAGCCGTGCTTCTCGTTCGAGTTCTTCCCCCCGAAGACGCCCGAGGGCGAGAAGCAGCTCTGGGAGACGCTAGAAGACCTGCGCTCGCTCGAGCCGGGCTTCGTGTCGGTGACCTACGGCGCCGGCGGCTCGACACGCGATCGCACCATCGAGCTCGTCACGCACATCAAGGAGCGCACCGGCATCGAGGCCATGGCGCACCTCACCTGCGTCGGCCACACGAAGGAGGAGCTGGGCCACGTGCTGGAGCGCCTCGCCGCCGCGCGCGTCGAGAACGTGCTCGCGCTGCGCGGTGACCCGCCGAAGGGCGAGACGGCCTTCACCACCGTCGAGGGCGGCTTCTCGTTCGCGAGCGAGCTGGTGGCGTACATCCGCGAGCGCGATCTCGGCTTCTCGGTCGGCGTGGCGGGCTACCCCGAGGGCCACCTCGAGACCTCGCGCGAGGCCGATCTCAAGAACCTCAAGACCAAGGTCGACGAGGGCGGCGACTTCGTCATCACCCAGCTCTTCTTCGACAACGCGTTCTACTTCGACTTCGTCGAGCGGGCGCGGCGCATCGGGATCAACGCCCCGATCGTCCCCGGCATCATGCCGATCACCAACTACGACCAGGTGCAGCGCTTCGTGCGCATGTGCGGCGCGACGGTGCCCATGCGCCTGCAGCTCGAGCTCGAGAAGGTGAAGGACGACCCGCAGGCGGTGATGCAGCTCGGCGTGGCGCACGCGACGCTCCAGTGCTCGGAGCTGCTCGCGCGCGGCGTGCCCGGGATCCACTTCTACACGCTGAACCGCAGCCCGGCCTCGCGGATGATCGTCAGCGCCCTGCGCGCGCGCGGCTGAACCGTCGCCTACTTCCGTTTCCCGCCACGCTCGCGCCACAGCCGATCGAGCACCGCCCGCGCGTCGAACTGCTTCGGCGCGGCGGGCTCGGTCTCTTCGCGCTCCTCTTCACGCTTCTGCTGCCACGGCTGGGGCGGCGGCTGTTCGCGGCGCTTGCGCTCCTCGAAGAAGCGCGCGCCCTGCGGTCGCGACGTGCGCTGGTCCTCGCGCTTCTCGAAGCGCGCGAAGCGGGGATCGGTGCGCTCCTTGCGCGGCTCCATGCGGCCGAAGCGCTTGGTGGTGCCGAGGTCGCGCTGCTCGGGCTGCTCGCGCTGGCCGCGGCCCTTGCTGAACGCCGAGTCGCGCCGCGAGGGCCTCTCGGCGCGCTGCTCCGGGCGCTGCGTGCGGCCCTTCGGCGCGAACCGCCCGCCCTTGTCCTGTGAGCGGTACGGGCGCTCGCCCCGCCCCTTCTTGCCACCGAAGCGCGACTGGCCACCGCCGCGGTCCGCGCCGCGCTCGGCACCGAAGCGGCGGCGGGGGCGCTCCTCGAAGCGCGGCTCCTCGACGGGCTCGCTCTCGACCGCCTCGCCCTCCAGCTCCTGCACCTGGAAGTCGATCTGCTTCCGCTCCATGTTGACCGAGAGGATCAGCGCGCGGCACTTCTGCCCGACCTTCACCACCAGGCCGTTGCCGAAGGTCATGCGGTACGTCGACTGATCGAACTCGAAGTCGGGGAAGAGCGTCTCGCCCTTGACGAAGCCCTCCACGAGGAGCTCGTCGAGCTGCACGTAGAAGCCGTTCTCGGTGAGGCCGGCCACCGTGCCCGCGTGCTCCTCGCCGAGGCGATCCTTCACCAGCAGGCACGAGTAGAGCTGGTTCACCTCCCGCTCGACCTGCATCGCCGCGCGCTCGCGCTCGGAGCACTGCACCGCCAGCGCCTCGAGCCGCTCCTCCTCGTCCTCGAGCTGATCCTGCGACGGCCGCTTCTTGCCGCGCTTCCACAGCTCCTTGAGGAGCCGGTGGACCAGGAGGTCCGGGTAGCGGCGGATGGGCGAGGTGAAGTGGAGGTAGTCGTCGGCGCCCAGGCCGTAGTGGCCCGCGTTCCGCGACGAGTAGACCGCCTGCATCATCGAGCGGAGCGCGAGCTGGTTGAGCGCGCGCTGCTCGGGGTGGCCCTCGAGCTGCTTGAGCACCGCGTTGAGCGACTTCGAGGTGAACTCGCCCGGCGGCACGGTGATCCCGTACGCCCCGAGGAGCTTGAGGAACATGTCGAGCCGATCCTCGTCGGGGCTGCCGTGGAAGCGGTTGACGGTGGGCAGCTCCTGCTCGCGGAAGAAGCGCGCCACGGCCTCGTTGGCGGCCAGCATGCACTCCTCGACGAGCCGGTGGCTCTCCCAGCGCATGCGCTGCACGAGGCGCAGCGGCAGGCCGTCCTCGCCCAGCTCGACCCGCTGCTCGGGGAGATCGAAGTCGATCGCCCCGCGCCCCAGGCGCATCACGGTGAGCGTCTTCGACAGCTCGTACAGGCGCTCGAAGTGATCCTTGAGCTCGGTGCGGCCGGGCACGTGCTTGCCGTTCAGCACGTCGTGCACCTCGGTGTACGTGCACCGCGCCGCGCTGCGCATCACCGCCGGGTAGATCTCCGAGTCGAGCGTCGCGCCGTGCCGGTCGATCACCATGTCGGCGACCATGCACAGCCGATCGACGTTGGGCTTGAGCGAGCAGATGCCGTTCGACAGTCGCTCGGGCAGCATCGGGAGCACGCGCCCCGGCAGGTACACCGACGTCGCGCGCCGCAGCGCCTCGGCGTCGAGCGCGGTGTCCTGGCGGACGTAGTGCGAGACGTCGGCGATGGCGACCACCAGCCGCCAGCCGCGCGGGTGCACCTCGCAGAACACCGCGTCGTCGAAGTCACGCGCGTCTTCACCGTCGATGGTGATCAGCGGCAGCTTGCGGAGATCGCGGCGGTGCTCGCCCTTCGCCTCCTTCTCGCTGACCTCGATGGAGATCGCGTCGGCCTCGTCCATCACCTCCGGCGGGAACTCGTCGTGGAAGCCCTTCGAGAAGGCGACCGAGAGCACCTCGACGGAGTGATCCGACTCCGAGCCGAGCGAGCCGGCGACCTCGCCCACCAGCCCGCTGCCGGGCTCGAGCAGCGTGTCGCCGACCCCCAGCCGCACCTTCACCGCGTCGCCGGGGCGCGCGAGCTGCGTCTTCGGCACGCGCACACGGCCGAGCTCCCGCTCGCGCGGCTCGACCCACGCGCGGCGCTCGTCTTCGAAGTACGTGCCCACCATCAGCTGCCGGGTGCGCGAGGTGACGTCGACGATGCGCCCCATGGTGCGGCCCTCGCGGCCGGGCACCACCTCCACCACCACCTGATCGTGATCGAGGGCCTTCCGCGCCTCCTCGGGCGGAATGAAGAGATCCTCCGACTCCTGCCCGACGATGGGCTTCACGAAGGCGAAGCCGTCGCGGTGGTGGTGGATGATGCCCGTCACCGTCTTGCCGCGCGTGGACCGCGTCTTCGGCGGGCCCTTCGGGGCGCGGCGGGCGGGCTGCTCCTCGGGCTCGAAGCGCGAGGCCTGCCGCTTCTTGCCGGCCGGCGGACGCGCCTTCTCGCGCACCTGCGCCTGGGCGCGCACCTCGCCCGGCTTGCGGCCACCCCAGGCGGGGCCCGACTTCTGCTGAGGCTTCTTCTCGGCGGTCGGCGCGGCCGGGCCGAAGCGCTTGCCGTCGCGCATCAGCCGGCCCTGCTTCACGAGCTCGCGGAGCACCCGCTTGAGCATGGTCTGCTCGCCGGGGTGAAAGCCGCCCGCGCGCAGGAGCTCCTGCAAGCCGACGAGCCGGCCCGCGGTCTCCACGAGCCGGACGATCTGTTCTGATTCAATTGCCACGTTGTTCCGTTCTTCCTTCCGCACCGGTGGTGCGAGACGAGGCACTGCGAACGGGGCCAGAGAGTTGGCCGCCGTGAGCGCTCGTTGCCTGAATATGACGACGGGCCAGCGCCTTCGCCACTCGCGAAGAACGCTGGCCCGGCTGACCGGACTGACGAGCCCGGTCCAGGAGCTCTGACACGCGGCGCGCAGGCGCCGCGAACTCGAGGCTGCGCTTCAGAAGTACCAGGTGGCGCCGACGCCCGGCGTCACCGTGAAGATCCCCAGGGTGAACTCCCCGGAGACGGCCATCGGCACGGCGAGCAGCAGGCGCCCGTTCACCGAGAAGGCCGGGTTGAAGAAGTACTCCGCGCCGAAGCCGAGCTGCGCGCCGAAGCCGATGTCGAAGCTCGAGCTGCCGGCCATGTTGAAGAAGCCGGCGAAGTGGAAGAAGGGCCGGAGCGCGTCGGCGGGCGTGCGGAACAGGTAGTCGAAGCCGACCGTCGCGTTGAGCGCCAGCAGCACGTTGCTGCCCACCATCGCGAAGCCCGCGCCGAGATCGACCAGCAGCTTGAAGCCGTCGGTCGCGAGGTAGCTGATGCCGACCGACGGCGCCGCCACCGACGAGCCACGCGCGGTGGTGGGCAGCGAGATCGACCCCGAGGCCCCGAAGCCGGCGCGCACGCCGAAGTCGCCGCTCGACGCCGAGAGCCTGGTGCCCTCCCAGGTGGGCTTCGCCTCTTCCTTCGCGCCCTTCGGCTTGTACGTGTAGCCGCTGCTCTTCTGCTCGGGCTGCGAGCTGGTGGCCGGGGTGGACGAGGTCGGCTGCGGGTTGACGCCCGAGCTCGGCGTGACCGGGGTGATCTCCGTGCCGATCTCCTGCGCGAAGGCCGCGCCCGCCACCAGCACCGCGACGACGAGTGCGATCCTCACGACACCACCTCCGGCGACTTCACGTTGGCGATCACCTTGAAGGTGCGCGCGACCTGCATCGGGTTGTGCACCTTGCCGAGGTAGAACTCGATCTCCTGCACGCCCGGGTTGCGCGGCGTGAAGAAGAACTCGCGCATCGGCGAGCCAGACGACTGGTGGTGCACGTTCACCTCGCGCAGGCTGACGCGCTTGGCGGTCTGCGGCTCGATGGCCCACACGTGGCCCTGCTTCTCGGACAGCTTCACCGACAGGCCGTTGTTGAGCTTCACCTCGACCGTGCGATCGTTGCCGGTGCCCGAGGCCTCGACCTCGACCACCTCGATGCTCTCGCGCGCGACGGGCGGGAACTCGGGGGCGCGCGGCTCGCAGTTCTCGCACTCGATGCGGCCGCCCCAGCCGGTGGTCTTCTCGACGACGCCGGTGGCGACGACGATCTCACCGATGAACTTCTTGATGCCCTTGACCGCCTTGCCCTCGAGCGTGAAGGCGACCTGCTGGCGCGTGCCGGGGTTCGACACCACGAGGTAGTACTCGTCGGCGTTCATCTCGAGCCGGCCGCGGAGCGTGGCGAAGCCCTTGAGGCCCACCGACATGCCCGGGCTGCCGACCGTCGTCACCTCACCGGGCGAGAGCAGGCGCAGCTTCGCGGCCTCCGGCACCTCCTCCACCGGCGCGGCGACCTCCTCGGGCTTCTTCGCCGAGAACTTCCGCACGTCGATGGAGCCGCCGTAGTTGTGGAACCGCTTGATCAGGCCGAGCACCGACACCTTGTGATCGACGTAGGCCGGCAGCACTTCCTGATCGGGCCCCTGGAGGATGAAGTACAGCTCGCGCTTGTCGCGGCCGATGACCTCCAGGTACGGGAAGCCCTGGTAGAGCACCAGGCGGCCCTTCATCGAGCCCTCGCCGATGACGCCGCGCTCGCCCACGGTGAGCGCCTGCTCCATCTCGCGCTTGGTCAGCAGCGTGCCGTCGGACGGGAGCTTGGTGTTGCGCGGAACGTCCTTGTCGGGGAGCGGGCCGAGCCACCCGTCGGCGCGTCGCGGGACGCTGATCGCCGGGGCCGGAACGGCAGCCGCCTTGCCCTTCGCGACAGGCTCGGCCTTCGCCGGCTTTGCCTGTGTTTTCGCGGCCTTGGGAGCCGCCTTCGGAGCCTTCACCTTCTTCGCGGGGGCAGCCTTGGCCACCTTCTTCGGCGCCGACTTCGTTGCCTTCTTCGCGGCCGCGGGTTTCGCCTTCGTCTTGGCCAACGCTCTCTCCTTGAGGCCTGAGGGACGCGCCGCAATAGCCGATCGGCGAGGGTCGCGTCAACCCAAATCCCTGCAATTCCTATTGGTTTTCACGCCTGAAATCGGCATGAGCGGGGCATGGCACTGCTGACGGTCGATGAGGCGCGCGCGCGGATCCTCGGGTCGCTCCCTCCGCTCGCGGTCGAGACGGTGACGATCGACGAGGCGCTCGGGCGCGCGCTCGCCGAGGAGCTGCGCGTCGCGCGCACGCTGCCGCCCTGGGACAACTCGGCGATGGACGGCTACGCGGTGCGCAGCGCGGACCTCGCCTCGCCGCCGACGACGCTCAAGGTGAGCCAGAAGATCTTCGCGGGCGATCGCCCGACCGAGCCGGTGCTGCCGGCGACCTGCGCGCGGATCATGACCGGCGCGCCGATGCCGCCGGGGGCCGACGCGGTGGTGATGCAGGAGAAGACGCGCGTGGTGGGCGACGGCTTCGTGGAGCTCCTCGAGGCGGTGAAGGCCGGCGCGAACGTGCGCCGCCGCGGGGAGGATCTGCGCGAGGGCGAGCGGCTCTTCCCCGCCGGCCGCGAGCTGTCCCTCGCCGATGCGGGCGCGCTCTGGGGCCAGGGCCTCGAGCGCGTGCCCGTGCGCCGTCGCCCGAAGGTGGCGGTGATCTCCAGCGGCGACGAGCTGTGCGACGTGGGCCGCCTCGAGGACGGGAAGATCGTCGACTCCAACTCGCCGGTGATCGCCGCGGGCGTGCGGCGCGCGGGCGGCGTGGTGACGTACACCGGGCGCGCGGCGGACTCGCTGGAGTCGATGCAGGCGCACTTCGCGCGGGGCCTCGAGGCCGACGTGCTGATCACCATCGCCGGCGCCTCGGTGGGCGAGAAGGACTTCACGCGCGAGGCGCTGGTGGCGCTCGGCGTCGACATCGACTTCTGGAAGGTGGCGATGAAGCCCGGCAAGCCGCTCGCGTTCGGCCGGCGCGGCTCGACCTTCGTGTTCGGCCTGCCCGGCAACCCGGTCTCGGCGATGGTGACCTTCGAGCTGTACGTGCGCCCTGCCCTGCGCGTGCTCCAGGGGCTGCCCGCGCTCCCGGTGTCACTGCCCGGGCGCGCCGCGGTGGACCTTCCCAAGCAGCCCGGCCTCCGCCTCTTCGTGCGCGCCACGACCGAGGTGCGCGATGGGGCGATCTGGGCGACGCCGCTCGCTTCACAGAGCTCCGGCGCGCTCTCGTCGGCCTCGGGTGCCACCTGCCTGATCGACTTGCCTCAGGACAGCGGAGCGGTGAACAAAGGGAGCGAGATCAGCCTGTTCCCACTTTCGTGGAACTTTTGATCAACGAGTGGAAACGCGTCGCGGGGTCGGGCATCTGACGGCTTCGAGGAGAACGGATGACTGACCACACCATGCTGCTGCCGACGAAGAAGCCCACCCACTTCCTCGAGCGGTACTCCGAGTCTGATCTGCCGACCGAGCGCGGGCTGTTCCGCATCGTCGTGTTCCGCGATCGCCGCGACGGAAAGGAGCACGTCGCGATGGTGCGCGGTGACGTCCAGGGCAAGCAGGGCGTGCCGGTGCGCATCCACTCCGAGTGCCTGACGAGCGAGGTCTTCGGCAGCCTGCGCTGCGACTGCCGCGCGCAGCTCGATCGCGCGCTCGACTTCATGGCCCAGCAGAACGCGGGCGTGCTGCTCTACCTGCGCCAGGAGGGCCGCGGCATCGGCCTCGGCAACAAGATCCGCGCCTACGCGCTCCAGCAGGAGAAGGGCATGGACACGGTCGAGGCGAACATGCACCTCGGCTTCCCCGACGATCTCCGCCGCTACGACGTGGCGGGCGAGATGCTCAAGAGCCTCGGGGTCGAGAGCGCCGATCTGATCACCAACAACCCGCTCAAGATCGCCGGCCTCGTCGACGAGGGCATTCCGGTGCGGCGGCGAATTCCGTCGCGGACGCACACCAACCCGCTTAACGTCGACTACCTCAAGACGAAGCGGGATCGGTCGGGACACCTGATTGAGTTCCTCAACGAGGAAGAGTCGGAAGCCCAGACGGGCTGAGTCGAGCAAGCGAGCGGCGGCCGGGCTCTCCGTGCGCTTCTGGGGCGTGCGGGGGTCGATCCCCTCGCCCGGCCCCGAGACCGCGCGCTACGGCGGCAACACGCCGTGCGTCGAGGTGCGCGCCGGGCAGCAGCTCTTCATCTTCGATCTCGGCACCGGCGTTCGGGAGCTCGGCGCGGCGGCGCAGGGCCCGCTCGAGGCCGACGTCTTCATCTCGCACTACCACTACGATCACCTGCAGGGCCTGCCCTTCTTCGGGCCGATCTTCGATCCCCGCAGCCGCTTCAACATCCGCGGGCCGACGCGCAACGGCCGCTCGGTGAAGGACGTGGTCGCGGGGCACATGCAGCAGCCCTTCTTCCCGGTCACGGTCGAGATGGTCTTCCGCGCGCAGTGCGACTACCAGGGCTTCGAGGCCGGCGATCGGCTCAAGCTCGGCGGCGCGACGGTGAGCGCCATCGAGGCCAACCACCCGGGCGGCAACCTCGCCTACCGCGTCGACTACCGCGGCCGGAGCGTCGTCTACGCCACCGACACCGAGCACGGCGATCGCGACGCGCAGCTCATCGAGTTCAGCCGCGGCACCGACGTGCTCATCTACGACGCGATGTACACCGAAGACGAGTACCTCGGCCGCAACGGGAGCCCGAAGATCGGCTGGGGCCACTCCACCTGGCAGAACGCGATCAAGCTCGCCGACGAGGCGCGGGTGGGCACGCTGGTGCTGTTCCACCACGACCCCACGCGCACCGACGAAGCGCTCGACGCCCTGATGAAGGTCGTCAAGAAGGCGCGGAAGGCGACCGTCGCCGCGAAGGAAGGCCTCGTCCTCAAGCTGTGAGCTTGAGCGCCTTCGCCAGCCCGGCGAACGGCACCTTCGCGAGCGCGTCGGCGGTCGAGACCCACTCGAAGGCCTGATGCTCGGAACGATCGAGCCGGATCTCCGCCGTGCTCGTCCTGGCCACGAAGGCCGTCTCGCGGAACAGCCGGGGCACCTGCGGCGTCTCCGGCGACCCGAAGGCGAAGACGTGCTCGTAGCCGAGCGGCTGCACCGCCACCTCGAGGCCGGTCTCCTCGCGCAGCTCGCGCACCGCGGCCTGCTGGGGCGTCTCCCCGGCCTCCACCCTGCCCGTCACCGGCTGCCAGAAGCCCCCGCGCGCTTCGGTGCGCTGGAGCAGCAGGACCCGTCCGTCGTCGCGCCGGACGGAGACCGAGATGCTCCGCGCGGGCTCAGGCCCGGCGGCCACGTCGCACTCGAAGACCTCTCGGAAGTGGTGCCCGAGCCGCTCCTCGACCTCGGCGAGAGGGAGCTCGCGGCCGAGCTCCTCGCGCATCGAGGTGACGCCAGCCTCGCGGATGCCGCAGGGGACGATCAGCTGGAAGTGCGACAGCTCGGGCTGCACGTTGAGCGCGAAGCCGTGCTTCGTGTACCAGCGCGAGAGGTGCACCCCGAGGGCGGCGATCTTCCGCGGCCCGCCGCGACGGCTCTGCTCGACCCACACCCCGGGCCACTTCTCGATGCGCGTCGCGGTGATGCCCCAGTCGGCGACGGTGCGGATGATGAGCTCCTCGATCGCGCGCACGTACCTGCGCACGTCCTGCCGGCCGGGGCCGAGGTGGAGCAGCGGGTAGCCGACGATCTGTCCCGGGCCGTGGTACGTGACGTCGCCGCCACGATCAGTCTCGAAGGTGTCGACGCCGAGCGCGTCGAGCTGCTGCTTCGGGGCGATGATGTTCGTCTGGTGCGCAGCGCGGCCGAGCGTCAGCACCGGCGAGTGCTCGAGGAGCAGCAGCGTGTCGGGGACGAGGTTCTCGCGGCGCGCCTCCTGGAACTGGCGCTGGAGCTCGAGCCCGTCGGCGTACTCCACGCGCCCGAGGCGGAACCACTGAACGGGAGGATTCACACCCCGTAGGTACCCGGCGGGATGCGCGCGAGCAACGTCACCAGCTCGTGCGCACCTCGTCCGGCGCGGAGGGAGAGCGCCACCAGGTGCTCGAGGGCCGCGTCGGGGAGCACCAGCCCGCGCGCCGCCGCGACCGCTCGCCCCAGGCCGTGGAGCGCCGATGCTTCGGGGGCCTCGAAGGCGTGCACCGCGTCGACCCGCGCGAGGAGCGCCGGCGAGACCTGAGGCACCGCGTCGGCGAGCGTCGCGGTGTCGTGGATCGGCTCCGGCCCGTGTTCGCCCTGGAGCACCAGCGCCGGCGTGGGCACCTCGGCGCGCACCACGAGGAACGCCGAGCGCGCCGGCGCCTCGAGCCACGCCAGCAGCTCGCGCTCGTCCGACGTCGAGAGCCGGTCCTCGAGCTCGAGGTGGCGCACGTCGGGGCCGCGGAGCGTCGCCAGCCAGGCGCTCTTTCCCGAGCCGGGCGGGCCGATCACCAGCGAGAGCCGCGCGCGCAGCCGCAGGAAGCGCTCCCGCGCGCGCCGCTGGGCGGGGAGCTCATGGAGGAGCGCGCGGAGCTCCTGGGCGAGCGAGGGCGCCGTCGGCCGCGCGCCGGGGAGCAGCGAGGTCGAGCGCTCGGTGCACCCCTGGCACACGAAGGCGCCGGCGGGCCCCGCCACCAGCGGGCCGACCTCCGCCTTCGGGCGGCAGCAGAACGAGCACCACGCGTCGACCGCGGGATCGGCGAGCTGGGGGCCGCGCTGCTCGACGAGCTGCCGGGTCGGCGTCGGCTGCGCGACCTCGGGCAGGGGCTCGGGCGGCGGCACGGCGTCGCCTTCGAACTCGGCGCCGAACCCGAAGACGGCGTCCGGCTCCTCCTCGATGCCTTCGACGCGGCGCGCCTGGCGCAGCATCTGGGCCGCGCGGCGGAGCTGCTGGCGATCGCGGTACCAGCTCGCGGCCTCACGGAGGAGCCGCGCGGCCTCGGGCTTCTCGCCGCGCAGCTCGGCGGCCTGGGCGTTGGCGAGCAGTGTCCGGATCTCCGACATCGGCACGTCAGTATCACCGACTCGCGTCGACTTCTGTGCTGGTCAGATGGCTTGTGTGCGCTGCGTCACCACGGCATGACCGCCGCCACCGTGACGGGGACGAGTCGACTCTCCCAGCTGACCGAAGGTCTTCCCCGCCCCTACTGGGCGCTCCTCATCGGGACCTTCATCACCAAGGCCGGCGCCTTCGTGATGCCGCTGCTCTTCGTGTACCTGACGCAGGTGCGCGGCATCGCGCTGCCGGTCGCCGGGGCGATCACCTCGCTCTACGGCCTCGGCTCGCTCCTCGGGAGCCTCGCGGGCGGCGTGCTCGCCGATCGCCTCGGCCGCCGCGCCACCATGCTCGGCTCGCTGGTGATCGGCGCCTCCTTCCTCCTCGTGCTCGGGGTGGCCACCGAGCTGTGGCAGCTGGCCATCGCCACGCTGCTCACCGGAGCCACGTCCGACGCGTTCCGCCCGGCCTCGCAGGCGCTGCTGGCCGATCTGGTGCCGCCGCAGCACCGCATGAAGGCGTTCGGCATGCAGTACTGGGCGATCAACCTCGGCTTCGCGCTCGCGTCGGTGATCGGCGGCTACATGGCCAACCGCAACTTCAGCGCGCTCTTCCTCGCCGACGCCGCGACCACCTTCGTCCTCGCGCTGATCGTGTGGCGGGCGATCCCCGAGACGCGGCCGGCGCCGACGAGCCACGCGCACGCACCGGGGCACCTGCTGACGCCCTTCGTCGACCGCCGCTACGCGCCATTCCTCCTGCTCAACTTCCTCGTCGCCCTGCTCTTCTTCCAGCACCTCTCGGCGCTCCCCGACGACATGAAGTCGAAGGGCTTCACCACCGAGGAGTTCGGCTGGAGCATGGCCACCAACGGGGTGCTGATCGTGCTGTTTCAGCCGCTGGTGACGCGTTGGGTGAGCGGCGTGCCCTTCCCGCGCATTCTGGCGATCGCCGCCGCGCTCACCGGGATCGGCTTCGGGTTGACGGCGCTGGCCGCCTCGCTGCCGGCGTACGTGCTGACCGTCGCGGTGTGGACGCTGGGGGAGATCCTCTTCGCGCCGGTGAACGCCTCGATCGTCGCCGAGCTCTCGCCGCCGCACCTCCGCGGCCGGTACCAGGGCGCGTTCACCATCACCTGGAGCGCCGCCTCGATGGCCGCGCCGCTGCTCGGCTCGTCGCTCATCCCCGTCATCGGCCACCGCGCGCTGTGGCTCGGGTGCCTGGCGATCGGCCTGCTCGTCTCGGTGGCCCACCTCACCTGGAGCCGCCACCGGCTCCCGCGGGCCGCCTCGACGATCGCCGTCTGAAACCTGCGTGGTAGAAGGCGGGCGTGATCGACGCCGCCACGTTCGCCCTCTGCCTCGCGCTCGCACAGGATCCCGCCGAGCCCGCTGCCGCACCCGAAGCTCCAGCGGCGACGGTCCCCGCTCCGACCGAAGGAGGCGGAGAGACGATGGCGCCCGCCGCCGCGGCCGGGCCTGCGCGCCCCAAAGGCACCGACGAGGTGATCCGCACGCTGCAGAAGATCAAGACCATGACGCCCGAGGAGCGCGTCAAGGCGCTGCAGGATCTGCAGAAGGCGTTCGGCGGCGTGGAGACCAACCCGGTGCTCCCGACCGACGACATCGATCTCGAGAAGTACATCTCGCTGCCGATCGAGCAGCAGATCGAGGTCGTCGCGCGCGGCTTCTTCACCGACCTCGTCGCCGGTGACACCAACCGGCTGATGCTCCGCGCGGGTTACCCGTTCTTCGCGGAGGCCCGGCGCTTCGATCGCCCCGAGGAGCTCCGCGCCCACCTCGGCAAGGCGCTGCGCTCGCGTCGCGCCGACCTGCTCAAGCTCTACTCGATCGAGGTGCTCACCGCGGCCGACATGGAGAAGAAGTACGGCAAGCCGCCGGCGCGGCTCAACGGATGGAACCTCCGCGCGTCGAACACGTACCTCGCGGTGGGGAACCTGTCAGGCCACGCGACGGTGCTGCTGCTGCGCCAGGCCGGCGCAGCGTGGCAGGTCGTCGGGTTCCACGACTGAAGAAGCGATGCGCAGGACCGCATCGCCCCTTCGCTCCGTTACTTCTTCTTCTTCCCGGCGTTCGGGTCGATCTCCTCTTCGGGGCGCACCGACTCCTGCGCGCCCTTCCAGCCCTCGCCGGGGCCGAGCTTCCACGCGGCGGGCACCTCGCCCTGCCACTTGTACGAGGCGTTGATGTCGCCGCCGGTCGGCGAGCGGGCGCTGATCGTCCACTCGATCTCCGCGGTCTTCGTCTCGGCCGGGAGCTTGTCGATGTCGTAGTGGCCGATCACCACCATCGGCGGGAAGAACTTCACGACGCGGTCGGGCACGTCGTCGCGGCTGTCGGGGCCGCCCTCGCCGGGGATCTCGGCGATCAGCTTCTGCTTCTCGTCGAAGAGCTTCCAGTTGAAGCGGAAGCTCGCGTTGACGGTGGTGCGCGTCACGCCGCGATCGTCGGTGCGGCTGTCACGCGGCAGGCCCCACACCACGACCGGCATGTGGATCTTGTCGTCGACGCCCACGCGGATCGTGTCGGCCGACACGATGTCGAGGCGGATGCCCTTGTCGGTCGCGGTCCACCACGGCGCGTAGTCGGCCTTCTTGAACGAGTCGAAGACCTTGCGCGCGTACTCGTAGCGGGCCTTCTTCTGCTCGATCTTCCCGCCGTCGTCGTCCTTGCTCTTCGCGGAGCGCGTCTCGAGCTCCTTGAGGTAGTCGTCGAAGTCGCGGTTGCCACCGTGCTTGTTGAGGTGCTCGGTGACCTCCTTGAAGTACCAGCGCATGAAGGTCTGGTTCTCGTCGGTGTACGCCTTCTGATCGGGCACGTTGCGGAGCCACGCCGCGCGCTCGAGGTACTCCGCGCGAATGCGGGCCGCGTTCAGCTCGCGGTTCGACTCGGCAGTCTTGGTGTCCCACTTGCGCATGGCCCAGACGATGCCGGCGCACACTCCGACCACGGCGACGATGATCCCGAAGTATCGCTTCATGAGCTCCTCAGAAAAGGTGAGGCGTTCTAGGCCGATGCGGGCCCCAAGTCACTGACGACCTCACTTCTTGCCGAGGGCGGCCTGCACCTGCTTGAGCGACGCGACGCCCAGCTCGGCGCCCTGGAGGTTCTCCGCGGCGATGAGCTGGGTGACCTGGTTGATGCGATCGCTGTTGGCCGGGTGCGTGGAGAAGAACGTCATCACCGGGCCGGTGTCGCCGTACTTCGCCTTGAGCTTGTCGAAGAAGGTGGCCAGCCCGCGGGGATCGTACCCGGCGCCCGACGCGTAGCGCGCGCCGTACTGGTCGGCCTCGAGCTCCATGTCACGGCCGTAGGCGAGCTGCGCGGTCTTGCCGGCGAGGCCCGAGGCGAGCGCGACGATCTCGTTGGGCTCCTTGCCGAGCGCCATGTTGACCACCGTCTCGAGGCCCTTCGAGGCGACGAGCTGGCGCGCCGAGTGGCGGCCCACGACGTGGCCGATCTCATGGCCGAGCACGCCGATCACCTCGGCCTCGTTCTCCGCCGCGAGGAGCAGCCCGGTGTAGACGTAGATGCGGCCGCCCGGCGTGGCGAAGGCGTTGATGGTGTTCGGCTCGTCGATGACGAACCACTTCCACTCGAGCTTGCGCTCCTTGTCGGCCTGGCCGATGAGCTTGCGCGCGAGCGACTCGACGTAGATCTCGACCGTCGGGTTCTCGAGGAACTTCGTGTTGTCCTTCTTGAGCTGCTCGTGGACCTGGAGGCCGAGCTGGAACTCCTGGTCGTCGGAGATCAGCGTCTGGGCGATCACCTTCTCGGTGTCGCGGCGCTGCGTGAGGGTGCAGCCAGCGAAGAAGCAGAGGGACGAGAGGACGAGGGCGCGGTTCATGGCGCGCTGCCTACCACGCCTGTTTCGCTGCGGTTTTTCCGTTTTCGCGGGCCGCCGTGTCCATGTCTCAAAACGCGGCAAGTCCAGGGAGGACACGACGATGAGAGGCCTGTTCCTGAGTGCTTTCGTGGTGACGCTGGCGGCGTGCGGCAACGACAAGGCAGACGCCTTCCGCGGCGGGATTCCCCAGGCGAAGGACGTGGAGATGAAGGCGCCGGGCACCGGCAGCGCGCTCACCGGCGAGGGCACGCGGCGCGACGGCCTCGAGGGCCAGACCTCGGACTTCTACCGCTTCACCCGCGGCGTGACGGTGCTGGTCAACGGCGGCACGGGCGCGGTGTTGAACCTCGTGCACCGCATCACGCAGTACCCGGCGACGTCGGTGACGAACGACTCCGCGCGCTGGGGCCCGCACACCGAGCCGCTCTCGCCCAACACGTGGATGCTGACCGTCACCCGCACCGCGGCGAACACCTGGGACTACGTGCTCCAGGGGCGCGGCAAGAGCGAGCCTGACAGCGCGTTCCGCGTGGTGCTCTCGGGCACGCACGTCGCGCTCGGCCCCACTACCGGCAGCGGCAGCTTCCTCATCGACTTCGATCAGGCGCACGCGCTCCCCGAGAACGACGGCAACGTCGGCACGGTGGCGGTCACCTACGCGCGGCCCTCGCTCAGCGACCCGACGCACATCGACGCGGACTTCACCAACGTGAAGGACGGCGCCCAGCTGGTGAACGCGCGCTACCGCTACGCCGCGACGCCGGGCCAGGGCGGCACGCTCGACTTCGAGCTCGACAAGGACTTCGTCGCCGGCGGCGCGCTCGAGCACGGCAAGGTGCGCAGCCGCTGGCTCGAGACGGGCGCGGGCCGCAGCGACGTCGAGGGCTCGGGCGGCGATCTCCAGAGCGCGGTGACGATCAGCGAGTGCTGGGACGCCGACTTCCTCAGCCGTTACCAGCACGCCTCGTACGCGGCGGCGCTCGACTACGGCACCGAGGCCCGGTGCGCCTTCACCTCTGCGCAATACGCGACGTTCGCGCCTTGACGTAGAACACGCCGAATGCGCCCCGCGCTCCAGCTCATCGACGGAGGAAAGCTCACCGGCCGCGCGTGGCTGCAGGCGTTGTACGTGAAGCACGGCAGCGCGGTCTTCGGGCGCTGCCGGTACCTCCTGAAGGACGCGGCGCAGGCGGAGGACGCGATGCAGGACGTCTTCGCCCGCGCGCTGATCCACGAGGCGTCGTTCCGCAACGAGGCCTCTCCCCTCACCTGGCTGATGAAGATCGCCACGCACCACTGCCTCAACGTGATCCGGAGCGCGGGCGCGGCGTGGCGCGACGACTACGCGACGATGCAGGTGGTGCGCGGTGAGGGCCACGGGGGCAGCTCCTCGCTCGAGGCGCGCGATCTCGTGCGCAAGAGCCTCGCGAAGTTCGATCTCGAGACCCAGCAGGCCGTGATCCACTACTGGGTCGACGATCTCACGCTCGAGGAAGTCGCCGCGCTCCTCGATCGCTCCGTGCCCACCATCCGCAAGCGGCTGCGCACCTTCGCCGACGCGACCGGCGCCGAGCTGGGAGAAGCACCATGACGCACCCGGGCGAACTGAAGCTGCGCCGTCTGCTCGCAGAAGAAGACGTCGGTGAAGACGTCGCCGCGCACGTCCGCACCTGCGCGGAGTGCACCGACACGCTCCAGCGGCTCATGCGTGAGCACGAGGCCTTCCAGGCAGAGATCCCCTTCGAGCGCTTCGCCGCCGGTGTCGAGAAGGCGGCGCGCCTGCAGCAGCGGGGCAAGCCGGTGGTGGCGAACCTGCGCTTCGCGATGGGCCTCGCGGCGGTGGTGGTGGCGCTCGTCGGCGCGCAGCTCGTGCTCCAGCGCGATCTCCCGGAGTCGCGGGTGAAGGGCGGTGAGGCGGTCGACTTCGTGGTGGCCGGGGCGAACGGCCAGCGCAACGCCGCGCCCGTCGAGCAGCTCGCGCGCGGTGAGCGCCTGCGCATCGGCGTCAGCGGTCATCGGTACGTGCTCGCGCTCAGCGTCGACGAGCAGGGCCAGGTCTCGACGGTGTACTCCGAGGCGCTCGAGGGGACGGGGCACACCTGGCTGCCCGACTCGGTGGAGTTCACCGGCGCGGGCCGGGAGCACGTGGTGGTGTTGCTGTCCGACACGCCGCTGGCGGAGGCGCCCCTCGCCGAGCAGCTCCGCGCGCGCTTCAAGGCTGGCGGGCTCGATCAACTCAATCCGCTCGAAGTGACGGGAGTTCAGGTACACCGCACCTTCCTCAAGCCGTGATCGACCGACGCACAGAGGCAGTTCTCCGCGGGCTCCTGCTGCTCGGGGGCCTCTGCGCGTCCATCGCGCTCGCCGACGGCCCCGCGCGCCGCTTCGGCCTCTTCGTCGGCCAGAACGAGGGCGGCGAAGGCACGAAGGCGCTCCTCTACGCGCAGGACGACGCGCGGCGCATGCACGACGTCTTCGTGCGGCTGGGCGGCGTGAAGAGCGACGACGCGATGCTGCTGCTCGACGAGAAGGCCGACGACGTGACGATCGCGCTGGGCGAGCTCGAGCGACGCATCCGCGACGCGCAGGCGCGCGGCGAGCGCACCACGCTCTTCTTCTACTACTCGGGGCACGCGAAGGACGGCGCGCTCCGCCTCGGCTCGACGAAGCTGCCGCTCGAGTCCGTGAAGCAGCGCCTCGCCTCGGGCCCGGCCGACATGCGCGTGGCGTTCCTCGACGCGTGCCGCTCGGGGACGGTGACGCGCACCAAGGGCGTGCGGCGGGCTCCGGCCTTCGAGGTCGAGACGGACGCGACGCGGCAGGCGAAGGGCCTGGTGATCCTCACCTCGTCCGCCAGCGACGAGGACTCCCAGGAGTCGGATCTGATCGGCGCGAGCTACTTCTCGTACCACCTCGCCACCGGGCTCCTGGGGAGCGCCGACGCGCAGGGCGACGGCCGCGTGACGCTGAGCGAGGCGTACGCGTGGGCCTACGAGCGCACGCTCGCCAGCACCGCCGACAGCGCCGCCGGGCCGCAGCACCCGACGTTCAGCTTCGATCTCGCGGGCAACGGAGACCTGGTGCTCACCGACGTGGCGGAGCGGCGCGAGGGGCTGCGGCTGCCTCCGAGCGCGCCGGTAGGCGCGTACTTCATCGTCGACCCGCGCGGCGTGGTGGTGGCCGAGACCGTCAAGGCCGAGGGCGAGCGGCTGATCGCGCTGGCGCCCGGCAAGTACACCATCAAGCGGCGGCTGGCCGATCGGCTCCGCATCGGCACGGTGGAGATCGTCGCCGGCCAGCTCACGACGCTCGATGAGTCGCTGCTGCAGAACGCGAAGTTCTCCGACGACCCGGTGAAGGGCACCGGCGTCACCTCGACCTTCTCGCGCCACTGGAGCCTGTCCGCCTCGGGCAACTACCAGGCGGTCTTCGATCGCCCGACGAGCGCCGGCGGCTACTTCCCGTCGGCGCCGCTCGTCGGGGCCGAGGCGACGTTGCACAACTTCTTCGGCCGCGGCTTCGCCCTCGCCATCGACGGGTACTACGGCTGGACGAGCGGCACGGTGGGCGGCCCGCTGCTCGGGGCCCTCGCCTACAAGTACTCGCTGCTCACCTTCGGCGGCGCGCTCTTCTACGAGTGGTTCCAGGACGCGCGGTGGATCCCCTTCGTCGGGGTGCACCTGAGCTTCAACCTGTACTCGCGCGAGTTCACCGACACCGCGCTCGCGGGGCAGAGCTACTCGACCTTCACGCCCGGCGTGGCCGGCGGCCTCAAGGTGCGCCTGACGCAGAACGTGTCGATCATCGCGCGCGCCCGCGTGCACTACCTCCTCTACAACGTCGACGAGACCCGGAGCCTGGGTTCCGCCGATCTCGGACTCCTGCTGGACTGGGAGTTCAAGGACTGACCCATGCGAGCTCTGATCCCCACCCTCGTGTTGGTGCTCACCGGCTGCGGCGGGAACTGGTCGAACGCCGATCTCGCGTACCAGAACGCCCTCCCCCGCTCGGCGGATCTCAAGTCGCAGCTGCCGTCGAACGCGGCGTCGTCTCCGCTCACCGGCGTCAGCACGCGGCAGGACGGGCTGATGGTGGGCGATCCGTCGAACGTGTGGGGGCTGACCAAAAAGGCGGCGAGCGACTTCAACGGGCTGCTCGACATGCTGCTGGGGCTGGTCGATCAGGTGCGGGCGATCCCGCCGACGAGCCGCACCGCCGACTCGCGGACGTGGGGGCCCTTCAACGATGACAACAACCCGGGCCGCGAGATCCAGGTGGTGATCCGCAAGGTCGACGAGACCAACTTCGAGTGGAGCGTCGAGTCGCGCGCGAAGGGCGGCGAGTTCCTCCACGTGCTCGACGGCAACTTCGCGGCGACCGACACCGCGCGCCGGGGCCGCGGCTCGATCGTGGTGCACGTGAAGGACTTCCGCGACGTGGTGAAGGTGACGCCCGAGCTCGCGCAGCTCGACGAGCTCACCCTCGGCTACGTCACCGACCTGTTCCCGCGGCGCGCGGAGATGCTCTTCACCTTCAAGCCCGGCAGCACCAGCGGCCTCTCGTCGGCGGGCTACACCGCGCGCCAGCAGCAGGACGGCTCGGGCGCGATGCGCTTCGTCTACACCTCGAGCGATCCCAACGTGCAGGAGCTGGAGATCAACTCCGCGTGGCTCCCGACCGGCGAGGGCCGCGCGCTCGGCACGGTGCGCAAGGGCACGTACACCGGCTTCAACGTCACCGAGTGCTGGGGGAAGAGCTTCACCGTGACGTACTACGCCGAGAGCTGGCTCGGCGGCACGGTGAGCGGCCAGCCGTCGGGCTGCGCGACGATCGACGGTCTGTAGTCGCTGGCTCGTTGATGAGCGCCGGACTGCGCTCGCCCGGAACCTGCCGAAGTCGCACGTCGCCTCGCGGCACAGCGCTTGTTCTTCGTGCCGCGCATGTCCAGCCCACGAATCGAGTCGAGTTCGCGCGCCCTCTGCGCGATGCCTGAGCCATCGCAGTCGAATGAGCCCGAGAAGGTCGCGCCTACCGACGTCGTCGAGTGCCACCCCGGAGGCGCGGTGCCCGAGCCTGCGACGACCTGTGAGGCCGTGCCCGCGTCGATGCTCCCCTTCGTCACGAGCAGGCCGCTCGCCGAGGCCCTCACGCAGCCGACGCTCGAACAGGCCCGGTCGCTCATCGCGGACGGGAGACCGCTGCTGGCCGCGGCACTCCTCGAGGGAAAGGCGACGGCACTGCAGCGGGCCGGGCATTTCGAGGAAGCATCGATGCTCTTCGCGGAGCTCGGCCGCCCCCCGCTCGCGCAGGTGCCCCGTCGTCTCATGCGCGAAGCGGCGGACACGGTTCGCTTCGACCCGCGCACCCAGTACCTCCCGCTGACCACTCCGCAGGGGAACCGGACCTTCGTCGACACCGAGCGCTTCGAGGCTCGAATGGAGACGGTCGCGGACGTCCGCCTCCGCCAGGTGGAAGTGGCGTCTCGCATGCGCGCAGCGCTCTCGACCCCGGTCGACCTGCACGACCCGGCCACGGCCCGCGAGTACTTCGACCGGTTCGCCCGGACGCACAGCACGAAGGAAGTCGCGGCCGAGTTCAGCGAGTACCTTCGCGCGGCGTGGGCGCATCCGGGCGGGAGCGCTGGCGTCGAGTGGACCGACTCGATTCCGATGGATCAGCGGGCTGCACGACTCGAGGCGCTCTTCGAGGGGCAGCCCGTCGACGGGGCGGGTCGAAAGATCGTCGACTGTGAGGGCTTCGCCTACCTCACCGAGAGGATCCTCGGCGGGCTCGAGAGCCGCAACGGGCCGCTCTCGGTCTCCTACGCGTCGACGCAGGCGCACGTCGTCGCCGTCGTCACCACCAGCGATGAGCTCTTCGTCGTGAACAACAGCACGGTCTCGAGCCCGGTCCGGCCGTCCCCGCTGGAGGCCCTTGAGATCGTCGGTCGCGCAGTCTGCGGGGCTCGGGCCGACATCTTCCGCATCGACGCGAAACAGTCCGCCTCGGAGCCAGGCGAAGCACGCACCACCGTCGCCACTCCGAAGCTCGACTCGGTGCTCTGGTCTGGCGATGCCGTCGTTGGCCTGGTCGACGCCGAGGTCCAGCAGGCGTTCAACGAGTTCAGGCAGAAGGGCGCCGTGAACGCGCCGATACGGTCCGTTCGTGAGGTCCCTGGAGGAACGATGAAAGCGGAAGTCGAGCGCAGGTTGTGGTTGGTGCTGATCGCCGGCGCGGCCTGCGGAGTCCTCCTCTTCGAGGTCAGGGCGTTCGGTGATTGGTGGCTCGGCCAGACCGTCTTCTTGAAGGACACGTGCCACGACGCCTCCACAGTCTGGGAAGGTCTCACTGCGGCGTACTGGGCGATCTTCGCCGCGCTCGTGTGGACGTTGGCGTGGACTCCCGCCCTCGCAGCGCCGGTCGCTCAGCGTCAGCGCATCTGGGCGCTGAGGATCGCGAGCCTCATGATCGGCGCCAAGATCATCACGCTGCTCGTGCCACGGCTCGTGTCGTGGATCAGTCCTTCCCAGGACGTGCTGCCCTACCTCGTGCCCGACCTGGTGACGCTCGAGCCCTCCTTCGTGGTGTGGGCGGTTGGTGCGGTCGCGCTCCTCGAGCGCCCTCGAGGCTGGCGGATCGGGCTCGTGCTTGCGGTCGCATCGACGTTGCAGGTGGTGATCGGCTCGGTCGTGCTCGCGCTGAGCGAGCCGGCCCTCGGCTTCCCTGCCCCACAGATCGTCGCGAAGGTGCTCCAGCGCTTTCCCTTCTGGGTGATGCAGTCTGGCCTCGCGCTGTCGCTGTTGCCGCTGATCGCGCGCGCGCCGACTCGCACTGCGCGTCTGTTGGGTTGGACGACCGTCAGCTTCGGCTGGAGCCTCGTCTGGTTGCTGAGCGCCCGCTTCGTTGACTGGGGCTCACGCATCGACGCGTTGCGCGCCACGGTGCATGTCGTCGGCCCTGCAGGCACCCTCGGAGGCGTGCTCGTACTCCTCTCGCGCGAGCTGGGGTCATCGGAGCCGCCGCGCGTGGCGGACGAGCCACCACACGATGACGGCGTTGCCCAGCAGCACCAGCACGCGCGGCGCTGACGGGTGCTGCACCAGCGCGTGCACCTCGAACGGCATCAAGAGCGCGGTGAGCCCCACCACCAGCCACGGAGCCCAGCGCGCGCCGCGCCACAGCCCCCAGCCCTCGACGAGCAGCGACAGCCCATCGACCACCAGCGCGCCGATCGCGACCTCGAGGTGCTTCGGCTCGAGCGCCGGGAGCACCAGCGCCGTCACCCGCAGGGCCAGCGCGCTCGCGGCGTGATCGTGCACCGCCTGAACCCACGCCTGCAGCGCAGACGTCTGGCCCGACGCCACCAGCACCCACGCGACGAGCGCGCCGAGCAGCGAGACCGCGGCGCGCGCCACCTTCCAGGTGATGATCGCCTTGAGCGCTGCCGGCCGCGCCGTCACTTCTTGAGCGCCGCTTCGGTGGCGCGCAGCAGCGGCCCCGACGACACCGGCTCGCCGCTCGCGCCGACCATCCACGCGTCGGGGGTCACAGCGCCCTGCTTCGCCATGCGCTCGATCTCCGGGCCGATCACCTCTCCCAACGGCGTCGCCCCCAGGGGCTTTGCACTCTTCCCCGTCTTCTTCACCTGCTCCCCGATCTGGAACGCGATCAGGTGCCCGAGCGGGTAATTGAAGAGGTACATCGGGTAGCTGATCATGTGCGAGTAGATGCCGAGGAGCGGCGTGTCCTTCCCGCCCAGCACCGGCGCGCAGTACTGGTTCCAGATCTTCTTCGCGATCTCCACCGTCGCCTCGCGCAGCTGCGCCGGCGTCGCCTTCGGGTGCGCGTACATCCAGTGCCAGACCTCGATGTCGACCAGCGCCACGCTGGCGATCTCCCAGGTCATCCAGAAGTCGTTGAGCACGCGCAGCCGCTCCGCCTCGGCGTTGGGCTTGCCCAGCCCGAGCAGCTCGAGATCCTTCGCCTGGAACACGAAGGCGATCGCCTCGGTGAACGCGGTGTTCGGCACGCCCGCCAGCAGCGTGTGATCGACGTCGTAGAGCGAGAACACCTGCTCCACGTTGTGACCGAGCTCGTGGACCGCGATGTTGTAGCCCTTGTAGTTCATCCCGTCCTTCTCGACGCGGGTGCGCAGGTGCGGGAAGTCACCGCGCCGCGCCGACTGGATCGCGTGGCCGGCGCCGCGTGACGGGTCGACGATGATGCGTTCCGAGAGGTACTTCGCGCGCTCGGCGCTGAAGCCCAGCCCCTGGAGGATGCGCGGAATGTCCTTCGCGAAGGCCTGCGCGTTGGGGTACTTCGCGCGCACCTTCGCGTCGAGCTCCGCCTCGGGGATCGCGCCGCGCGCCAGGAAGCCGTTGAACCACAGGTCGGTCGGCTCGAGCTTGCGGCCGAGCTTCTTCTCGATCTCCGCCGCCACCTGCGGCACCAGCGGGCTCTGCAGCACCGAGACGAGCAGCTCCTTCACCCGCGCCTCGGGCATCTCCGCGCCGATCGAGAACGCGCGATCGATCGCCGTGGGCGCCGCCGGCGAGAACGGGTCGGCCTTCGCCTGCGCCTTGAAGTTCGCCTGCAGCTTGACGTACCGCGTGTCGGGCTCGGGCTTCGTCGAGGGCGCCGCCGCCTTCTTCGGCGCGTCGTCTTCCACCGTGCCCGCCGCCGCCGCCACCACCGTGTTGGCGAACGGGTTCCAGTCCACCGTCGGGTTGTTGATCACCGCCGCGGGGATGGTCTGGGTGACGATGCGCTCCATCACCTTGATGATCGTCCGCTGCTTCTCGAGGCCGTCCTTGTCGGCGTAGTTTGCCTTCAGCTCGTCGCGGAGGTTCCAGTGCGAGATGAGCCGCTTGCCCTTCGGGAAGAGCCGCTCGCCCTTCTCCGTCAGCACGTGGTGCATCCACAGGTTGTACTCGGCGATGTAGAGGTCGGCCGCTGCCTGCGCCGAGGCGATCTCCTGCTGCACCGCGGGCGGCACGCGCCGGCCGAAGCGCGCCGCCAGCCGGGCCTCCGCCCACTGCTGCCGCGACCAGTCCTTCGCCGCCAGCCGCTGCTCGAGCGTGGTGAGCGGGAAGTTGAGCAGCACCACGAAGCCCAGCTTGTTCGCGAAGAGCGCCTCGATCAGCGGCGCCGAGGGATCGTACTCCGCGAAGAGCGGGTCGACCTTGAGCAGCGGGCCCACGTCGAGCTCGGTCGGGCGGCGCAGCTCACGACCGATCTCCAGGAAGTGCCCGTCGAGCTGCTCGAAGTTCGCCTCGTAGCGGGCGAAGGTGGCGTCGAGCTCCTTCGGGTCGGCGAGGAAGTGCTCCTTCGCGAAGGCCGCGAGATCGCCGTCCTCCTTGCGCCACAGCGACGCCACCTGGCGCAGGCCCCGCTCGATGCGCGCGCGCTGCGCCTCACCGTGGAGCTTCACCAGCTCTTCTTCGATCGTCTTGGTGTTCATCGTCGGACCGGCCGCGAGCAGCAGGGAGAGGAGGACCATGGAGGCGGCTCCTTACCCCGGCTCGAGCGACCTCGGTCGCCAGACATACGACGACCCGGCGAAGTCCCCCCCGCCGGGCCGCGTAGATGTACGACTTGAGAGTGATTCAGACCGCGCGAACGTTCTGAGCCTGCAGACCCTTCGGGCCGCGGGTCACGTCGAACTCCACCTTCTGACCCTCCTGGAGGGTGCGGAACCCGTCCATGTTGATCGCGGTGTGGTGGCAGAACACGTCCTCACCACCGCCGTCCTGGGTGATGAAGCCGAAGCCCTTCGCGTCGTTGAACCACTTCACGGTGCCAGTAGCCATATTCTTAAACGTCCTTCAGTTGCCCCACCCACAAGCAGGAGGGAGGCCGTGTCATAGGCGGGAGGTGCGAGTGAAGTCCACCGCCCCCTTTCACTTTTGAAATGACGTCCGAGTGGTTTCTGACCCAGTGCGTCACCACCCGCACTGCTGTCCCTTGTTCTGCTCCTTGAGCCACTTCTGGAGCGGCTCGAAGTACTCGACGAGGGCGGTGGCATCCATCTGGCGCTGGCCGGTGAGGGCCTCGAGCGCGTCAGGCCAGGGCTTGCTGGCGCCCATGGCGAGCATCGCCTTGAGCTTCGCGCCGGCTTCCTTGTTTCCGTAGATGCTGCAGGTGTGGAGCGGGCCCTTGTGGCCGGCCGCCTGGCACATCGCGCGGTGGAACTGGAACTGGAGGATGCGCGCGAGGAAGTAGCGCATGTACGGGACGTTCGCGGGGATGTGGTACTTCGCGCCCGGGTCGAAGAAGTCTTCGCCGCGCGCGCCGCCCGCGGGCGCGATGCCCTGGTACTTCCGGCGCAGCTCCCACCAGTGCTGGTTGTACTCCGAGGGCTTCACCTTCCCGTTGAAGACGTCCCAGCGCCACTGATCGATCATCCGGCCGAACGGCAGGAAGGCGATCTTCTCGAGCGCGTCCTTCATCTGCACGTTGATCAGGCCCTTCTCGTCCTTCGGGAGCGCGTCGATGAGCTTGAGCGACTTGAGGTACTCCGGGGTGATCGACAGCGTGAGCGCGTCGCCGATCGCCTCGTGGAAGCCGTCGTTGGCGCCCTGCTGAAAGAGCACCGGCTTCGTGTAGTAGTTCATGAAGTAGTAGTCGTGGCCGAGCTCGTGGTGGACGGTGATCAGGTCCTCCTCGTCGATCTTGATGCACATCTTGATGCGCAGATCGTTCGAGAAGGTCACGTCCCACGCGCTGGCGTGGCAGACGACCTCGCGGTCACGCGGCTTGGTGAACTGCGAGCGCTCCCAGAAGGTCGGCGGGAGCGGATCCATGCCCATCGAGGTGAAGAAGCTCTCGCCGAGCTTCACCAGCTTCACCGGGTCGTACTTCTGATCGTTGAGCTTCTTCGTCACGTCGAGCGAGGGCTGGCCGGCGTAGGGCTCGACGAGGGGGAAGACGTTGGTCCACTCCTGGGCCCACATGTTGCCCAGCACGTGCGCGGGGATCGGGCCGGTCGCGGGCACCTTGTCGGCGCCGAACTTCTTCGAGAGGCGGCCGCGCACGTAGCAGTGGAGCTCGTCGTACAGCGGCTTGACCTGGTTCCACAGCCGGTCGGTCTCCTTCTCGAAGTCGGCCGAGGGCATGTCGTACGCCGAGCGCCAGAGGTCGCCGAGATCGCTCGAGCCGAACTCCTTCGCGCCCTCGTTCGAGAGCGAGACGAGCTTCTCGTAGTGCGGGCGCATCTCCTTCGAGGTGGCGTGCCAGCTCGACCACGCGTCGAGGAGCTCGTCGTAGCTGGCGGGCTTCTTCTTGTCGGCCACGCGCGCGAGCACCGCCGAGAGCTGCTGGAGATCACGGCACTCCTCGGTGGCCTTGCCGTCCTTCCCCGGCTTGCCGGGCTTGCAGGCCTTGCCCTTGCCGTACAGGCCCTCGAGCTTCGCGGCGGTGGTGGCGAGCTCGGCGCGCTTGTCGGCGTTCGACGGCGCGGGCAGCGAGGTCGAGACGCGGAGCAGGTACAGCATGCGCTCGGTCTCGGCGTCGACCTTCACGCCCTTGAAGCGCTGCGCGTCCTTGATGGCCTGGGTGAGGTAGGCCATCACCTCTTCGTTGGCCGCGGCGGCGTTCCGCTCGGTGTCGTCGGTGATGTAGGTCGACTTGATCCACTCCGCGGTCGACTGCTTGACCCACAGCTTGCGGAGGTCGGTGTCGAGCTTCTTGACGAAGGCCTTCGCATCTTCTGCGGTGGCCGGCTTGCTGGCCGCGGGCGTCTGCCCGACAGCGAGCGCTGCGACGACGGTCAGGAGGTTGAGCATGCGCCGCCGATTACGGCAGCTGCGGCAGCGAGTCGAGCGTAACCACCATCTTCGCCTCGCTCTCGGACGGCGAGAGGTTGACCTCGAGCGAGCGGCGCGGCCCGTCTTCTTCGCGGAGCTCGAGCAGGTGTCGCCCCGAGGGCACGAAGACGGTGACCGGCGTGGTGCCGAGCGCCTGCTTGCCGAGCCACACCTGGGCGGGGCGATCGCTCGAGAGCGAGAGGCGCACGATGGTGGTGGCGGCCGGCGCGCTCGGAGGCGCCTGCATGCTGCGGAAGAGGAACGCCCCGCCGACGGCGCCCACGAGGAGCGTGACGAGCGCCACGCCGATCACCAGCCCGCGCGAGGAGCCGCCGTTGCGCGGCTCGGGGAGCTCTTCTTCGTGCTCGAGCTGCGTCGGCCGGGGCACGGCGGTGCGCCGGGGGTCGGTCGGCGCCTCGGAGATCTTCGGCAGGCGCATCGAGCTGTTGGGGATGATGCGCGTGCGCTGGGCGGGCTCGTGCTCGTCGGGCTCGTCGAAGAGCTGCTCGGCGCTGAGGCCCTGCTGGGGCGGAGGGGTGGCGGGCTTCGGCGCCGGCTCGGGGGCCAGCGACGGCTTGTTCATCACCGGCAGCGTGCTGTCGCCGATGAGCCCCGGGCGGCCGGGCTCGGTGGTGAGGGGAATGCGGCGATCGGCGAGCGGCACCGCGCCGACCATGGTGCGCGCGGCGGCGGCGTCGGGCTGTGACTCGAGCGGCTGGCGCGACACGATGGTGCGCCCCTCGGGGTACGACGGCGCCTGCCGGGGGATGCGCGCGAGGAGCTTCTCGATGTCCTTCTGGCGGGCGCTGAAGCGCTCGCGCACCAGCTCGGCGCAGCGCTCCTTCGTCCACGCGGTGGAGCCCGCGGCGAGCGAGAGATCGCGGATCAGCTCGAGGGCGTTCTGGTAGCGGCGGTCGAGCTTGCGCTCGAGCACGTGCATCACCACCGTGTCGAGGGCCCTCGGCACGCGCCGGTTCACCTTCGAGGGCGAGGGGATCTCCTCCTCGTAGACGGCGGCCATCTCCTGCCCGGGGTTGCCCTTGTAGAAGAGCCGCTGCCCGGTGAGGAGCTCGTGGAAGATGATGCCCAGCGAGAAGAGATCGGTGCGCGGGTCGAGTTCTTTGCCCACGGCCTGCTCGGGCGACATGTACGCCGTGGTGCCGCGCACCATGCCGGCGACGGTGCGGCGCTCGCTGCCCTTGGCGCGGGCGATGCCGAAGTCGAGCACCTTGATGTTGCCCTCGAAGTCGACCATCACGTTTCGCGGCGTGACGTCGCGGTGCACGATGGGCATCGGTTCGCCCTTCGCGTTCTTGTGGCCGTGGGCGTGACCGAGCCCCTGCGCCGCCTCGCGGATGACGGCGATCGCGAAGCCGAGCGGCACGGCCTCGCCGCGGGCGGTGTAGGCCTCGACGATCTCCTCGACGTTGGCGCCGGGGATGAACTCGATGACCAACAGCACCTCGTCGTCGGCGGTCTCGAGATCGATCACCTGCGCGACGTTGGGGTGGCTCAGCGTGGCGGTGTTCTTCGCCTCGTCGAGCAGCATCTGCATCGCGTTGGGGTCTTCGCGCTGCTCGTGGAGGATGCGCTTGATGACCACCGGGCGGCCCATGAAGGGGCCGGCACGGGCGAAGCCGAGGAAGATCTCCGCCATGCCGCCGACGGCGAGCCGGCACAGCACCTCGTACTTGCCGAAGCGCCTGCCGGTGAATTCGTCAGTGGTCCACTTCATGCGGGGCCTCGAGTGTAGGTCGTCCGGAGGTCCCCTGAAAGAAACTCAGCGGCGGGCGGCGACGAGCTTCTCGATCTGCTCGACGACCGCCGAGAGCTGCAGGTGCGTGGAGTCGATCTTCACCGCGTCGTCGGCGGGCTTGAGGGGCGCGACCTCGCGCTCCGAGTCTTCCTTGTCGCGCCGGTTCTGGTCGGCGAGGACCTGCTCGACGGGCTTCTCGAGGCCCTTCTGGTACAGCTCCTCGAAGCGGCGCTGGGCGCGGATGCTCGGGTCGGCGAAGAGGAAGACCTTCACGTCGGCGTCGGGGAAGACCACGGTGCCGATGTCTCGCCCTTCGAGGATGGCGCCCTGCTCCGCCGCCAGCGCGAGCTTGCGCTGAAGGCCGAGGAGCGCGTTGCGCACCACGGGCTGGCTCGAGACCTGGCTGGCGGCGAGCGAGTTCTCGGGCGTGCGGATGGCGTCCGACACGTCTTCGCCGTCGAGGAGGACGTGGTTGCGCTCCTCGGTCATGCGGAAGCTGACCTGCAGGCCGGCGAGGAGCTGCTCGAGGCCGGCGACGTCGGTGAAGGCCACCCCGCTCCGCCGCGCCTTGAGGGCGACGCAGCGGTAGATGGCGCCGGTGTCGACGAGGGTGAAGCCCAGGCGGAGGGCGAGGATCTTCGAGACGGTGGACTTGCCCGCACCTGCGGGGCCGTCGATGGCGACGATGAGCGGCCGGGGCACGGTTACTTCCCGAGGAAGGCGCCCATGGCGCGGAACTTCTCGTAGCGATCGGCGACGAGCTGCCTGGGGGTGAGCTTCTTGAGCTCCGCGAAGTGCTTGCGGAGCGTGGCGCCGACGTTCTCCGCGGCCTTCCTGGGGTCGCGGTGGGCGCCGCCGGCGGGCTCGGGGATCACCTCGTCGATGATCTCGAACGAGAGGAGGTCGCGGGCGGTGATCTTGAGGGCCTCGGCGGCCTTGTTGGCGCGGGTGGCGTCGCGGAAGAGGATCGACGCGCAGCCCTCGGGCGAGATGACGGAGTAGATGGAGTACTCGAGCATCAGCACGCGGTTGCCGACACCGATCGCGAGGGCGCCGCCGGAGCCGCCTTCGCCGATGACGGTGCAGATGACGGGGACAGAGAGGCCGGCCATCTGCTCGAGGTTGTAGGCGATGGCCTCGGCCTGGCCGCGCTCTTCGGCGCCGATGCCCGGGTAGGCGCCCATGGTGTCGATGAAGGTGAAGATCGGGCGCTGGAAGCGCTCGGCGAGCTCCATGATGCGCTGCGTCTTCCGGTAGCCCTCGGGGCGCGACATGCCGAAGTTCCGGAGCATGTTCTCCTTGGTGCTCCGGCCCTTCTGGTGGCCCATGACGACGACTGGCTCGCCGTCGAGGCGGGCGAAGCCGGTGACGAGGCTGGGGTCTTCGGCGAAGCGGCGGTCGCCGGCGAGCTCGGCGAAGTCGGTGAAGATCGCGTTGACGTAGTCGAGGAAGTACGGGCGCGCGGCGTGGCGCGAGAGCTGGACGATCTGCCAGCGGCTGAGGTCGCGGAAGGTCTCTTCCTGGAGCTTCTTCGCCTTCTTCTCGAGCCGCCCGACCTCGGCGCTCATGTCGATGGAGCCGCTGTTCGAGAGCGACTTGAGCTCGTCGATCTTCTTCTCGAGTTCGATCAGGGGACGCTCGAAGTCGAGCGCCTGCGAGAGGTTGATGGCCATGTCGGCGCCGGTGTCGTCGACCGGGCCCGCGCCGTCAAGTCGCGACTTTCGCGATCTTCACTGTCGACTCGTGAAAAACCGCAGTCCGGATCTCGGTCGAGAAGTCACCTCGGTCAGTCGACGAACCGCGTGATCTTCGCTCCATTGGCAACAGCGGCGGTCTTGGCCACGATCTCCGCAAGAATTGCCAAATGGACTTCGGCATCAACAATCTCAACATTCTCGATCTCACAACTCCCTCCAACAACAAGCGGGAGCGCGAAGCCGATATGCTGGGAGGACGAAGGCCACAATCCTCTTCGCCTCACTCCCTCCAACAGCGACGCGCTGTCAGCGTGAAGTCGCGCAAGTTCTACCTCGACCAAGTCATCAAACGTGGCCTCCGCGACGCTCTCCACCCCACCCCCTTCGCAGCGCATCACATAAAGAACGCCGGCCGGGTCAATGCCGAACTGGTCACCAAATACATTCTCACCCCAAAAAAACAGTTCGTCCGAAACACAGAACGCACTGCGCCAACCTGCTGCATTCCAGGCAATCGAATCCCTTACATCGCCCCCCCCACAACCCCAAACACGCGCACAAGTCCAGCCTCAATCAACCAGCCAGCCGGGCGGCGCAGAACATACGAACAATACCAAGGGTACTTGTGCGAAAGCCAGTCCGGAGCATTAGTCATTGTTGTTCATGTTTCGTCTATTTTTTTTCAACAAAGCCAGAAATTGGCGTCCCGTCTGGATGCGCAAGGCGCTGCTGACCTTGTCCGCCAACGCTGGTGTTCACCCGAGCATCCGTCGATCTAATGTTATCAATATCATCCGCTCCGCCAAACTGCAAGTCAAGGGCGTGGTCCGCATGGTCTCCAGGCGCGATCGAGCCTGACTGACGCGCCTGTCTTTGTGCTGCACCATCGCGCACCGGCCTATGAACAACCTTAGCCTGGCCGCGCGCAGCCGCGTCGTTGAGTGCCTTCATCTTGCCATTCCACGCAGCATCCGAGACGCCGCTTGGTCTTTTGAGTTGAATCGTAATCCCCGGTTTCGCGGGTGAAACGGGCTTAATTGAGCCTACGATTCCTCGTGCCTGATAGCCAATTGAGATGCCTCCAATCAAAGCCTCGTACGTGAGGGCGGCCGCCTCCTCGACGTCGCCGTTTGCCAGCGCAGCATCAGCTTGGTCGATGATAGAATTGATCGCGGCAATATTGTCAATGATTGTTGGATTGTCATCAGCAGGCTGAAGTTGCTCCCCGGGCTGAAGTCGCTCCGCGAGATCCATCACCGAGCACACGCGACTCTGCACGCAGGATCGGAGATGTGCACGATAGTTGTTCTCGTGAACACGGTTCCAGCCAATCCAGAGCCCTTTAAATACGCTGCCGTGCAGCAGTGTCGGGTTTACGTGCCGATCGAAATCCCGCAGGGCCTGCTCCGCACGATCCAGTCGGTCGTCAGGACCGTGGCTGCGTGGCTCATCGGTCGGAGGCTCCGGCGTCGGCTCGGAGGGCGGAGCCGGGGGCGAAGGGGGCGGCTGCGGCGCAACAGGACTTGATGGGACTCGGGGATTCCGCTTTTCCCGGACAATCGTTTCATGCTTCCCAGACAACTCCTTCGCATCTAGCCCCTCGGGGTCGAAGAAGTTGACGGTGTCTTCGCGATTGAAGCTGTATAGGTTAAATGAATCAATCGCTCCCAGGGGATCCTGCGCAAGCCACTGTGCCGACTCCGGCGCATACCATCGATTCCGGAAATACAGGAGTCCGGTTGTCGAGGAGGAATAGGCGGAGTGAAAGGCAAATGGGATGCCGAAGGGCCGACTACAGCGGAGGCCATTGGACTCCTCGCAAGAACCGCCATTGCGATCGGAAAACTTCGCCAGCCCTTCCGGAGTGTACTCCGCAAAGACCTCTAGTGTCTCTGATTTGCTTCCAACCCAGCCAACGATGCTCGCCTTGCCATCGCCGAGCGCAAAGTACTCGTCAGCATCCGTTCTTACTGAGACCAAGTTGTCAACGCCGGGTCCCCATGTTGCACTCCATTGAACAGTGCCCTTCCCATCAAACGACTCGACCATCTGCGAATCGTCGGTCACTAACTGTTCAACGAGCGCGCCAACATCGTCGAGTCGCGCGGCCAGTCGGCCGGCGACATCGTAGAGATACACTTCTCGCGTCTTTCCGGAGTCATCGTTGACAGCAGCCAGCGCATCAAGATCGTCAAATACGTACTGCTGGTCACCGTCAGCCACGACGCGTCCTGCCGAATCGTGGCTTGCCTGACGCGATGCATTGCCAACCGAGTATTTGTCGAGTTGGTAGCCGGGCAGTCGTGCCGTCGCGGCGCCGCCAGGCGTCTGATATCGAGCGGACGTCTCGAAGCGTGGAGTGTGAATTCCGTCCGAAATCTTCAGGACGCTGCCAACGACCTTCTCGCGCTCGTAGGCCCACCGAAGTGCGCCAACGGATGCTCCAGCGGCATCGACCTGCTGGCCCATCGCTGGTGTTTGGGCGTGCGCGTTGATCGTCATCGACGGCGCAACGCTCGATTCGTGCACCGCGCCCAGTCGGCCAGTTGCATCGTAGACGTAGCCGCGCCAACTGTCGATCTGGTTTCCAGATGGAAAGAACGAGATCGATGAGGACGCAATTCGACCAACGATGTCTCGAACTACACTGACATCAAGAACCGCCTTATTGAGGTTCGCCGACCAGTGAATGGGTTGCGCCAGATCATCAAACTCGGTCGTTCGCTCGAGTCTTGCTCCATTCGTCGCGGACGTTTCGCCAACGAGAAGGTCGTCGACCCACGCGTAGTCCGTACGGAGGCCCGAAACTCGCTCGAGTTCCGCCAGGCGTCCCTCGGTGTCGAACAGATGGACCTGACGGCGGCCACTCGGCAGCGTCACCTCGCGCGTCCACTGGGCGCCAACGGTCCACTGGCTCGTGATGGTCCTCGCGGGGTGCTGACCGACGCGCGTCTCCTCTGTGTAGATCCGGCTCAGATCGTCGTAGGTTCGCGTAGTGACGACCTGGCGATCGGCCTCGGCGAGCACGGGGGCTGCTCCGAGGTTCGTTCGAGTGCCCTGGAACAAGCGGCCCAACGCATCCCACTCAAACTTCGCCAGGACCTTCGCCCCGGTGTCCGGCGGCCCCTGAACGATCTGATGCAGTTGTCCTCGATCGTTGTACTCGTAGCCGAGGTCGACGTTCTGATTGACGAGATGACGCGTCTTGCGACCGAGATCGTCGTACTCCCACCGGCTCTGAATGGGACTCGAGGCTGGAATCGTCTTCGTTTGTGGTGCTCCGAACCCGTCGTACGTCTGAACCGTGACGTACTTCGCCGGATCGATGACGGTGTCCAGCTGTCCTCGGGCGTTGTAGCTGTACGTGCTCACCTCGAAGTTCGAGGTGCCCCAGCGATTCTGCTCTCGAAGCTCCGTGACGCGTCCGAGGAAGTCGTAGTCGGCCTCGGTGATCGCCGAATCAGCAGCTTCGGTGCGGACGACGTTGCCTGCAGCGTCGCGCTGGTACGTCGTCTTCCGTTGCAGGCCTCCGCCTTTCTCCACTGTGTAGTCGGGCAGGCCGAGCGCGTTGAGCAGTGCAATGGATGAAGTCGTCTTGACGCCGCCCTGTCGAATCCTGGACTGGGTTACGAGGTGAGCGGGAGAGACCAACTCGGTGAAGACGCTCTGGTCTCCGACCGAGTTCTCGCTCCATGCAGGTTGCCCGTTGGCGTCGAAGGTGAGGAAACGCTTGCCGCGTCCTGTGGCTGACTGGGCAAAGACCAGCCCGCCCGGCAAGCGGTCGTACTCCGCCAGGCCGATCCCGTTCTTCGTGACCGCCGTCGCTCGACCGAGCGCGTCGTAGAGATACCTCGTCTTCCCTGCCGTGTCGCCGACGAGCAGTTCGGAACTCATCTGATCGCGCTTCGTGTACCGGTACTCGCGCGTGCGTTGCTGAGGGTCGATGCTGGTGAGCAGCCGGCCAAAGCCGTCCCGCGTCATCGTCTCTTCGAGAGGTGACTGACGCCCGTAGACCCGTCTCTCTACATTGCCATCGTTGTCGAAATACGTCCTGGTCTGGCGGACGGGATCGGCTGGGTCCGGCGAGATCAGCTTCTCGGTCGTCACCCACTTCCGCCCGTCACGCTCGTACTGCGCGACCAGCCCCATCGCGTCGATGTTGCGGTAGACGTGTCCTTCTCTCGTGTAGACCCAGGTCTGCCTGATGCCATCAGTCCGGCCCGGGTTGCAGCCTCCAGTTCTTGCCTCGTGGCATTCTGTGAGGACTCGGTCGTCGTTGTCGTAGGTGCGAATCGTGTCGCCGAGGGAGACACCTCCGGCGGTGCGGCGCTCGGTCGTGACGCGCATGAAGCCGTCGCGCACGTACTCGGTCTCCTGCAGTGGTGTCGCCCCACCAGCTTCGAACAGCTCGCTCCGCGTCAGACGCCCGTCGGTGTCGGTCTTCGAGACTGTCCGCGTGCCCACGGCCGAGCGCACTGCAGAGACGTGTCCGAGAGGATTGTAGTTGAAGGTCGTCGTGGACTCACTCGGCGCATTGACGATTCCATCGACCACCTCCGAAGGCAGACCAAGGGCGGCGAGCCCTGCCGCAGGGTCGTTGCCACAGGACGTCAAGAGGAAGCGATACTGCGACGGGAGTTTGTTACAGGAGCTTCGCGCTGGGCCAGCCGACGCAGGCCACTCGCGACTGCGACTCACACTTGCGAGGAACCCATAGTTGCCGCCATTCGCCGCGCCCGTCGGACTCGCATCCGCGAGACCGGTTTGGGCGCCGCCGATGGAGTAGTACCGCAGGAGCGTCCTCCCTCCACCCGGTTCGTCAATCAGATACGGACGCCCGGAGGGCGACCAGCGAATCAGCGTGTCTTCGACCTGCGTCTGCGCACCATCCATCCGTCGAACCAGAACGGGTGTGCCGCGAACTCCGGTCCGCTCTCCATCGCCATTGAGATCGCGGTCGAGGAGTTCGATTCCTACGCGTGTGTTGATCGTGTTCCAGTCAATCGGCGGTGGCGCCCCCCCGTCCGGCGAAGTCGGGACAGGGAAGACGGCGCCCCAGAGGTGAGCTGTCCAAAGCAGCGACTGCAATTCGGGCGAGTCTGGACCCAATTCCTGGAAGTCTGCGAGAAATACGGTCCTCTCGAGCACCTCGTCCGTATTGTCTGCCTTGACGTTGCCCCGCACAGCCAGACGCAGCTGGTTGTAGAAGGGCTCGTATGCGTACGCGGAGAAGCGTCCATGAGACTCGAGCTGCGTGTCCGTCCCCTGCGTCTCGTCCCAGACCGACGACCCGCGCGGTCGCTCCCAGACGCGGATGACATTTCCACGCTTGTTCCAGTGGAGCGGGCGCGTGGTGCCGAGGCTGCCGCGCAAGACCGGCTCTTCGTGATACAGGTAGCGAGTGTCGCCATCGTTCGGCGTCCACGCACGGTTGCCCTCAGTCGTTCGACGCTGGGCGACGACGTTGCCGTCCGCGTTGTAGAGCGTCTCGGCCACCTTCCACTGCGATGGCCCAGATCCTGGCACCCTCACGGCTTCCACGAGCGGCCGGCCCTGGAAGTTCAAGCCCGAGTAGTGCACGTCGCCGTCGCGGTCGACGTACTTCGCCCACTCACAGATGCGATTCGCGTTCGCCGCGGTGTACTTGCGGCGCACCGTGACGGTCTCGACGACATATCCGCCGTCAAGCGCGTTGCTCCAGGTCGAAGCCAGGTCGTTGTGGGTGACGTCATAGGTCTCCGACAGCGCGAGCGTCGTGCACGAGAGATAGGTGCGGCGCAGCGGTTGGGTGTACGACACCCCCGGCGTCGCCAGATCTGCCGTCGGAAGGGCTACGTCGTAGTAGTCAATCGTTGGCTGGTAATCCGGCAAGTGGCTTCTGAACTTCGGGAGCTTCTCAATCCCACAGGCTTCTCGAGAGGAGGACTCACGAACCTCCAGACTTCCGAGCGCAGCCAGGGGGCGGGTCCCGAAGGGGATCGAATCCGGTGAGTTGCGTGGGAGCAGGTAGCCCTTGTTGTAGCTCATCTGGACAGGGCCAACGTCTCCAGCCTGATGGTTTGCGTTGAAGACCTCTGTTTCGAGTGGATAGCGAGCGGCGAGTTCGGCCGGAAGGAAGGTCGTTGTCTTGTCTCCGACGAGCTGTGCATTGCTCGTGACAGGTTCGGCGCCCTGATACTCGAACACCGCGAGCGGCAGGCTGCTGTTCCAGGAGAATGTCGACGCCGGCAGCCCTGCACTGGGAAGAGAGGGATCGGCCGTGGCGCCCCAACGCTGGGCCAGGGCCCGATCGAAGTTCACGTCGTAGATATTCTGGCCGTATCGCGTCTCGGACTCGATCTTCGAAGTGTGCGACACATAGTCAAAGACGCGCACGGTCAGGATGTTGTCGGCAGCATCCGCGTAGTGGCGGCGCATTCGTTCAGCAGTCAGCGCGTCGAGGTCCGCGAACTGGACCGTGCTCACCCACTTGTCGCTGCAGGGAGCCTTGGTCAGCGTCCCGCAGTTGTAGATGTTCTTGAAATAGTCTCGATAGGCCGCTTCGGCTGCGGCGAGGTCCGTTGGCATCCGCCCGGCAACCTGCCAGGCGTACTCGTACTCGTAGCCGCGCTGTCCGGATGGAGACAGCAGCGGGCTGTTCGTTGCCCCGTCGACGCGCCTTGCGGAAGCCAGAAACCGTTCATTGAGGCCGTCCAGCGCGTTTGGATTGGCCGAATACGAGAACTCAACGGCGGCGCCGGCCGGCCCCCTGACGCGCTGCAAGAGGCCGATGTTCGTGCCGGCGGTGAAATAGTCAAACGTGAGTTCGCGCCCGAGATTGTCCTTGACGCGTGTAAGTCGCCGGAACGCCTGTCCCGAGGGGAGCGGCGTCCCAAAGCGAGGTTGTGAGGCAACGACTGCTGCCCGAGCCGCGGCGACGGCCGGATCCGTACTCGGAGTGCCGAACATCGCGTCCGTGACGACCGTGTCCTTCGAGTACTTCGGCATCTCCGTGATTCCGGTGAGGCCGTACAGGAGGACGCAGCCCTGCTGGCCGCTGCTCACGCCCGTTGGCCCGAACATGGGGGCGTAGCCTCCAGCGCCAAGAACATAGGGCACGTCTGGGCAAACGTGCTCCGCAACGATGCCGGCCGCGGTGTTCTCGTAGGAGAGCGTGAACCCGTTTCCGAATCGATCGACATCGGCGGTCATGTAGCCGTAGCGATCGAACTGCAACTGTGAGCCGTCAGGCTGCCGAAGAATCCAGCCCGCATCGTCCGGGTTCGTGGCCGGATCGGCGATCGCCTGCCGAATCGTTGCCATCGTCCCCGCGGGCGGCATGAACATGCCCGTCGCCTGGTCGAGATAGAAGATCCTGCTCGAGTCTCCCGAGACAAGCATGACGCATGTCGTGATGCCCGAAGTGCCCATGCAGTATGGGTCGACCCACGACGGGAGGTTCTGCTTCTTCAGTGGAACCAGCCGAATCTCGAAGTTGTGTGTCCAGTTGCTGCCAAGGGCGCCTCGCGCGTCTGAACGACTGCTGTACGACCGTCGGAACACGAGCGGTCGAACCGGTCCGGGAAAGGAGAGATCGCTCGTGTCGAGGGTCAGGGCGCCATCGAAGAGCGAGACCGGATCGCCCGCGCCCTTCGGATCCTGTGTCACACTCTTTTGAGAGTTGTTCGCAGGATCCTGGTCGTTCTGATTGACGTCCGGGCCACCGCCCCCTCCGCCGCCGGTCGGTGCGCCCCCGCCAGAGCCTCCCGTACTGGGGCCTCCGCCGCTCCCGCCGCTGCCGCCGCTTCCACCCGCCGTCTGCGCTGAACCACCGGAGGGACGAGGAGCACCGGACGGGTACTCCGCTGCGCGAGCCGTTCGATTGCAGCCAGCCGTGCATGGAATCTCGGGGAGAAGAGAAATGGTTGTAAGCGTCGGTGGCGGCGAATAGCCGGCCCTTGACCACACCCCAGCCTTCTCGTCAGCCAAGGTTGCGAGATCGCCCTTGGTCCTCGTGCTGACTCCCAGCCCTCCCTCGCCATCGGCGCGGGGGTCCGCCACCGGCAACATCTGCCATTGGCAACTGACGACGCCGTTCCTCCCCTTCGTGCACCGACCGCACTCCTGGAACTGGCCTCCCGCAATAGGCTTGCACCCACCGCAACGGGCTGTGAGGTCCTTCGGGTCGCCGCAGGGCAGCATCTGGTCGTAGTCGAAGTGAAGATTGACGTCCCGCTGGTAGGCCTCGACGTCGGCCCAGGTGTTCTTTTCGCAGATGTCTCCCGGCAGATTCTTGACCCAGCACTGTCTCGGAATGACATCCGTGTTCGTGACTCCAGACAGACTGGAGCACTCGGGGCACTGGCCGTCACACATCGCCGGGGTCAGCCCAGCTCCGCGGATGACCGCGACGCCTCCGCCCGCGGCCGTCAGTCCCGCTCCGCCCGCGATGGTACAGATTGGAGGAACGTTGGTGCCGGAGACTGAGGTCGAAGGAGCGCAGTTCGGGTTGCCGTGGGGGAGTTCGCCCTCCCAACCGCCGAAGAGGCCGCCAGGCGTCGCCGGGTCGTCGAGGCAGATCGGTCGCGCGTACGCGCACCCCAGACCGGCCTCCGCGATGCCGCCGAGCAAACCTGCGAAGGCGAACCGGATTTCGTCGCCATTCGCCGAAAAGGAGACCATGTGGATGGGCGGACGGCCCACGGACGTTCGTGCGGCTTCAGTGCGAAGCGCGCCGCCGACTCGAAGCAGTCCGAAGTCGCACATCGAATTCGATGAGGGGGTGCAGGTTGGCGGCGTGAATCCCGGGAAGGGCCCGGAAGGGCTGACCTGCTCTCCGACCACCTCCGGCCCGCAGCAACGTCCACCGCCCGACGAAAGCGGTTCGATTGCGATTTCGCCACCACGCACCATCCAGGGGGCGTTCCCGTCGAGGCCAACCGCCGCGATGAAGTAGTCTGAGGCGATGATGCGTCGCGAGGCGGGGTCACGCGCCGGGTCGTTGACGACGACGAGGATGTCGCTTGGGTGGAACTGCCCCGGCGCCTCCTCGTCAATGGCAACTACTCCGGACGAAACAGGGTCGTTCGCAATCGAAGCGATCCTGGCTGCCTCCTGTCGCAGGACAGTCGTGCCCTGGTAGAAGCCGAGGTCGTTCTGGCGTGGGTTCCCGTTGGTGTCGAAGCGCAGCGCAAGGTCCCACGCCGACCGCGGAATGATGACGACTTGAGACGAGAGTTTCGTCGTCGCGATGGCGCGCGTCTTCAGATTGCTTTCGTTGGCGTTCAGTAGGCCGAAGGGGTCCTCGAGGGCCGATCGCTTCGCGACCACCGCCTTGCCAGTCGATTGCTCGTTCTCGCTACAACCCCCGCCCCCCACCCCGATCACCGCCACCGCCACCCACCACCATCGAGCCATCATTGTCGCCATCCTCACTGAGAAATGCTGATTACAAATGAGCCAAGTGTCTGTTGGGCGGGATTGTTTCCGCCGAGTGTTGCCCGCGCCGCGTCCACGATCAGGAAGTAGGTCCGACCCGCAACCGCAGAGAAGGTCATTGCCTCTGTCTGGTCCGCGGTCGTCGTCGACTGTGCGACGCAGTCACCCGTGCCGTCGCAGGCGCCGTCGATCACTGACAGTCCGATGAGGGCGCCCTCTTGCGCCTCAAGAAGGGCACGGAAGTTCCCCGACTGAGGTGCCGTGAAGGAATAGACCGTGTCAGCACCGCGCCACGCAGTGCAGGGGGCCGAGTAGACGACCGAGTCGGAGTAGTCGTCTGCGGCACCGACAAGAGTTCCGGGCGTCGACGTGTTCAGAGAGAGAGGAAGAGCCCCTTCGCAGCGATCATTCGAAGGGGTGTCATGCACGTCGAGGCTGAGAACAAAGGGCCCTTGCCGAGCCACATTGTTGCCCTCGACGAAGACGAAGTAGGTCGTTGACGGCGAGAGTCCGCGCGCCAGGGCGACCGACTGGGCTTCGAGGCCGCCGGTGCTCGAGCACGCGTACTGTGTGGTGTATGTTGGTTCGCAAAGTCGGTTGACGTACACGCTGGGGCTATCGAGTTCGACACTGTTCTCGCTTCTGATGTCGACTCGCGCGGAGAAGCCGGCATCGGTGGACGAAGTGGCAGGAGTCGTAAACGAATAGACGACATCCGGCAGTCCCTGCGAACGGCTGCATACGAGGCCGAGATGATCGTCGGTGGCTCCTCGAGTCGAACCGCGCGCCTCAGCGTGCCCAGCGTCGAGCGCCAGCGCCACCGGCGAACTGCATGTGTCGTTTGCCGGCGGTTCCGGGGCAATGGGGAGCAGCCTGGCTTCGAGTTCGAACGGTCCCGCGGAGGCTCGCCCCTGAACTGCCACGAGGTAGTCGCCGAAGGAGAGATTCGAACCAGTGAGGCGAGTGCCAGCGGTGCGGTCCGCACCAAAGGTGCAGCCGAGTTCCCCCGCATCACTCTGCAGCCCCCCGTCCGCAGTGCAGTCCGAAACACGAGACAGTTCGAGGCCCGGCCGGAGCGTTCCGGCGTCCCAGGGCAGCGGGCGGGCGATCAACTCGAGCCGTGTCGGCTGTTCGATGTGGAGCGAGTAGAACACGTCACCCCGCCGGCCGACGGGCTGGCAACTCAGCGCGGTCGATGAGAGAGCCCCCCAGGTCGTTCCGCGCACCACGTCGTGAACGCCGCCATCAGCAAATAGGGCGACCGGCGACGTGCACCGGTCGTTGCTCGGAGGGAGTGTGGGCGGAAGGAGCGTGATCGGGACATTCACGTTCGACAGGCGGCCCTCAGCCCAGAGGAAGTACGTGCCGGGCTGCTGGTTCATGAGCAGCAATGTCTCCGAACTGACATAGGCGCTGCAGGCGAGTTCATCCGCAGGGATCGTGCTGTCACAAGCCCTTCGAACGAAGATGACTGGATTGCCAGCCAGTCGTTCAATCAAGACATCCTGCGGCTGCGTCAGTGTGTAGGAGAACACGACGTCTTCTTCGACCGAGCTGGCTGCACATGTCGGACCGACCGAGCTGTTCGTCGCACCGTGGGTGTAGCCCGACGCGACCCCTCGCCCGTTCGTGAACTGAATGGGCAGCGCGTTCGCGCAATCGTCGTTGGTCGGCGGTGGACGGACCAACTCCGAGCGAAGCGTGACGTCGACCCAGGGGCCGGATTCGAGTTCGACCACCAGAACGTAGGTTCCCGGCTGGCCGACAAAGCGCATGAACGGAGTCGCAGGCTGTGCCGCCACACGGTTGACGCACCCGAGCTCTACGGCGTTCTGGCAGTCGGCGGTGCGGATGCTGACGTTCGCCACCGCTGTGGTGGCGGGGACGGGAGAAACGAGCACGGTCACGTTCTGGGACGGCTCGGTCAGGACGAACTGGTAGAAGACTTCCAGCCCTCCGTCGGTGGCACAGCTCGCGGCCTCGTCGTTCTCGAACGGCTCAGCGCGGAAGGTGATCTCGAAGCCGCCGTCGACGACAGTTGGGGTCAGCACTCGTGGGTGGTCGCACGACTCGCCTGCCGTCCCTGCATCCACAACGCCCGCGTCGGCGCCCGCGTCCGTCCCACCGTCCTCGGCGACTCCGGCATCCCAACCAGCATCGAAGCCGGAGCCACCGCCGGCGCTGCCACCACCACCGCCCGTCGAGCCTCCCGCGCCCCCCGTTGCGACCAGCCCACCGCCACCACCACTCCCAGCGTCTTCTCCGCCAGGTTCAAGACACGACGAAGCCATCGCCGCCACCGCGACCAGGAGAAGAACTCGATTCATGGATGCTCTCGGGAAAAGACCGCCCCTGTCGCACGCCGCTCGCCGCACCACCCACCTCGCTCCAAAGGACCGCCTGACGGCGAGCGTCTACGCCTCTCTCTCCTCCGAGTCAATCCAGACCTGGAACGCGGGGAGCCGCCCAAAAAGAACAAGGCCGGCCTCCATCGCGGGAGAGCCGGCCTCGACCTGCCATTCCTGACGGCGTTCAGGCCGCCTTGCTGCTCTTGAGCACTGCCGCCGCCGCGTACCAACTCGTGCGGAAGCCCTTCAGCTCGCGCAGCCCGGCCGGGTGACGGCCCAGGGCCGGCGCCATGGTCACCGGCAGGCCGATCTTCTTCTCGACCTGTCTGGCCACCTCGAGCTCGTTCTTCCGGCGCTCCTCGGTGATCGGGCACGTGGTCTTCGGCAGCACGCGGTTCACCAGCACGCGCTCCACGGGGAGCTTCTGGTTCTTCAGGTTCTCGACCAGTCGCTCGGCCGCGGGCACCGAGAGATCCTCACCGCGCGTCACCACGATGAAGCGGCACTCGTTGGGGTTGAGGATCGCCTTCTCGAAGCGCGCGATGTGCGCCTGCTGCGCCTCGAGCCACGTCAGCAGCGCCGCCCCACCCTTCGCCTTGTACTTCGCCGCGATGGCGTGCAGCGCCGCGTACCAGGGCTTGGCGACCGCCGGCAGCTCCAGCACCCGCAGCGCGTTCGACGACGGCGCGGGGTCGATCACGATGCGCTTGAAGCGCTCCTGCACCAGCGCGTCGGTGAGCGCCGTCATCGCGGCCAGCTCGTCCATGCCCGGGGGCGCGAAGTCGAGCAGGTTGCGGAAGATCTCCTTGTCGAGCGCGAACTGCTCGCCCTTCGCCTCGGGGCCGAACATCGGCTCCGCGAGCTCCTTGAGCTTCTTCTTCAGGTTCCCGAACCAGTTCGCGAAGTCGATCTCCCGCGCGTACAGGCCCTTGGTGCCCTTCACCTGCGTCTCGGTGTCCGTCAGCCGGCTCTGCAGCACGTCCGACAGCGAGTGTGACGGGTCGACCGAGAGCAGCAGCACCGGCCCTTCCTTCTCGGTCAGCGTCACCGCCGCCGCGGCCGCGCACGAGCTCTTCCCCACGCCGCCCGAGCCCACGAAGAAGATGAAGCGCGTGGGGGGAATCGGCGGCGCCGCCATCGGAGGCATCGACGGCGCCCGCACCAGCGCGGGAGGCGCCTCCGCCGGCGAGAACTGCAGCGCCTTGGTCTCCTTGCCCGACGCCCATTCCTTCGCGAACTTCTTCACGTCGTCGAGCCCGCGCGGGCCCACGATGCGCCGCTGCAGCAGGTCGACCTTCGGCACCGACGCCTGGAACTTGCGCACGTGCGGGGCCTGCAGGCCGCGGCGGTTTTCCACCTCGCGGCTGCCCTTCCCGTCTTCGATCATGTCCGCGATGATCCCCGCGACGTGAACGTGGCGCTCCTGCAGCCCCTTGAGGAGCACGCGGATCTGCGCCTCACCGACCGGCTCCGCCACCGCGCAGATGTGCACCGCGAAGCGCTTGCCGTCCTTCAGCATCGCGATCACCGCGTCGGCCTTCGCGCCCAGCTCGTCGACCGGCGTCGCCGGCCGCACCGCGTGCTTCGACGGGCGGTGCGTCCGCTCGCCACGCAGGTGCGCCACGATGCGCCGCACGTTGGTCGCGTGATCCAGGAGCCGCAGCGTGTGGGTGGTCGACCAGCCGTCGATCACCACGTGCTCGTACTCCTTCGACTCGCACAGCTCGAGGAGGTGGAACAGGAAGCCCACCTCGCCCTGGTTGGTGAGCGACGCGTCGATGAGCTTCTTGAGATCGTCCTCCGCCAGCACCTGCCCCTTCGACATCGCCGCGTGGAGCTGCGGCTTCGCGTACTTCACGAAGTGATCGCCGAGGTGCGCGAAGTCGGCCTCCGCCACGAAGAGCCCGCCGTTGCCCTTGCCCGGCAACAGCTTCGCCGGCTTGAACGTCAGCTTCTTCTTGAGGATGTCGGCCAACCCGCCGGGGGACTCCAGCGAGAGGAGCAGGATCTTCTCCTTACCGTTCGCCTCGAGGAGGTTCAGGGCGTACGCGGTCGCAAGCGTGGTCTTGCCAGCGCCGCCCTTTCCGGCAAAGAAGTGGATCACGGGTCCGTGGCTCATCGAGCGCCTTCCTGAAGTGGCCAACCGGGGATGGAGGGAAACTGCGCTGCTGCAGCCCGGTCCAATAAGGGGGCGCAGTTTGGTACACCTCTGCCCTGTCGGTCAAGGTAAGAGGCTGACTTTTCAGGGGGTTTGGAGCACCCCGCGCTCGTACCGGCGCACCTCGCTGCGCTCCGGTTTCAGCTGAGAGATCAACGACTTGACGCCCTCTTCGGGCAGCGTCTGGCCGCAGGTGAGGATGTCGGCCGCCGCGTAGTTGTGCTCGGGCCAGGTGTGGATGGACAGGTGGCTCTCGGCCAGCAACACCACCACGCTCGCACCGTGGGGCTGGAACTGGTGACGCACCGAGCCGAGCACGGTGCACCGCGCCGCGGCCGCCGCTTCGAGGAGCGCCTGCTCGAGCCGCGGTGGATCATCGAGGACCGCAGCGGCGACGCCCCACAGCTCGAGGTGCACGTGCGTGGCGAGCGACTGCGACATCACGCGTACCGCTTGCGCATGAGGAAGACGATCGAGTCCTTCGCCGAGCCGTCGGTGTAGCCGAAGCGCGAGACCATCTGATCGAGCGTCGAGCGCGCCTGCTGCTGCTCCTTCGCCGAAAGCGTCGAGCGTTCGTCCGAGAGGTACTTGAGGATGTTCTCGACGTTGCGCTTGAGCTGCCGCTTGCGCTCCTCGAAGAAGTGATCGGACAGCCGCTTGAAGAGATCGGGGAAGATGCGGCTGTAGTCGACGGCGGCGTCGGGGTTGTCGATGCGCCACGCGCCGATGGTGGCGATCAGCGAGCGGCGGAACTCCCCCGCGTCGTTGCCCTTCGGCATCACGTAGCCCTCGAACTCGCCCATGCGGCCCTCGTCGGGCTTCTCCTGCGCGCCGGTGAGCTTGTTCTGCACGCGCTCGCCCTTCACCCACGCGCTGACCGTCTGCACGTAGCGCTCGAAGAGCTCGAGGTACTGCGCCTCGCTCACCAGGCCCATCGACTCGCGCACCTCGCGGTCGACGACGTCGAGGTAGTCGCTCTCGACCACCCGCACGAACTCGGCGTGATCGTGGTAGCCGTCGACGATCTCCTGCTGGAGGTACTCGTAGACGCTCTTGTCGCGGGTCAGCGCGAGCAGTTCCTTGAGCACCGCCAGCGGGTGCAGCGAGTCGTGCTCGGGCGACTGCGCGGCGTTGAGGAGCGCGGTCTTGATCTCGCGCGCCGACGCGCCCGAGCGGCCCTCGTAGTTGGGGTACGCGTCCGACTCCTCGTACAGCGCGGGGACCAGCTTCTTGAGTTCGCGCTGCTGCTGCACGGTGAGCCGATCGGGCGCCTCGCCGTCCTGGTACAGGCGGAGCTTCTCCAGCGGAGACAGCCGCTCGATGAGCGCGCGCGCCTCGCCCCCGAAGCGATCGGGGATCGGCTTCTTCAGGCGCGTGAGCACCGCCCACATCGCGGCGACGCGGGTGGCGTGTGGCGTCACGTGGCGACCCACCGTCTTCGGCGTCACCTGCGCGTCGTACACCTCGCGCTCCACCTTCCACCGGCGGAGGTACGGCACGCGCACCAGCTCGATGCGGCCCTTGAACGAGGGAAAGTCGGGGAGCTCCTTGAAGGCGGCCAGGTGCTTCTCGTTGCTCGAGGCGATCAGCACCTCGTCGAGCTGGAGCACCATGTGCTCGAGCGGCACCTCCTGCGTCTCGGAGAAGCCCAGCAGGTACTTGAAGGCCTCGAGCGGGCGCTTGAGGAGGTCGGCGTACTCGATGAGGCCGCGGTTCGCGCTCACCAGCGGGCCGCTCGGCTGGAAGAGCACCACGCTGTGCAGCGCGCTCGGGAGGTTGGCCTGCGTGCGATCGGCGGTGAGCTGGTGGTACGCCGCGTCGACGCTCATCTGCGGCTCGACGGTGAAGGTGCCCACCTGGTAGCGACGCGAGATGTAGAAGCGCTCGACCTGCACGTGGCGCAGCACCTTGAGCCAGTCGCCGGAGTAGCTCGCCAGCAGCGCGTCGAAGATCTTCTTGTTGGGCGCCGAGAGCTCGCCGTCGACGAGGTACGAGGGCAGCGTCGCGCCGTCGAGATCCTGCCCGGTGAGCGCCTCGGTGAGGAGCTTGCGCCGCTGCTCGCGGGGAATCAGGAACAGCGGGTGTTCTCGCAGCGGGTTGGTGAGGCGGACCTCGATGTCCTCCGCCTCGAGGTGCGCGAAGGTGCTCAGCGTGCTGGTCGAGCCCTTCTCTCCGCCAAAGCCGATCGAGCCCTTCACCTGCTTCGAGCTCGGGAAGACCCAGTTGAAGGTGTACAGCGCGCCCGCCGGCGTGTGGCTGTAGAGCTCGAGGCCCAGCTTGAGCGCCTCGACGATCGACGACTTCGCCGAGCCGTTCGGCCCGTGGAGCAGGATGAGCTTGTTGATCTGCCCGGCCCGCACGAAGTTGCCGAGCAGGCGGTAGATGGCGTTCTGCACCTCCTCCTGGCCGGCGACGCGGACCTCGGTGCCGTCACCGTCGAAGATCTTGAAGCGGCGAATGGGCCCGCTTGGGTGCGCGACCTGCTCGGTGCCGAACGAGTCGATGGCGTCGCGGAGGTACTGCGCCGCGTTCCGCGCCTGATGCTTCGCGGAGGTGGCGAAGAGCTGGAGGTACTCCTCGAACGAGAGCAGCGTGCGGTTCTTCGCGAAGTCGCTCGAGACGGTGCTGCCCACGTCCTGCAGGAAACGTCGCGCGTCCATGAGCACAGTGTGCCGCATGCAGTGCGCCGCGGCGAGCGGCACGGACAGGCAGGTCAGTCGTCGAGCGGGCTCAACCGCGGCCTGCACGACAGCTTGACCGCGCGGAAGTGGCGGGCATTCAGGGTGACGATCGCGCGCGCCTGCGCCATGACCACGGCGTCGACGAGCCCGAGCGGTAGCCGGGGGGCGCTTCAGGATCGTCCAGGCGTTCTGCAGATCGACGGGCAGCGCGGCTTCGAGCTGGAGCGCCCCTACGTGACGTCCTCGATGAAGGCGCGCGGGACCTTCTCTCGGAGTCGAGTCGCGGCGAGGGAGTCGACCTCGGGCGGGATCGCCCACGGGAGGCGCCACTCGTCGCCGCTCTCATCGAAGTGACGGCGCACGGCTGAGTGGTAGCGGTCGTCCCGAGCAGGGCGATCACCCCACCCGTGTCGACGACGATCATCGCTCGGTCCCCAATCCGGCCAGCAACTCCTCAGCGCGAACGCTCAGGTCGCAGCGTCTGCTCCGCCCCAGCCCGATGCTCCGCGGCTTCACGACGTACTCGGCGAGCGCTTCGCGCACGAGAAGGGCCTGCGTCGTCCTCTGCTTCTCGCTGGAGCCGGAGGTACAGCTCGTCATCGAGGTAGATCGTCGTCTTGTGCATGCGTGCCATACATCTGGCGCGCAGCAGCACCGGCAACCTCAACGCCGGCGACGGGCGAGCGCGAGGAGCACGAAGGCGATGGCCCCGAGCTCGCCGCCGCTCGCGCAGCCACACCCTTCGCGCAGCTTCCCGGTCTCCCACGGATCGCGGTAGCCCGCGTCGACGCCCGGCTCCGGGGTGCCGGCGTCAGGGACAGCAGCGCCTGCGTCCTCCTCGGTCATTCCAGCGTCGGGCTCACTCCCCGCGTCCGGCTCGTTCGTTCCGGCGTCTGCCTCGATGCCGGCGTCGGTCCCGGCGTCGATCGTCACGCCCGCGTCGGTGGTCATCACCAGACAGCCGTTGCCGTTGATGCGCGTGTCCATCGTCCCGCGCCCGTCGGTGGCGAAGCTGAACCACGGCGACCAGCGCGCGCGATAGCGGTTCACCTTGTCGAGCATCGCCTGGGGGATCGCCGTCTGCCCCGGCGCGAGCACCACGATGAACGCCACCCGCCAGCAATTGCGCGCCGTCGGGTAGGCCGGCACGCGAGAGCCCATCGCGCGGATGATCTCGTCGGCGGTGATGTCGTGACGGGAGTAGCCGCTCACCGTCGTCGCGCCCGTCGTACGGCCCATGGCCACGGTGTCCGTGCCCCGGCCCGGCGACGCGGGGTCCTCGAGCACCATCATCGGCGAGACCTCCGACGGCGCGCGCAGCCCCATGAGGTACTGGTCGAGGTGGCTGTACTTGCGCGCGCAGCCCTCGAGGCGGAACGAGCCGTTGCCGAGATCGGTGATGCACTCGCCGTACATCACCGAGCGCGAGTCGGCGTAGCGGCTGTAGTGCTGGTTCGGCGAGCCGCCGCCGTTCTGATCTTCGGTGAAGCCGCGGATGAAGTGCTGCCGGCCGCGCGCATCGTTCTGATCGAACTCGATGCCCATCAGCCAGTGGTGGCCGTACTCGTGGCCCATCATCTCGATGCCGGTGAGGCTCTTCACGCCGGGGATCGGGATGCCCAGCGACGGCGCCCAGTCCGCGTCGGGGTCCGACGGCAGCGCCTCCGGCCCGAAGCCACCGAAGAGGCTCGAGGTGCGGCCCAGCGTGCCCATGAAGACGCACTGCCCGAGCTTCGACGAGTCGTAGCTGTTCATCGACGGCGAGTTGGTGCGCCCATAGCCGCTGCCGTCGGCGCGCACCGGAGATCCCTGCCACACGTTGTCGAGGTCCGTCAGCGTCTCGGCGGTGCTGAAGGTGATCACCCCGTCGAACTCGTCGGCCAGGCCGCCCGCGCGCGCGGCGTTGAAGGCCGCGCGGCAGAACTGCTCCTGGTGGCTCGGGAAGATCGTCTGGTTGTTCATTCCCACGAGGTTGGTGATCGCCCCGTTCGGATCGCGGATGAGCACCACATCGCCGGCGAACAGCACCTGCGCGCGCACACTCGCCGCGACCAGAAGCAACACACTCAGGACAAGATTGCGCATGAACCCCTCTGGGCTGAAGGTTTCGCGCGTAGACCACAGCGATGATCGCGACTTCAAGAGCCCACGAAGGACTCTCGAAGCCTGAGAAAGCTCAGTTGGGAATCGACACGTCGAGGCGATTGATCGACAGGGATCCGCGCGACGTCAGGCCCGGCGGCGCTGACAGGAACGGCTCGCCCCACGAACATGCCCCACGCGCGCTATAGAGGCGGAATGCGTCGTCCTCTCCTGATCCTCGCCGCGGTGCTGAGCGCGTGCCCGCCCGTCAACTCGACGCCGTGCTCGGAAGACGCGGAGTGTCGCGCCGATCAGCGCTGCCGCCGCGGCGCCTGCGGGCCGATCTGTCTCGACGACACCGAGTGCGGCGACACGCAGGTGTGCCTCCCCGACGGCACCTGCGGCGCGCGCCCGGAGTGCAGCCGCGACACCGACTGCGCCAACGCCTTCGTGTGCCGTCAGGGCCGCTGCCAGTGCGAGGACGACTCGGCGTGCGCGGCCAACCAGCAGTGCACCAACGGCACCTGCCAGTCGCGCCCGCGCTGCACCGCCGACGCCGACTGCCTGGGCACCGGCGGCCGCTGCGAGGTGACGCAGGGACTCTGCCTGCCGGTCTGCACGATGCCGCAGGACTGTGCGCCGACGCTCGACCCGCGCGTCGCCTTCGCCCTGTACACCTGCGTCCAGGGCACCTGCACGCGGCGCTGCACGCAGGATCTCCAGTGCGGTGGCCAGGGCCTCATCTGCCAGAACGGCCTCTGCACGAAGGCCGACTGCACGCAGCTCAGCGACTGCCCGTCGGGCCAGTTCTGCACCTCATCGACCTTCGGGCGCTGCGAGCCGTACCAGGTGTGCACCCAGACGTCCGAGTGCCCGCGCAACCACGAGTGCCGCAAGTACGGAGACACCGAGTGTCCGCCCGGCTTCGACTGCACGAAGAAGGTCTGCCTCGAGCTCCAGCGCTGCCTCGCGGACACCGACTGCGTCTCGGGGATCCCCGGCACGATGATGTCGGAGCCCACCGGCTACTGCGAAGAGGCCCACTGCCAGCCGAGCCCGAAGTGCGTGATCGATCAGCAGTGCGCGGCCGACAAGGCGTGCATCGCCGGGCTCTGCGTGCCGCGGGTCTGCCGTGGCCACACGGAGTGCGGCGCCGGGCGGGCCTGCGTCGACGGCGCCTGTGAGAGCGCGCCCGCGGCCGGCGACGTCGATCAGCTCCGGATCACGCCGGCGGCCGGGCTGCTCGTCGAGGGAGACACGCTGCAGCTCCACGCCGTGGCCTACCGGCTCGATGGCACCACCCACCCCATGGACGCCGTGGAGTACGAGGTGAAGGACGCGATGGGCATGCCCTCGACGGCCGTCTCGATCTCGCCCAGCGGGGTGGTCAGCGCCGCCAGCCCGGGCGAGGTGCGCGTGCGCGGCCACGTCGCCGGCTCGCTGGTGATGTCCAACGAGCTTCGCGTCACGGTGATCCCCCGGGTGATGATGGGTCGCCGCGTGCTCGTCACTGACGCGGCCACCGGGCAGCCGATCGCCAACGCCACGGTGCGCGCCTGCCCGCCGAGCGACTGCAGCGCGCCGGTCGACGTCACCACCGCGGCCGACGGCACCGCCGAGTTCCCGCTCCTCGACGGCTCACCGATGAACTTCACCGCCGTGTCCGCGGCGATCCGCACCGACGGGCTGCCCGTGTACGAGCGCGCGTCGATCCTCTCCACGAGCGTGACCGACGTGGCGCTCCCTCTGCGCGACAACCCCGTGCGCGCCGCCGCGGGCTTCAGCGCATCGATCAGCTTCAGCGACGTGAGCACCGTGGGCAGCTACTGGGCAGGCTTCGTCACCGCGTCGGCGAGCGACATCCCCTCGCTCACCGCACAGGGCCTGCTCGGAGAGAACTTCATGACCGAGATCCCGGGCATCAACCAGTCGGTGCCCGTGCCCGGCGCGCTGGTGCTCTACACCTCGCCCGGCCTCGGCTTCTCACAGGAGGTGAAGCCCCGCTCGCTCGCCTTCGCCCAGCCCGGCGCCTCGCGCTTCGTGCAGTCGTGGGCCGGGCGCGCCTACCTCGAGTCGGTGCTCAACCTGCGCTCGGTCGACGTGCTCTCGTACCTCGGCGCCTTCGACTACTCACAGGATCGCAGCATCACCTTCGCTTCGAAGCCGTACGTGCCCGACGCCACCGACGTCGACGGCGATCAGCTCTGCAGCAACATGACGAAGTGCCCGATGGGCTCGGAAGACGTGCCCGACTACGCGCGCTTCACCCCGCTCGCCTTCCAGCCGAGGCGCCAGCAGCGGCTGCGCACCGAGGTGATCGTCCCGGGCGTGCCGTCGAACTTCGACACGGTGCTCGTCGCGTCCGCGCTGTTCGAGGAGCGCGCAGGCATGTTGCCCACCGGCTTCGCTTCGAAGACCGCCGGGCAGCCGGGCAATGACGGGCTGCGTCAGGTCGACCCGCTCACCGTGCGTGGGGGCCCCGCCTACAACGGCCTGGAGATCGCGGTGCCCGGCATCTGGGCGCTGGCGGCCAACGCACAGGGGACGAACTTCAGCGGACGGCTCCTGCGCTCGGCGGTGCTGGGCACGAAGGTGCTGGTGACGCCCTTCCTGCCCTCTCCTGCTGATTCCACCTACACGCCGGGCAACCGCACCTTCAACACCGGGCAGCCCGCGTGGAGCTCCGTGCGCAGCACGGGCGGCGAGCTGGGCCGGGTGAGCCTCACCGGCACCGACACGCGCCACGTGATCTACTTCCCCATCACCACGTCGCAGAATGCGATCGCCTGGCCGAGCGTACCGGCCGCGCCAGGTCAAGATCCGGCGGCGCAGGCGATGACGAAGCTCGAGGTGGTCGCGGTGGACCTCGTATCGGGCGTGACGGTTGAACAGCTCTTCGACACCGCCGGCGTGACGCTCGCCTCGTGGGCGCAGGTGATCGACGGCTACTCGCGCCTCGACAGGTGAGCGCTTTCGCCTAAGCTGCGCCGCCGTGAGCTCTGAACCGATCATCGGGATCGACCTCGGCACCACCAACAGCTGCGCTGCCTGGGTCGATGGGTACAAGGACGGCCAGCCGAACGTGAAGCTGATCCCCTACAAGGGCGGCGAATACACGATCCCTTCCATCTTCGCGGTCGACGACAAGGGCAATGAGTTGATCGGCTACGAGGCCAAGCGCCAGTGGCAGCTCAACCCGAAGAACACCATCTACGGCAGCAAGCGGCTCGTCGGGCGCAGCGCGACGTCGGACATCGTCGAGACGATGAAGAAGGTCGTGCAGTACGGCGTGAAGCCGTCGGCCGACCACAAGGAAGTCACCATCGAGGTCGCGAAGAAGGAGATGACGCTGCAGGAGGTCGCGGCGCGCATCCTCAACAAGATCCGCGACGTGGCGTCGAACCACCTCAAGGCGCCGGTGCACAAGGCGGTGGTGACGGTGCCGGCCTACTTCTCGGACCGTCAGCGCCAGTCGGTGAAGGACGCGGGCAAGCTGATCGGCCTCGAGGTGGTGCGCATCATCAACGAGCCCACCGCCGCGGCCCTCGCCTACGGCATCGGCAAGGGGCTGCACCAGAAGGTCTGCATCTACGACCTCGGCGGCGGCACCTTCGACGTGTCGATCATCGAGATCCGCAACCAGGTCTTCGAGGTGAAGGCCACCGGCGGCGACATCTTCCTGGGCGGCATCGACTTCGACAACGCGATGATCCACTACGTGCTTGGCGAGTTCAAAGCCAAGACGGGCATCGATCTGTCGACCGACCCGGTGGCGATGCAGCGCATCAAGGATCTCGCCGAGCGCACGAAGATCGATCTCTCGGCGCGTGAAGAGGCGCCCTTCAACATTCCCTTCATCACGATGACGCCGCAGGGCCAGCCCCTGAACATCGAGATGAAGTTCAGCCGCAAGCTGCTCGAGAAGCTCACCGCCGAGCACGTCGATCGCACGCTGAAGATCGTCGCCAAGGTGCTCGTGGAGTCGGGCCTGTCGACCAAGGAGATCGACGAGGTGATGCTGGTCGGCGGCCAGACGCGCATGCCGGCGGTGCAGGATCGCCTCAGCAAGTTCTTCGGCAAGCCGCCCAGCAAGGGCGTGCACCCCGACGAGGCGGTGGCCATCGGCGCGGCGCTCTACGCGTTCTCGCTGTCCGACGACACCAACCTCAAGCTGCAGCTGCTCGACGTGATCCCCATGGCGATCGGCCTCGAGAAGGCCGACGGGAACATGCACGTCGTCTTCCCGCGCAACTCACCGATCCCCAACGCGAAGCAGATCACCGGCACGACGAGCGTCAACAACCAGACCGAGCTCATCATGCGCATCTGGCAGGGCGATCACGACGTCGCGAAGGAGAACGAGCAGCTCGGCGAGTTCACCTTCTCGGGCATCCGCCAGGGGCCCGCAGGCAGCGTGAAGGTCGAGATCACCTTCGACGTGAACGTCGAGGGCATCCTCACCATGAGCGCGCGCGACCCCGACACGCAGAAGGAAATGAAGACGACGGTGCGCGTCACCCAGAGCTGAGCGTCACGGCGACCAGCGCAGGCGCCGGGTGGTCCACGACTGCCCGCCGCGCCCGTCGCGCACCACGAAGTACAGCGTCACGTCCTGCGGCTCGGTGGCCTTCTGATCGGGCTTCCACCGCGAGTTGTGGCGCCCCTCGTTGCCCACGAAGTCGGTGCCGCCGGTGTTGTAGGCGGTCATCGTGCCGCTGGTGGTCATCCAGGTGATCTTCCAGCTCTCGACGAGATCGTACGGCTTGAGCTCGATGCTGGGCACGACGTACGGCTCCTGGAGCGACGAGAAGTCTTCGGGTGAGAGCGCGACCTCGCCCTTCCCGCTCACTTCCTTGACCTCGTCTTCGGGCCACGGCTCGTCCTTGAAGCGGATGCCGGGGAGGATCGGCGTCACGTTCTGCTTCATCTGCGGGAAGAACTGGCACGAGTAGACCATCAGCTTCTGGGCGAAGATCTTCTCGCCGGTGTCGGGCGCGGACACCTCGAGCACGATCGGCACGCGCACGCCGCCGAGCCCCTTGAAGGTGTCCTCCTGGATCACCTCGAGGAGCAGCAGCGAGCCGGTGCCGCCGTCGGGCAGCGGGAAGCCGGCGTCGTTGCCGTCGTCGAGCACCTGGGTGCCGGGCATCACCCGGAGCTTCCACTCGCCCGCCGGCCGCGAGCCGCGCGCGAGCTCGACGTACTTGCCCTGATCGTTGCAGTCGCGATCGCTGCGGTTCGCGCAGGCCAGCACGCGGTAGTCGAGGTTGCGCCCGTTGCCCGCGGGGTCGGCGACCAGCGTCGAGAACTCGAGCGGCGTGGCGGCCGCGGCGAAGAAGGACAGCGCGAGCTGGGGCGGGAGCTCGATCGACGTGCCCCCGTCGAAGGAGCCCGCGGCGGCGAGGAGCAGCTGCGCGTTGCAGCCCTTGATCATCACCTCCGGCGGCTCGAAGCGCATGCCGAGCACCCGGAGATCGTGCACGTTGGTCGGCTCGTCCTGCGCGGTCACGCACGCCGCCGCGGCGATCGCCAGCACTGCGAGGAGGATCGCGCGCATCATCACAGACTCCCCTTCAACCCGATGACGGGAAGGATCGGAATGCCCGGCACCTCGAACTCCTGCCGGAAGCGGTAGTCGTAGAAGGACGCTTCGACGTTCTGCTGGTTGTAGACGTTCTGCACGTCGAGGTACGCGGTGAGCGTCCACTTCTCGAAGACGAAGTTCTTGTCGAGGCGAATGTCGAGCTGGTGGAAGTCCTTGATGCGCGCCGCGCGCGCCGGGCCGAACATGCCGGAGTAGCCGTTCGAGTCGGCCTGCCAGATGTCGTACTGGTGGTTGAGGGCCGACTTCGGCCGCCCCGTCACGTAGCGGAAGCGCGCGCCGAGCTCGAAGCCCCAGGGCAGCTTGTAGCTCGCCACCACCGTGAGGATGTGCGTCTGATCGAAGGTGCTCACCACGTAGTCGTTGGTGGTGCCGGCGCGGCGCTCCTCGGAGCGGTTGAGGGTGTAGGCGATCCACCCGAAGAAGTTCTTCGAGACCTCGTGGCGGAGCATGAGCTCCATGCCGTACGCGCGGCCGAGGCCGAGGTTGGCCGAGCGGGTGGTGGTGATCGAGCCGTCGGGGTTGACCACCGTCTGCCCGGGCGACACCACGTTGTCGAAGCGGCGGTTGTAGAAGCCGGTGACGTCGATGTTGATGAACTCGGTGAAGCGGTGGCTCACGCCGAGCGAGCTCTGGAAGGCCTTCTCGTGGAAGAGCCCCGGGGTGCCGAAGGGCGGCGGCTCCATGTCGGTGCCCGCGGGCGGCTGGGTGTAGAGGCCGATCGAGCCCTTGATCGCCGTGCTCTCGAGCAGCTGGTAGCGCGCGTAGAGGCGCGGGTCGATCGCCTGCAGCGTCTGGCCGTTGACGAAGGCGTGGCTCACGCGCACGCCGGGCGTCGCCGAGAAGTTGCCCACGTTGACGTCGAGCTCCGCGTAGAGCGCGCCGTCGAAGCTGTTGATGAGCGCCGAGACCTGCTGGGTGCCGACCTTCGGGTCCGCGCCGGGGAAGCTGATGTACTGCACGCCCTCGAGCACCGGCAGCTCCGCCTCGCCGACCAGCGTCTTGTTGACGATGTCCATGCCCGCGCGGACCGTGAAGTACTGGCTGAGGTCGATGCCGAGATCACCGCGGAGGCCGACGTTGTACTGGTTGGCCTTGAGCGTCGCCGGCCCGAAGGCCACCTTCGCGAGATCGATGCCCGCGTAGGGCGTCAGCTTGAAGGTGGTGTCGCCCGTCTTGAAGTTCCACGCGCCGATGAGCCGGTGGAAGGTGGTCTGGGTGTCGACGGTCACGTCGCGGTTGCGGCCGCCGCCCGTGGCCACCACCCGCAGCGTGTCGTCGCTGCCGAAGGCGAAGAGCGAGTACGTCGACTGGCCGTCCTTGAGCTTCTCACCCTTCTTGCCGCCGATGTCGAGGCGCACCTGGTAGTCCCAGTACGCGGGCAGCACCAGCAGCGCCCCGCCCTGCGGATCCTTCGGGAGCACCAGCGGGAGCAGCGCGTCGACGTAGCTGCGGCGCGCCGCGACGGCCACGGAGATCTGATCGGTGATCGGCGCCTCGGCGAAGAGCGACGCGTCGAGCAGATCGACCTTCGCCACGCCGTGCCACGTGTCTGCCGCGCCCTTGCGGCTCGAGACGTCGACCACGCCGCCGATCGCGCGGCCGTAGCGTGAGCCGAACCCGCCGGGGAAGAAGTCGATGCGATCGAGGAACTCGCCGTTGACGATCGACGGGCCGCCGCCGAGGTGGAACAGCAGCGGGATCTCCACGCCGTCGAAGAAGGTGAGCGTCTGGTTCGGGTTCGCGCCGCGCACGATGAGCTGGCCGAGGCCGAACGGCGCGCGCGCCACGCCGGGGAAGTTCTGGATGACGCGGATCGGGTCGCCGAAGGTGCCGGGGATCTTCTGCACCTCCTGGCGCGAGAGCGTGCGGCGCACGACCTCCTTCTTCTCCTTCCGGTCGCGCACGATGGTCTGGTACCCGATGACCTTCGGCAGCACGTAGTACTTCACTTCCTTCGTCTCGCCCGGCTCGAGCGGCTCGCTCGTCTTGAAGGTCTCGAAGTCGGCCGCCACCACGCGCACCTCACAGACGCCCGCGCGCGTCTGCAGCGCGAAGCGGCCCTGCTCGTTGGAGTACGCCTCGAACTCCGGCGCGTTGTCACAGACCACCAGCGCCCCGGGCACGAAGCCGCGGGAGCCGCGCGCGAAGAGCGTCCCCTCCAGCGTCGCCATGCCGGCGTCGGGTGCGACTTCCTCGGAGATCGGCACACCCGCGTCCTCCGGCGCCGCGAGCACGAAGTTGTAGACGTACTCGACCTGGACAGGGGCTGGGGCGAAGTCGACCTCTGCCGGCGAAAAGACGAAGTTCTTCACCGCAGCAGCCGCGGCCTCGTCGAAGCCTTCGCCCGCCGGGGCGGTGACGATCGCCTCGCTCACCTTGCCGTCGACCCCGATGGTGATCATCAGCTTCACCGACGCCGTGAGGCCCTTTTTCCGAGCCTCGTCAGGGTATTGCGCCTCGACGAAGGTGATCAGCTCGGGCGCCCTGGTCAGCACCGGAACGTGCACACCGGCGTCGACCTCCTGGCGGCGAACCGTCTCTTCGAAGGCGTGCGCGAGCGCGGAGTTGAGCAGGGTCACGACGCTCAGAAGCGCCATCCACCGCCCGGGGGTGAGTCGAAACCAATCCATGGAGGGCTCGCCCAAGTGTCGAGAAGCTGGCGCGCCATGCCGTGGCACGCGTGCTGCTCTCTCTAGCGCCGCCCACGGGAGGGTTCACCATGAAGAAGAGCAAAATGCAGGGTCGCCGTCCGATGCCGAAGATGCGCAACAAGAAGAAGGTCGAGGTGGCGCCGAAGACGGTGACCGTCGGCGATCTGATCACCGCCGCGTTCGACGCGCTGGGGAACGACCCCGGCGCCATCGTGCGCGTGCTGTCGTCGCAGCGCCTCGGCGAGCGCGTCGGCCGCCGGTTGGTCTTCGTCTGACTTTCGAGCGGTGCTAGGTCGGGCGCATGGCGCTCGATCCGAAGCTGCTCGAGATTCTCGCGTGCCCCGAGGACAAGGGGCCGCTGCTGTACTTCGCGGCTGATCGCTTCCTCTACAACCCGCGGCTGCGGCGTCAGTACGAGGTGAAGGACGACGTGCCGCAGATGCTGATCGAAGAGGCGAAGACGCTGGCGCCAGGCGAGCACGAGCGGCTCGTGGCGCAGGCCGAGCGCGACGGCATCAAGCCCAACTTCTGAGTGATCGACACGCACTGTCATCTCGACGTCGCGCGCTTCGACGCCGACCGCGAGGAGGTGCTGGCGCGCGCCTGGGGCGCCGGCCTGACGGGGCTGGTGGTGCCCGCGATCGGGCCTGCCGCCTGGGAGGCGCTGCTCGCCTGGCCCCGCCGCGACGCGCGGATCCAGGTCGGCCTCGGCATCCACCCGCAGCTGTTGCCCGAGCTGCCCGAGGCCGATGACGAGCGCCACCTCGCGCGGCTCGACGAGCTGCTGAGCGCCGGCGGTGCGATCGCCGTCGGGGAATGTGGGCTCGATGGGCCGACCGAGGCGGCGGGGGCGTCGATGGAGCGACAGCTCCGCGTCTTCCACGCGCACGTCGAGCTGGCGAAGAAGCACCGGCTGCCGCTGCTGGTGCACTGCTACCGCGCCCACCCTCACCTCCAGCGCTACCTCAAGCAGCACCCGATCCCCGAGGCGGGGCTGCTGATGCACAGCTACTCGGGCTCGAACGAGCTGACGCCCTTCTACGTGAGGGCCGGCTGCCACTTCTCGCTCGCCGGGCCGATCAGCTTCCCGGAGATCCGCCGCGCGCTCGACGCGCTGCGCCTGATCCCGCTCGAGCGCCTGATGGCCGAGACCGACGCGCCCGATCAGGCCCCCCACCCGCACCGTGGGCAGCGCAACGAGCCGGCGTGGTTGCCGCTGGTGATCGACGCCATGGATCGGGCGCTGGGGCTGACGGAGCTGAGAGCGCGCACCACCGAGAACGCCCGGCGCTTCTTCCGCTGCGACTTCGGGTTGCGCTAGAGGCTGGGGCTCGATGCAGCTCGAGCCCTCGACCACCGAAGCCCCCGCCACCCAGCCCGCGCCCGAGAAGCCGTTCCGGCTCCACCGGCGCTTCGATCGCACCGGCCGCCTCATCGGCGACGTGGGCATGAAGCGGCTGCACGAGGCCCGCGTGGCCGTCTTCGGGCTCGGCGGCGTCGGCAGCTACGCCGTCGAGGGCCTGGTGCGCAGCGGCGTCGGCCACCTGACGCTGGTCGACTTCGACGTGGTGTGCGTCACCAACTCGAACCGCCAGCTCCACGCCACGGTGAGCACCGTCGGCAAGCCGAAGGCCGAGCTGATGGCGCAGCGGTGCAAGAGCATCAACCCCGAGGTGTCCGTCACGCCGATCGTCGACTTCTACCGCGAGGAGGTCGCCGAGCAGATGCTCGCCGAGCCCTTCGACTACGTGGTGGACGCGATCGACAACATCAAGGCGAAGCTCCACCTGCTGCACACCTGCGTGACGAAGGGCATCCCGGTGGTGAGCTCGATGGGCGCGGCCGGCCGCCTCGACCCGACGTACATCCGCGTCGACGATCTGTGCGAGACGCACATGGATCCCTTCGCCAAGGACGTGCGCAAGCTCCTCAAGCGGAAGTACGGGCACGACACCAACAAGCCGACCGGCATCACCGCGGTGTTCTCCATCGAGCCCCGGCGCGATCCGTTCGACCTCAAGTACGACGAGGCCCACGGCGGCTTCATGTGCGTGTGCCCGCAGGGCGAGAACGAGTTCCACTCGTGCGAGCACCGCAACCAGATCGACGGCTCGGTGGCCTTCGTCACCTCGATCTTCGGCATGCAGATCGCCGGCGTGGTGATCCGCCGCGTCGCGCAGGGCCGCTGACCGTCAGCCGCTGAGCTTCCCGAGCGCCGCGGCGAGATCGACCCTCTCGGTGAGCACCGGCGCCATCGGGTCGCCCTTCGCCTCGAGGCGCGCGAGCGCGTTGCGCACGGTGAAGGTGCGCGGCGTGAGCTCGGGCGTCAGCTCGTCCCACGTCAGCGGCATCGACACCGGGGCGCCGGGGTGCGCGCGCACGCAGAACGGCGCCGCCACCAGCTTCCCCTCGCCGTTCTGGAGCGCGTCGACGTACACCTTGCCGCCGCGCCTGGTGAGCAGCCGCTCGAGCGTGCCGAGCTCCGGCAGCTCCGCGACGAGGAGGTTCGCCAGCAGCTCGGCGAGCTGCCGCGCGCCGGTGTGATCGAGCTGCCCCGCGAGCGGGATGAGCACGTGCAGCCCGTTCGAGCCCGAGGTCTTGACGTACGTCGGCAGCCCTGCCCGCTCGCACCTCGCGTGGAGCGCCCTGGCCAGCGCCATCACGTGCTCGAAGGGCGCCCCCTTGGGATCGAAGTCGATCACCGCCCAGTCGGCGCGCCCCATCGACGCCACGCGCGCCGCGGGAATGTGGATCGGCAGCGTCGCCAGGTTCGCGCACCACTCGAGCGTGCGGAGATCGTCGCAGACCACCTGATCGATGTCGCGCTGCTCCTCGTCGTTGCGCACGCGCACGGTGCGCACGAAGTCGGGGGCCTTCAGCGGCGCGCCCTTCTGGAAGAAGTTCTTCCCGCGGATGCCGTCGGGGTACCGCGTCATCATCAGCGGCCGATCGAGGAGGTACGGCAGGAGCCACCTCGAGACCTGCCGGTAGTACTCGACGATCTCGCCCTTGGTGATCCCGTCCTCGGGGAAGAGCGGCTTGTCGACGTTGGAGACCTTGCCGATGCCCTTCGACGGCGTGAGCGCGGGCGACGGCGCGTGGCCGACGGTCGGCGTGGGGCACTCGGTGGGCAGCTTGTCTTCGCGGAAGCGGAGGAACGCCGGCTCGCGGATCGACAGCCCCTCCGGCCAGTTCTTGTAGCGCACCTCGATCACCAGCTGCGGAGTGCACCACCGCGCCTCCTTCTCGGTCGGCACCTCGCCGATGCACGGCGGCGTGCGCACCGTGGTCGCCTCGAGGAGCGGTCTGATCAGCTCGGAGATCTTCGGGGTGATGCCCGAGCCGACCTTGCCCGCGTAGACGAACTGCAGGCCGTCCCACGTCGCGAGGTACAGCGCGTTGAAGTCGTCGGCGTAGCCCACCACCGCGAAGTCGGCGACGTGCTTCAGGGCGATCTTGTACCAGCCGTTGCCGCGCCCGCCGCGGTACGGGGCCGAGAGCTCCTTGGCGACGATGCCCTCGAGTTCCTGCGCGCGCACCGCCTCGAGGAGCGCCTCGCCTTCCTTCTCGACGTACTCCACGGGCAGCAGCCGCTCGCCCTTCTTGATGCGCGCCAGGAGGTGCGCCTTGCGCTCGCGGAACGGCCGCGCGCGGAGATCGACGCCCTCGTCCATCAGCATGTCGAAGGCGAAGTACACCGCGGGGCTGGCGCGCAGACCGGCGGCGATCTCGCGATCGCCGGTGAGGGTGCCGCGCGTCAGGAGCCGCTGGAAGATCGGCCGCCCGTGCTCGTCCTGGATCACCAGCTCGCCGTCGATGATGAAGTCCCCGCCCGGCACCTGCGCGAGCGCCTCGACGATCTCCGGGAACTGCCGTGTGGCCTCGCGCCCGCGCCGCAGCACCAGCCGCACCCTGCCCCCGATGCGCTCGGCGAGCAGGCGGAAGCCGTCGAACTTGAGCTCGAAGCCCCAGCCTTCCTTCGTGAACGCCGTGGTCCGCGCCTCGGCGAGCTGCAGCTCGATGTCGTCAGCGTTCATTTTCGCACCCCGGCCGGGAGGTGTACGGTACGCGCCATGAGCGCACGCGCGATGGGTTCAGGGACGATCAGCTTCGGCCTGGTCAACATTCCCGTGAAGGTCTACTCGGCAACCGACTCCGGCGGAAAAATCAGCTTCAACCAGCTGCACGCCGACAAGAAGACCCGCCTCAAGCAGCAGATGTTCGACCCCGAGACGGGCGAGATCGTGCCGCGCGAGAAGATCGTCAAGGGCTACGAGTACGCGAAGGATCAGTACGTGATCGTCACCGAGGAGGAGCTCGAGAAGCTCGAGATGGCCACCTCGCGCTCGATGGACATCGCGGAGTTCGTCCCGCTCGACACCGTCGACCCGCTCTACTTCGACTCCGGCTATTTCCTCGGGCCCGACAAGGGCGCGGAGCGCGCGTACAAGCTGCTCGCCGCGGCGCTCACCGAGGCCCGCTTCGCCGCCGTCGCCAAGTACGTCGCGCGCGGCCGCCAGCAGCTGGTGCTCTTCCGCCCGCTCAATGGCGGCATCGTGATGCAGCAGCTCCGCTACGCCGACGAGGTGAAGAAGCAGGGCGACGTGCCGATCCCCGACGCGACCGTCAGCGACGCCGAGCTCAACCTCGCCAAGCAGTTCATCACCGCGATGGCGAAGCCGAAGTTCGACATCAGCCAGTACAAGGACGAGTACCGCGAGCGGCTGCGCGAGATGCTCGACAAGAAGATCAAGGGCGAGGCCGTCGATCTCACGCCCGCCCCTGCGCCGGTGGCCAAGGTCGTCGATCTCATGGAGGCCCTCAAG
>JBMORD010000128.1:0-17631 GCA_049322495.1 Myxococcota bacterium | reverse complement strand
GTCCCCCCGCGGACGTCGACGCCGGACACCTCGGCCCCCCGTCGGAAGACCCACGACCGCCTTGCTGCTTCGGGAATCGTCTCGCGCGGCCCCTCGTCTGGACCTCAAAAATCGCTCAAAGGACGGAATCCGAGGCTGCGGGTTCGATGGACCAGGTCCGCGGAATGAGGTTGTTTTCACCCCATGAGACGCGTGCTGTCCGCGGTGGTGCTGGTGCTCTTCTCGCTCGGCGGGCTGTTCGCCGTTCACCTCCTGTCGGTGGCGCGGCTGAAGACACGGCTCGCGGAGGAGCGCGCCGCTCTCGCGCGCCTCGAGGTGAAGCACACGCTCTCGCGGCCGATTCACGACAACGGCTTTCAGTGTCTCAAGCTGCTGCTCGACGTGACGCGGCCCGACGCGGCGAGCGCGTTCGAGACGGCCGCCCCCGAGGAGACGCAGGGCGATGCGCTGCGCAGCCAGGTCGCGGGCGCCGCGGCGTGGGTGCAGGGCGTGCGCGAGTGCGCGAGCTCCGCGCGGGTGACGTTCGTGGACGGCCTCTCGCCTGACCAGCCGGACGCGCGCGCGCGCGGGTTGCTGCGCACGGTCATCCCGCGGCTGTTCCACTTCACCGCCGCCGAGCTGCGCCTGCTGCTCGCGGATCAGCAGCCGGGCCTCGCCCTCGAGCGCTGCACCGCGTCGCTGTCGCTCGCCGTCGACCTCTCGCAGCTCGGCGCCGACGGCGTGGAGGTGACCCGCGGCGGCCTCGAGGCCCTCGCGCCGGGCTGCGCGCGCGCGCTGGCCGCGGCGAAGCCCGAGGAGCGCGCGGAGATCGCGAAGGCCTGGTCGGCGATCCCCACGCGGATGGTGACGGCCCCGCAGCTCGTCGCGCGCGAGCGGTTGGCCGGCACGGTGCGCTGGTTCGGCGCGGCGGCCGACCTGCCGGGCGCGCCGGGGCCGCAGGGCTTCGTGCCGCGGCTCCGTCACGCGCGGGCGGCGCTCGACTTCGACGCGGCGATGCGAAACGCCCAGACGGAGCCCACGCGCGCCGACGCGCTCGAGCGGGTGAAGGCCGCGCTCCCGGCTGACGCGGGCACCTTCGACCTGGCCCGCGCACTCGGCCGCCGTGAGGAGGCCAGCGAGCTGCTCACCGTGCTGCTCGCCGTCGCGCTCGACGACAAGTCGGAGCGGCCGCGCGCGGTGCGCACTGACGCGCAGGTGACGTGGACGCCAGCCAGCGGAGCGCCGGTGGTGCTGCCGCTCCGCTAAGCGAGCCTGAGAGACCCGGTCCACCGCTCAGTGGACCGGGGCTCGAGAAAGCTCACGGCACGAGCGTCACGGTCATGTGCCCGTTCGACAGTTCAATGGGAATCGGCGGGCCAGAGACGGTGTTGGTCGTCACCTCGAACTTGATCCGATGATCTCCTTGGTCGTATTGCGATAGCGCGAAGGGCAGATCGAAATTGAAGGTGACCGGCGAACGGAGGGTCTGCGATGTGACCGTCGTTCCATTGTAGGTCAACCTGATCGACACCAACATGCTCGAGGGCCCCGACGGGTGGCTCGCGAGCACGCTGAACTGAATGCGAGCGTTGTGTCTGGCTTGAAACTGCCTGCCCATGTCGGCGATGTCGACCCACGTGCCCGAATTGTATGCGACGCTCTGTGGAGCTGACATCCGGGCGTCGAAGGCCACCGCTCGCGTACAGGTGACGAAGCTCCCGGCCGGATAGCGCGCACCGTCATAGTCACAGACGAACCCAGACGAAGTTGAGCAGTCGCCGTCCTGACTGCAGCTCGTCCGGCATGCATTGAGAGTGGATTGCGGCACAAAACCACCGCAGCTTTGGCACGAGCCCGGAGTGAAGACGGCCTGAGCTCCGCTCGCGCAACTCGCGTCGGAGCCGAGGGTGTAGCCGGCATTCGAATCGGTGGCTGTACAGGCCGCATTGGCCGCATTCGTCGGCGGGCTCCAGGTCCCCTGGTTGTTGGTCAGATTGCACTGCCGGTAGGACGAGCCAGAAGACGCGCAAAGCTGGTAGGACGACGGCTGAGACTGCATTCCATTGGCGCACGATCCAGCTGGGGCGCAGTAGCGGGTCGTGCTGCTGAAGTCTTCGGAGCAGTTGCCCGAAGCGCAATCCGCAGCATTCGTGCATACGGTTCCGTTCGCCGCGCCGCTGGAGCCGCCACCACCGCCCGTCGAACCGCCACCGCCGCCCGTCGAACCGCCACCGCCGCCCGTCAAACCGCCACCGCCGCCCGTCGAACCGCCACCGCCGCCGGTCGAGCCACCGCCACCGCCCGTGGAGCCACCGCCGCCGCCCGTCGAGCCGCCTCCGCCACCGGTTGAGCCGCCTCCGCCAGTCGCAGAGCCACCGCCGGTCGAGCCGCCGCCCCCAGTCGCTGAGCCGCCGCCGGTCGAGCCACCGCCCCCAGTCGCACCTCCACCGCCGCCCGTCGCGTCGACGCAATACAGCGTCGAGTTGTCACACTGCTGACCGGAGCCCCTCGACCGGCTGCACGCCGAGCAGCTCCGGGTCGCGGCCCTCGACGCCAGCGTGGTGGCCCTCGAGCCTGACGCGGGCCGGCCAGCGGCCGCTGACCCTCTCCTGCGCCTGGTGCCCGAGAAGGTGAACGACCTCGCGCTCGTCATCGAGCTCAACTCCATCGTGAACTCCGAGCTCGGAGACCTCTTCGCGGACTGCCTGGTGAAGCCGGAGGACGACCTCCTGTCTTCGCTCCGCGACGCGGGCATCGACCTCACCACCTCCATCGACCGGGTCGCCTTCGTCGACGACGCCATCGTGCTCTCGGGTGACTTTCAGTCGGGCGGCTGGAAGCGGCTCCTGCCTGCGGGGGCCGTCGGCAAGGGCTACGGCGCGCGCGCCGAGCTCTTCGAGCTGCCGCCGACCGACGGAGGCTACCGCTCCGTCGGGAGCTGGAACGGCCAGCTGGTGGTCTTCGGCACGTCGGAGACCGAGACGCGCGCGCTGCTCGATCGCGTCGAGCGCGCGAGCCCGGGTGGGGGGGTGCTCGACCCGGCGCGCGCCTTCGGCGACTTCTTCGGGGAGATCACCCCCGAGGCCCTCGCGGTGGTCTTCGACGAGACGAACCCTTCGCTCGCCCGTCAGCTGCGGGAAGACCTGCGCGGGCTGCGGCTGCACCTCGACTTCGCGAGCGACGTGGGCATCCTCGCCGAGGCGCACGCGAAGGAGGGCCGCTCGCTCGTGGCGCTGCGCAGCTCGCTGGCGTCGCTCCTCGCCGCCTTCCAGCGGCGGCCCGGGCACGCGCAGAGCCTGTTCGACTTCGTCACCATCGGCGAGCCGAGCGCCGACGGCGCGCAGTTCGTCGTCGAGGCGGGGCTGCCCCGGGCCTACGTGAAGCAGGCGCTCGAGAACTGCGTCGCCGCGCGGGCGAAGGCGCGCTCAGCCCGCGACGCTGGCCGGTGACGGCCGCAGCTTCGCGAGCCACGCAGCCCACCAGCCGCGGACGCGCAGGTGGTCCTCGTCGGACAGCAGGAACAGCTCGGCGCCCAGCATGACGAGGCTGAACGACACCAGCCCCATGAAGAAGGCGATGCCAAGGTGGAAGCCGAGGCCGGTCACGACGAAGACCCAGCGCAGCCGCGAGAAGACACCGAGCGGGAAGAGCAGCTGCCAGAGGACGGTGAGCTGCGAGAGCGCGCTGGTGACGAGGGGCTCCTTGAACAGCCAGCGCAGCGACGGCAGGGAAAACTCCTCGACCTGGCTCACGAGGAAGAGCGCGGTCCCGTTCGTCCACGCCTGGCCGCCCGCCTTGGCGAGGCCGGCTGAGAAGTAGAGCACGACGATCTGCGCGAGCAGCAGCACCACGCCCACGTTGTGGAGGAAGACCGCGAACGAGCCTTTCGGTGGTGCCGGCGCGTCGTTCGAGAGGGTCAGGAGCATGAAGCCCAGGCACAGCCGGGTGAGGTTGTCTCCGCCGTCGAGGATCTCCGGGGTCCGCCACTCGAGGAGCTGCACCGTGAACAGCCCCAGCGCAGCGGCGAGGCGCGTGTGACGACCCCAGAGGAACAGCGTGGCGGCCACGCCCTCGACCAGCACCACGAGGAATGGCGTCGCCTCGAGCTGGTACACCCAGTCGATCGCGCCATGCCACCCGCGGAGCATCGACACCGAGGTCCCGGTACCGATGCCGTGTGGCCCGTAGAGCCAACCAGCGAAGCGGAACTCGGTGGCGACGCGAAAAGCCATCGCGAGGCCCATCAAGAACTGGAACGCCCGCAGGCCCTGTCGGTGCTGTGGGCTGTCGGACAACCACCGCAGGAAGGCGTTCGGCATCACGGTTGGAAGATGGTGGCCGGCGCGACGTCGGCTGGAATGGGGAAGAGGCCGAAGCCCACGTCGGTGGGGTCCGGCGTCGCGCTCTCGTGGCGCTTCGACCACTTGATGGCTGGGCGCTTTCGAACGCGCAGGCCGACGGCCACCGCCGCGGGCTCGACCTGCTTGCAGTACGAGCCGGCGATCCGCGCGATGTACTTCCGCGAGACCTTGCGTACGTTCTCCACCTGGAGCGTCAGCGACTCGCAGGCGAGCTGATCACCGTGCTCGCACGCGCTCGAGACGAGCTGGAACTCGGCCGGCACGCCGGAGCCCATGCGCGCCGCGGAGGTGAGGACGCGGCTCAGCCGGTCGTACGCCGAGAGCCGCGAGCGCTGGTGCGCTTCGATCAGCGGGGTCGTGAGGTCGACCCAGGGCCCCGCCCAGTCGGTCGAGACGCCTGCCTGCTCGCGGAGCTGGAGCTCGTCGAAGTCTGCCGGACCGATGCACGACACGAGCACCGCGACGTTCTCTGCCACCGGCTCAGGGCCGAAGAGCCGCCAATTCTGGGGAAAGAACCGCCCCATCGTCGCGTCGAGGAGCGCTTGCGCCGAGCTCCGACCCGGGCTGGGCGGGAGGTTGTAGACGACCGTCAGAAGGAGATAGGCGAGCGCCAGTGCCCCGACGAGAAGCCGGAGCGCAACCTGTCCCGCACTCACGGATCGTACGCAGAGTCGCTCGGCGCTTCCTGCGGCGCGGCTGCCGAAGCGGCCGCCGCCTCGGCCTCGGCTGCGGCCACCGCCATCGCCAGTCGGAGCATCGCGCGCGTGGCGACAAAGCCTGCCAGCGGCGCGAAGAGCGCCACGTCGCTCGTCACCGACGTGGTGGTCGTCGACGTCACGACCTGCGCGCGAACGGGCGTCGTCGAGGTGACGAGGCCCGCGATCAACGTCGCCAGCACCAACTTCGTCATGATCTTCGTCATGTCGGCGCTTTTCTTCAGAGCCTTGACGAATGTCAATCGAGAACCTTCCACGCCGTCTGTTTCTACCTGACGTCGAGAGCCGTCAGTCCCAGCGCACGAGGTACTCCACGCGCTCGCCCGCGGGCGTCTCGACGGTGACGGAGGGGTTCTTCGCGCCCGAGAGCTCGAGCGCCCGCACCAGCATGCCCCGGTAGAAGTCGACCGACGACACGTGGTTGAAGTGCATCACGAACTCGTTCGGCTTGCGCTCCTCGAGCTCGAGCTCGGTGTAGTTGTTCGCCTGGCGGAGGTTGCGTGCGGTGCGCTCGATCATCCTCCGCGGGCCGCCGACGCGCACGATGGCGATCAGCACGCTGCCGATGATGCTCTCGGTGAAGCTGTCGAGCACGCGACGCCCGAGCTTCTCGTGACGCACCGGCAGCGGCTCACCCGGGAAGAGCTGCTCCGAGATGTACTCGAAGGCGAGATCCCACTTCGGGCGCGGGTAGGTCGCCTGGAGCGGCTTGTCGTAGTCGATGCCGAGCCCGCGGAGGTGCTCCTTCATCGCGTCGGTCATCGCCGCGCCAGCCGCGCGCGCGAGGGACTCGACGGTGACCTGAAAGACGAGGTGTTCCTGTGCCATGACACTCCGGGGGGTGAGTGTGGAGCCGATGAGGTCACGTCGGCGCGAGCGGAGCAAGCGGCGCGGACAGGACCCCCTCACTCCCCGAAGGACCAACGCGCAAGGCCTGCGCTTGACCGGAAGAAAGCCGGCATGGCACTTCCGGCAGCGGCGGGGAGAAAGAAGTCGCGCAGTGTGGTCACCGCAAGTCAGCCTGGGTCAGGCGCTCTTCGTGCTGTCCGACGCCCTCGACCTCGTGGGGGTCGACGATGTCCTCCATGGGAAGCGTGTGGCGTGGCTCGCGCGGAACATCGTGCAGGGCGAGGCTGATGACGCGCTCGTGCGCGACGCCCACAACGTCTCGCTCGTCCACGACTGCGGCGTCTCGTCGACCTCCCACCACCAGCGGCTCGTGGCCGAGGTGACGACCGCCGACGACCATTCCGCCGCGGGCGCGCGGCTGCTCGGCCGCTTCGGCCCGCTCGCGCACCTCGCCGACGTGGTGCACTACCACCACACGCCGTGGCCTCAGCTCACCGGCGTCGAGCCGCGCACCGCGCGCCTGGCGAACCTGGTGTTCCTCGCCGATCGCATCGACGTGCTCCAGGCGAAGGCCGCCCCGGCGACGGCCGCGGAGCTGCGCCGGCTCGTCGAGGACCGGCTCCTCGGGCCGTGGGCGCACCTCTTCGCGGACGACCTGATGGACGCCGCGCGCGGCGTGCTGGCCGACGACGAGACGCTCGACGTGCTGCGCAGCAGCTGCCGCGAGCTGTTCCTCTACCCGGGCGAGGACCAGACGCACCAGCTCACCTCGACCGAGGCGCGGGGGCTCGCGCTCCTCTTCGCCCAGGCGGTCGACGGCAAGAGCGCCTTCACCGCGCGACACTCCAGCGGCGTGGCGGCGGTCTCGCTGTACCTCGCCGAGGCGAGCGGGCAGCTGCGCTCGTCACCCGCCGCACTGGAGATCGCCGCGCTCCTCCACGACCTCGGCAAGCTGCGCGTCCCCGACGAGGTGCTCGACAAGCCCGGCGCCCTCTCGCCCGCGGAGCGCGACGTCATCCGCGCCCACGCCGGCGAATCCCGCGACATCCTCGGGCGCATCACCGGCTTCGACGACATCGCCTCCATCGCGGGCATGCACCACGAGTTCCTCGACGGCACGGGCTACCCGCTCGGCCTCGTCGCCGAGCAGATCCCCTTCGAGGCGCAGGTGGTCACCGTGGCCGACATCTTCCAGGCCCTCGCGCAAGACCGGCCCTACCGGCGCGCGATGGCGCTCGGCGACGTGCTGGCGGTGCTGGACGAGCTCGCCGGGAGCGGGAAGGTCAACGCGTCGCTGGTGCGGATCCTCCGCGAAGACAGCGCGAAGGCGTGGGCCCTCGCGCGCATCGGTGAGCGCTGACGGCCGCGGTGATCGGCTCCGCGCAGGCCCGTCTGCGTGAGGCCTCGCGGCCGAAGGGGATGGTCTTCCCGCTGTGCTCGGGCATGGTACGTCGATGCGAACCGTGGCCCTGCTGGCGTCGCTGGGAATCCTCGCCTGTGGCTCGAACCGAGCTCCGGGAACTGATGGAGGGACGAGCTCCGGCGCGGGGCACTTCACCTACACCTTCGGCGACCGGGTCTACCGCGTCGAGGCGCGCGTCGGCGCGACCCCCGAGGACGTGAGCGCCGCGCTCGCGCGCTTCGGGGCCGGGACACGAGATCGCTGGCTCATTCCCTCGCACGACGGCGCGTGGCTGGTGGTGTCGACCGACCGCCTCGCCTGCTCGCTCGGCGAGTGCCTGGCCATCGCCCCGGCGAACGTCTCGTCGCTCGCCCTGGTGACACCCGGCGGAGCCGAGGTCGCCGTCGAAGGCACCCCGGCCGTCTCCAACGACGGGCAGACGGTGGTCTACGCCTCATCTGATGGCCCGCACGAACTCGATCTCTGGCAGACGAAGAAGGCCGGCTCGACCTGGGGCGCGGCGGTGCTGCTCACCGGCAGCTCGATGGCGGCGTACAACAACATGCCGGCGCTCACCTTCGACGGCCAGCGCGTGCTCTTCGACTGCGGGGCAGAGCCGTACCCGGAGTCAGGCGGCAACGACGCGTGCGAGGTGCGCCTCGACGGCTCGGGGTTCCGCGTGCTGGTGCGACCCTCGACGCTGCCGGGCACGCGGGAAAACTTCGTGCAGTTCCCCCACGACTCGCTCGACGGGGTGCTGTTCCAGGGGAGCTGGCCGATCGCCGCCGAGACGCCGGAGACCATCTGGCTGCTCCCGGCGAGCGGCGCGCCGACGCCCCTCGGTCGCTCGTTCTCGAACGCGGTCTCGCCCTGCGGGCTGCGCGACGGGCGCTGGGGGCTCCTGTGGCTGTCGCGCCCGGGGAACGCCAGCGGCGCGCACGAGCTGAGCCTCGCCGCCCGCGACGGCGCCCTGCTCGGCACGCTCACGCCGGGCGTCGACGTGAGCGACATCGGCATCGGGTGCTCCGACTGATCAGCTCCGGCCCGCGATGACGCCGCCATCGCAGAGGATGTCGGTGCCGGTGAGGTAGCCGCACTTCGCGCTGGCGCAGAAGGCGAGCAGCTCGGCGATCTCCTCCGGCTTGCCGAAGCGCTTGAGGGCGGCGGTCTCGAGCATCTTCGCCGAGCCGCTCTTCTCTTCGAGCCGCCCCATCTCGGTCTCGAACGAGCCGGGAGACACCGACAGCACGCGCGCGCCCTTCTCGCCGAAGCGCGCCGCGTTCTTCTTCGAGTACCAGATGACGAAGTGCTTGCTCACCGAGTAGGCCATCCCGGTCTGCGCGAGGCCCTTCGGCAGGAAGCGGAGCGGGAAGAACGTCTTGCGGAAGAAGGCCTCGGGGTCGGTGAACGAGCGCGGGTAGCCACCGGTCGGCAGCAGCCACGACGGCACCATGTGGCCGGCCATCGACGCCACGTTGATCAACGCGAAGCCCTCGCGCGCGAGGCGCAGCGCGGCCTCGGTGACGTAGATGGTGCCGACGGCGTTCACCCGCAGAATGACCTCGGGCTTCGCCATCTGCGGGCTGAGCCCCGCGGTGTGGATGACCGACGAGACGGTGCCCAGCGCCGCCGCCTGCTGGAAGAGCGCGTCGACCGACGCGCGCTGCGAGATGTCGCACACCGTCGCGTCGCAGGTGACGCCGTCGCGCCGCAGCTCGCTCACGGCCGCGTCGAGGCGCTGCGCATTCACGTCCGACAGGAGCACGTGGTGGTCGCGCCCCATGCACTTCGCCGTCGCGAGGCCCATGCCGCCCGCGCCGCCGGTGATGATGGAGATCGGCTTCATGAAGAACCCTCCGTATGGCGGCAAGCCAGCCAGGCTCAGCGATCGACCTTCGTCTCCGGCTTCTTCTCGGCCGGTGACTCGTCTGCTGGCTTCGGCGGCACCGAGGGCGGCTCGGTCTTCAGCTCGGCCCGCACGCTCTGGATCGCCTCGGACAGCTGATCCGGTGACGGGGTCAGCCCCGAAGCGCTCGAGAGCTTCGGGAGCTCCTGGTCGGCGTAGCGCAGGAGCGTCGACACCAGGGTGAGCACCAGCGGGCCCATGAAGATGCCCGCGAAGCCGAAGGTGCCGATGCCGCCCAGCAGCCCGACGAAGACCAGCAGCGTCGACGCGCCCGAGCTGCCGGAGATGATCATCGGGCGGATGACGTTGTCGCTCCCCGCGACGAGGATGACGCTCCACAGCGTGAGGAAGATGGCCCAGCCCACGTTGCCCTGCGCGACGAGCGTGACGGCGGCGGGCACCCAGACCAGCGACGTGCCGACGATGGGAATGAGCGACGCCAGCGCGCCGACGGCTCCGAACACCAGCGGCGACGGGAGCCCGGCGATCGCGAAGCCCACCCCCACCAGCGTGCCCTGCACGAGCGACGTCACCAGCGTGCCGAGCACCACCGCGCGCGTCACGCCGCCGAGCGTCTCGGCGAGGTCCTGCTTGCGGCCACGCGCGAGCGGAATGAGCCGAATGCCCCGCTGCAGCATCGCCTTGCCGTCGCGCAGGAAGAAGAAGAGCAGGAACAGCGTCAGCGCGAACTGCGTCACCACGTTGAACGCCCCGAGCACCACCGTGCCCCCGAGCGACGCCAGGTTCTGCAGAATGCCCTGCGCCGCGTCGGCCGCCGAGTCGAGGATCTGCTGCTTCGACAGCGAGGTGAACTCGCCGACCCTCGCCAGGAGCGCCTGCACCGGGCCGAACTCGAGCACCAGCTGGAGGGCGGGCAGCTTGCGGTCGTGCGCCTCGGCCTGGAAGCGCGTGAGGAGCTCGGTCGCCTGGCGGATGAAGGCGAACACGAAGAGCGTCAGCGGGCCGGCCACCACCAGCAGCGTCGCCGCGGTGAGCAGCCCCGACGCGAGGCCCGGCTTCGTCGGCCAGCGCCCCAGCAGCTTGTTGTTCAGCGGCTGGAGCATGAACGCCAGCAGGAACGACCACATCAGCGGCGACGCGAAGGGCGAGAGCAGCCGGAACAGCAGGAAGCCGAGGACGGCCGCGGTCACCAGGCCGAAGACCCGGGCGTAGTACCGCGACGGAGCGAGGGGGCTCATCACGCCCCACGTACCGCGAGCGCCGCCGCCCGGCTACTCACGTCGCGTCCAGCGGGTCGAGTTCCACGGACTCGATCCTCACTCCCTCAACGCCGACAGCGGCTCCGAAGCTGCGCTCGCCCACGGCCACGCGCGTCGAGCGGCGGGCAACTCCGGGGCCGCGTACGCCCACGCGTTGCCACACGCCGAGGCGAACACCGGGCGCTCCGCCGGTGGCCGCTTCCGCCCACGCGTTGTCACGCGTCGAGACGAACACCGGGCGCTCCACCGGAGGCAACTCAAGGGCCGCGGACGCCCACGCGTTGCCACGCGTCGAGGCGAAGACCGGCGCTCCACCGATGGCAACTCCGGGGCCGCTTCCGCCCACGCGTTGCCACGCGGTCGAGACGAACGCCGGGCGCTCCACCGCAGGCAACTCAGGGGCCGCGGACGCCCACGCGTTGCCACGCGTCGAGGCGAACACCGGCGCTCCACCGCAGGCAACTCAGGGGCCGCGTACGCCCACGCGTTGCCACGCGTCGAGGCGAACACCCGCTCACCGGAGGCAACTCAGGGGCCGCGGACGCCCACGCGTTGCCACGCGTCACGGCGAGCACCGGGCGACGACTCAGGGCCGCGTACACCCACGCGTTGCACGTCGAGTAGACACCGGAGCTCCGCCGCCGCGAGCCCGTCCGACGCGTCGAGCTGGTCAAGCAGGAGCCCTCACTGCGCCGTCGGCACGCTTCCGCGCAGACCGCGAAGCCGTGCCACCTCGTTGTGCGCGGAGCTGGTGCTTCTGCAACGGCGACCTCTCTCTGGCTCTGCGCCGGGCTCGACGCCTCGTGGGCTTCGAGCGCGGCGGGCGGGAGTACGGCCATTGCCGTGTTCAACACGCTGTTCCTCGGCGCGTCCGTCGCTCCAGCAGAGCAGAGCGCCTTCCGCGTCGAGCTCGATGCCGCACGGTCTGGCCGCCGGTGACGTCCTTGAGGCGCCGACGTCGCTGCGCGGTCAGACCAGCTGTCTGGCGAGCCGCTCGAGGGCGAAGAGGTCGCAGAGCGAGCCGAGCCACTGCTGGTCTTCGGCGAGCGCGGCGGCGTCGAGGCCGAGCCACTCGCGGGCGTAGCGGAGCGTGCGCAGCTTCCGCCGGAGCCGGTGGAGCGCCTCGGTCTCGGCCGTGAGCTGCGTGCCGGCGAGGCGGGCCTCGAGGCGGGCGACGAGCTTGCGCGCGCGGCGTCGGCGGGGCGCCTTCGCGGCGGCGAGCGAGGCGCGCAGGGTGCGGTAGCGCTCCGACTCGAGCGCGGAGACGGCGCGCGCGATGGCAGGGCCGCGGAGCTGCGCGCGCGCGGCGGCGGTGAGCGTCTCGCCGAGCACGTCGAGGTCGCGGAGCAGGCCGAGCTCGTGGATGAGCCAGCGCAGCTCGTCGTCGAGCGCGGGCTGCTTCGCCAGGCGGACCCACACCCGCAGCCGGCGCGCCACCACGCGCACCTGGTGCACGCCCTCGGCTTCTCCGCGGAGGCACGCCTCGCGCGCGGCGTCGAGCCGCTCGAGCCACCGGGTCGCCGCGAGCCGTCCCATCTCGCGGGCACCGTACACCTTCCGGCTGATCAGCGGCTGATCAACGCAGCGCCTTCGGCGTCAGCAGCGCGATCAGCCGCATCGCGCCCGGGCGCGGCGCTCCGTCGAGCACCGCCACCGCGCCCTTCTTCAGCTCGAAGCGCCCGCCCTCCGCGGCGTCGCCCAGCACCAGCCACGCCAGCAGCGCGCTCAGGTGCGGCTCGTGCCCCACCAGCGCCACGCGCTCCCCGCTGCAGGCCTCGAGCAGCGCGCGCGTCGGCGCCTTCGCCAGCAGGGGCGTCTCCTCGAGGCCGTCGGTGAGTGGCCGCAGCAGCTCCGCCGTCTGCACCGCGCGCGTCAGCGGCGAGTGCAGCACGCGCTCGAAGCGCACCCCCATCGTCTCGAGACGCGCCACCTCGGCGGTGAAGCGCTTGCGCCCCCTGCCCGACAGCGGGCGCGCGAAGTCGTCGTCACCGTCTTCGGCGATGGCATGGCGGATGAGTGTCAGCTCCACGCGCCCATTGTGCCCTTTTGTAGGAAATCTCCACACGGCACCTCCCCACCATTCCAGTGAGCGTGTTATGGGCCAACCCCTCACCGCGACTGGCTGCCGGTGCCAGCCGCTTTTGCCCGGTCAAAAACGAATGACGAAAAACCTGATGGTTCGAGGCCTGTTCCTCGCGGCTGCGTTCGCCCTCACGGCGTGCGGCGGCGGCGCCAAGAAGTGCAACACCAACGCTGACTGCGCCACGGGGCAGACCTGCGACGTGGCCTCCGGCACGTGCAAGAGCTCCAGCATCGTGGGCGGCGGTGGCGGGACGACCGGCGGCGGCAGCGGCGGCGGCATGACCGGCGGCGGCGGTGGCGGCTCGACTGGCGGCGGCGGCGGCGGCGGCGGCATGACGGGCGGCGGTGGCGGCTCGACCGGCGGCGGCGGTGGCTCGAACGACGGCGGCATGGGTGACGGCGGCATGATGATGGGCGGCGAGACCTGCGAGATGGCCACGCCCATCACCGCGGGCACGCCGGTCACCGGCCAGGACACCGCGAGCGCGACCGACGACTACGACGGCTCGGGCACGCGCTGCGAGGGCTCGACGGCCCCCGACCGCGCGTACAGCATCGAGGTGCCCGCCGGTCAGAAGCTCACCGTGGTGGTGACGCCCGACATGGCGTTCGACCCGACGCTCTCGCTCGCCGACTCGGCGGCGAACTGCAACGTCACCTGCATCGCGGGCCGCGACAACGGCTCCGAGGGTGACCCCGAGACCCTGACCTACACCAACACCGGCACCGCGCCGGCGACCATCTTCATCGTCGTCGACGGCTACATGGACAGCGCCGGCGCGTACGAGCTGAGCGCGACGCTCGAGACGGTGATGATCTCCACCTGCGCGACGGCGACGCCGCTGACCGCCGGCACGCCCGCCACCATGCAGAGCATCGCGACCTACGCCAGCAGCTACGCGTCGACCACGGGCTGCGCGCACAGCTCGGGCCCCGACCGCGCCTACAGCGTCACCGTGCCCGCCGGGCAGATGCTGCTGCTCAACGTCACGCCTGACGGCGCGTCGGACCTCGACCTCGCCATCAGCCTCGTCGAGAACGCCGGCCAGTGCGGCATGGCGTGCCTCGCGAGCGCGGACCGCGGCTTCGACAGCGACCCCGAGACGCTCACCTTCATCAACCCGACGATGGCCGCGCAGCAGTACCTGGTGGTCGTCGACTCGTGGGGCGGCACCGGCACCTTCACCATCGACTACACCACCATGATGCCTCCGGCGGACGACAGCTGCGGCGGCACGCTCACCACCCTCGTGGCGGGCACCCCGGTCACCGGCCAGACCACCGTCCACTACGTCAACGACTACGAGACCGACGGCACCGAGACCGCCTGCAACCCGCCCGGCCAGGCCGGCAACGGCGACACCGGCGGCGACCGCGTCTACGCCTTCTCGGTCCCCGCGGGTCAGCGCGCGACGCTCACCGCGACCCCGTCGATGACCTTCAACCCGAGCCTCACCGTGATGGAGAACGCGGCGGCCTGCACCGCGATGCCGCGCGCCTGCCTCACGGCGTTCGACGCCGCGGCTGAGGGCGAGGCCGAGACGCTGCGCCTGCGCAACACCGGCATGGCGGCGGTCAACTACCTCGCCATCGTCGACAGCTCGTCGGGCGAGGGCACCTTCGACCTCGGGCTCACCCTCGACATGCCGGCCGCCGAAGACGTCTGCGCCAGCGCCGCGGCGCTCACCGCGGGCACGGTGTCGGGCAACCTCACCGGCTTCGTGAACGACTACGGCTCGGCCTCGAAGAACTGCCTCGCGTTCGGCTCGGCTGACCGCGTGTACCGCGTCAACGTGCCGGCGGGCTCGAAGGTCGTCAACGCCGTCACCCCGACCGTGGCTGACGGCGGCCTCGACGTGGTCATCAACTACGTCCCGGGCACGGCCAACGACTGCGAGACGCTCCCGCGTACGTGCGGCGGCGGCGCCGACTTCCTGTGGGACAAGACCAACATGGGCCTCGCGACGGGCGAGACCGGCGCGTACACCAACACCACCACCGCCGCTCAGGACGTGTTCGTCATCGTCGGCAACTACGCCGCCTCGGCCAGCACCGACTTCTCGATGACCACCACGGTCGCCGCCGCTCCGGCGGGTGAGACCTGCGCCAACGCGGTGCCGGTGACGGCCACCTCGATGTTCGCCATGGAGACGCTCCTCGGCGCGTCGTCGGACACCACCTTCGACGAGGCCTCGATGACCTGCCTCGTGGCGAACCGCCTGCCGGACCGCGTCTACGCGGTCACCGTGCCGGCCGGGCAGACGATGACCGCGGTGGTCACGCCGCTCGCGGGCGTCAACGTCGCGGTCAACGTCTTCCAGGGCCCGTCGTGCACCGCCGTCAGCACCTGCCTCTCGAACGTGAACGCGGCTGGCGCGGGCATGCCCGAGACGGCGACCTACATGAACTCCGGCATGGCTCCGGCCACGGTGTTCGTGCAGGTGTTCGGCGTGCCGCCCGGCGGCTACGGCATCAACTTCACCATCCAGTGAAGTGACGAGCTGACGTGACACGGAGGCCGCGGGCGCGCTGCTCGCGGCCTCTTTCTTTGCGGGCTGCCGCAACCATGAGCGCGCCGTGAAGGAACCGTGAAGCAGCGCCGGCGCGGCTCGCGTCTGCTGGCGACATGAACCGAACGCGCTTCGTCGCTCCGCTGCTTCTCGCCGCCGCCTGCAGCTACGGGCCGCACTACTCGCTGGTGGCGCCGCCGCCCGAGCCCCTCGAGCTCCCGGAAGGGATGAACACCGAGCAGTACGCCCACCAGGAAGACAACCCCTTCTTCGACGCGAAGCAGGCGCCGCTCTCGACCTTCTCCATCGACGTCGACACGGCGTCGTACGCCAACGTGCGGCGATTCCTGAGCTCGGGCGCGCGCCCCCCGAAGGACGCGGTGCGCCTCGAGGAGCTCATCAACTACTTCCCGTACGCGTACCCGGCGCCCGAGGGCACGAGCCCGTTCGCGGTGCACGCCGAGACGCTGCCCTGCCCGTGGGAGCCGACGCACCGCCTGGTGAAGCTCGGCCTCAAGGCGCGCGAGGTCGAGGCGTCGAAGCGGCCGGCGGCGAACCTGGTGTTCCTGCTCGACGTCTCGGGCTCGATGGCGGCGCCGAACAAGCTGCCGCTGCTCAAGGAGGCGCTCTCGCTGCTGGTGAAGCAGCTCCGCGCGGACGACCGGGTGGCGGTGGTGGTGTACGCGGGCGCGAGCGGGCTGGTGCTCCCGGCGACGTCGGGGCGCGACAAGCCGCGCATCCTCTCCGCGCTCGAGGAGCTGACCGCGGGCGGCTCGACCAACGGCGGCGCGGGCATCGAGCTGGCCTACCGCGTGGCGCGCGAGCAGTTCGTCCCCGGCGGCATCAACCGCGTCATCCTCGCGACCGACGGCGACTTCAACGTGGGCGTCTCGAGCCAGGGGGCGCTGGTGCGCCTCATCGAAGAGAAGGCGAAGAGCGGGGTGTTCCTCACCGTGCTCGGCCTGGGCATGGGCAACTACCCCGCGGAGGGCGTGGGGATGGCCCGCGGCAGTATGCGGGCCGTCACGCACGACCGGAGCAATTACAAAGACTCGACGCTCGAGCTGCTGGCGGACAAGGGCAACGGCCACTACGCGTACCTCGATACGGCGCGCGAGGCGAAGAAGGTCCTCGTGGAGCAGGCGAGCGGCACGCTGCTCACCCTCGCGAAGGACGTGAAGCTCCAGGTGGAGTTCAACCCCGCGCGCGTCTCGGCGTACCGGCTGCTGGGCTACGAGAACCGCGTGCTGCGCGCGCAGGACTTCAACGACGACCGGAAGGACGCGGGCGAGCTCGGCGCGGGGCATACGGTGACGGCGCTCTACGAGGTGGTGCCGGTGGGGGCGGGCGACGTGGGCGTGCCGACGGTGGATCCGCTTCGCTATCAGCGCGAGGGGGCGCTCGTGGGGAGCCGCGAGCTGCTGACGGTGAAGGTCCGCCACAAGGCCCCCGAGGGCGAGCAGAGCCAGCTGATCAGCTTCCCCGTGGTGGACGACGGGCGCACGCTCGAGCAGGCGTCGCGAGATGCGCGCTTCGCGGCGGCGGTGGCGGAGTTCGGCCTGCTGCTGCGCGACTCGCCCTACAAGGCGAAGGCGAGCTGGGGCGGCGTGCTGGCGCTCGCCGAGCCGGCCGCGGGAGACGACGAGTACCGCCGCGAGTTCCTCGGGCTGGTGAAGCAGGCGCAGCAGCTCGCGGAGTGAGGCAGCAGCGCTGAATGAATGGCCAGGGGCGCGCGGCGGTGCCGCGACGGCTGGTTACGCTCTGCGTGAAGCGCAAGCCCGGAGCTGATCATGAAGCCTCTGTTCGCGCTGCTCGTGCTGCTGTCGTGGAGCTGTGTCGTGCGCGCGCATCACCCCGCGCCGCCACCGGTCGTCGTGCAGGTGAGCGTCTTCGATGCGCACCTCGAGCCGTACGGCTCGTGGCTCGTCGTTCCCACGTACGGGCGTGTCTGGAAGCCGGCCATCGCCTCCGTCGGGCCTGACTTCTACCCGTACGGCACCGGCGGCTCGTGGCGCTACACCGACGCGGGCTGGGTCTTCGAGTCGGAGTACCCCTTCGGCTGGGCCGTCTTCCACTACGGCCGGTGGTACCTCGACCCGCAGTGGGGCTGGCTCTGGGTGCCGGGCGACACGTGGGGCCCGGCCTGGGTGATGTGGCGCACCGGAGGGGTCTACGTCGGCTGGGCGCCGCTCGGCCCGGCGGGTGCGCCGGCGTTCCACCACCACCACTGGTGCTTCGTCGACGCGCACCACTTCAGGGAACGCGACGTGCGCAGCCACCACGTGCACGAAGGGAACTTCCACGCCGCCGTCGCGGTGACGACACCCGTGCGTGGAGCGGCGCACGAGGGCCCGCCGCCGGCGTGGCTCGCGGAGACCACGCGACAGCCGCCCGTCGTGGCCGTGCCGGTGCTCCAGCTCCCGGGCGCGGGGCGTGTGCCGCCGCCTCTTCCGCGCACGCCTCCGCCGCCGCCTCGTGACGCGACACCTCCTCCGCCGCCTCGTGACGTGACACCTCCGCCGCCGCCTCGTGACGTGACACCTCCGCCGCCGCCTCGTGACGTGACGCCTCCTCCGCCGCGCGTCGAGCAGCCGCCTCCTGCGCGA
>JBMORD010000127.1:0-17649 GCA_049322495.1 Myxococcota bacterium | reverse complement strand
CGGTGCTGCTCGTCGCCGAGCGGGAGGCGCGGCTGCGCCCGGCGTTGGCGCTCGGCGCGCTGGCGCTGCTGATGCCGCTCATGACGCGCGCCGGGCGCGGAGACGAGCCGCTGGTCGAGCGCCGACGCTGGCTGGTGCAGGTCGATCCACAGACCCAGACGCTGGTGCCGAGCGCGCCGCCGCTGCTCAGCGCCGAGTCTCCCGAAGCGCTCGATGCGGGCGTGAGCGTCGCCGAGGCCGAGGCGCCGGCGACGCCGCGCGCACCGGCTCGACGCCTGACGGTGTCGGGGCTCGGCGGGCTGCAGGGCTACTACTTCTCGACGTGCGGCGGCGGCACGAGCGTGAGCGCGGGCTACGGCGACCTCGGCGCGCAGCTCGAGTGGGACACCGAGCGCCAGAACGTGGTGATGCTGCGAGCGCGGCTGCTGGGCGTGGGCAACGAGTCGGCGCTCCTCGGGAGCACGGTGGTGAGCGGCTTCTACGAGTTCCGCTGGGAGCGCGTGAGCCTCGGCGCGGGCGGCTCGGTGAGCGGCTCGCTGGGGCCGGTGACGAGCCTGGTGGCGCCGCAGGCCTTCCCGTGGGCGCTGACGCCGATGGTGACGCTCGGCGCGTGGCCGCTGCTCTACCTGCGCCTCGAGCCGCTGCGCGGCGGGGCCTTCGAGCTGGGCACGGGCAGCCGCTTCCAGCCGCAGGACGGCGTGTTCCTCGGCCTGCGCTTCGGCACCGACTCGCCTGACGGCTTCTCCGGGCGGCTCGGCTTCGAGTCGACGTGGCTGCCGCACCCCATCGTGAGCACCAACGCGTTCGGCGAGCTCGCCTTCCCCGCGGGGCCGGGGCGCCTCCACGTGCGGCTGCTCGGTCATCCTGCGCCGGGCGCGGCGTTCAGCGGCGGGCTGCGCTGGAGCTTCGCCTTCTGAGGCATCAGCTGCGGTGATTGGTCCCCGCACGTCGCCGCGGCTGACGACGGACGTGAGTCGTCGCAGACTGGGCGCATGAGCGATCTCGCGCGGCGGAACCTGGTGGCGCAGTGGGCCTTCGACACGCGGCCGGTGCTCGGGCGCTTCCATCTCTGGCTGGAAGACGTGGAGGTCGAGCGGGCGCAGGAGGAGCCGGTGAGCGCGCACAGCTTCACCCCGCGCTCCACGGCGCGGTGCCTGGCGATGACCACCGCGTGCACCGCGCTGGGCACGCACCTCTTCGGCCAGTTCGGCGGCGGCGTGGGCGTCGACAAGCACGCCTTCAACCAGGTGAAGAAGGCGGCCGACGCCATCAGCGCCTACGTGATGAGCGAGGGGCTCTGGTACCTGACGCGCGAGCTGCCCGAGAACCACGCGCTCATGGTGAGCCTCGGCGAGGGCCTGATGCCGAAGGCGGGCGAGACGCCGGAGATGGGCTCCAACCCGCTGCTGGGCTTCGGGCGTGTCTACGCGCGGCCGCAGGTGGCGCGGGCGGTCGACTCGGTGGTGCGGCGGCTGCTCAACGAGCGCGGCTTCGGCTGGCAGGAGTTCCGCGCGGAGCTCAAGCAGCGCGGGCTGACGGTGTGGGGCGCGGCGGTGGACACGCTCGAGAACACCTCGCGCTTCGCGGAAGGGAAGAGCACCGGCCCGATGGCGGTGCTGCACCTGTTCGACGCGCCGCTGCGGGTGACGAAGCCGTACGAGGCGTACATGGCGTGCCTCACGCTGCCGCGGCGGGTGGTGCACGCGGCCGAGGAGCGCGCGGTGCTGCTCGACTTCTGCACGCCGCGGAAGTTCCTGGTGGAGGTCATCGAGGGGGCGTTCCCCGGCATCCCCCGGAAGAACATCCACGTGTGGACGCTGTCGGGGAAGAGCCGCGCTGGCCGCCTCGGCGGGCTGTGGGCGGAATGGAAGGCGCTCGGCGCGCACCTCGTGGAGGACGGGTGGATCGCCCCGACCGGGCTGCCGGTGTTCACCGACTCCGGGACGTACGCGCCGACGCAGATGGTGAAGTGCTGGAAGGACGCGAGCGGCGAGGACCACGTCTTCCTGTGCGACGGCTACGCGGCGACGGCGGAGGCGCTCCAGGCGGCGAGCCTCTCGCAGGTATTCGACGTCGAGGTGTCGATGGCGCCGCTCTCGCCGAAGTTCGAGCTGCCGCTGGCCGAGGAGTACAAGCTGATGCGCCTCGACCCGCAGCGGCGGGAGTTCGGCGACGAGGTGGCGAAGCTCTACGCGGGCAAGCCGCTGGCCGACGGCATGGTGAAGACCTACGCGCGCGCCATCGACGAGGCGGTGGGGTCGAACATCCCGCTCCACAAGCGCGTGCTGTACGCCGACGACTTCTTCGACGAGCGCGACTGGCGGGTGCTGTCGTGCACCGGCTACATGTGCGCCGACCCGTACACGGGCATGCAGGGCGTGCAGAAGCTCGCCGAGGACCGGTACCGCGTGACGAGCCGGCTGGCGACGCACAACGCGATGTCGAACATCCACTTCACCTTCCGGCTGCTCGAGACCTTCGACCAGACGCGGCTGTGCTTCAGCCCGCTGCTCACGCGCTTCATCAACGGCGTCGACTTCGCGCAGCGGCCGGTGAAGGTGAGCGACTCCGGGCGCATCCGCAACGAGCTGCAGACCATGCTCTCGCAGGCGCTCGAGTACGACGGCGACCGCATCGTGGTGCACTTCGAGCGCGTCGAAGATGACGTGATGCCGAAGGCACACCAGCAGCGCATTCGCGAGGCGCTGCGGTGGTACCGCGAGCATCACCCGGTGTGGTTCAAGTGGCTCGAGGTGGCGTAGCGCGCACTGTTGTTTGTTGATGACATGAGTTGCGGCGCCGTTGATCCTTCGCACTTCTCGGAGGTGGTCGATGGCTCTCGGCGATTCGCTCGCATGGCAGCTTCTGGATGCTGCTCGACGGAGAGCGGTCGTTGTCGGTCGAGGATGTCTGCGAGCGATTGTCCAATCGACGCACGCTCAATCGAGACCTCGATGTACTCCAACGATGCGGCGGCCGCTGCGTCAGGAGTCAGAAGGTCGGCTCACAGTCGAACTCCGTGAGTTGTCGCTGCCTCTCGGCAGGATGTGTGACCGTACTTGTCACAGTGGTGACGTACATCTGCAGTTGGAAGGAGATGTTCGTGGATCCATTCGTTGATGTGGCTTTCCCCCTCAAGGGCAAGACGTTGCCGCTCGATCACGGATACGCGCTCTTTGGCGCCGTGAGCCGACTCCTTCCGGTGGTGCACGAGCAAAAGGAGTGGGGCGTCTTCCCCGTCTACGGCCGCCGTTCCGGGCCAGGCGTTCTCACTCTGCTCCCGCAGTCGATGCTGACGCTGCGTCTGCCGGCAGGAAAGATTGGTGACGTTCTCGCGCTCTCGGGGAGCACGCTCGCGCTCGACGGGCACTCGGTCACCGTCGGGATTCCCCGCATCTTCCCGCTCCAGCCAAGGCCGGCGCTCCAGAGCAGGTTCGTGACAATCAAGAAGTTTCACGACGACCCCGCCGAGTTCAGGGCCGCGGTTCGCCGGCAACTCGACGAGTGCAGCGTGGGAGCGTCGGCGTCGATCGTCGTGGGCGAGCGTCGCGTGTTGCAGGTCTCGTCGCACACCATCGTCGGGTTCCCGGTCGCGCTCGATGGACTGTCGGCCGATGAGTCGGTGCGCGTGCAGACGCGAGGGATCGGCGGTCGGCGTCACATGGGCGCGGGCTTGTTCCTGCCGCTCGGACGGCGTGCATGACGATTCTTGCGAAGGGGCTCACGCACGGTGAACTGACGCTGCAGCAACATCTGCGGGACACAGAGCAGGCGGCGTTGGCTCTCTTCCGTCCCGGGACGCGGTGGGGCGCGCGCTGGCCATCGTTCTTCAGGCTCGATGAGGGAGGTCAGAGGCAGTTCCTCGTCGAGCTCCGGGTGGCCGCGCTCTTCCACGACATCGGCAAAGCGAACGACGACTTCCAGGTGGCGGTCCGGAGCAAGGCGTTTCGGCCACAGTCGATGCGGCACGAGCACATCAGTGCGTTGATCATGTGCCTGCCGGCGATGCGCGCCTGGCTCGCAAAGGCTTCGATCGACCTCGACATCTGCTGCGCCGCAGTGCTGTCACATCACCTCAAGGCCACCGATCGCGATGGTGAGTGTCCCTGGGGCGAGTTTCAGGACCGCCACCAGCCCCGACTGCGCCTCGACGACGAGCAGGTTCAGGCCACGCTGGAGCGCATTCGGCTCGTGCTCGGCATCAGCGAGTTGCCACCGGCGTTGCCGGCCGGCGAGCTCCGCATCGTCGAGCCGTGGTCGGCCGCGTTGTCCTGGGGGCGTTCAGCGGCACGCGAGTTCCGGCGAGCGCTGCCGCGTGACGATGATCGCCGGCGGCGTCTCGTTGCGGTGAAGGTCGGGCTCATCGTTTCTGACGCGGTTGCTTCGGGGCTCTTTCGGACGGGTGACGGAATCGACGCGTGGGTCGAGCGCATCGCCCACGCTCGCGCGTTGACGAGTGACGACATTCGACGAGACGTGCTCGACCGGCGGCTCGCTTCGCTCGGGCGCGGCGCTCGACTGCACCCATTCCAGGAACAGGCAGCAACGATTGGCGATCGGGGCTTGCTCCTTGCGGCGTGCGGCGCAGGCAAGACGCTCGCGGCGTGGAACTGGGCGCGGGCTCGAGCAGCGGAGCGGCCCATCGGTCGAGTGATCTTCCTCTACCCGACGCGTGGCACCGCGACGGAGGGCTATCGCGACTACGCCGGCTGGGCGCCTGAAGGCGACGCGATGCTGCTCCATGGCAGCGCCGACTACGAGTTGCAGCAGATGCTCGAGAACCCGCCCGAGTCTGTTCGGGGCAAGCAAGTCAAACCGACGGAGTCGGAGGACCGCCTGTACGCCCTCGGGTTCTGGGGACGGCGGTACTTCTCTGCGACGGTCGACCAGTTCCTCGCGGCGATGGAGCATCGCTACGAGTCTCTCTGCCTGCTGCCCGCGTTGGCCGACGCGGCGGTGATCGTCGACGAGGTGCACAGCTTCGATCCTCGGATGTTCAAGGCGCTCGTTGCCTTCCTGAAGGAGTTCGAGGTCCCGGTGCTGTGCATGACCGCGACGTTGCCCGCCTCGCGTCGGGACCAACTCGTCGAGCTCGGCATGCGTGAGTTCCCGTCGAAGGAGGAGCTCTCGAAGCTTGCGGATCTCGAAGCCAGGGAGCGAGCCCCTCGATACCGGCTGCGTCGCATTCCGGGAGCGGAGGAGGCGATGACGCGAGCGCTCGATGTCTTTCGCGAGGGGCGGCGAGTGTTGTGGGTGGTGAATCAGGTCTCTCGAGCTCAGGACCTCGCGCGGAGTCTGTCCGCGGCGATTGGCGCGCCGGTGCTTTGCTACCACTCCCGGTTCAGGTTGCTGGACCGTCAGCGGGCTCACGCGGCAACGGTGGCGGCCTTTCAAGGTGAGGCTGGGCCAGCGATCGCCGTGACGACCCAGGTCTGCGAGATGAGCCTCGACCTCGATGCCGACCTGCTCGTGACCGAGGAATGCCCCGTCACGAGCCTGGTCCAACGGTTCGGTCGGGCGAATCGTCACCTCAGGCGGAGCTTCGCAGAGCTGCTGACCTACTCACCGACGAGCGAGCTGCCGTACTCGCGCCGTGATCTCGTCGGCGTCGACGAGTTCCTTCAATCACTGCACGAGCGGACGATCTGTCAGGCAGAGCTCGCGGAGTACATCGAGCAGCTCACCACAGACGAGGTTCGTGCTCGGGGTGACTCCTCGCTGTTCGAGAGTGGCTACTTCGCGTGGCCGCGCGAGTTCCGTGACCTCGATCAGTACGCCAGGCCATCCATTCTCGATGCAGATCTCGACGAAGCCCGCGGTCTGCTGGCCGCGCGTCGATCCATCGCGCCGCTCATCGTGCCCGTTCCGCGCAGGTTCGCGTCATCTGCACCCGCGGGGTTTCCGGGGTGGCTCGGGACCGCGGCGAGCGAGGACTACCACCCATCGCTTGGGTTCATCGCACCGGAGTCCGTGAAGGAGACTTGCTGATGGCGACGAAGAAGAAGCAGGCGAAGCCAGGGATGCCTTCCGCGGCGCCGGTTGCGCCGATCCGGGTGAGCTGGCGGCTCGACGAGCTGCCCTCCTCTCAACACAAGACGGGGTTGGCGGGGCTCGTGCTGATGCTCCGATGGCTGAGCGACAAGCCAAAGACGGCGCGACGCGGCGTTCTTCGTCTGGTGAGCGTCGATGCCTCGGCAGCCACGGTTGAGTTCGACCTCGAAGGGTTGTCGTGGCTGATGGACGAGACCTACGCCGCTGAGTTCGTCGAAGTCGAACGAGACGCTCAGTGGCAGGGCACCAAGCCGCTCCGCATCATCGAGCGCAAGGTCGAGACGAAGCAGCTCGACAAGAAGACGGGCAAGCCGGTGGTGAAGCTCCAGAAGAAGTTCGTCTATCGGATCGTTCAGCCAAGCGGCGCAATGCTGCTCGACGCGGACCCTGATGGCGGTGGCGCGTGGATCAAGCTGTGGCGAGACCTGGTCTGGGGAGTTCTCCGAGCAGTGCCCGCCACCCGCAAACCATTCAACCTGCGCGCAGAGGAGGAGGAGGCGGACGACGCCCTCGAAATCTGGGCTGCGTTTCAGCGATCAAGTCCGAGTTCGGTCGAACTCCCGAGCACGTATTTCGTCGGCGCGCAGGCGGCTACGGCAGAGAACGTCGGCTTTCGCGATCTCGAGCGCTTCCAGTTCCTCCTGCATTTCTGGCCGTTCGCCGTCGGGATCGGAGTGCCGGTCTCCATCGATCGGGAGGGCAAGAGCACCTTCGTGGGTCACGTGCTCTCGTTTGCAGACATTGCCGACCTGGCCGCCTTCTGTGACGAGCTTCGGCACGTACTCGATCACCGGAACCAGGAAGTCGCTGCGTACCTTCCGAAGCAGGCGGTGCTCGATCTTCCGGCAGAGGGTGGGCTGCAGTTCCTTTCCGCACTTCGTCAGCGCCTGGTCGCGAACGAGGGCAAGCGATCAACCGCTGACTTCGTGCTCGGCATCGACGTCTTCCACCTCGAACGAGACGGCAACAACGTGCGTACGCGCTCGACGGTGCGAGTCGCGCCATCGGACGAACTGCAGGACGAGTACGAGCGCATCAAGTCGTCGTGCCGCGACCCAGTCTTTCGACGCCAACTGTTGACCAACCTCCTCTCTGGGCGTGAGTGGAGTGCCGGCTTCGAGAGGCTCTTCGCGACCCTGCCGTCGGAGTTCTTCCTGCGCGGACGACGCGAGGAAGGCCGGTACCCGTCGCAGTTCCCTGCGGACGCGCTTCGCGAGTTCGCGCATCACAACCCCGCTGCACAGAAGGAGGCGTCGGATGTCTGAAGGAACACCGGAGGAACCGAGGTCGCTCGAGAGCGTCGTGTTCGACCTCGTCGGTCGGTACCTGATGCGCAAGTTGAAGAGCAAGTACGACCTCGACTGGGAGTCGGCGAAGGCAGGCGAGCGGAGGAAGGAGTTCGACGACAAGAAGGCCAAGCTGGCGCGCGACGCGTTCCTCGCGATCCGCGCGCGCACGGGGTCCGACTTCATCGAGTACTTCGTCGCGACGCTCTGCTCGGTGCCGCAGTTCCTGCCCGAGCAGACGTTCCTGTCCCTGTCGCAGCAGCTCTATTCGCAGACCGATCGCGTTCGCACTCTCACTCTTTTGGCGCTCAGCGCCCGCAGCTGACCGGAGACCCCATGACCGACCTCAACCTGTTTGCGACCGTCCTCACCAACGCCGCGCCGAGCTCCAACTACCGGGGCGAGAGTGAGGAGAACCGCACCGTCCTCCAGAAGATCTCGAAGGACGGGCACGAGTTCACGGTGATCAGCCCGGAGTCGATGCGGAATGCGCTGCGCGAGATGCTCGCGGCCAGGGGGCTTCCGATGAATCGCTCGCGGCTCCATGACGAGGACCAACTCGCTGTCGAGTACAAGGCGTTTCCCGACGCGACGAAGTACGCAGACGATTTCCTGATGGGCTTCATGGTCGCCGACAACGACGCCATCAAGAAGAACAAGGGCAAGCCGGCGAAGCGCGACAGCGTTCTGCGGATGAACCTCGCCGTCGCGCTCACTCCGTACCGCTTCAACGCGACCTTTCATCAGTCGCCGCTTCATGCGGGCGAGAGCGCCTTCAAGAACGCTTCGACCTCCGCGTTGCTTCATCGAGAGGTCGCCTACACCGCCTATCAGTACCCGTTCGCGCTCGCCCTCGGTGACTGCCGCGAGGGGCAGGGACCTACGTGGACGCGCGCGATGCTCGAGTCGATCGGCGAGCTGGCGAACGTCGCAGGCGGGCACGCACGAAGCCTGTTCGAGATGGCTCCGCGGAGCATCGTGCTTCGACTCACGCGCAGCCTCGTCGGAGGCTTCGACTCGTACGGCTTCCGCGAAGACGGCAGCTTCCCGACGCTCTCGCGGCTGAATGATCAGGACCTCCCAGCGCGTGAGTTCTGGCTCGGCGGGGAGCTGGTGCGCACCATGCCTGAGGCAGAACGGAAGCGGCTCGAGACGGCGCGGGCTCACCTGTTCGACAATCCACAGCGCCTGCTCTCTGCCGTCGCCGACGAGGCGAAGCTCGGGAAGGCGTGATGGTCACCCTCTGGCTCCATTTGAAGGCGCCCTTCGCGGCGTTTCGCTGGATGCAAGCGGGGGTGTGGCGCGGGACTTCACCGGTCATTCCCCCCTCAGCTGCGTGGGGGCTGGTTCTGAACCTGGCGGGAATCGAGTCGCGGTCGGCTGAGCCCGGAGTCACGACTGGGGTGCGTGACGACGTGCCTCACTTCGAGGTCGCCATCGGCACGCCGCACGACGCGGCGACCGGTCAGGCGCGCCAGTTCGAACGGGCGACGCTCTACCAGCAGCTCCACTCGTATCCCGTGGGGGCTGCCGGCAAGGAACTCGAGGCGCGCGCGCACGGCCAGAAGTACTGGATCGCGCCGGTTCGTCGCGAACTCCTGATCGACTTCGAAGTCGTGGTGGGCGTTCGCGCGGAAGCGTCTCTGGCGAATCGTGTCCGGGCTGGGCTCCGCGGTGAGCTGGACGTCGTGCGCTACGGTCTTCCGTTCGCTGGTGACAACAGCTTCCTGTTCGAGTCGATCGACGCGCTTGATTCACCCCCCCGCGTTCACTGGTACACGCCGCTGGAGCGAGGGAAGGGCGCGCGCGCAGGGAGCGCTCGCCTGACGATCGGGATCGATCGCCGCGATGCGAGCGGGACGACGAGCGAATTGTTCGCACCGCATGAGGAGGCACTCGAGCTGCCTCCCGCGGCGGCGTGGGTGTTCGTCCCGCGCGCGAGCTGAGCTGAGTCGAACAACGAGGCCGTGGCGAGCGCTCCGTCGTGAGCGCGTGTGGAGTTCTGTCCCCAGGAGGTCGAATGGGCGTCGAGCTGGTGCGCGTGCAGGCGCTGCACGCACTTCTGTATTGCGAGCGCCTCTTCTTCCTCGAGGAGGTCGAAGAGGTCCGCGTCGCGGACGCGTCGGTCTTCGCCGGGCGCCGGCTGCACCTCGAGGTCGATGAGGGGGAGCGAGCGAGCCTCGAGCTGGCGAACGAGGCGCTCGGGCTGCGCGGGAAGGTCGATGCCGTTCGCCGTCGCGATGGCGTGCTTCTCGTCACGGAGCAGAAGCGTGGTCGACCGGCGCCTGGTCGCGATGGCCCCGAGGCCTGGGAGACCGATCGGGTGCAGGTCGCGGCCTACGGCATGCTCGTGGAGGCGGCGTTCCCGGCGACGAGGATCGAGTGCCGGGTTCGCTACCACCAGCCTCCCGCTTTGGTTCCAGTCACGCTCGACGATGCGATGCGCGCGCGCGTTCACGCTGCGACCGCTCGAGCGAGGGAACTCCGCGACGCGGGTGTCCGGCCACCCGTGACCAGCGACGAGCGGCGCTGTGCGCGCTGCTCGCTCGCGCCCGTGTGCCTTCCGCGCGAGGAGCAGGACGGGACAGAGATGACGCCTCGGCTCTTTCCCGAGGACGACACGCGCCAGTTGCTCCATGTCGCGACGCCCGGCGCGCGAATCGGTCGGAGCGCCGAGCAGCTCAAGGTGACGCGGGAGGATGACTCCGAGACCCGGCTGGGGATCAAGAACGTCGCGGCGGTCGTGCTCCACGGCAACGTGCAGATCTCCGCGCAGGCGCTCGCGCTGTGCGTCGACGAGTCCGTCTCAGTGCATTGGTTTCGCTCCAGCGGTGAGTACCTTGGTGGGCTCGGCGCTCAGTCCGGCAGCGTTCACCGACGGCTGCGCCAGTTCGAGGCGCTTCGCGTCGCCGAGATGCGGCTCTCGCTGGCGCGACGGCTGGTGGCGGCGAAGGTCGAGGGGCAGCTCCGTTTCGTGCTGCGTGCCTCGCGGGAACGACCGGAAGTGCGCGCCGGCCTCATCGCGGAGGTGCGGGATCTCAGGAACCTGCTGCCGAAGATCCGGAGCGCAGAATCGATCGAACGACTGCTCGGGCTCGAGGGCGCAGGTGCCCATCGGTACTTCGCGTGCCTTCCGTCGCTGCTCGTACCCGCTGTTCCCGAGCCGCTTCGTTGGAGCGGCCGCTCGAAGCATCCACCGCTCGACCGCGTGAACGCCCTGCTCTCGTTCTTCTACGGACTGGTGCATCGGGAGGTCGAAGCGGCGCTCTACGCCGTCGGACTCGATCCGGCCTTCGGCTTCTACCATCGGCCGCGCGGGTCGGCCGGCCCGCTTGGCCTCGACTTGATGGAGCTCTTTCGCGTGCCGCTCGCTGACATGCCGGTCCTCGCGTCGATCAACCGCGGCACCTGGGATGTGGAGGAGGATTTCGAGGTCGTTCGGCGTGCTGGCGCGGTGATGCGCGTGTGGCTCAGCGCCAGTGGCCGCAAGAAGGCGTTGGAGATCTTCGAGCGCCGACGCCGCGAGACCTGGAAGCACAACGTGCTCGGCTACTCGCTCAGCTACGGCCGGTTGGTCGAGCTCGAGGTTCGCCTGCTCGAGAAGGAGTGGACCGGGCACCCGGGGTTGTTCGCGACGTTCCGGTTGAGGTGACCGATGGCCGAGATCAGACGGTGGTACCTCGTGATGTACGACATCAGGGACCCTCAACGCTGGCGCGACGCGTACGAGATCATCCGCGCATGGGGAAGCCGGCTCCAGTACTCGGTGTTTCGCGCGTGCTTGAGCGATCGCGAGCGTGAGAAACTCCGCTGGGAGGTTGGGCGCGTGCTGACATCGGAGGACTCGTTGCTCGTCATCGGCCTGTGCGACTCCTGTGTCGACCGGGTGCGGGCGATGAACCCGCGCAACGAGTGGCCGGACCCGCCGCCGCCGCTGGTGGTGCTCTGATTCAGGCAACGGACCGTGGTCGTCGCGAGAGTGGGCCGCAGCAGGTGATTTGGGCAGCAACGGCGTGGGGTTGGTGCTCTGTGACAACTGGATAGGTGCGTGATCGCGGAACGTGGACTTGTTCTGCGGGCTTGCACCAGCGGCGTCGTTCAGCAGTGCAACCGAAGTCGCTGCGGGAGCTGGTGCGCGATTCGTGCTGGTGCAAATTGTTGATGTTGTTGCAGGATCTGTTCGAGGCGCGTTGTTCGCCTCGATGCCGAGAGGCGTTGAGCACACGCGCATCGCAACGTTCCCGTACACCGACAAGGGGAAGCGCGTTGTTCGCCTCGATGCCGAGAGGCGTTGAGCACAGGCCGCCGAGGTACGTGTCGAGGAAGCCGCCGAAGGCGTTGTTCGCCTCGATGCCGAGAGGCGTTGAGCACAGCTCTTCGCGCGTGTTGAGGATGGCCTGACGCGAGCGCGTTGTTCGCCTCGATGCCGAGAGGCGTTGAGCACCCTTCCATCCGTGCGTCGGACACGTCATGTCGTCGCAGCGTTGTTCGCCTCGATGCCGAGAGGCGTTGAGCACAAGAGCAGCGCGAAGTCACCCCACATCTCCGCGAGCGGCGTTGTTCGCCTCGATGCCGAGAGGCGTTGAGCACCTCCACACGTCGACCGTCGTGTCGGTGCACTCCACCGCGTTGTTCGCCTCGATGCCGAGAGGCGTTGAGCACTTCCAGGTCGTCACGATGAGGTGTGGGCCGCTCGCGTGCGTTGTTCGCCTCGATGCCGAGAGGCGTTGAGCACTCCCCCGCCGAGGGCCGGGCCACGTAGAGCGCGGTGGGCGTTGTTCGCCTCGATGCCGAGAGGCGTTGAGCACTTGTCGTTGAGACGTCCAGCCAGCCGCGACTCGAGCGGCGTTGTTCGCCTCGATGCCGAGAGGCGTTGAGCACTGGAACTGGGGACCGCAGCCGGCCTACCCGCGCGTCAAGGCGTTGTTCGCCTCGATGCCGAGAGGCGTTGAGCACTCCGTCGCGCCGACGCGGAGCGCTTCGGAGGGCGGCGTTGTTCGCCTCGATGCCGAGAGGCGTTGAGCACTGGAACCGCGATGCCAGGCTGGCCGAGGCCGAGGGTGGCGTTGTTCGCCTCGATGCCGAGAGGCGTTGAGCACAATTCGAAGGTGCTGAGGAGTTTGGCGGCGACGCACAGCGTTGTTCGCCTCGATGCCGAGAGGCGTTGAGCACCCGCGAAGCACAGTGCCGGAGGTGGAGCGGGGAGAGGCGTTGTTCGCCTCGATGCCGAGAGGCGTTGAGCACGAGTGAGTCTGGCCGCGGCGTAGGCGGCGCGCAGGAAGGCGTTGTTCGCCTCGATGCCGAGAGGCGTTGAGCACCGACTGCATGCGCCGCACGCGTCTTCCTCTTCGCGGAGCGTTGTTCGCCTCGATGCCGAGAGGCGTTGAGCACAACACGGGCGTTCGGCCCGTCACTCTGGTGACCATGCGTTGTTCGCCTCGATGCCGAGAGGCGTTGAGCACCAGTCGGGCTGGGTCGAGGGGCGCGTGAAGCCGCGTTGTTCGCCTCGATGCCGAGAGGCGTTGAGCACGTGATGCGGGTGTTGCGGCGCCCGGAGGTGCGCGCGCGCGTTGTTCGCCTCGATGCCGAGAGGCGTTGAGCACGAAGAGCGGTCCCGCATCGTGCCCTGGTCCTGCCAGCGTTGTTCGCCTCGATGCCGAGAGGCGTTGAGCACACGGCGAGGGAGAGCTTCGGGTGGTCGAGCAGCTGCGGAGCGTTGTTCGCCTCGATGCCGAGAGGCGTTGAGCACCGTGCGACGCGTGCCGCGCGGGCGAGCAGGGCGACGACTGGCGTTGTTCGCCTCGATGCCGAGAGGCGTTGAGCACGAGCACCTGCGCACCAACGCGCAGATCGTCACGCGCCTGCGTTGTTCGCCTCGATGCCGAGAGGCGTTGAGCACATCGCCGAACCGTTCGCCTTATCCTCGACGCAAATCTCGCGTTGTTCGCCTCGATGCCGAGAGGCGTTGAGCACTCGACGACGCCCCGGTGCCGGGGCTGCGGCGGCTTCGGCTTGCGTTGTTCGCCTCGATGCCGAGAGGCGTTGAGCACAGCTTCGGCAACAACTTCACCGTGCGCACCGGCATCTACAGCGTTGTTCGCCTCGATGCCGAGAGGCGTTGAGCACGCGCTCACCGAGCGCAACGTCGACCCGGTCGAGCTGGGCGTTGTTCGCCTCGATGCCGAGAGGCGTTGAGCACAGCCGCGCGCCGGTGTCGAAGGCCTTCACGCGCTTCGTGCGTTGTTCGCCTCGATGCCGAGAGGCGTTGAGCACCACGCCGGCGAAGTGGCGGCCCTCGTGGCGCAGATCGGGAGGCGTTGTTCGCCTCGATGCCGAGAGGCGTTGAGCACCACACGAGGCGGCGTCATGAGTCTCGAGCTCGATGCGGAGAGCGTTGTTCGCCTCGATGCCGAGAGGCGTTGAGCACGACACGCTCGCGGCCACGAAGCGAAAGGGGAAGCGGTGAGCGTTGTTCGCCTCGATGCCGAGAGGCGTTGAGCACACGTCGAGTGGAGTGCTCATCGCGCACCCCGCTCTCTGCGTTGTTCGCCTCGATGCCGAGAGGCGTTGAGCACTCGGGCTCGGCAGCCCAGTACGGCCGCGACTCGGCGTTGTTCGCCTCGATGCCGAGAGGCGTTGAGCACTCTACGGAGAGCACCGGGTCGAAGCCGTCGAGCTCCCCGGCGTTGTTCGCCTCGATGCCGAGAGGCGTTGAGCACAAGATGGCCTCAGCCCACGTCGCAGCGGAGATCTGCACGTGCGTTGTTCGCCTCGATGCCGAGAGGCGTTGAGCACCCGCCGGTGCCGGTGCCCTGCACGAGGGCCAGCGCGACGCGTTGTTCGCCTCGATGCCGAGAGGCGTTGAGCACGTGACCGACCTCGAGACCAACGTCTCGTGGCCCCGGCAGCGTTGTTCGCCTCGATGCCGAGAGGCGTTGAGCACAAGGACTCCGAGACTCACGCGACGAAGATGGCGGAGGGCGTTGTTCGCCTCGATGCCGAGAGGCGTTGAGCACCGGCCTGACTGTGTTGTGGTGGATGAGGCGCACTCGGTAGCGTTGTTCGCCTCGATGCCGAGAGGCGTTGAGCACCCGCCCGGCACGCGCTCAGCCTCTTTGACCGTGCGTTCGAGCGTTGTTCGCCTCGATGCCGAGAGGCGTTGAGCACGGCGGCACCGCGTCCGCGCGCAGTGGCTTCGAGAAGCGTTGTTCGCCTCGATGCCGAGAGGCGTTGAGCACGTCGGTGCGAACTCGGGCGCTGGGTTTCGCCGCGTGAGGCGTTGTTCGCCTCGATGCCGAGAGGCGTTGAGCACGCCGCCAGGCTCGGGTCATCCTTCACCTTCTCCCGGTAGCGTTGTTCGCCTCGATGCCGAGAGGCGTTGAGCACTGAGCGAGAAGAAGCCCTACGTCGCGCCGAGCGTGGTGGCGTTGTTCGCCTCGATGCCGAGAGGCGTTGAGCACCACATCGACATGACGACCCTGGCTGACTTCGTGTGGATTGCGTTGGTCGCCTCGATGCCGAGAGGCGTTGAGCACGGATGCCCACGCTGAACGAGGCGTGGTTCAAGAAGGTGTCGTTCGCCTCGATGCCGAGAGGCGTTGAGCAGAAGTTTGGCACCGGCTTCGGTGACGCGCTCACCGAGCAGGGTGAGGTTCGCCTTGATGCCGAGAGGCGTTGAACACACGTTCGTCACCAAATCGCAGACGCAACCTCAGCGCGTGCGCACCTCGCGCATCGTGGTGAACAGCCCGCAGTCGTGACACTCGTATTCCCAGTCCGCGTACGAGGTCGTCTCGAAGTGCGAGTACAGCGACCAGGTCGTCGACCAGATGCCCAACGTGTTCGCGCTGCCGCACCAGCTGCAGGTGTTGAACCGGTAGTCCGGCAGCGCGAAGCCCGATCCCAGGCACGTCACCTCCGGTTCGTCGCTCTGCGAGCCGCGGGTCGACGTCTGTTCCATGGGCGCGCGCGTGCGGAAGTCCATGGGCGCGCGGGCGGGAACGACGTGTGTCTGCGCCGGGCCGTGACGATCCTCTGGATCGCTCGGCGGCCTCGGCGTGGTGAGCAACGAGACCTTCGCAGCCGGGAGCGCATGGCGCAGCGCCTCGGTGACCTCGCTCACCCGCTCGGTGCACAGCAGCTCCAGCCCCGCGCCCGCCCGCGCAACGAGCGCAGGGATGGCGAGCAGGCCGGCGACGTTCTCCACCGCCGCGAGGCGGTGCGTCCAGGTGCGGAGCCGGGCGAACCACGGCGCGCGCGCCAGTGTCGTGAACAGCCGCGATTCATCCCGGACACGCGCGCGGGTGTGCAGGGCCGTCAGCCGAGGCGCGGTGAGTGACGCCAGCCGCTCCGCGCTCGCCTCGTCGAGCTCGACGGTGAGGCGCTCCAGCGCGGGCAGCTCCCGGGCCTCGAGCGGGCCGAAGCAGACCAGCTCGCGCAGACTCGGAGCGTGGTCGATGCCGCGCGACGACACTCGCGGCGCGAGCGCCAGCCGCGAGAGGAACGTGGTCGTCGGAAGCCGGAGCAGCTCTTCGACACTCCAGCCGTCCGGCGCCGCACCGATGCCGACGTCGATGAGATGGCCCCACTTCCAGCGGAGCAGCGTCGACCGCGGATCCAGGCTGCCGACCCATTCGGTCCAGTGCGAGCGCAGGAGCGCTCCGTGCTCACTCCCCGACAGCTGTGCACGCACCAACGCGGCGCGCGCGTCGCCGCGCTCCTCCAGCTCATCGGCCAGCACCCACATCGCTTCCCGGTTCTCGAGTTCCATGCCCTCTCCTTTGGTGTGGGAGAGTGTAGGTGTTGAGGCCGACAAGCCTGTGAACCCGAATGAAGACGGCCAGTTAGGGCCGTCGCAGTCGACTCAAGGCCCTCCAGCGGTGGTGCAGCTCGAGGTTGAGCGGATCCATCGCGAGCAGCTCCTCGACCACGCGCAGCGCGGCGTCGACCTCACCGGCGCGCTCGTGGGCGGCCGCCGACAGCTGGAGCACCGCGACCCGCGAAGGCAGCCCGTGCTGGCTCTCGAGGAGTCGCTGGCGGAGCGTCTCCAGCTCCGTCGCGCGCAGGCCCGCGGCGAGGCACGCCGCCACGCCACGCCAGTTGCCGCGCGCGCCGTCGAACTCGGCGCGGCTCACGGCGTGGCCCAGCACGTCGACCGCCTGCTGAATGCGCTCCTTCGCCGCGTCGCGCTGTCGCTGCTGGCTGACCGAGAGCGGGCGCTCGCTCAGCTCCGCGAGCCGGCGCGCGAGCTCGCGGCCGCGCGTCTTCACCGCCGACAGCTCGGCGTCGGGCGGGAGCGCCAGCACCACGTAGTGGTCACCCTGCACGCGCCGCCGCAGCTCGCCCAGCGTCGCCTCGGCCAGCGGGTCGTCGGTCTGCGACGCCGTGGGCTGCGGCGCGAGCGGGAGCACCGGCAGGCCGTGCGTCAGCCGCTCGACCGCCTCGCGCTGCTCGGGGCTCAGCCCGAGGAACTGCAGCCCGAAGCCGGGCGACATGTTCCACGCCTCGGCCTCCTTCTTCGACACGTGGCGCACCACCTGCGCCTCGAGCGCGCCGAGCGGAGGCAGCGAGAGCTCGACGCGGGTGAAGAGCGGCGGCGGCGCGTGCTCCGACGCGATGAAGCAGCCGGCGCGCGAGAGGTCCTGGCAGCGCTCCTTCGTGACCACGCCGCCCTGCTTCAGCTCGACGTCGACCTGCACCACGTGCCGCGGCGGAGGTGGCGGGCGCGGCGCGGTCTCGGCCAGCGCCGCCTCGAGCGCGGTGGCGAGGTCGGCCATGCTCGCGAAGCGGTCTTCGGGCTTCTTCGCGAGCGCCTTCATCACCACCAGCGACAGCGCGCGCGGGACGGCGGCGTCGACCTCGTGCGGAGGCCGCGGCAGCTCCGTCACCTGCGCCATGAGGAGCTGCGGCACCGAGCGCCCCTCGAAGGGCCGCCGCCCGGTGAGCAGGGTGTACGCGAGGCCCGCCACCGCGTACTGGTCGGCGCGCCCGTCGACGGTCAGCCCAGCTGCCTGCTCGGGGGCCATGAACTCGGGCGTGCCGAGGATCACCCCCGTCGCGGTCCGGTGCGTCGAGGTCGCGCTCAGCAGCTTGGCGATGCCGAAGTCGAGCAGCTTCACGAAGTCGTCGTCGCGCCCGCGGCGCACCAGCATCACGTTCTCGGGTTTCAGGTCGCGGTGCACCACCCCCGCGCGGTGGGCCGCGTCGAGCGCGTCGCACATCTGCACGAGGATGTGCACCGCGCGCTCGGGCGCCGTCGGGCCCGCCCGCACCAGCGTCTCGAGCGCGCGGCCCTCGAGGTACTCCATCACCA
>JBMORD010000126.1:0-17724 GCA_049322495.1 Myxococcota bacterium | reverse complement strand
CGCGCGACTGGGCCAGGGCCGTGAGCGACCGGGATGAGCTCTTCTTGTTGCTCGCCATGAAGCCTCCCTGATGCAAAACGACGCCGGCCCGCATTCACGAGCCGGCGTCGCGAAACGGTACCACCTCGCGGACTCAGCCCTTGAAGCCGGCCGCGGCGCGGAGCTCGTCCTTCTTGTCCGTCTTCTCCCAGCTGAACTCGGAGCGGCCGAAGTGACCGTACGCCGCGGTGCGCTGGTAGATGGGCTTGAGCAGATCGAGGTGCTCGATGATCTGGCGGGGCTTGAGGCCGAACACGCTGCGCACGGCCTTCGCGATCTTGTCCTCGTCGATCTTCGCGGTGCCGAAGGTGTCGACCATCACGCTGACGGGCTCGGCGACGCCGATGGCGTAGCTGACCTGCACCTCGCAGCGCGTGGCGAGGCCGGCGGCCACCACGTTCTTGGCGATGTAGCGGCCCATGTACGCGGCCGAGCGGTCGACCTTCGAGGGGTCCTTGCCCGAGAACGCGCCGCCGCCGTGACGGCCCATGCCGCCGTAGGTGTCGACGATGATCTTGCGGCCGGTGACGCCCGAGTCGCCCATGGGGCCGCCGATGACGAAGCGGCCGGTGGGGTTGATGTAGAACTTGGTCTTCTTGTCGATCAGCTTCGCGGGGAGCGCGGCCTTGATGACCTCGTCCATCACGACTTCCTTGATCTTCTTGTTCGACGCCGAGTCGGCGTGCTGCGTCGAGACGACCACCGCGTCGATGCGCACCGGCTTGCCGTCGACGTACTCGACGGTGACCTGCGACTTGCCGTCGGGGCGCAGCCAGTCGTGCTTCTTCTTGCGGACGTCGGCCAGCTTCCGCGTCAGCGCGTGCGCGTAGAAGATCGGCGCCGGCATGAGCTCGGTGGTCTCGTTGCAGGCGTAGCCGAACATCATGCCCTGGTCGCCGGCGCCCTGCTCCTTGTTGTCCTTCTCGTCGACGCCGCGCGCGATGTCCTGGCTCTGGCCCTCGATGGCCACCATGACGCCGCAGGTGTTGCCGTCGTAGCCCATCGACGAATCGGTGTAGCCGATGTTGCAGATCGTGCTGCGGACGATCTTCGGGATGTCGATCCACGCGTTGGTGGTGACCTCGCCAGCGACGATCGCGATACCCGTCTTCACGAGGGTCTCGACGGCGATGCGCGCCTTCGGATCCTTCGCGATGAGCGCGTCGACGACGCCATCGGAGATCGCGTCACAGATCTTGTCCGGGTGGCCCTCGGTGACCGACTCCGACGTAAACAGGTAGTCCTTCGGCATGGCGTGTGTTTCCTCGTGAAGTACTGCGGAGAGGGCTGGCCCCATAGCGCGCACGACACGACGCGGCAACGATGGCGTGCACCGATGTGGGATGGCTCAAGTGAGCGAAATCAATGGGCCCCGAAAAGACCTCGTCTTCCGGTGACAAGCCGTCCGTACTGGAGGATCGTCCGAAACGACTTCGGCAACGAAGGCTCAAACCCCCCAACCTTCCCTTCCTGGAGGAACCGATGATGAAGCGCATTGTGATGCTGGCCGTTGGCAGCCTGGCCCTGGTGGCGTGTGGACCCGGCGCGAAGATCGACGGCAAGCAGGGCGCAGCGCAGGCGCTCCTCGCGGCGTCGCAGCCCGGCAAGGCGAAGGCCGACGCCTCGTCGACCCCGGCCGACCTCACCGGCGGCATCTCGTGGAACTGCCCCGAGGGCGGCAAGGCCGACATCAACGGCGCGGGCATCAGCATCGGCGGCGGGAACGTCGCGACCAACTTCTCCCTCAAGTACGCCAACTGTGGCCTCGCGAAGGCCGACGTCGGCACCGCGGTCTTCAACGGCGAGATGACGTTCACGCAGGGCATCAACGTCACCTCGAGCTCGGTGGCGCTCGCCCAGGGCTTCAAGGGCAAGGTGCTCGTGCAGGGGGCGTACGACGACTTCCTCGACGCTGACGTCACCCAGACCATCAACGCCGGCGACCTCGGCCAGAGCGGCAAGGGCGTGAACATGACGCTCAAGGGCACCATCATCACCAGCGACGGCACCTTCACCTTCGACGAGGAGCTGACGGTGATGTCGGGCACCATCACCGCGAAGGTCAAGGCGAGCAACTGACGCGCCCGGGAGCGTGCTGACCCGAAGCCCCGGTGCCCCACGGCGCCGGGGTTTTCGTTTGCGGGCTCAGGCGAGGTGGAAGAGGACGATCGCCGTGCAGCCCACCGCGTAGACGAGCGGGAACAGCCACTTCGAGCGGCGATCGATGCGCTCGAAGCGCTCCTTCGCGCGCGCCCGCTCGTGCTCGAGCGCGGGGCGCTCCGACTCGGGCATCGAGGGGATCGCCGCCTCGAGCGCGACCGCGCGGTCGTGCCACCGCATCACCAGCACGCACTCGAGCAGCACGAGGGTGATCACCCCGTACGAGAAGTTGAACACCTGATCGAGCAGCACCGTGGTGCCGAGCCAGGGGATGTCGTCGGTGAACGCGAGCTGCAGGAAGACGATGGTGAGCAGCGCGGTGATGACGGTGCCGACGCGCGCCTCCACGTGCACCGGGCGCAGGAAGAAGATGAACCAGCAGCACAGCATCACCAGGAGAATCGGCGGGAACATCGTGGTGAAGAACACGCGGCGATCGCGCGCGAGGGTGACGCCGAACCGCACGCGGCTGTGCGGCGCGGTGTCGTCGGGGCGGCCGAGACCGCCCGGCCAGGGCTCGTGGGCCACCTCCTGCACCGGCGCCCCGAGCGACCAGCCGGGCACGCGCAGCCCGGGCGCGACGGAGCTGGCCGGGTCGAGCTCGAGCAGCAGCTCACCGTCGCCGCGCTGCGCGTCCTCCAGCTCGAGCACGATCTGCTGGCGGTCGAGCGGGAACGCCCCGAGCTCGAACTTGTGGAAGAAGCGGCCCTCGCCGGTGAAGCGCTGGTAGCGCTGCCCGTCGGCGAGCGCCTGGGGCTCGTCGAAGGCGGGCGCGAGCGTGAGCGCCCACGCCTCGAGGAGGTTCACGAAGCGCAGCGACTTCGTCGGGTCGCGCTCGCCGCGCCACTTCGCCCAGAGCACGAAGCTCGCGTGGAACGAGTTCTCCTCGAGGTTGATCGCCTCGACGTTGCGGAGGTGCAGACCCACGGTGACGCGCTCGGGCGGCTGGGCCAGCGCGAGCGCAAGAGCGAGTGAGAGCAGCACGCGCGCGAGCCTATGCGCGCGGGGCGAGCGCCTCCAGCAAGCGCACTGCGTCCTGCGTGCCGCCTTCGGCGCGGAGCTGCGCGCCGAGCTCCGCCGCGCGCGCGCGCAGGGCCACGTCGTTGACGAGCGCGCGGAGCCGCGCGGCGAGCAGCTCGACGGTCAGCCGGCGGCGCGGCACGGGCGCAGGCCCGGCGCCGAGCGTGTGGACGCGGCGCGCCCAGAACGGCTGGTCCATGGTGAAGGGCACCACGAGCGCGGGGACGCCCGCGAGCAGCGCCGCGCCCGTCGTGCCCGCGCCGCCGTGGTGCACCACGCCCGCGACGCGGGGGAACAGCCAGTCGTGCGGAGCCTCGTCGAGCACGAGCACGTCGTCACGCGAGACGTCCGCGAGACCACCCCAGCCCGTCAGCAGCACCGCGCGAACGCCCGCCCGGCGCACGGCCGCGAGCACCAGCTCCGAGAGGCGCGCCGGGTCTTCGCTCGCCATGCTCCCGAAGCCGATGCAGAGCGGCGGTGTGCCCGCCGCGAGGAAGTCCACCAGCCGCTGCGGCGGCGCCCACGCCGCGGCGGGCAGCGTCCAGTACCCGGTGAAGTGCACGCCCGCCTCGGCCACCGGGGGCACGACGTGCCGGCTGAGCGCGAAGAGGCGGGCCCGGGCGGCTCGCGGCGGGCGTGCCGGGGCGAGCCCCAGCTCGCGCCGCGCCAGGCGCATCGGCCCGACGAACGGCCCCCAGAGCGCGAGGTCGGACAACGCGTGACCGACGCCGTGCAGCACCGACGGCGTCGACGGCAGCAGCAGCGGCTCGAGCCCGCGCACGCGCAGGCCGACGGGCTGGAGGTGCGCCTCGACGAAGGGCACGCCCAGCCGCTCGGCGACCGCTTCGCCGACGACCAGCCCGCCGATGCCGCCCGTCATGAGGTCGACGCCCTCGCAGGCCTCGAGCACCTCGCGAGTCCAGCGGGCGATCCGCGGCGGGATCTCCCGGCGCGCCAACAGGATGCTGGCGAGCGCCCCCTTCTCCGTCGCGCCGCCCGAGCGACGGACGACCTCCTCGACGCTGCCGCTCAGCGCCGCGAAGGAGATCCCCCTCGCCTCGCTCATCGCCCGGAAGTCGGACGGCGCCACGAGGCGCACTTCGTGGCCCGCCGCGCGCAACGCCACCGCCAGCGCCAGGTACGGCTGCAGGCCGCCGCGCGTGTCCATCGAGATGACGGCGATCCGCATGTTCACCTCATTGCAACGAGTCGTTGCAATGCTTCCATCGGCCTGCCCGCGATGCAATGGTGCGATCGTGCGCTCACCCCGGAAGACGCCGCGTCGTGACGCGGGCCGCCCACGCGGCGCGCCGGTGGTCGAGCGCGTGCTGGAGGCCACGCTCGCCGAGCTGGGCACGGTCGGCTTCGAGGGCCTGAGCATCGAGCGCGTGGCGCGCAAGGCAGGCCTCAACAAGACGAGCGTCTACCGGCGGTGGCCGACGCGGGAGGCGCTCGTCGCCGCGGCCCTCGAGGCCGTCGCCGCGCGGCTGGCGCCGCCGACCCTCCAGGGCAACTCGCTGCGGGAAGAGCTGCTCGCGCTCGCGCGGGGGGTCGCCGGGCTGCTGAAGGCTCCGAGCGGGCGCGCGCTGGTGCGGGCCGGCCTCGCCGAAGAGAGCGCCACCGAGGTCGCCCTGCTGTCGGCGCGGGGCCTCTCGGCTGGCGCGCGGACTCCCGGGCGCGCGATGGCCGCGCGCGCCAGACGGCGCGGCGAGTGGCGCACCGGAGTCGACGCCGATCAGCTGGTGTTCACGCTCGTCGGCGCCCTGATCCACCGCGCGATGCTCGAGCGCGCGCCGGTGTCGACGCGCTGGCTCTCGAAGCTCGTCGACCTGCTGCTCGACGGCGCAGCGAACCGAGTGAAGTGAATGTTCTGCACCGGCTGCGGCAGAGGCGGGTCAACGCGCGACCATGGGATTCCTCTCGTCGCTCTTCAAGAAGAAGCAGACCACCACCGTTCACGCCTTCGCCGGCCAGGAGGCCGACTTCGAAGCGGCGAAGCAGGCGCGCGCCGAGTTCCTCGAGCAGGCGTCGAGCGGCGATTCGGTCTCACAGGCCTTCAACGCGGCTTCGGCGCTGATGCTCGATCGCAAGTACGAGGCCTGCATCGCGGCCTACGGCGAGCTGGCCACGCGCTTCCCGGATCGACGAGGCGACTGCGAGTCGCAGATCGGCGCCGCCTGGTACTTCCTCAAAGACCTGAACAAGGCCATCGAGTTCTACGTGCAGGCCCGCGCGCACGGCGCCGACGCCTCGATGATGGACGACAACATCTGGGAGGCCTGTGAGGCCCAGCTCGCGGCGGGCGACGCCGGGGCGGCGCAGCGCTACCTCGAGCTCTGCCCCGACGGCAGCTACGTCAAGAAGGCGCGCAAGGCGCTCGGGCGTTGAGCCGCCTCAGTTCCAGGTGACGACCACCGGCGCGGTCGACGCCGGAAGGCGCAGCCAGGTGAAGCGCCCGGGACCGCGCGCGAAGCCGTTCCCCGCAGCTTCGAGCGCGGCCTTGTCGGCTCGCGCCACGAGCGCCGTACCGTTGACGCTCAACGAGGCCGGCGGGGTGTCGGTCCACAGCTTGACGAAGGCGCCCGCGGGGAGCGCCGAGAAGCGGAGCTCCCCGACCTTCGCGCTGAGCTCCAGCACCCCGTCACGCTCGTGCAGCCGGAAGGCGCCGGGCGTCGCCGACGGCCACGCGAGGAGGGTGAGCTTGCCGGCGTGGGCAGCCGAACCGAGCCCCGTCACCGAAGACGAGACCGACAGCGGGACGAGCGCCCCCTCGCGCACGAAGAGCGGCACGCGGGCGGTGTCGACCGCGTCGTAGTCGCGCAGCGTCTGGCCGCCGTCGAGCGGCGCGCCCTGCTCGTCCCACCAGTCGAACCAGCGCACGCCCGCGGGGAGCGCCACGTCGCGCCGGCCGCGGTCGTCGATGATGGGCGCGACGAGGAAGGCGTCGCCGAGCTGATAGCGCCAGTCGTTCGCCCACGACACGGGCTGGGCTCCGAGCGGGCGGATGATGTTGGGACCTCCGGCGTAGGCCTCTTCGGCGAGCGAGTAGAAGAACGGCACCAGCTCGTGGTGGAGCGTCGCCCAGTAGCGGTAGAGCACCACCGTCTCGTCGGGGCGCTCCGGCACGGTCCACGGCGCGAAGTTCCCGCGCCCGTGCAGCTGCATGAAGGGCATCAACGCGCCGAGCGCCGTCCACCGCGCGAAGACCGCGTGCGAGAAGGGAATGCTGGGGCCCGTGAGGTTGAGGTCGTCGACGTCGAGGTAGCCGCCGATGTCGGAGCCGAGCACCACGTAGCCCGCCTGCGCCGAGCGGAAGACGTGGTCGAGCGCATCGACGAGGCCGAGCCAGTCGCGCCGGTTGTCGCCCACCCAGCCGATGGGGCACGACTCCTTGCGTGCGTAGAAGCGCGGCGCAAAGCCGTACGAGGTGTCGAAGGGGCGCGACATGGTGGTGAACTCGTCGCGGCCGAGCGCGAGCGTGCCGTACGAGAGCATGTCGCGGTAGTACGCCTCGCCGTAGGCCTGCTTCGAGACGAGCCCCGCCGCGGTCTTCATCGGGTCGCGCGTGATGTACTCGTCGCCGAAGTCGAGCTTCCACCCGGAGATGCCGAGCGCGAAGGCGCGGTCCTGCAGGCGGTGCCACCACTCGACGGCGGCCGGGTTGAAGAAGTCGACCGCCGCGCCCTGCCCCTTCCACCAGACGTAGAGCTCACCGTCCTCGACGTAGAAGCCGTCGCGCCGGCCGACGCCGTAGTCGGGGGCCGGGCCCTGGTACACGTCGCCGCCGGGCTCCACGTCGAACGAGCCGACGTTCTGGAACTGCGTCATCCACAAGACGGTGCGGATGCCGCGCGCGCGGAAGCCGGCGATCAGCTCGGCGAAGTTCGGGTAGCGCGCCGGGTTGGGGCGGAACGAGTGGTAGTTCGTCTCCCACGGGCTGTCGATCACCACCACCCCGACGGGGATGTCGCGCGACTCGAAGCCGCCGACGAAGTCGAGCGTCACCGCAGTGGTCGAGATGTCCTGGCTCACCCACGGCTCGAAGGCCCAGCGCGGCGTATGGCGCGCGACGTCGGGCGATTCGTTGAGCGGGCGGGCGCCGTCATCCAGCGTGGCCGCGGGCTGCGGAACGCACGCGACGAGGGCCAGGGAGCCGAGCAGGAAGCGGAGGCGCATCCGGCCTGTCTACCCTGCGCGCGGGGCGGGCGAGCCCTCGGATCCCCCGCGGGGGCCGACGAGGAGCCACGTCTCGACGGCGCCGACGCTGCGCAGCTCGACCACGCCACGACGTTCGAACTCGAACTCCTCGGATAGCGCGCGCACGGTCGCGGGCAGCACCTGGACCCGTCCCGGGACGCCCTGGGCCTCGAGCCGGCTCGCGGTGTTCACCGTGTCGCCCCAGAGATCGTACGCGAACTTCTTCGTGCCGATGACGCCCGCGACCACCGGGCCGCAGTGCAGCCCGAGGCGAATGTCGAGCGTCGTGCCTTCGTCGCGGCCGATGCGGCGCACCGCGGAGATCAGCTCGAGCGCCAGCTGCACCATCGCCTCGCGGTGCCGACGCAAGGGCCGCGGCACCCCGGCCACCACCATGTATGCATCACCGATGGTCTTGATCTTCTCGAGGCCAAAGTCCGCCGTCAGCGCGTCGAACGCGGTGAAGATGCGGCCCAGCACGCGGACCACCTCCTCCGGCGGGCGGGAGGCGGCCCAGCCGGTGAAGCCGACGAGATCGGCGAACAAGACCGTCACCTCGTCAAAGCGCTCCGCGATGTTGTCTTCGCCTCGCTTGAGCCGCTCGGCGATCGGCGCGGGGAGCACGTTGAGCAGCAGCCGTTCGTTGTGGGCGTTGGCCTCGAGGAGTTCCTTCGTGCGCTCTGCGATGCGCGCCTCGAGGTGGCTGTTGAGCTGCTGGATCTCGTGCTGCTGGCGCAGGCGCTCGGTGATGTCGCGGAGGATCAGCGTCGTCACCACGTCGCGCCTGCGGGTCACCCGGGAGACCGAGGCCTCGACGGGGAAGCGCGTGCCGTCGGCGCGCACGCCCTGAAGCTCGAGCGTGCCCACCGGCGGCATGCGGGGATCGAACATCGGCAGCAGCCGGGCGATGGGCTGGAGCAGCACGTCAGCGAGGGCGCAGCCGAAGATGCCCTGCGCGGCGCGGTTGAAGGCGACGACCCGCCCGCGGTGGTCGACGGTGACGATGCCATCGAGCGCGCCGTCGATGATCGCCCCGTGGAGCCGCTGCACGTCTTCGAGCTGCTCGTCGAGCAGCAGCCGGGCGATGCGGCCCGCGGTCACCGCCGCGATGGTGCCGAACAGCCCCTCGTGCTGCGCGGTGAAGAAGCCCGCGCGCGAGTGCTCGGAGTCGATGACGCCGATCACCTCGCCCCGCAGGAAGATCGGCACGGCGAGCTCCGAGAGCCGCGCCTGGTCGTCGGTGATGTAGCGCGGGTCCTGGCGCACGTCGGCGAGGCGCTCGGCCCGCCCGCTCTTCGCCACGGCGCCGACGATGCCCTGCCCGAGCGGGATGCGGATCGGCGCGAGGATCTCGCGGCCGCCCGGGTTCTTGGGCCCGAACGCGGCGCGCTGCACGAGGACCTTCCGCTCGTCGTCGAGCAGGTAGATGACGCAGTCTTCGAGGCCCAGCTCTGCGACGGTGTTGTTCGCCACGTCCCACAGGATGTCGTCGACGGTGTCGTGGTGCGTGAGCGAGGTCACCAGCCGGGTGATGGTGTCGAGCGCTGCGGCCTTCGCCTGGAGCTCGTCGATCTCGTCGGCCACGAAGGCCGAGGCTACACCGTGCTGATGGACTGAAGCCCGCGAGAAGCTGCAGACACGCGGCGGGCAACACGGAGTTCCCGCCCTGCGCGCGGCAGTGCTAACCGGCGCGCATGGCGTTGACGACACTGCATGGCTGGGGCGCGCAGCGGCGCGTGGAGTGCGATCTGCGGCAGCCGGAGTCGACCGGTGAGGTGAAGGCGCTGGTCGACCCCAGGGGCACCACCGCCCGCGGGCTCGGGCGCAGCTACGGAGACCAGGCGCTCAACGAGGGCGGCCGTGTACTCCAGCTCACGCAGCTCGATCGCTACCTCGCCTTCGACGCCGACACCGGCACCCTGACCTGCGAAGCGGGCGTCTCGCTCGAGCAGCTCATCGCCGACTTCGCGCCGCGCGGCTTCTTCCCCGCCATCACGCCGGGCACCAAGTTCGTCACCGTCGGGGGCTGCATCGCCAACGACGTGCACGGGAAGGCGCACCACGCCCAGGGCACGTTCGCCACCTGCGTCGAGTCGATGCGCGTGCTGGTCGCAGACGGCCGCGTCGTCACCTGCAGCCGCACCGAGAACACCGACCTCTTCTGGGGTTCCTTCGGCGGGCTCGGGCTGCTGGGCGTCGTGCTCGACGTGACGATGAAGCTCCGCCGCGTCGAGACCACCTACTTCCGCCAGAAGTGCTTCGTGGCGAAGAACCTCGGGCACATGCTCGAGCTCCTCGCCGAGAACGATCACGCCTTCCCCTACTCGGTCGCCACGCTCGACATCACCGCGCGCGGCAGCGAGCTCGGCCGCGGGGTGCTCACCGTGGGCGATCACGCGAAGCGCGACGAGCTCCCCGCGAAGCTCGCGCAGCAGCCGCTCAAGGTGCACCGGGGCCTGATCCCCACCGTGCCCTTCGAGCTGCCGGAGCTGACGCTCAACCCGCTCACCATCCGCGCGGTGAACCTCGCCATCTCGACGCTGCTGCGCACCAAGCCCGAGTTCGACCTCTACCAGGGCTTCTTCTACCCGCTCGACATCGCCAACGACTGGTACCGCGGCTACGGCAAGCGGGGCTTCATCCAGTACCAGTTCGTGGTGCCCTTCGACGGCGGCGAGCGGCTGGTGCAGCGGCTGCTCGAGATGATCACCAGCTCGGATCAGCTCCCGTTCCTGAACATTCTGAAGCGCTTCGGCCCGGCCAACGAAGCGCCGCTCTCGTTCCCCACCTCGGGCTTCACCTTCGCCGTCGACTTCCCCGTGCGCGACGGGCTGCTCGAGCTCACGCGGCAGCTCGACGAGGTGGTCGCCGACGCGGGCGGGCGGATCTACCTGGGGAAGGACTCGTTCCTCACGCCTGCGATGTTCCGGCGCATGTACGCGCGCTACCCCGAGTGGGCCGCGACGCGCGCGAAGTGGGATCCGAAGAAGGTCTTCACGTCCGACCTCGCGCGCCGCCTGGAGCTCTGAGCCGCTCAGTGCCCGACGCCCTTCACGAAGGTGAGGAACCAGAAGCCGATGTAGAGGAGGAACAGCAGCGCGGGCGTCCCGAGCACCAGGTGAAAGAGGCTGAAGCCGAAGGTGAGCCCGAGCTGCCCCCACTGCGGCGGTGTCTCGAGCCCCTCCCGAACGCGCCGGCGCGTCTTGAAGGCGAGCCGCAGCGCGATCGCCGCGGGAAGGACCATCACCGCGGGGGCGATGAGCTTCGGCCACGCGTCGAGCACCAGCACCGGCAGCCACGTCGCCATCGCCGCGATCGACAGGTAGTAGGACACCGTCGTCGAGCGATACTCGCGGGGGCTCACTGGAGCGCCTCCTGCACCTTGTCGCGCACCACGGCGGCGCCGGTCACCACGCCCTGCTTCAGGCCATCGGGCGTGAGCAGGTCGGACGCGTCGGGGGTGAAGCCGATGATCGCCAGATCGGATGCAGGGAGCTTGCTCAGGCCCGCATCGAGATACGAGTCCGAGTGGGTCTCGTAGGCGAACTTCTTGAACGCCTCCGGATCTCGCTCGAGCTTCTCGAAGGCCGCGAGGTCGGTCATGCGCAGGTGCTCCATGCGCGACTGGAGCAGCTCGAAGGTGCGCTGGAGCCACTTCTGCCCGTCGGGCGAAAGCTTCGCGGCCGTCTCGCGCGTGAACCGCTGCGCGTATTTCTCGCCGTACTCCAGGTAGTAGCTCGGCGGCTTCTGGCCGGGGTGTCGCTGGACGAAGTCGTCGTAGCGCGCGCGGTAGTAGCCGACGTCGCCGATCATGCACGTGAGGTCGGCAGGCTGCCGGCTCTGACCCGTCGGCGCGTTGGCGCACGCACCGTCAGCAGGGCGCCACGCCTCCACGGTCGTCGTCTCGGTGGACGCGTTCGCGCTGGGTGGTGGCGGAGGCCGGCACACCGGCTCGTGTGAGGACTCGCCGCCGCAGACCTGACTCTGGTTGTCGATTTTCATGCGCCGGTCGGCTGGCAAGACCGGCGCCTCCGCCCGCCCCCAGTTCTTCTGCGCGGTTGCCTTCCTTCAGGCGTCCCCGGCGCGAGACAGGTGAACGAAATGGGCACTCAACCCGCTGAATCAACGGCGCTTTCCATCAATGATTGCATTCTTGCGCATGAATGCATTATTGAGGCTCCGTGCTCGCTGCTCAGGCCACCAGCGCGACGATGGCGCGGCTCCCTCGGGTGGAGCTGTTCCGGCTGCTCGCCGAGCCGGGCCGCCTGCAGCTGCTCGCGCTCTGCGCCGACGAGGAGCTCTCGGTCTCGGAGCTGGCGACGCTGCTCGACGACAGCCAGCCGCAGGTGAGCCGCAAGGTGGCGCCGCTGCGCGACGCGGGCCTGCTCGACGCGCGCAAGGACGGCACGCGGCTGTTCCTGCGCACCGAGCTCGAGACGGTCGCCGCCGATCCGGTGCTCGCGGAGGCGCTGAGCGAGGGGCGGCGCCTCTGCCTCGCCGACGGCAGCCTCGCGCGCGTGCCGTCGATCGTGGCCGCGCGCGAGGAGCACGGGCGCTCGCACTTCGAGCAAGCGCCGACGACGACCTCCACCACCTCGGTGCCCGCCTCGCCGGAGCACCTCGCGCACCTCTCGGCGCTCTCGTTGTTGCTGCCCGGGCGCGCGCTGGCGGTCGACGTGGGCACCGGCGACGGGCTCTCGCTCGACGTGCTGGCGCCGCTCTTCTCGCGCGTCATCGCGGTCGATCGCAGCCAGGCGCAGCTCGCGCGGGTCGCCGAGCGCGTCGCCGCGCGCGGCTTCCACCAGGTGAGCCTCTTCCCCGGCAGCTACGACGACGCGGCGCTCGTGCAGCGCGTCGACGCCGCGGGCGGCGCGGACCTGGTGTTCGCCGGCCGCATCCTCCACCACGCGTCGCGCCCGGCGAGCGCGGTGCAGGGCTTCGCGCGGCTGCTCAAGAAGGGCGGCCACCTCGTGGTGCTCGACTACCTCCCGCACGAGCTCGACGCGCTGCGCGCCGACGCGGGCGACGTGTGGCTCGGGTTCTCGCCCGACGACGTGCGCCGCTTCTTCGCCGAGGCCGGGCTTCGCGCGCTCGGTGAGGTCGCCGTGCCCAACGCCTTTCACCCCGTCGGCCCCGACGCCAGCGTCACCTGGCACGCCTGGGTCGCCCAGAAGTCCTGAGTAGCGCAGTTCACCCACCACCGAAGGAAGACGCCATGGAACACAAGACCAGCTACCCCGCCTACAAGATCGCCGACCCCTCGCTCGCCGAGTGGGGCCGCAAGGAGATCGCCATCGCCGAGAAGGAGATGCCGGGCCTCATGGCGCTCCGCGCGGAGTGGGCCGGCAAGGCGCCGCTCAAGGGCGCGCGCATCGCGGGCTGCCTCCACATGACCATCGAGACCGCGGTGCTCATCGAGACGCTCGTCGCGCTCGGCGCCGAGGTGACGTGGACCTCGTGCAACATCTTCTCGACGCAGGATCAGGCCGCCGCGGCCATCGCGAAGGCGGGCGTGCCCGTGTTCGCGTGGAAGGGCCAGACGCTCGAGGAGGCCGACTGGTGCCTCGAGGCCCAGCTCTTCGCCTTCAAGGACGGCAAGGGCCCGAACATGATCCTCGACGACGGCGGCGACCTCACGCTCTGGGTCCACAACAAGCACCCCGAGCTCTTCAAGGGCGCTGACCCGATCCGCGGCCTCTCGGAGGAGACCACCACCGGCGTGCACCGCCTGTACGAGATGATGAAGGCCGGCACGCTCAAGGTGCCCGCGATCAACGTCAACGACTCGGTCACCAAGTCGAAGTTCGACAACCTCTATGGCTGCCGTGAGTCGTTCCTCGACGGCGTCAAGCGCGCCACCGACGTGATGATCGCCGGCAAGGTGGTCGTGGTCGCCGGCTACGGCGACGTGGGCAAGGGCTGCGCGCAGGCCGCCAAGGGCATGGGCGCGCGCGTGTTCGTCACCGAGGTCGACCCGATCAACGCGCTCCAGGCCGCGATGGAGGGCTTCACCGTCACCACGATGGAGGACATCGCGCCCACCGCCGACATCGTGTGCACCGCCACCGGCTGCATCGACGTCGTCACCGGCGAGCACATGAAGGCGATGAAGGACGGCACCATCCTCTGCAACATCGGTCACTTCGACTCGGAGATTCAGGTCAGCTGGCTCGAGAAGAACCCGGAGATCCGCGAGGAGAACGTCAAGCCGCAGGTCGATCAGTTCATCTTCCCCGACGGCAAGCGCCTCACGCTCCTCGCGCGCGGCCGCCTGGTGAACCTCGGCTGCGCGTCGGGTCACCCGTCGTTCGTGATGTCGAACTCGTTCACCAACCAGACCCTCGCGCAGCTCGCGCTGTGGGGAGCGATCGACACCGGCCACAAGTTCGAGGCCGGCAAGGTCTACGTGCTGCCCAAGAAGCTCGACGAGAAGGTCGCCGCGCTCCACCTCGGGAAGATCGGCGCGAAGCTCACCAGGCTCAACGCTGAGCAGGCGAAGTACCTCGGCGTGTCCGTCGACGGCCCGTTCAAGCCCGAGCACTACCGCTACTGAGTCCACTGACCGCCTCGGTCAGTTCTACGACTTTCGACCGAAGTGAACCGCCCGCCCGCTGGAGCTTTTCCGGCGGGCGGTCGTGTTTCTGGTGCGAGCCGCCCGCACAACCGCCGCGAATTCATACCCGGTCGCAGACTGGTGCGGCTTCAACCAGCCGGTAAGGTGGAACCCACGGGAGTTCGCGATGGGCAAGTTGATCCGCGCGACCGTGGCACTGGCGTTCTCAGTCGTCACGGGAGCATGCAGTGACGTCGGTCGATCATTGGAGGGGTCAATCTCCGTCGTCGAGGTGATCGAGACTCCGCCGCCGATCGAAGTGACGCCGACCCAGCCCAGCGCGCCGGCGATCATCGTGCCGGTCCTCCAGTACGTCGAGCCGCTCCCGTTGCCGCCACGCCACACGGTGCACGTCTCGTTCGTCCCGGCGTCGGCGCGCCGGCTCGACGAGCTCCAGAGCGTGGAGCTCGACGTCGAGGTGGAAGGTGGCGCGCCCGGCACCCGCACGCTGCACGCGGTGTTCGTCTCGCCGCAGGGGCTCGCGTGGGAGAAGCAGCCCGCGGTGATCGACGCGCGGCCCGGGGTGACCCAGCGCGCGCACTTCAGCCTCCCGGTGGCAGCGACGATGATCAGCGATCAGCGCCTCGCCGGCAGCTGGCAGGTGACGATGCTCGACGAGGGCGTGGAACAGGCGAGCGCGAGCTTCGCGCTGGAGGAGTGACGAATGACGCGCACCCTCTTCCTCCTCGTCTTCGGCGCCGCGTCGCTCGCGCTCGCCCAGCAGAACAACTGGAGCATCGATCGCACTGCCGGCGTCGCGGTGATGGACGAGGTGAGCCCCCTCACCTTCCGCGTCGCCAACGCCGCGACCAGCCGGGACCGCATTCTCGCGTTCACCATCGGCATTCCCACTGCGCCGTACGACATCGACGGCGCCACCGCCCCTTCGGGGTGGCGCGCCAGCGCGATCGATCGCCGCAACCGCGTGGTCACCTTCCGTGCGATCGACGGGTGCACCTCGAGCACCGCGGGGCTGCGCCCCGGGCAATCGGCGCTGTTCGAGGTGCGCGTGCTCGGCGTGTCGGCGGCGACGGATCAGGCGAACCAGAACCTGCTCTCGAACCGCACCGACGTGCTCGACCCGTGCAACACCAACGTCTCGTTCCGCGCACGCACGGGGAACGCCACGTGGACGCTGGTCGGGCTGGCCGCGCGCGTGACGCTCTCGGCGCGCGCGCTTGATGTCGGTGATCAGGTGACGGTGACGCTGACCATCACCAACGGCTCCACCGGCACGCAGAGCGGCATCACCCCCGCCGCGCCGACGGTGACGGGGACGGCGACGTTCGCGCTGGTGTCGGGGCCGGCGCCCGCCTCGGTGTCGAACCTCGCGCAGGACGGCAGCGCGACCTTCTCGTGGGTCTACCGCGCGACCGGGCGCGGCACCGCGCGGTTCTCCTCGAGCGCGCGCAACGCGACGGTGAGCTCGCCCGTCGCGACCTCGCCCGATCTCAACGTCGGGCTCTTCCCCGCCGCGTCGGTGGTGACTCCAGAGACGACCATCGACAACGGGCTGATCACGCTCCAGGTGTTGCCGACCAACGACGACACGGCCTCGCTCACCGCGGTGACGCCCGTCGCGCCGACCATCACCGCCACCGGCACGGCGCGCGCCACGCTCGTCAGCGGCCCCACCCCGACGGTGGTCGACGCGCTCGCGAGCCGCGCGACCACGGCCTTCACCACCACCTGGCGCATCAACGGAGATCCCGGAGATCGGGTGACCTTCGTGGGGCGCGCGACGGCGACCAACGCCGCGGGGGCCGGCATCACCACCAGCCCCGAGGGCAGCGACGAGGTGCTCATTCAGGAGCTCGCCGTGCGCCCCTCGCCGTCGTCGGTGCTCTCGGCCGCAACCAACCGGCGCATCGCGTACACCGTGTCCAACGGCAGTGACCAGGCGATCTCCAGCGTGGTGCTCATCACCCCCGACGCCAACCTCTTCCGCACCCCGAGCGCGGTCTCGCTCCCGGCGGGGTGGACGTCGGCGCCTTCGTCGAGCCCGCGGGGCCTCCGCTTCACGGCGGGCAGCGCCGCGGCGCGCATCGCGCCGGGCGCCTCGCAGGTCTTCACCATCAACTACGCGTCGATCGGCACGGTGACGGTGGCGACACCCACCTCACACAAGGTCCACGTCACGTTCGCCGACAACACCACCGCGCGCACGTGGTGCACGGTGACGGTCGCGGTGAATCGCCCGGTGCCCGACGTCATCATCCCCATTGCGGTGGCCACGCCCGGGCGCGCGCACTTCACCTGGAGCAACCCCGCGATGCACGACGGCGTGCTGTTGCTGCGCTCGGCCGGCGCGCCGCCGAACACCGCCCCCACGCCCGGCGAGCGCTACGCCGCGGGCACGACGCTCGGCAACGCCACCGTCGTCTACGAGGACTCGTTCAGCTTCAACGGCACCTTCGCCGACACCGGGCTCACCAACGGCACCAGCTACTTCTACCGGCTCTACAACCGCGACGAGTACGGGCTGTACTCGCCCGCGAACGTCCCCGCCTCGAGCCCGAACAACTACCTCCTCGTGGTGCCACCCGGCACGGGGCCGAGCGATCCGCTGTGGTGCTCGACGGTGGGCCTCCCCGCGCTGCAGCAGCCGTTCGTCGATCTCGGCAAGGCGGTGTACCAGTCGACCAACGGCAGCTTCTTCACCGCGAACACCATCACCACCGGCGCGCCGATCAACGGCAACGAGAAGTGGCGCCCGTCCACCACGCGCGGGGTCGTGCAGGCGCGCCCGCTCGCGGTCACTCCAAGCGGTGGCACCGAGCCGGCCCTCTTCGTCGGCGATCAGCAGGGCTACGCCTACCGCCTCGCGTCCGGCTCGGGCGCCATCACCTGGGTCGCCAACGGTGGCGTCGCCCTCGGCCAGGTGATCCAGGCCTCGGCGACGTTCGCGCGGCGCACGAGCGCTGACGCGGCCTTCCAGGCGAAGTACGCCAGCGACCTCACCTTCTTCGCCACGCGCAACAACACGGCGGGCAACAGCGTGGTCGGCGTGCGCGCCGACACCGGCGCCGCCGCCTTCACCTGGCAGCCCGCGGGCCTGGGTCAGATCGTCGGGGCGATGTTCTTCGACTACGGCTCGAACACGCTGTGGGTGCCGACGCTCGGCGCCAGCTCGCTCTACGCGCTCAACGCCCTCGACGCCGCCGCGGCGCCGCTGCTCACGGTGAGCGATCTCGGGGCCGTGCCCGGAGGCGTCACCGCGAGCGGCGTGCTCGGGCAGGTGCTCGTCGCCTCGCAGAGCGGGACGGTGCGCGGCTACGGCATGACGACGCGCGCGAAGGACTGGGAGGTGGCCACCGGGATGACGGTCACCGCGCCGCTGGTGAGCTTCGAGAGCGACTTCATCGTCAGCGGGAGCGCCGGCGTGCGCCGGTACCACGTCGATCGCACCGTCACGCCGAACACCGTCTCGCTCGTGTGGAGCTGGAGCGCCGTCGCGGGCGCGCCGACCACCGCGCGCGTGCTGGTGACCAGCGGCAAGGTCTACTTCGGCGACGCGGGCGGCTGGCTGCGACGGCTGAACCTCGCCACGGGCGTGCAGGAGAACGCGGTGCGGGTCTCGACGGTGGGCGGCGTGAGCACTCCTTCGGTCGACATCACCGCCGGCCTCCAGCGCGTCTACGTCGGCACCGCCGACGGCCGACTCTGCGTGTTTCCCCTCGTCTTCTAAGTGTCCA
>JBMORD010000125.1:0-2359 GCA_049322495.1 Myxococcota bacterium | reverse complement strand
ACTGGGGAGCTTCACCCCTCCCCGGAGCGCCCCATGCGTCAGTTCGCCGCCGTCGTCGTCGCCGTCGCCGCAACCACCGCCGCTGCGCAGGTGACCCTCTCCGGCAGCGTGGGCCAGGCGGAAGAAGGGCCGGTCGCGCCGACGCCGTGCTGCACCGCCGCGCTGGTGCCGGCGGGGCACTTCGAGCTCGAGACCAACTACTCGGGAGACACCGCCGGCTCGAGCTTCGTGCACACCAGCAACCTGATGCTCAAGTACTCGCTCACCGATCGGATCCAGGTGCAGGTGGGCACGCCGAACTTCCTCGTCGGCGGCGTCGACACCACGCGCCACTCGTTCGACGGGCTCAACGTCGGCGTGAAGTACCTGGTGTTCGACGAAGGGGAACGGCGGCCGGCGCTCGCCGTCTCGGCGCACCTGGTGTTCCCCACGTGGGGCGACGCGGGCTTCCAGTCGACGTTCGACGTGCAGGGCTGGGTGTACGCCACCAAGACCTTCGGCTCGCTCGTCTTCGACGCGACGGTGATGGGGAGCGCGGTCGACTTCGCCGCGCCGCGCGGCGGGGCCTCGCTCACCGCGACCTGAAACTTCACCGACGTGTGGGGCGTGTCGACGGGCCCGTACGGCTTCTTCGGCGACGCGACGAAGGTGCCGGTCGACGGCGGCTTCTGGGCGTCGCTCAACTTCAACCCGATCCCGCAGATCGCCCTGAGCGCAGGCATCGAGGCGGGCTTCTTCCCCGACTCCCGCGCGCTGTCGGTCTTCGCCGGCGTGGCCTTCGTGCCGACCGCGATGGCCGGCACGCCGCTCGCCAAGGCGCCGGTGGCCGCGCCCCAGCAGCTGCTCGCGTCGCGCTGAGCGCGCTCAGCCCAGCGCGCGGGCGACGATGGTGGTCGACAGCTGCTTGAGGCCGTCGACGACCTGGTTGGTGACGTGGGTGTCGAGATCGATCACCAGGTAGCCGATGTCGGCGTTGGTCGACAGCAGCTGCGCGTGGATGTTCGCGCCCGCATCGCCGATGACGCGGTTGACGTCGCGCAGCACGCCCGGGACGTTCTGGTGCACGTGCATCAGGCGCCAGGTGCCCGGCGTCGGCGCCAGCTCGACCGCGGGCAGGTTGACCGAGCCCGTGGTGGCGCCCGAGCTCGCGTAGCGGATCAGCGAGCCGGCGACCTCGCGACCGATGTTCTCCTGCGCCTCGAGCGTCGAGCCGCCGATGTGCGGGGTGAGGATCACGTTGTGCAGGCCCTGGAGCGGCGTCTGGAACCCCTTCGTGTCGCTCGACTCCGGCTCCTCGGGGTACACGTCGATGGCGGCGCCGTGCAGGTGCTCGCGCTCGAGCGCGTCGGCCAGCGCCTGGATGTCGACCACCGTGCCGCGGCTGGCGTTGATCAGGCAGGCGCCCTTCTTCATGAGGCCCAGCTCGCGCGCGCCGATCATCAGCTTCGTCTGCGGCGTCTCGGGCACGTGGAGCGTGACGAAGTCGGACTGCTGCAGCAGCGTGTCGAGGGCGGGCAGCGGCTGCGCGTTGCCCAGCGGGAGCTTGGCGGCGATGTCATAGAACAGCACGCGCATGCCGAAGAACTCGGCCAGGATGCCCACCTGCGTGCCGATGTGGCCGTAGCCCACCACGCCGAGCGTCTTGCCGCGCACCTCGCGGCTCCCGGCGGCCGTCTTGCGCCAGCGCCCTGCGTGGAGCTCCAGGTTGCGATCGCCCAGCTCGCGAGAGAGCGAGATGATCTCCGCGATCACCAGCTCGGCGACGCTGCGGGTGTTCGAGAAGGGCGCGTTGAAGACCGCCACGCCGCGCTTCATCGCCGCCTCGAGGGCGATCTGGTTGGTGCCGATGCAGAACGCGCCGATCGACAGCAGGCTCTTCGCCGAGGGGGCGTCGAGCACCTTCTTCGTGACGTTGGTCTTCGAACGGATGCCGAGCAGCTGCACGCCCTCGAGCTGCGCGATGAGCTCGTCTTCCTTGAGCGCACCGGCGACGCGGCGGACGTTGTGGCCAGCCTCCACCAGGGCCTGTTCGGCGACCGCGTGGATGCCCTCGAGCAGCAGCACGTTGAGTTTCATGCTGCGAGTCGTAGCGCGCGCGCCGATTTCGGCAAGGTGGGAAACGTCAGTTGAGGTACCGCGGGCGCGGCGGTGAATCCTTTTCGCCGCTCAGGAGCTCCAACCCCTGACGCGTCAGGATGAAGCGCACCTCGCCCTTGCCGCGCTCGGTCTCGAGTTCCGCCTCGAACACGGGTCCGGTGATGGTGCCGATGGCGGCGTCCTTCCGGGTGTTCTTCACCCGGCCGTGGGCGAGCCCGTGATCGATCTCGCCCACCCCATCGCCGCGGCGGTGGAGATCGAG
>JBMORD010000124.1:0-17807 GCA_049322495.1 Myxococcota bacterium | reverse complement strand
ACGCGGAGCGGAGCACGACGGCTGGGGCTCCCTGCGGCAGGGTGAGTCGTTTGCCGCGGTCCTTCATCCTGCGAACGGAGTGCAATGTCGGGCCGCAATAGAAAAATCAGCGTCAATCTGGGATGCGGCCGCGAAGCGGGACTCACCGCAGACGTATTCCGTCAGTCTCGGTTGGGCAGGCTAACGCCCGCGTTCCATTTCACACCGCGCCCGCACAGTCACCGGCAACACCGCGGCGCCCGAGCATGTGCCTCTAGGACGGCCCGCAGTTTCTCGATCGGAGCCTTACGATGACCCTCGCTACCCTCAACAAGCCCCGCTCTTCAGTTTTTGAGAAGGACCGACGGGCCACCGTTCTGAATCTCGACAACTTCCTCGCCGGCAAGGTGCCGGGTGACGAGTTCTTCAAGGAGAACTACTTCACCGTAGGGATGAGCACGCTGGTCGACCGTTGTTTCCGGCAGCTTGGCGGAGGCAACGCAGGCTCGTCGGTCTTCCTGCTCTCCCAGGCCATGGGCGGCGGCAAGACGCACAGCATGGTCTCGTTGGGGCTCATGGCTCGTGACCCCGCGCTGCGAAAGAGCGTGATGGGAACGAACGACCCTGCACCGTCACTCGGCAAGGTGAAGGTCATCGGGTTCAACGGCCGCAACGTCGAGCCCGCGTTCGGCGTCTGGGGCAGCCTGGCTGAGCAACTCGGACGACGCGACAACTTCAAGAACTACTACCAGCCCCTGTCAGCCCCGGGGCCGCAGGCATGGAAGGAGCTGCTCGAGGGCCAGCCCGTCATCGTGCTGCTCGACGAGCTGCCTCCCTACATGGAGCACGCGCGCTCGGTGCAGGTCGGCAACAGCGATCTCGCGGTCGTCACCGCGACGGCGCTCGCGAACCTGCTCGTCGCGGCCTCCGAAATGGACTCGGTCTGCGTCGTCATCTCCGACCTTGGCGGTGCGAACTGGCAAGCCGGCGGCGACATGATTCAGCACGCCCTCTCGAACCTGAAGAATGAAGCGAGGCGCAGCGCTGTCCCGATCACTCCGGTGAACCCGCAGGGCGACGAGCTGTACCACATCCTTCGATGCCGGCTTTTCGAGAAGCTTCCAGGCCGTAACGAGATCGAGAAGGTCGCCGACGCGTATCGAAAGGCGCACGCCGAGGCTGTGAAGATGGGGCTCACGACGACGCAGTCGGACGGCCTCTACCAGCAGATCCTAGACTCCTATCCCTTCCATCCGTCATGGCGGGACCTGGTCGGGCGGTTCAAGGAGAACGACGGCTTCCAGCAGACGCGCGGAGTGATCCGCCTGATGCAAATGGTCATCTCGAAGCTCTGGACTTCGGGCCGCGCCGACACGCTGGACCTGCTCCATCCATACGACATCGACCTGAACGACGCGGAGGTCGGCTCCGAGGTTCGCACGATCAGCCCTCATCTCTCCGAAGCCGTCGCGCACGACATCGCGCACGGCGGGCAGTCGGAGGCAGAGTCGATTGACGCGAAGAACCACAACACCGACGCCACGGATGCGACGCGGCTGATCTTGCTCGCGTCCCTCTCGACGACGCCGGGCGCGGTGCACGGCCTTCGCGAGTTCGAGGTGTATGACTTCCTTCAGCGGCCCGGGCGCGACCTGTCGTCGTTCAAGGCCAACGTGCTCGACCTCCTCGACACGCGGGCTTGGTATCTGCATCGCTCGCCAGACGGTCGTCTCTTCTTCAAGAACCAGCAGAACCTGGCGGCCAAGCTCCGAAGCACCGCCCAGGCGCTGAACAACGAAACGGTCCTGAAGGAGCTGCGAAAGTACCTCGAGGATCGCTTCGCTCCCGTGGTGCGCGATGCGTACCAGTTTGTGGCGGTCTTGCCGGCACTCGACGAGGTCCAGGTCGAGCAGGACAAGGTCGTGCTGATTCTCGCTGAGCCGAGCGGCGGTCACGCCGGCCTTCCCATCAGCCAAGAGTGGCAGGGCTGGTGGACCCATCAGTCGTTCAAGAATCGCGTCATCTTCCTGACCGGCTCTCGCATGGTGATGCAGAACGTGAACGACTCGGCGCGCCAGGTCCGCGCGCTCAAGAGCATCGAAGAGGAACTGAACGCGGAGAGCACGCCGCCGAACGACCCGCAGTGGCGCGCCCTCGATGGCCTGAAGGACCGACTCCTCAATCAGCTCAGTTCCGCTCTGACGCAGGCCTTCGATACCCTCGTCTTTCCGAGCATCAACGACGCGCTCCGCTCCCAGGCGATCTCGCTCGAGTTCCGAGGCAACAACTGGCACGGCGAAGACGTCGTCCGACGCACCCTCGAGGCCGCGCAGAAGTTCACCGCCGATGTCGGTGCTGATGGTTTCCGACTGAAGGCCGAGGCGAGGCTCTTCACCGCTAAGTCGACGCTGTGGAGCGAGGTCCGGCGCAAGGCTGCGACGACCACAACCTGGCCGTTCCACGCGGCGCGCGCGCTCGAAGACCTCAAGGCTGAGTGCATCCGCAAGGACCTCTGGCGCGAGCAAGGGCAGTACATCGAGAAGGGGCCGTTCCCGAAGCCGGAAACCTCCGTCGCGTTCCGGGAGCTCTCTCGCGACGATGACGGAACGACGTGGCTGCGCATCGAACCGCTGCACGGTGACACCGTCTACTTCGAGACCGGCACCAACAAGCCCACGACCGCGTCGTCGAAGGTCGCCGACTTCCAGCGTTTCGAAGCCAAGCAGCTTCGCTATCAGTTCCTTTGCATCGACAGTACGGGAGAGCACCCCGCCGGCGCACCCAAGGAATGGAACGGGCGCATCGAGCTGCGCTACTCGCCTCAGCATCCTCAGGCGGGCAACAAGCTGGAGCTGCGAGCGACTCCGAAGGGCGACATTCGGTACAGCACTGACGGGAGCTCGCCGGAGAGTGGCGCGACGTACCAAGGTCCGTTCGTCGTCCCGGATGCCTGTCGGATCGTACTCGGGTTCGCGGAAGCCGACGGCATCAAGTCGGAGGTGCTGCGCGTTGCGATCCAGCCTCGGCCCGGCAAGGGCGGTGGTGGCGGCACTCGTTGGGAGCTTGATCCTCGCGCACCGTGTCGATGGAAGAAGCAGCACAAGCTCGACGACACCGCATCGGTCTGGGCCTTCGTAGAACGCCTTGAAAAGCACGGGGCGAAGGCGCACACGTTGACGCTCACTGCGGAGACGGATTCGGGAGACCAGACCGTGGAGTTCAATGGCGCAACGGAACAAGGCTACGCGGGAGGACAGTTCCGGGCGCTCTGTGACCAGGCGCAATCACTTGTGGGTGGCCAGAGTGGCCTCCGGTTGAAGGTATTGCGAGTCGACTTCGAGACCGGACAGCAACTCCTCGACTGGCTGCAAGTGTCGGGGCATGTGTTGAACCCCGCCGAGGTCGAGCAGGAGCGACGCAATGGCTGACAAGCGAGCAGGACAGAGCGCGACGAAGAAGGTCCTCGGACTGGGCTTCCTCCCCGACGAGGCTCGGCATGGGTTCGTCTTGCACCTTCCTGCGAGCCAAGTCGACACCGCAGACGTGAGCCTCTCCGAGTACCGAGACTTCGTCATCGAGGATGGCCACCTGCGACTGCCTCCCGTGACGCCAAGCGACCCCACTCTCCGGGTCCTGCTGAAGCGCAGGAAGTGGGACGAGATCGCTTCCGCGTTTTGGGAGGAGAGTTCGCGGCGACTGAAGAAGGCTGGGCTGGCCGCCGCGAAGCTCCCGAAGAAGGGCGACGTGCCGATTCACCCGAGCCTGGGCAAAGAGTTGTGCGTTCTCTGCTGGGGCATTGAAGACGCCGATTCGCTGCTCATTCCCGAGGCAATCCGCAACTGGGAGGGCCTCGCGCCGGAGGAGCGGTGGTGGCTGTTCACGATGACGGCAGGGGCGACGGGGCAGGCGCTGCAGAACGGCATCGGCTGGCGCAAAGCGCTTCGCTTCGCACTCACCGAGAACCCGATCATCAAGGGCGAAGGTATGGCTCCCCGCACCCGCAAGCAGCTCCTCGAGAGCTACCAGATGAGTCTGCTATGAACGATCTCACGTTCATCGAGACCCAGTTCCCGATCGCCCGACTCTCGGCCGAAAGCTACAAGGAGAGAAAGGCAAACCTCGGACAGACGCTGACGCGCCTCGGCAAGTGGTGGGGACGTAAGCCGCTTGTTCTCGTCAGGGCGTGCGTACTCGGCATGCTTATGCCTGCGAGCAATGATCCCAAGAAGGACCGTGAGATCTTTCTCAAGCTGATGACGATGGATTCTGAGGGGCTGTGGCGTCGGCGAAAGGCCGTCGTTGCGGACCGCGATCTGCTTGCTGAAGCAGCTACGTTTGCGGCCGAGTGGGCGGATGCTGACGACGACGGCCGCGAGGAGCTGCGCGAAGTCATCTGGGAATCGCTGTCACCCCCTGCGCGAGCTCGACTCGAGACCAAGCGTCGATTTCCGCTCTCTCGTGCGGCGTTCGATGCACTGCCATACGACCGGAAACTCCGGCACTGCGTCAGACCAGAGCATCTCGACGGACCTGATGAGGCGGCCTGGAAAGAAATCAACGCGCACCTGAAGACGAACGCATCCAGCCTCTGCGAGCTGACGGACGAACTGGGACGGAGGCGCTTCGGTCATCGTCCGCGCGTTGGCGACAGCTTCTGCGGGGGCGGCAGCATTCCGTTTGAGGCAGCGAGAATCGGCTGTGAGGCGCTTGGAAGCGACCTCAATCCGGTGGCCGCCCTCCTGACGTGGGCCAGCTTGAACCTGATCGGCGGCGGGCGCGAGACTCAGCAGCGGGTTCGCGACGCGCAGGAGAAGGCGTTTGCGGCCGCGGAAGAGCAGATCACCGCTTGGGGTATCGAGCACAACGAGCAGGGATGGCGGGCCGACGCCTATTTGTACTGCATCGAGGTGAGGGTTCCCGGATGCGAGTACGCCATTCCCTTGGCACCGAGTTGGATTATCGGTGAACGCTCCAAGGTAATCGGACGCCTTCGGCGGCAACCTGGCCGGGAGCGGATCGACATCGAAATCATCACGAATCCAACGGACGCCGAGTGGGCGCTCGCAGCGCTTGGCTCCAAACCTGAAGGGACAGGAACCGTTCGCGACGGGCGGGTCCTCGATCCGTTCGACCGCACGAGAAGTTGGTCGATCGAAGAGTTGCGCGGACCGCAGGGCGTGCGGCTCTGGGACAAGGCCGACTTCGTTCCAAGGGCAGGAGACCTGCTGCAGGAGAGATTGTACTGCATCAGATGGGTGAAGCCCGACGGTTCGCGAGTGTTCGCCGCACCAACCGATGCAGACATGAAGCGTGAGGCGCGGGTGTTGGAGTTGCTCTTGGAGCGGGCTTCGCAGTGGCAGGCCAAGGGCTTCATTCCGAGCAGCGCCATCCCTCGCAATGGAGAGAAGACGGACGAGCCGATCCGTACGCGGGGCTGGACGTACTGGCACCAATTGTTCACGCCGCGCCAGCTCTTGGTGAACGGCCTGCTGGGCGCGTCGATGGAGGGGAATGCGCGCGAGCTTGAGGCGGCGCGCATGCTTGCCGTTGGGCGACTGGCGAACTGGAACTCGCGTCTGTCGGGATGGTCACCCGCAAAGGGCGACGAGAAGGGCAATCAGGTCTTCAACAACCAGGCTCTGAACACACTGTCGAACTACTCGACACGCCCGCTCTCGAAGCTGGATACCACGTGGTTCTTGTTTGAACGCGGGTATGCGGCCGCGGCCTTTCCCGCGGGTAACGTTCGTGCGGGAGATGCGCGAGACTTGTCGGCGAGTCAGGATCTATGGATTACCGATCCTCCCTACGCCGACGCGATCAACTACCACGAGTTGGCCGACTTCTTTCTTGCATGGGCTGAACAGGGGCTCGTGCGAGCCTTCCCGGATTGGCTTCCTGATAGCCGCTCCGTTCTGGCAGTGCGGGGCACGGGCGAAGACTTCAAGAAGAGCATGGTCGAGGTCTACGGCAACCTCACCAAGCACATGCCCGACAACGGCCTTCAGATGGTGCAGTTCACGCACCAGAATCCTTCGGTGTGGGCCGACCTCGGAATGATTCTGTGGGCTGCCGGGCTCCGCGTTACCGCCGCGTGGACAGTAGCGACCGAGACGCCAGCAGCTGGCATCAAGAGAGGTAATCTCGTCCAGGGTACTGTGCTGCTAGTCCTCCGAAAACGCCTCAGCCCTGAGGATGGTTTTCTTGATGAGGTCTATCCACTCGTCGAGGACGAAGTTCGTCGTCAGATCGACTCGATGCGTGCGCTTGACGAGGGCGGCGAACCGAACTTCGGGGACACCGACTATCAGCTTGCGGCCTACGCTGCGGCCCTCCGTGTCTTGACGCAGTATCAGACGCTCGACGGCCAGGATGTTGGGCATGAGTTGTTCCGTGCCCGGCCAGCGAATGGCGGGCGCGGTCGTCGCGCGGTGGTCGCGGAGAAGTCCCGATTCGAGCAGGTCATCGAACGCGGGATTCAGATTGCGTGTGACTATCTTGTTCCGCGTGGGCTCGAGACCGTCTGGCAGGGGCTCACCGCGGATGAGCGCCTCTACCTCCGCGCGCTCGATGTGGAGAGCCGTGGCGAGCGCCGCCAAGGCGTGTACCAGGAACTGGCGCGTGGCTTCGGCGTTCGTGAAGTCAAACCCCTCCTGCATGCCGACAAGGCGAACAGCACGCGCGTCCGGACCCCCGGAGAGTTCGGGCGCAAGGATCTCGAGGGCGAAGGCTTCGGCGGAACCAAGGTTCGGCAGTTGCTGTTCGCGGTGCACACGACGGTTGTCGAGGAGAAGCCAGAGGCCGGGATGCGGTTCCTGAAGGATGAACTCCGTGACTACTGGAGCGACCGTCAGCGCCTGATCACGATTCTCGATTGGTTCGCGAATCTCGGCCAGGTCGAGGCCATGTCTCACTGGGTCGCAGACAGCCAGGCCGCTCGGCTCCTGGCAGGGCGGCTTCGGTCCGATCATGGGTGATTCATGATCAGGAGACACTCGTCGCGCCGCGCACCGATGGCTGCAAGCGTCCTTCGGGAGCGGCTGCGCGGCGCGGTCTCTTACGACCGGATCGCAGGCTACTTCCGCTCGAGCTTGTTCGAAGTCGCGGGCGAGGAACTTGAGGCCATCGAAGGCCCGATTCGCATCGTGTGCAACTCGGACCTCGGGCCCGACGACGTGAAGACCGCTGTTGCGGCGCAGAGCGCGCTTCGACGGAGTTGGTGCGACGCGAAGCCCGAGCAGCTGCCTGAGGGGGCCCGCCCGCGAATCCAGCGGCTCTACGACTTCCTGTGTCAGCGGTTGCCGTCCGGCGAGCGCAAGCTGCAGGTGAAGGTTCTCCCCGACGAGGTCTTCGGGCTCATCCACGGCAAAGCCGGCCTCGTGCGGTACGCCGACGGGGGCGCGACCACGTTTCTGGGAAGCGTCAACGAGAGTGCCACGGCGTGGAAGCTGAATTACGAGCTGCTCTGGGAGGACGACGCGCCGGACGCGATCCAGTGGGTTCGCGAAGAGTTCGACGCCCTCTGGCACCATCCATCGGCCGTCGATCTTGCGTGCTGCCCCTTTATAGAGAGCGACTTGAAACGTCTCGCCGGACGGAGGGTCGTCGGCCTTGGCGAGTGGAAGAAGGAGCCTGAGCCGGCAGCAGTCGCCGTCGAGAGCCCCATCTACCGTCGCGAGCAGGGGTTGTGGCCCCACCAGAAGTACTTCGCCCGCCTAGCGCTCGAGCGGCACCGTCTCGGTGGAGCGCGTCTGGTGCTCGCGGATCAGGTCGGGCTCGGGAAGACCGTTCAGCTCGCCATGGCAGCGTTGCTCATGGGGCTCGAGGACGAGGGCCCAATCCTCGTGCTCGCGCCGAAGCCGCTGCTCAAGCAGTGGCAGGGCGAACTCATGGAGTTGCTGCAGCTGCCTTCCGCTCGTTGGTCAGGCAGTGCGTGGATCGATGAGAACGACATCGAGCACCCTGCAGCGGGTGTTGAGGCTCTCCGAGCGTGTCCGCGTCGGATCGGCCTCGTCTCGCAGGGGCTAATCACGCGAGGCCATCCTCGCGTCGTCGAGGCTCTTCTTGGGCGTCGCTACACCTGCGTCATCGTCGATGAGGCGCATCGAGCGCGCAGGCGCATCATTCCGAAGATCGATGACGGAGCTGATCGGGTGAACGAACGAGCGGACCCGAACAAGCTCATGAGCTTCCTGTTCCGTCTTGCCGGGAAGACGAAGAGCATGCTGCTCGCGACAGCCACTCCTGTGCAGCTTCATCCGGTGGAGGCGTGGGATCTTCTCGCTATCCTCTCTGAGGGAAACCCGTCCGTGCTGGGCCAGACCTATCGAACGAGTCCCTGGTGGACGCCGTTCGAGTGCTTGGAGGTTGCGACCGGCGTCCATGGCCTGCCGGAGGAACCTCATGCTGCCTGGAACTACACGAGGGATCCGCTGCCGTCGCGCGGTGAGGATGAGGTCGCGTCGAAGATTCGCGATCGCCTCCAGATGCCTGACGACAAGTGGACACTCCTCCCCGAGGACTACGACCGGCTGCCTGCGGCACTTCGACGAACTCAGATCGAGCCCACGTTTTTTCCCGGCTTCGCGGGTTCGCACAACCCCCTCCTTCGGTGCATCGTGCGGCGTACCCGTCAGCATCTCGAGGAGACGACGAACCCCGTCACCCGAGAGCCGTGGCTGAAGCCCGTGAAGGTCCGTCTCTTCGGCGAATCGGACCACGACGCGCTCGGTCTCACTGCATACCTCGAGGACGCGTACGCAGAAGCCGAGGCATTCACGGAAGCCCTGGGCAAGCGCATCCCGGGTGGCGCCGGGTTCTTCCGAACTCTGCTTCTCCGTCGTCTCGGCAGCTCTCTCGAGGCAGGCAAGAACACGATCCGTAAGCTGCTCGGGATCGACGACGCTGCCACAGACGACGAAGACGACACTGACGAGGAGGCCGACGAGTCGCCCCAGCGTGAGGTCTCGGAGTTCCGGAACTTCTCCGAAGCCGAACTCAAGGCGCTTACGCGCTGCCTGAAGCTGCTCGAGGAGTGCCGCGATCCGGACCCGAAGCTCGCGGCGGTGCTCGGCTATCTCCTCGGCACGAGCCGTGGCATCGACGAGCCGTGGCGTGCGCGCGGCTGCATCCTCTTCTCACAGTACTTCGACACCGCGTTCTGGGTTGGCGAGCAGATGTCGCGCCACGCCGCCTTCGCGAAGGACGACATCGGCCTGTACGCAGGTGGCACGCGTTCCGGCATCTGGAGTCATGGCGCGTTCAAGCGCTGCGACCGTGAGGAGCTCAAGCAGCGGGTACGCGAGGGTACGCTCCGGCTGCTCCTCGGAACCGACGCAGCGTCGGAGGGGCTCAACCTTCAGCGCCTCGGGACGCTCATCCACATCGACTTGCCGTGGAACCCGACGAGGCTCGAGCAGCGCAAGGGCCGCATCCAGCGCATCGGGCAGCAGCACCCAGAGGTCTGGATCGCCAACCTCAGGTACCGCGGCTCGGTCGAGGATCGTGTCCACCAGCTGCTGTCCCAGCGCCTCGAGGCGATCCACACGCTCTTCGGGCAGATCCCGGACACGCTGGAGGACGTCTGGGTGCAGGTCGCTCAGGGCGAGCGTGCCGAGGCCGAGAAGCTCATCGATCGCACGACGGCGCTGACGAAGAACCCTTTCGACGCAAAGTACAGCAGGGTCGAGGACGTCGACTGGGAAAGCTCAACCTCGGTGCTGGATCCCGTGGAACTCGCCGAGTCCATGCGACGGGGCTGGTGATATCGCCCGGCAACGCTCAGGCTGGTGGCAGGGCAGAGCCGCGCCTCGCTGCCGCGCAGGCCAGTTAAACGTCAGTCGCTCCGTCCCGCGAAATGGGGTCAACTGTTAAACGCTCTCGGCTTCTCTCTCCCCGCCGGTCCGGAGAGAGCGTCTGAACGCCGTCCGGATGCTCCTCTACGACCGCCTACGCCGGACCGGTGGTGGTCTCTGCGCGGACGCGGTCTAGGCGGTTGAGAGGCGCTGGGGCAGATGAAAAGCCTCGTAAACATGGGCCGAAACGCCAGCGGCCCCGGAGATCACTCTCCGAGGCCGCTGTTAACTCTTGATGTCGGCCGGGTTGGTCTCCGGCTCCATTCTGCTCCCTGAGTAGGACTCGAACCTACGACCCGGCGATTAACAGTCGCCTGCTCTACCAGCTGAGCTATCAGGGAATATTGGACGTCGTGTGAAAGCGGCGCGGCTTGTAGGGTGGACGGCCTCCCGTGTCAACACTGACGAACACGCCGCTGTCGATTCCCGACGGACTGCAGCGCGCAGTGGAGTCGGCGTACGCCACCCCGCCGCGGGCGTACCACTCGTTCGCGCACGTCCAGGAGGTCCTCCGGCACGTCGCGACGGTCTCGGCCGGGCCCGGCTGGGCGCACCCGAAGGAGGTCTTCCTGGCCGCGCTCTTCCACGACGCGGTCTACGTCGCCGGCCGCTCCGACAACGAGGCGAAGAGCGCCGACCTCGCGCTCCAGGCCATCGCCACCTACCTCCCCGCCGAGCGTCTCGACGTCGCCCTCGTGCGCCGCCTCATCGAGCTCACCGCCCGTCACGGCAAGCTCGACCGCGCCTCTCTCGACGACGACGCGCGGCTCTTCCTCGACTGTGACATGGCCATCCTCGGCGCCGCGCCCGACGTCTTCGACGCCTACGACGCCGCCATCGCCACCGAGTACGCCCACGTGCCGACGTTCCTCTTCCGTCTCAACCGCCGCCGCTTCCTCGCCCACCTCCTCGAGGCCGAGCGCATCTTCCTCTCCGACTTCTTCCACGCGCGCCTCGACGCGCAGGCCCGCGCCAACCTCCGCCGCGCGGTCAACCGCGCATGACGCCCGCCGAAGCCCGTCTGCGCACCGTCCCCTGGCAGGCGCTCGCCGGCCTCGGCCCCGCGCTCGCGCCGCCGCTCACCGCCGTCCTCTCCGGCCAGCCCGCCGAACGGGAGCTCGATCGCTTCCTCCGCGCCCACCGCGACTTCTCGCCCGAGCAGCGCCAGGTCTCCGCCGAGGCCCTCTTCGGCGTCGGCCTCTGGAGACGCCGCCTCCGCGCGCACCTCCCCGACGCCTCGCCGCTCCAGCTCCTCGCCATCCTCGCCGCGGAGCTCGGCCAGCACCCCGACGCCCCCGCGCTCCTCGGCGTCTCGCTCCCCGCGCTCGCCCCCACGCCCTCCGACTGGCGCGACCGCTTCAGCGTCCCCGAGTGGATCGCCGCGCACCTCGAGGCGCGCTTCGGCCCCGACGCCGCCGCGCTCGCCGCCGAGCTCAACCGCCCCGGCCCGGTCTGCCTCCGCGCGAAGGGCCCCCGCGACGCGCTCGCCGCGAAGCTCGCCCGCGCCGGCCTCGACACCGTCGCCGGTCGCTGGAGCCCCTCCGCGCTCCTCGTCACCACCCCGCGGCCCAACCTCTTCGGCCTCGGCCCGGACTTCCTCGGCGAGTACGAGGTTCAGGACGAAGGCAGCCAGGTGCTGAGCCTGCTCCTCGAGGCGCGCCCCGGCGACGACGTGCTCGACCTCTGCGCCGGAGCCGGCGGCAAGTCGCTCCACCTCGCCGCACTCGTCGGGCCGCAGGGCAGGGTGCACGCCACCGACGTCGATCTCCCGCGCCTCGAGCGCCTCCGCACCCGCGCCTCGAAGGCCGGCGCCCGGGTGCTCATCCACGGCCAGCAGCCGCCCGCCGAGCTCCGTGTGCCTCGGGTGCTGGTCGACGCGCCGTGCTCCGAGCTGGGCGCGCTCCGCCGCGGGCCGGATCTCCGCTGGCGCCTCGAGCCCGGGCTCGTGCAGTCGCTCCCGCCGCTCCAGGTCGAGCTCATCGGGCGCGGGCTGCGGCACCTCCAGCCCGGCGGCCGGCTCGTCTACGCGACGTGCACGCTCACCCGCGAAGAGAACGAAGACGTGGTGCGCGAGGCCCTGGCGCGCTTCCCCGAACTCGAGTCGCTCGGCCCGCCCACGCTGCTCGCGCCGCACACCCACGGCACCGATGGCTTCTTCGCCGCGGCCTTCACTCGTCGTCAGGCGGGCGCTTCTTCACCGCCGGCCGCGCCGTGAGCGACGGAGGCCTCGTCACCGCCTTCGCCCCCGAGCCGCTCGTCGGAGGCCGCGCCACCGCCTTCACCCCCGAGCCGCTCGTCGGAGGCCGCGCCACCGCCTTCACCCCCGAGCCCCTCGTCGGCGGGCGCGACACCGCCTTCACGCCGCCCTGCGTGGGCGGCCGCGCGCGCACCGGCGGCGACGAGGCCAGCGTGTCGGCGTCATCCTCCTCGGCCTGCGGGGCAGGGCGCTTCGCCTCTCCGAGCCCGCGACGAAACTCGCCGAGCTCTTCGAGCTCCTGCTCGAGCTGCTTCTGATCCGCGAGGTGATCGTCCTCACGCACGCGCCGCGCGCTGAACCGCGTGTACGCCCAGAAGGCGATGATCAACACCCCGCCGGGAATGCTCCACAGCACCACGCGCTGCGGCCCGGCGAGGAGCTGATCCGGCGCCCAGCCCTTGTCCCTCTGGCTCACCACCAGCCAGCCCTTCTTGGCCTGCTCGATGCGCAGCGTGTGGGCCGACATCATCTCGACCTTGTTGACCCACTCCTTGCTCAGCTTGAACTTCCGCTCCTCGTAGCGGTGGCGGAGGTTCTCGAGGTGCTCCACGAGCTGCACCTCGTCGGGCATCAGCAGCGCCGCCTGCATCGTCAGCTCGAAGGCGCGGTTGAGGTCGGCCTCGCTGCACCGGCGGCCGTCGTCGGTGCCGAGGATCATCAGCGCCTTCGCGTACGCCATCGCGGCCTTGTACTCGGGGCTGTTCCAGTACTGCGCCCAGATGTACCCGTAGACCCCGGCCGCGTAGATCGCGAGCACCACGAACAGGCCCCAGGGGATCGGGAACTTCCTCGGCGCTTCGGCCTTCTTCGCTGCGGACGACACCGCCGCACTGTACAACGTCCTCCGTGAGCTTCCTCGCGCCTCCGCCGCTGCGGCCCGGTGATCGCGTCGCCGTCGTCGCGCCGGCCGGCCCCTTCGATCGCGCCCTCTTCGCCCAGGGCCTCGAGGTCATCGCGCGCCGATACCAACCCACCTTCACCGACCGCCTCTTCGAGTCGCACCGCTACCTCGCCGGCACCGACGCCTCGCGCGCCCAGCAGCTCCAGGCCGCGCTCGACGACGCCGAGGTCAAGGCGCTCTTCGCGGCGCGCGGCGGCTACGGCGCGATGAAGCTGCTTCCCTCGGTGACGCTCCGCGCGCCCCGGTGGCTCGTCGGCTTCTCGGACCTCACCGCGCTCCACCTCGCCGCGCAGCGCGCCGGCTGGCAGTCGCTCCACGCGCCGGTCCTCACCCAGCTCGGCAAGCAGCCTCCCGAGGTCGTCGAGCGCCTCTTCGCCACCCTCGAGGGCCGTCCCGTCGCGCCGCTGCCCGGCACGCGCACCGTCGTCCCCGGAGTCGCCACCGGGCCGCTCCTCGGCGGCAACCTCTCGGTGCTCACCCGCCTCATCGGCACGCCGTGGATGCCCTCGTTGCGCGGCGCGGTGCTGCTCCTCGAAGACGTCGGCGAGAAGCCGTACCGGCTCGATCGCATGTGGACCCACCTCCGCCTCGCGGGCCTGCTCGACGGCGTGCGCGGCGTGGTGTTCGGCGAGTTCACCGGCTCCGACGAGAAGGATCACACCAGCGCCGACGTGCTCGACGAACTCGCCCAGGCCCTCGGCGTGCCCTGCGCGGCCGGCTTCGCCATCGGCCACGGAGCGGTGAACCACCCCGTGGTGCTCGGCGCCTCCGTCACCCTCGACGCCACCTCGCGGTCCCTCTCGCTCGCATGACCCTCGACGAACTCCTCACCGAAGGCCTCCAGACGACCTTCCCGAGCTACCGCCTCGAGGTCTTCCACCGCGATCAGCCGGTGCTCTCGAAGGGCAACGTGCCCGCGGAGTGCCTCTTCGATCTCGCCTCCGTCACCAAGGTGATGTCGACCACCGCGCTGGTGCTCGATCAGTCGCTGGCGATCGAGTCGGCGCTGCAGCGCTTCCTGCCCACCGCCGTCGCGCAGGTCTCGTTGGCCGATCTCCTCTTCCACCGCAGCGGCCTGCCGGCGTTCCTCCCGTACTTCGCCGACGCGCTCAACTCGCACCCCCGGCTCTTCGAGGCCGACCCCGAAGCGGAGCTCCGCGCGCAGGTGCGCCGCGAGCTCATCGACCGCGTCCTCGCCACGCCGCCCGAGCGCCCCGCGGGTCAGGCCGCCGTCTACAGCGATCTCGGCTTCATCCTCCTCGGCGTGGTGCTCGAGACCGCGTCGGGGCTCCCGCTCGACCGGCTCTTCGCTACCCGCATCGCCTCGCCGCTGGGGCTCAGCGCGTCGTACCGGCGCATCTCCCTCGCGCTCGACGCCCCGCCGCTCTTCGCGCCCACCGGCACTACGCGCCCCCGCGAGCCGGCGCCCGGTCAGGAAGGCCTGTGGAACGTCGCGGAGCGCCCCACCACGCTCGCGCAGGTCGACGACGACAACGCCTTCTGCCTCGACGGCGTCTCCGGCCACGCCGGCCTCTTCGGCACCGCGCTCGACGTGGCGAAGTTCGGCCAGGCGATCCTCGAGGGCCGCTGGGCGCCGTCGTCACCGTGGAGCCGCGACGCGCTCACCCCCGGCAGCACCCGCGCCCTCGGCTTCGACACCCCGTCGCCCGAAGGCGCCTCGTGCGGCTCGCGCCTCGGCCGCAGGGGGCCGCGCGGCGCCATCGGCCACCTCGGCTTCACCGGCACGAGCCTGTGGATCGACTTCGATCGCCAGCTCGTCGTCGCGTTCCTCACCAACCGCGTCGCCCTCGGGCGCGCGAACGTCCGCATCCGCGAGTTCCGGCCGAAGCTGCACGACGCCGTGCTCGACGCGCTCAACCTGGAGTAACCGCACCCCATGACCACCGATGACCACGGGCTCGTGCTCGACACCGTCGACCCGTCCTTCCCCCGGCGCATCCACCTCGTCGGCGTCGCCGGCACGGGCATGGGCTCCTTCGCGGGCATGCTCAAGGCCGCGGGCTACGAGGTGACAGGCAGCGACGAGAACGTCTACCCGCCGATGAGCGACATGCTCAAGGCCTGGGGCATCACCGCGCTCACGCCGTACGCCGCGTCGAACCTCGACGTCGCGAAGCCCGACCTGGTGATCATCGGCAACGTCATCCGCCGGGTGAACCCCGAGGCCACCGCGGTGCGCGAGCGGAGGCTCCCTTCGATGAGCTTCCCCGCCGCGCTCGGCTCGCTGTTCCTCAAGCAGCGGCACTCGATCGTCGTCGCCGGCACGCACGGCAAGACCACCACCTCGTCGATGATGGGCCACGTGCTCGCCGCGGCGGGGCGCGATCCCACCTTCCTCGTCGGCGGCGTCACGAAGAACTACGCCGGCAACTACCGCCTCGGGAAGGGCCCGCACTTCGTCGTCGAGGGCGACGAGTACGACACCGCGTACTTCGACAAGGGCCCCAAGTTCCTCCACTACCAGCCGAAGACGCTGATCCTCACCAGCGTGGAGTTCGATCACGCCGACATCTACCGCGACCTCCCGCACTACGAGTCGTCGTTCGAGAAGCTGGTGCAGCTCGTGCCGGCCGACGGCACCATCGCGGTGAGCGCGGCGTGGCCCAACGCGGTCCGCATCGCGCGCGCGGCGCAGGCGAAGGTCGTCACCTATGGGCTCCGCGCTGACGCCGACGTGCAGGCCGTGGAGCTCCAGCTCGGCCCCGAGGGCGCGCGTTTCGGCGTGAAGGCGCACGGCCAGGTGGTGGCGCGGGTGCTGCTGCCGATGGCCGGCGCGCACAACGTCGAGAACGCGCTCGGCGTCTTCACCGCGGGCCTCGCGGTCGGCCTCTCGCCCGAGGAACTCACGCAGGGCTTCGCGTCCTTCGAGGGGGTCAAGCGCCGCCAGGAGGTGCGCGGCGAGCCCAACGGCATCCTCGTCATCGACGACTTCGCGCACCACCCGACCGCGGTGAAGGAGACCATCGCCGCCGTGGCGAGCCGCTGGCCGGGCCGCCGGCTGTGGGCGATCTTCGAGCCGCGCTCCAACACCTCACGCCGCAACATCCACCAGGACGAGTACGCCCGCTCGTTTACCGGCGCGGCGCGCGCGTCGATCAAGATCCCCGAGCGACACGACAAGATCCCCTCCGGCGAGGAGCTCGACGTGCCCCGCCTCGCGCGCGAGCTCTCCGCGCATGGCATTCCGTCGGTCGCCGAGGCAACCGTGCCCGCGCTGCTCGAGGAGCTCGTCCGCGACGCGAAGCCCGGCGACGTGCTGCTCGTGATGTCGAACGGCAGCTTCGGAGGCCTCATCAACTCGCTCCTCGATCGCCTCGGAGGGACCCGCTGATGCGCACCGCGCTCCTCGTGCTCGTCGTCGCCGCTGCGAGCGGCTGCTCCTTCACCGGCCCGCCGCTGGTCGGCGGCTCGAACGCGCTCACCGTACGGCCCGACGAGCGCCTCTCGCTCGCCTTCCCGAAGCACCCGAGCGGGGAGCCATGGCGGCTCGACATGCTGCGCGGCAAGGTGGTGCTGCTCGACGTGTGGGCCACCTGGTGTGACGCGTGCGTCGACGCGCTGCCCATCTACCAGGACCTCTCGAAGGAGTTCTCCGCGAAGGGCCTCGAGGTGGTGACCATCAACGTCGACGCCGATCCGGCGCTGATCACCCCGTTCATGGAAGCGCACAAGCTCGACCTCCCGGTGCTGCTCGACCCCGGCGCCGCGGTGTCGGAGTCGAAGCTGCGTGTCAAAGCGATGCCCACCACCTTCCTCGTCGATCGCAACGGGGTGCTCCGGCACACGCACGAGGGGTACGACGAGGGCGCGGTGTCGACGCTGCTCTCGGAGGTCGAGGCGCTGCTCGCGGAGACGCCGAAGTGACGCTCCGGGCGCTGGCGGAGTCGCTCGCGCGCGAGGCGGGCGCGGTGTTGCGTCGCAAGTTCGCCGAGACGCGCACCGTCGAGTTCAAGGGCAACCGCACCGATCTCGTCACTGACGCCGATCGCGCCAGTGAAGAGGTCATCCTCTCGCGCCTGCGCGCCGAGGTGCCCACCCACGCGGTGCTGGCCGAGGAGAGCGGGGCGGTCGGGCAGGGCGACTTCCTGTGGCTGGTGGACCCGCTGGACGGCACGGTGAACTACGCGCACGGCGTGCCGCACTTCTGCGTGTCGATCGCCGTGGAGGGGCCGGTGAGCGCCACCGAGCGCGCGCTGCTGGCGAGCGCGATCTACGACCCCATCCGCGACGAGCTCTTCTCCGCGGCGCGCGGGGAGGGCGCCTGGCTCGAGGGCCGGCGCCTGCGCTGCACGAACGTGCCGGACCTGGGGCACGCGCTGCTGTGCACCGGCTTCCCGTACGATCTCGAGGCGCACCCGGAGGCGCCGCTGGGCCTCTTCCTCCGCCTCGTGAAGCAGTCCCAGGGCATGCGCCGCATGGGGAGCGCGGCGCTCGATCTCGCCTACGTCGCCGCGGGCCGATTCGACGCTTTCTTCGAGTTCGGCTTGAAGCCGTGGGACACGGCGGCCGGCGCGCTGCTGGTGATGGAGGCCGGCGGGCACATGCGCTCCATCGACGCGAGCCCATTCTCACCGCTCGTCGGCGACGTGCTCGCCTTCGGGCCAGGCCTCGAGCGTGACTTCAGCGAGAACTGCGCGGCCTACGCGAAGGAGATTGGGTGGGCTCCGCGCCCGTTCCGCTGAGGCCCGCAGCTCGCGCCCGAGGCAGCGGAGCTGGCTTGCGAGCCGCCGCGCACGACCGAAGCAATTGAACCGCCGGAGGCAGCGGAGGGCGTGGTGGTGGCTCGCGGCAGTAT
>JBMORD010000123.1:0-17899 GCA_049322495.1 Myxococcota bacterium | reverse complement strand
GGCGCGGGCCCGCGCGGGCCAGGGCAGCGACCGGGTGGTCATCTTCACCGAGTCGCTCGTCACGCAGGCGTGGCTGCGCGAGCGGCTGATCAGCTCCGGGGTGGTGACCGACGACGAGGTGACGCTGCTGTCGGGCACCAACGACTCGCCGCGCGCGAAGGCCGCCCTCGAGCGCTGGCGCGCGGAGGTGCCCCACGAAGGCGAGCCGCCCAGCACCGAGGTCGCCATTCGCCTCGCGCTGGTGCACGAGTTCAAGACGCGCTCGCGGGTGTTCATCAGCACCGAGGCCGGCGCGAAGGGCCTCAACCTCCAGTTCTGCAACACGGTGGTGAACTACGACCTGCCGTGGAACCCCCAGCGCATCGAGCAGCGCATCGGGCGGTGCCACCGCTACGGCCAGCAGCACGACGTGACGGTCATCAACTTCCTCGCGAAGGACAACGAGACGCAGCGGCTGACGTTCGACATCTTGAGCCAGAAGCTCGAGCTGTTCGGCACGGTGCTCGACGCGAGCGACGCGGTGCTGCACCGCTCGAGCGGCGCGACCGGCGAGGTGCTCGCCAGCGCCCTCGGCGCGGAGTTCGAGGGCGAGCTGCGCCGCATCTACGAGCGCGCGCGGACGCTCGACGAAGTGCAGGCCGAGCTGCGCGCGCTGCGCGACCGCGTGGAAGACGAGCGCCGCCGCTTCGAGGAGACCAGCGCCCGCACCGCGAGCGTGCTCGCCGAGCGCTTCGACGAGGAGGTGCAGCGCGTGTTCCGCCGGCACGTGAGCCAGCTCCCGCGCGCGCTCGAGGAGCTCGACGGACAGCTGCTCCGCGTGGTGGGCGCGCACCTCGACGCGCGGGGCTCGCGCTGGCGCTCGCGCCGCTCGGAGTCGGGCGTGGTGGTGGAGTTCGACGGCGAGACGCACGGGCCGCTCCACCTCGCGCACCCGCTGGTGCAGGACGCGGTGCGGTCGGCGCGCGAGACGCCGGTGCCGGGCATCGTGGTGAAGGCGCCGCGCAACGTGCCGCCCGGGCGCGGGCGACTGTCGCTGGTGAAGCTGAGCGTCGACGGGTTCGAGCGCGTGGAGCAGCTGCTGCCGGTGCTGGAGCTCGCCGACGGCACGGTGGTCGACGACGCCGCAGCCGTGCTGCGGAGCCCGCTGGAGGAGGGCGCGCCCGGGCCGTCACGCGAGGGCGGGAGCGAGGCCATCGAGCTGGCGGTGTTCCTCGCCCAGGCCGAGCTCGACGCCGCGGAGCATCACCGCTTCGAGCGCGCCGCGCTGCAGGCCGAGCGCTTCATCGAGGACCGGCTGCTGGTGCTGCGGAAGCGGCGCGCACTCGTCGCGGAGCGGTTCGACCTGGCGACGCAGCGGCGCGACGGGGCGACGAGCTCGGACCTGCGCGAGGACGCCGAGAGAGCGCGCGCGGAGCTGCAGCGTCAGCTCGACGCGCTCGACGACGAGGTCTCACGCCTCGCGGTGCGGGATGACGAGCGGTTCGCGCAGCATCGGGCGCACATCAACGCACGCCGGTACGGGCCGCCCCGCGTCGAGGTGCTGTTCAGCGTCGAGGTCGAGCTGCGATGAGGTGCCCTGATCAGGCGAACGACAGCCCGGGGGACGCGGGGGACATCGGGTGGCCTTCGTCGGCGCCACGCCCGCGGGAGCCCCTCGGCACGACACACCTGGTGACGCCCATGACGCCCACTTCGCGATGGACGCGCTTCTGGGGGCCTCATCGTGTCGCTCTCACGCACGTTCGCACCCCCAGAATCATCGGCGGCGGCGGAACGCGTCACGTGCGTCACCTCGCCCGGAGTCGCGGGGCTCCCCTGTCACCGCCGCGGCGCTCGCCACTCGCGCCCCCTCGCCCCTCGAGGCTCCCTCGTCTCTCGTCGCTCGAGGTCGCGCTGCCATGACGCGCACTTCCCCGGAGGACATCGTGCTCAAGCTGCTCCACACCGCCGACTGGCACCTCGGCCGCCGCTTCCCGCGCTTCGGCGTCGAGGCCGGCAAGACCCTGACCCGCGCGCGCCGCGACGTGCTCGAGCGCATCTTCCTCGAAGCCGAGCGCGGCCAGGTCGACGCCGTCCTCTGCGCCGGCGACCTCTTCGACACCCCCACGCCCGACCGCGACTTCCGCGACGCGCTGGTGCAGCTCCTCCAGCGCCTCAAGTGGAAGGACCGTCAGGTCTTCCTCCTGCCCGGCAATCATGATCCGCTGATCAACGAATCCGTCTGGAGAGACCCCGCCTTCCGCGACGCGCTCCCGCCCTTCGTCCACGTCGTCGATCGCGAGTTCCTCGAGGTGCCGCTGCCCAACGACTGCGTGCTCTACGCCGTGCCCTGTCAGTCGCGCGCCGGCCAGGCAGATCCAACCGCGCTCATCCCTCCGCGGCAGCCGGGCGACACCCGCGTGCGCATCGGCCTCGTGCACGGCTCGACCTTCGACGCGCCCGACGCTCACACCAACTTCCCCATCTCGAAAGACGCCGCCGTCGAGCGTGGCCTCGACTACCTCGCCATCGGCGACACGCACGGCTTCCGCTTCGTGCCCCCCGACCGCCGCACGCCGCCCACCATCTACCCGGGCGCGCCGGAGCCCACCGCCTTCGACGAGGTCGACCCCGGCCACGTCGCGCTCGTCTTCCTCACCCGCACCCGCCAGGCCATCGTCCAGAAGCGCCCCGTCGCGCAGTGGACGTGGGAAGAGGTCACCGTTCGCTCCCTCGAGGAGCTGCGGCTCCTCACCCGCCGCACCGACCTCGCCACGCGCGTGCTGCGCCTCACCCTCGACCTCCGCGTCTCGGCGCCGGAATACGAAGAGGCCGAGGCGCTCCTCGAGAAGCTGCGCGGCTCCGAGGCCACCCACGCGAAGGTCGGCGTGCTCGAGCTCGAGCGCGAGAAGCTCACCCTCGACCTCTCCAGCCTCGATGCCCTCGCCACTTCCCTGCCGCCCGCCCTGCAGGCCACGCTGCGCAAGCTGAAGGTAAAGGCCGAGGAGCCGGGCCAGCGCGAAGCCGCCGAACGGGCGCTCTTCCACCTCTTCTCCCTCGCGCGCGCGCGGTAGCGCTGGCCCACGGCACAGGTCCCTCGTCGAGCCCGTCGCGCTATATGGCGTGCGCCAATTCGGAGGCCGCGATGCGCACGCACACAGGCTCGAGGGCGGGGGCGATGTTGTTGCTGTCGATTCTCACCACCTCGGTGGCGGCGGCCAACGAACTCCGGCCGGTCCGGTTGCAGCTCAAGTGGTGGCACCAGTTTCAGTTCGCCGGGTACTACGCCGCCATCGAGCAGGGCTTCTTCGCCGCCGAAGGGCTCGACGTCACGGTGGTGGAAGGGTCGGGCACCCGCGCGCCGCTCGTGGAGCTGAAGGCCGGGCGCGCCGACTTCGCCGTGGCCGACGCCGACGGGCTGCTCGAGCGCATGAAGGGCACGCCGCTGGTGGTGGTGAGCGCCGTCTTCCAGCACTCGCCGTACGTGCTGCTCTCGCTCAAGGAGCGCGGCCTCACCGTGCCCAGCCAGCTCATCGGCAAGCGCGTGATGGACGACGACCATCAGGGCGGCGCCCAGGTGCGCGCGATGCTCCTCCACGAGGGCATCGACCCGGCCGCCATCACCTTCCTGCGACACTCGTGGAACCTCGACGACCTCATCGAGGGCCGTGTCGACGCCATCTCGGCCTACCGCTCCGTCGAGCCGCTGGCCCTCGAGGCCCGGGGCCACCGGCCGCAGCTCCTCGACGCGCGCGAGTACGGCGTCGACTTCTATGGCGACGCGCTCTTCACGATGCAGGCCCTCGCCGAGCGCGACCCCGAGCTGGTGAAGGCCTTCGTGCGCGCCTCGCGCCGCGGGTGGGAGTGGGCCTTCGCGCACGTCGACGAGCAGGCGAAGGCCATCCTCACTCGGCCGGGCGTGAAGGAGCGCGGCGTCACGCTGGAGCAGCTGCGCGCCGAGGCGGAGTCGATGCGCCCGCTGGTGCTGCCCGACGTGGTGGAGATCGGCCACATGAACCCGGGCCGGTGGGACCACATCGCCGCGACCTACATCGAGCTCGGCATCGCGCCGAAGGACGCCGACTGGGCTGGCTTCGTCTTCGACCCCGACGCGGCGAACGAGCGGCGCCGGGAATGGACGTGGCGGCTCCTGCTGGGGCTCGGCGCGGTGGCGGTGGTCGCCGCGGTGTGGACCCTCCAGCTCCGGCGCGTGGTGCGGCAGCGCACCGAGGCCCTCGAGCGCGCGGTGGCCCAACGGCTCGAGGCCGAGCGCGCGCTGCACGCCCGCGAGGCCGAGCTGATCCAGAGCCAGAAGCTCGAGGCCATCGGCCTGCTCGCCGGGGGCGTGGCGCACGACTTCAACAACCTGCTGACGGTGGTGAGCAGCGATGTCGAGCTGCTGCAGCGCAAGGTCGGCGCGCCCGAGGAGCTGCTCGCGGAGATCGCCGAGGCCACGCGCAAGGGCACCTCGCTCTCGCGACAGCTGCTCGCCTTCGCCCGGCGCAACCGCCTCGAGCGCACCGCCTTCGACCTCGGAGCGCTGGTCGACGAGCTCGGCGCGATGCTCCGGCGGCTGGTGAGCGCGCCGGTGGAGCTGGTGCTCGAGCGCGGCGCCGAGCCACTCCCCGTGGAGGCGGACCGCTCGATGGTCGAGCAGGTGGTGGTGAACCTGGTGCTCAACGCGCGCGACGCGATGCCCACCGGTGGCCGCGTCGTGCTGCGCAGCCGCCGCGAACACGACCAGGCGGTGCTCGAGGTGCAGGACGAAGGCGTGGGCATGTCGCCCGAGGTCGCCGCGCGCATCTTCGAGCCGTTCTTCACCACCAAGGAGCCGGGCAAGGGCACCGGGCTCGGCCTGTCCATCGCGCACTCCGTCGCCCAGCAGCACGGCGGCTCGCTCACCGTGCGCACCGCCCCGCGTGCGGGCACCACCTTCCGCTTCGCGCTGCCCTGCGCGACGAGCGCCACCTTCGACGCCGCGCCCGCCACGACCGCGCCGACGAGGAGAGGCCACGGCGAGCTCGTTCTCGTCGTCGAAGACGAGCCGGCGGTGCGCCGCGCGATGGTGCGCGCGCTCACTCACGCTGGCTGGCAGACCCGCGAGGCCGAGCATGGCGCCGGGGCGCTCGCCGCCTTCGACGACGCCGTGCGCCTCGTGGTCTCGGACCTGCGCATGCCCGGGATGACCGGCATCGAGCTCCTGCAGGCCCTGCGCGCCCGCCGCCCCGGCCTCCCTGCGGTGCTGGTCAGCGGCTTCAGCGAGGACCTGCACCGCGGCGGGGCCTCGCCTGAGCTCCCCGCCGACGTCTCCTTCCTCCAGAAGCCCTTCAGCGCCGACGCGCTGTGCACCGCCGCCCGCGCGGCCCTCGACGCCAGACCCCGCTCGGCGGAGGTGTAAAGTCGGCTGACGTTTCTCTCGATATTCGGGAAGTGGTTTTCGGCCGACAACGGGCGACCATGACCCTTCGAATCAACAGCCGTGGAAGCCAGGTCGCGAAGCTGCAGGCGGAGCTGAAGGCCGCGGGGTTCAACCCGGGCGCGGTCGACGGCGCGTTCGGGGCCAACACGCTGAAGGCGGTGAAGCAGTACCAGCGGGCGCACCACCTCTCGGTGGACGGCGTGGTGGGGCCGCGCACGTGGAGCAAGCTGCTCAACGACGGCCACACCCCGAAGACGTCGGCGACGACGAAGACGGGCACCAGCGCGGCGCCGCGCGGCACCATCGTCACCGGGTACGTCAACGGCGTGCCGCGGAAGATTCGCGTGTCGTCGATCGGCAACGGCAAGGTGCTGCGCACGGACGCGGCGGCGCGCTTCAACCAGATGAAGGCGGCGGCGCGGCGCGCGGGCGTCACGCTGTCTCCGGTGTCGGGCTTCCGCTCGATGGCGCAGCAGCGCTCGCTCTACGCGGCGTACAAGGCCGGCCGCGGCAACCTCGCGGCCCGCCCGGGCTACAGCAACCACCAGGGCGGCATCTCGGTCGACATCTCGACCGGCAGCTACTCGAGCAAGACCTACAAGTGGCTCGCGCGCTTCGGCCGCCAGTACGGCTTCGTCAACGACGTGCGCGGCGAGCCGTGGCACTGGACGTTCCGCGGCTGAGTTCGCGCTGGTCAATCGACGTGAGGAATGAAACGAGAGCCGGCCATGCGCTGGCTCTTCGTGTTGTCGCTGCTGTGGTTTGCCTGTGACCCCGGTCGTCCCGTCGTTGACTCGGGGGACGACGTCGATGCGTCCGTTTCGATGCCCGGCGATGCGGGGGCGGAGGACGCAGGCGCCGAAGACGCGGGCACGGACGACGCAGGAGTCACCGACGCAGGCACGGTGGACGCGGGTCAGGTCGACGCGGGCCCGGCGGATGGAGGCACAGGCAGCTCCCACGGCTCGGGGAAGCTCGCGTGTTCGCGCACCGGCACGGTCTCGACGAGTGCGGGCGTGAAGACGTACTGCGTCGCCACGGTCGGCGGCGTGGAGCTGAAGATCATCGAGCCCGACGACGTGGCGACGAACGCCGCGCCGCTGCAGCTCGCGCTGTACGTGCACGGCGACGGAGCGCGCGCGTACTTCAACGACACCGCGCCGCGGCTGCACGCGCCGTGGACCACGCGGCGGCACGTGCTGTACGTCGCCGCGCTCGCGCCGAACACCTGCGCGTGGTGGACGAAGCCGAGCGTGAACCCGTGCGATGCGGGCGTCACGACGGCGGATCGGGATCAGGACGGGCTCAACGCCGACGCGCTCGAGGCGGTGGTGACGGCGCTGCGCGCGCACTGGGACCTGGCGGACGCGCCGGTGCTGTTCGGCGGGGCGTCGGGCGGCTCCATCTTCCTCAGCGCGGACTACCTGCCGAGGTACGGCGCGGCGCACCCCGGCGTGTGGGCGCTCTCATGTGGCGGGGAGATCCCCTGGACGCCCATCACCGGCGACGTGCGCAGCTCGTTCCTCTCGTTCACCTGGGGAGATCAGGACTTCCTGCTGCCGGACATCACCGCGGCGGTGGCGTGGTTCGGTGATGCGGGCGTGCCGCTCGCGACCAGGGTCATCGCGGGAGCGCAGCACTGCGCGTTCGATCACCTCGGCCGCACGGTGGAGATCTGGGACGCGGGCCGCTGACTTTCCACTCGTCCACGCAACTGCCCAATCTTCTCCAGTTGTGCGTAGGAGTGGAGACAGGTGGCGTAGAGCGCGGCCGGAGGCGGCACCGAAACGCGCGCAGATCAGCCCGGGGCACGCGAGAGGCGCCGGGTGGCCTGCGTCGAAGTCGGTCCCGCGGGAGCTCCTCGGCACGGCACGCCTGGTGACGCGCATGACGCCCACTTCGTGATGGCGACGTTCTGGGAGGCCCGCGGGGTCGTGGCCACAGCCCTCCGACACTCCCAGTTCCTGATCAGCAGCGTCACCATTGCGAAGCACGAGCACCAGCGTCACCTCGCGCCCGAACCGAGGAGCTCCTGCGCCTTTCGGCACTCGCGCACCACCTGCCCTTCCTCGCTCACTGGGTGGCCTGCGTATTTCGTGATGGCGACGTCCTGGGAGGCCCGCGGGGTCGTGGCCGCAACCCTCCGACACTCCCGGTTCCTGATCGGCGGCGTCACCATCACGAAGTACGAGCACCGGCGTCACCTCGCGCCCGAGCCGAGGAACTCCTGCGCCTCGGTACTCGCCCACACCTGCCCTTCCTTGCTCATCAATGAAGGCAGCTGCGTGGAAGCCGAGCAGAGGAACCGAGCGCGCGACGAAGCTGCCCGTGGCGGAGAGCCGGCCGGAAGTGGACCGCTGGAACGCGCGCAGATCAGCCCGGGTTCGCGAGAGGCGCGCCGGTCGCCCACTTCGTGCTGCCGACCGTTCCTGATCAGCAGCGTCACCATCGCGAAGCACGAGCACCGGCGTCACCTGGCGCCCGAGCCGAGGAGCTCTCGCGATCTCGGCACTCCGCGCCACCACCCGCCCTTCCTCGCCCATCAAGGAAACCGGGCCGCGAGCCCCCGGGCGGCTGGCTCTTCGGCACCAGTCTCCACTCGTACGCACAACTGGAGAAGATTGGGCAGTTGCGTGTACGAGTGGAAAGTCAGCGGCAGCACCCGCGCTCGAGACACCCACAGTCCAGACACTGCCGGAGCGACCGCGTGCCGCAGTGCTTCGCCAGCCGCGCCCGCAACGCCTCGCGCGCGCGATGCAGCCGCACCCACAGCGCGTTCTGCGTGACGCCCAGCTCCGCGGCGAGGCTCGAGGGCTCCGCGCCGTCGACCACCACCCGCTTGAGCAGCCGCGCCTGCGCCTCCGGCAGCGCCCGCAGCTGGATCAGCACGCACCCGCACGCGTCCGGAGCCTGCTCCGCGTCCTCCGCCAGCCCCTCGTCGAGCACCTCAGTCGCGCGCTCGCCCTCGGCCACGAGGTTCCGCACGATGGAGTACACCCACGCCCGCGCCGCCTCCGGAGACGACAGCTGCTCCGCCCGGCTCAGCGCGCGCACCGACGCCTCCTGCACGATGTCATCCGCGCGGCCGCCGGCGTGACGGCGCGCGAACGACACGAGCTCCTCGCGCCGCGCCACCAGCGTCCGCGGGACGACGTCGCGCTTCACTTGCCGGGGCAGCCGCACGCCGGAGGACACTGGCACTTCGGCCCGCACTTGCACACCGGCCCACAGCAGCACCCGCCTCCCGGCGCGTGGGTGCACTGACAGCTCGTTCCGCACTTCGGACAGGGACAGTTCTTCTCGCTCATGTCGTGGAGATTCCCGGCCACCCCGGCGCCTTACAGAAATCGTCCGCGCGCCTGTAAGGCACCGGACCGCTTCGCCTTCTTCCCGGCATGTCCACCCACCTCCTCGCGTGCGCGCTCCTCTCGGCGTTCCTCTTCCTCGCCTTCGGCCTCCGGACGCTGCTCCACCGGCGCGCCACCGGCGACTGGGGCTTCCGCGGCCTCTCGGGCCCCGTCGGCAGCGCCGGCTGGTGGGGCGGCCTGGGCTTCGTCGTCGCGATGCTCGCCGGCCCGCTCGCCCTGACCCTCGAGGCGCAGCTGCTCGCTCCGCGCGTCGGCGCCGTCCTCGCGCTCACCGGCCTGGTGCTCACCCTCGTGGCGCAGGCCCAGATGCGGCAGAGCTGGCGCATCGGCGTGCGCCCCGGGGAGCGCACCCCGCTCGTCACCACCGGCCTCTTCGCGCTCGTGCGCAACCCGGTCTTCAGCGGCATGCTGCTCTTCAGCGTCGGCCTGCTGCTGCTGTGGCCGAACGCGGTCTCACTCGTCGCCACCGCGGCGCTGCTGCTCGGCGTCGAGCTCCAGGTGCGCTTCGTCGAGGAGCCGGCCCTGCGCACGCTCCACGGCGCGGAGTGGAGCGCCTGGGCGCAGCGCGTCGGGCGCTTCGTCCCGCGGCTCGGTCTCGCTCACCCGCCGCAGAGGCGGATCAGCTGATCCGAGAACGCGGGAATGAGCGAGCCCGCCAGCACCGCGAAGGCCACCCACACGATGAGCAGCGCCTGCAGCCACGCGCGGCGCCGGTCTTCGGAGGTGGCGGCGCTCACGACGCGTGCCGCTCGAGCGGAATGTGGAGCGACACGCGGGTGCCGCCGCCGGGCGCGCTGTCGACCTCCACGCGGCCGCCGAGCGCCTCACAGGCCTCACGCACCGCCGACATGCCCACGCCGCGCCCCGAGACGTCCGTCGCCTGGTTGCGGGTGCTCAGCCCGTCGAGGAAGAGCGCCTCCACGAGGTCGGTGCGCGAGCGCGGCTCGAGGCCCCGCTGCCGCGCCTTCGCGGCCACCGCGTCCCAGTCGATGCCGGTGCCGTTGTCCGCCACCGAGAGCACCAGCTCGTCGACGTTCTTCACGCAGCTGAAGCGGAGCCACGGATCCTTCCCCGACGACTGCGCCGGCAGGCCATGGTCGACCGCGTTGCGCACCACGTGCGGCAGCACCGAGAAGACCTTCGCGAAGCGCTCGCGCGGCAGCCGCAGGTCGTGGCCCTCGGTCTCGATGCGCACCTCGCCCTTGTTGAGCCGCTGCGCCAGCGTCTTCGCCTGCTCGCCGAGGCGCTCGAAGCGCTTGCGGAGCGGCTCGTGCCGCCACGAGTCGATGAGCCCCTGCAGCTCCGGCTTCGCCGCGCCGCGGTCGATGGCCGAGGCCAGCTCCTCGACGTCGCGCTCCTCGAGCTCGATGAGCGGCCGCTGCTCGTCGAGGAAGCGCGAGGCGCGCGCGGCGGCGGCCTCCCACGCGTGGATGACCATCGCCCGGTCTTCCGCGGTGAGCGGCCGGCTGCCCTCGTCGGCCAGCGACTCGACGTCGTGGCACGCCCGCGCCACCGAGGTGAAGCCGAACAGCGCGCAGTTGCCCTTGAGGGTGTGCACCACGCGGCGCTGCTCGATGTCACTCGCCTGCGGCTCTCCGCGCAGCGAGTCGACCATCGCCCGCGCCTCGCCGAAGAACTCGAGGAAGCCCGTGCGGCCGCGGCTCAGCTTGTCGAAGACCTCCATCAGCTCGCGCTGCACGAGGTCGGCTTCCTCACGGCGCACGCGCTCGGTGACGTCGGACACCATGAGCAGCACCTGCTCGAGCTTCCCGTCGCGCTCCACCACCTGCCACGCGGCGTCGAACAGCCGCTCACCCGCCGCCAGCCGCTTCGGCAGCATGTCGAGCGCCACCTCGCGCGGCATGAGGCCGTCGATGACCTGGTCCCAGCCCATCTGCAGCCAGCCGCTGAAGCGCGGGTCGACGCGGCCGAAGAAGCTCCACAGCGTGTCCTGCGGCTGGGGCGCGCCGAACCAGGTGTCGACGGCGCGGCTGCGCTCGGTGTTGAGCACGCCATCGGGCGTCGCGGTGAGGAGCCCCTGGTTGACGTGCTCGAAGACGAGGCTCATCTCGCGGTTGCGCGCGTCGAGCTCCGCGGTGCGCGCCTCGACGATGCGCTCGAGGCCGATGACGTTGTCGAAGAAGCTGCGCGCCACGAAGACCGCCGCCACCGACTCGACCACCACGAAGGCCGCGTGCACCAGCACCGACGAGAGCGGCGCGTCGTAGTTGAAGACGCTCTGCGGGCTGATGAACCACAGCGCGAAGTGGTGCACCGCCACCGTCACCGCCCCCACCACGACGACCATCGGGTTGGCGAACACCGCCAACAGGGCCAGGGCGACGAAGAAGTAGAAGTGCATCTCGATGGTCCACATGCCCCGGCCGAAGTGCACCAGGAGCGCGCCCATCAACATCGCCGTCACCCCGAAGACCATCGACTGCTGCCGGCAGCTCCGCAGCGCCTTCGTGGCCAGCAGCGGGCCCGCCACGCCGCCCGCCGCCGCCAGCGCCGCCGCGAGCGCGCCGGTGCCGTTGAGCCAGCCCACCACCGCGAGGAAGGGGATGTGCGCGACGAAGAACCACAGCGCGATGGTGTTCATGCGCCGCAGGTACGAGCGCTCGAACGCGGAGACGGTCGGCGGGAGGACGAGGTAGTCGAGGAGACGCTTCATGGAATGACTCCGGGGTTTCAGAAGAGGAGGAGCTCGCCCTCAGCCGTGACTTCCGCCATCGCCTTGCTCTCGACGAGCGTGACGTCGGGGGCGAGCTCGGCGTCGAGCCAGGCGTGCGCGCGGTCGGCGCCGAGGGCCCAGCGCAGCGGTGACGTCGCGCCGCGCACGCTCGGGCTGAGCCGCTCGCCGAGGATGACGAGCGGCGTCGAGATGGTGAGGTCGACGCCGAAGCGCGCGAGGCGGTTCTTGAAGCGACCGAGCAGCTGGTTGGCCAGCTCGGCGAGCCAGTCGCGCGGCTCGCTCCCCGGCGGCAGCGAGCGCCGCAGCGCCCCCTCGTCGATGGCGAGCATCAGCGTGCCGCGCACCTTCTGGCCCGAGAAGCCGATGACCGCGGCCAGCCGGAGGTCGAGCTCCTCACCCGCGCGCGGGCTCTCGCTCTGCTGCGCCCCCAGCCCGTACGCGTCGAACAGCGCGACACCACACGCGCTCATCTCGGAGCGCAGGAGTTCCTGGTTGCTCATGGACCGGGCTTTCCTGATCAGGCCGCGAGGCGGTTGACGACCTGCAGCAGCTGCTCGGGCTTGAAGGGCTTCACCATCCACCCCTTCGCGCCGGCCTTCTTCGCCTCGGCGACCAGCTCCGGCCGGCCTTCCGTGGTGAGCATCACGATGGGCAGCGTCGAGCCCCGTTGCGCCATCTCCTTGACGAACTCGATGCCGTTCATGCCCGGCATGTTCACGTCGCAGATGGCCATCGCCGCGGCGCCCGTCTTCTCGAGCGCGTCGCGCCCGTCGACGGCTTCGATCACCTCGAAGCCGTTCGAGGTGAGGCACAGCGACACCTGCTGACGAATTGCAGGCGAGTCATCGATGACGAGGATTTTCTTGGGCATGTCCACCAGGGTTTGCAACGGCCAAACCAGCCGGGGGTCGCCGTCGATCCGAGGGGATCGCCGCAGATTTCGCGGGTAGTCCGCGCGTCCCGGGGTCAGCGCCGACCAGCGCGAGGTGGATCAGACCGGCATGCCGCAGAGCGGGCACGCGCTCGCGCCGGACGGGATGACGGTGGCGCAGATGGAGCACCGCGTGGCGGACGTTTGCGGGCGCGCCGCCGAAGGGAGCGCCGTGACCCGCCCGAGCGCGGCCTCGACCCTGCGCTCGAGCTCCTCGTCGGGCGGCAGCGGCGTGCCGAGCGCGGCGGGCGCGAAGGTGAAGACGGTGCGCTGCGGCTCGACGCGGATCCGCAGCCGGTGGGGCGCGCCATGGGTGGTGACGAAGTGGAGCTCGCCCACGCTCCGCGCCGCCACCGCGTAGCCGAGCGCCATCAGCTGCCGCTCGACCTGCTGCAACAGCCGCGTCGGCTCGACCGCGCCGCTCCGCTCTAAGGACACCTCACGCACCGCGCCCTCGTAGACCGCGCGCTCGATGCGCGAAAGGTCGTCGTCTGTGCGCCGAGACGCACACCCAACATAACCCATTGATTCGACGATCTTTCCGGCTGGCAGAGCGGTCGCACAGTGGCCCCTCAACCCCGTCACACACCGGAGTCACCCCATGCAGACCCTCAAGTTCCTCGCGCTCCCCGTCGTCGCCCTCTCGCTGTGGTTCGGCGCCGCAGCGTTCACCCTCACCCGACTCGGCGAGCTCGGCCGCAGCACCGCGGAGCTCCAGGCGCGCACGCAGCTGGTGGCGCCCTCGGCGGTGACGGCGTCGCGCTAACGACAGCCGGAGATCTGCGCGCGGCGGAGCTGGTCGCGCGCCTCTTCGAGCGCCTTCTCCTGCGAGCTGGTGTCGGCGTCCTTGATCTCCTCGGCCATGCAGACGGCGTAGCCGGGCTGGCCGTGGGTGAGGAGCCGTGAGTGACACTTCGCGGCGTGGTCCTTGCGGCGCTGCTCGACCAGCTCCTTCGCTCTCACGATGGCCTTCTCGAGCTCGACGATGCGGGCGCGCGGCCCCTCGCAGTCGGCGAGCTGCGACGTCGGGCGCGGGCTCGACGTGCCGGGCGTGCGCGGCGGCGCGGGCGTCGGCGTGGGCGGCGCCTCCTGGGCCGTCACCTTCGGCTTCACGTTCTTCGGCACCTTCGTCGGGTCGTCGGTGAAGTGGTGCTCGCCGCTGGCGTCGACCCACTCGTAGATGTTCTGCGCCGACGCCGACGTCGCCACGAGCCAGGCTGCGAGCACGAGGTGCCTCATGCCGACCGAGGCTACTCCCGGCGGGCCCGCTTCTCACTTCGTCGATGCGGGCGGCTCTGTTACTCGCGCGCGCATGCACCTGATCCGCGCGGCCTTCGTCGCGCTGCTCGCCCTGTCGGCGTGCGGCGCCCCCTGTGAGCACCCCGATGGCGGCAGCGGCCCCACCGACTCGGGCACCGCGGCCTGCGACGCGATGGGGCGCACGTGCGAGAGCGCCTTCGGGGTCTACACCCTCGAGACCGTCACGCCCCGGGGCTGCTCGCTGCTCGGAGCGCCGAACAGCCTCAACCTCAGCGCCTTCGACGGCGGGAGCGGCTCGGCGGTGTGGCAGGGACAGAGCCCCATGCCGATGAGCCGGCTGGGCTGTCAGTACGTCGGCCGGTACAGCACCAGCTCGCAGGACATCGAGCTCACCTACGACCCGGCGTGCAACGTGCTGCGCGGCAAGGTGCAGGTGTACAGCTCGAGCTCGTGCCCGCTCGACGGGGGCGCGGTCTGGGCCGACGTCATCGGCCGCAAGCCGTAGCCGCTCAGCTCACGGCGGCGAGGCTCCGGACGAGCTGATCCGGACGAAGTGCGGTGCGCGGAACTCGACGATGGCCCGCCGGTCAGCGTGCGATGGTGAGCGCCTGGGGCCGCGCAACTGCGCGCTGAGCGAAGAGCTTGCTGCACGCGTTGCTCGCGGACACGAGCGCAGCGCAACCGACTCAGCGGTCCGGATCAGCTGATCCGTACGACGCTGGGCCGCGGCCGCGCTCTGCAAAGGCCCGCCGGTCAGCGCGTGACGGAGAGCGAGAAGGCAAGGCCGTTCTCGTTGCCGTCGACATCGACGAGCACCCCGGGCGCCGCGTCGAGCTTCCAGCTCCCGCTCTGCGTCACCGGCTCCGAGACCCACGCGCCCTCGGCGGCGCTCCAGCTCAGCATCACCGCCGTGGTCGACTGATCAGGCGCGGTGAGCGTCGCCGCCACCTTCGAGCCCGGCGCCCCGAGCGCGCGCGCACCGTCAGCCGGCGAAGCGCCGAGGTCGCGCACGCGGTAGTTGCCGATCACGTCGTCGAGGCCCTGCGCGAAGAGCGTGGGGTTCGGCGGAAAGCGCCCCGACAGCGCCAGCCGCCCATCCATCGTGAGGCGCAGCTGCCCGCGCACCGCGGAGCTCTTCGTCACCCGGAACACGCGGCTGATCAGCTCGTAGCTCCGGGTGGCGCCCTGCACCTGCGCCTGGCCGCGGGCCACGAGGCGGTACTCGCCGGTCGGCGTCGCGGGCACCGTCTCGAACTTCACCTGCCACAGGTGGGTGCGCGCGGTGGCCATCGGCTCGGCCTTGAACGTGGGCGCGGCGTCGTAGCGGAGCAGCAGCTCCGGACCGTTGACGATGACGCGCGTCGGGCTCGCGCGCACCGGCACGAAGGCGGCGCCTTCCTTCACCTCGAGCGAGACCTGCGGCGTGCCCAGCGTGGGGTCGCCGCCCTCGAACACGAGCTCGTGCGTGGCGAGGCGCTCGGCGTCCTGCGGCTCGGTGGTGATGACCGGCGCGCGCGTGGAGTCGGTCGCCGCGCGCGGCGCCCCCGGCTCGGTGACGGTCAGCACGTCCGCGGCCTCCTGGGTCTGGTCGATGGTGGCGACGAGCTCCTGCACGTGGCCGAGGAGGTACGCGCCGAACTTCCAGCCCCACGGCGAGACGGTGGGCTCGTAGCCGCCGCGCAGCCAGTCGTCCTCCTCGAGGAGGTAACCGAAGTGGTCCTGCGCGTAGCCGACGTTGAGGGTGGTGCTGGCGCCCAGCGGCGCGAGGGCAGCCTGGATCTTCCGCGACAGGCCGGTGCCGGGCTCGCCGGGCAGCGAGAGGAAGAGGAGGTCGTCGCCGATGCGCAGGAGCGAGAGCGGCGTCTTCGACGCGCGTCGGCGCTCGAGCGGCAGGCACACCACGTCGCCCGGCGCGGACTTCACCGCGCCACAGTCACCGGGGCCGCCGGCGGCGCACTGGATGCCGCCTCCTTCGGGGAACTCGCCCTCGGCGTAGCCGATGGCGGCGCGGCTGATGGGCACGCCCCGCTCGATGAAGTCGAGGCGGGCCTTCGCGGGCGCGGCGCCTGGCGTGGCGCGCGACCAGCCCTCGAGGGCGAGCTCGGCGGCGGCGCGGCCCTGGCGCTCGAGGCGCTGGAACTCGCCGTGGCCGAAGGGGCTCCCGCGGGGGGACACGTCGCCGGCGGCGCCCTGCACATAGAGCGCGGGCACGCCGAGCGCGTCGCTCGCGTAGAGCTCGAGCGCGCCGGGCGCCTCGGTGGAGAACGAGGTGTTCTCCGAGTCGAGCACCGTGCCGTGCATCGCGTAGTGGAGCAGCGCGGTGAGCGGCCGCACCGGCAGCCCATCGGCGCCCACCTCGTCGAAGCGGATGACGGTCATCGTCGTGTCGCGGAAGTCGTGGCCGTAGAGGGGGTCGTTCTCGCAGCGGCGGTCGTTGTTGAAGTCGCTCGCGTCGACGGTGGCCACGCCCACGCTGACGGGGACGAGGTGCGCGAAGGCCTCCGCGGTGGCGTCGGCGATGGCGCGCGTGAGGCGGGCCTCGACCTCGGGGTCGTAGTGGTCCATCACCAGCGAGACGAAGTCGGTGCCGGTCGAGGAGCCGAGGCGCGCCGGCGGCATGAAGCGCGCGGGCGCGGCGTGGCTGTGGGTGGCGTACATGAAGACGCGCGCGGTCTCGCCGGCCGCGCTCAGCGTGGCGATGGCGCGGCTGCGGAGCCTCGGCGAGGTGATGGTGGTGTCGAGGCGGATGAAGGCCACGCGGGTGAGGCCGTTGGTGAGCGCCAGCACCCGCACCGTGGGCTCGGTCTGCACGCCGCGGCTCGCGGGGAACTGCTGCGCCCAGGGCGAGCCGGGGTCCGACGCGGGCTTCGTGCGGAGGTACCCGCCCATCGGCACGCCGACGGGCTGATCAATCCTGCGGGTGGCGACGCCCGCGAGGAGCGGACCGGGCTCGGGCGCCGCGGGCGGAGGCTGCGGGCAGGCGAGGAGCGTGAGGCTGAGGGCGAGGAGCGCGAGGGCGAGCCGCATGGAACGCCGAGGCCTACTTGATGCGCGGGCGCGGGGGAACGGCGGGGCGCGAGAACCGAACGAGGGCGTGGCTCCGACGCGGGGCAACCCGGGGGCACTCGAGGCCCCTGCGTTGCCAGCCGCGCGCGGGCCTTCACGTCATCGCACGCAGCGGAAGAGGAACATCCCGGCAGTGTTACCCTCGACGGTCCTCCCGCTGCTGAGGCTGACGATCCACGGCCGCGCCGCGTTCGACACGTTCGGCGTCGAGGAGAGCAGGTTGTCCGTGGCGACGGAGGGGAACGCCGTGGTGTCGATGGCGGGGTTACTCGCCCTGACGTCGATGAGCGTCTGGAGTTCCTTGATGGTCGGCAGACGCCACCCGGAGAGCCCGCCCAGCGTCTGGCCCTGACACGTCGTCGCCGCGTCGGCGGCCGAGAGCATCATCGGAGAGATCGCGCGCTGCCAGGTGAGCAGGGTCTTCGTGTCGAAGACGGTGTCGGTGCCGACGACGTAGCGACCCGGCGGCGCACCCGCGCCACGACTCAGCGCCGTCGCCGCGGAACGCACGCACCGCACCTGCGCGGTGGTCGTCGGGCTCGCGGTGCTGAGCACACCGGATGAACCCCAGAAGAAGTAGACGATCCAGAACGTGGCCGTCGCGCCGAAGCGACGCGTCGAGGTCCAGTAGTACTGGCCTGCCGTTCCCGGAAAGACCGTGGTGTTGATCGACGGGTTCGCCACCGTGTAGTCGACGAGCGACTCGAGCTCGATGAGCGTCGGGAGCCTCCAACCCGAGCCCTGGAGCGACAACGTCGCGCACGTCGCCGCCGCCAGCGCCTGCGTCACCTGTGTCGGAGACGCGACCTGCTCCCACTCGAGCCCGGTGAGGAGATCAGTCACGACGCCGTTGCTCACCGCGTAGTTCGTGTTCTGCGGAGAGACGGCGGGCATCGGCCAGTTCGTCCACTCGAGGTCGACGAGAGCGCCGCCGCCGCCGCCAGTCGCCGAGCCGCCGCCAGTCGCCGAGCCGCCGCCAGTCGCCGAGCCGCCGCCAGTCGCCGAGCCGCCGCCAGTCGCCGAGCCGCCGCCAGTCGCTGAGCCGCCGCCAGTCGCTGAGCCGCCGCCGGTCGCTGAACCACCGCCAGTCGCTGAGCCACCGCCAGTCGCTGAGCCACCGCCAGTCGCCGAGCCACCGCCAGTCGCTGAGCCACCACCAGTCGCTGAGCCGCCGCCGGTCG
>JBMORD010000122.1:0-2425 GCA_049322495.1 Myxococcota bacterium | reverse complement strand
GTCGCGAGCGAGAAGGCGCAGGTGCTCGTGAACCTGCCGGTGCTCAAGGACCACGGGATCGCCGGCGTCTCCGGCGCGCTCAAGAACAACTTCGGTCTCATCCACAACCCGAACAAGTTCCACCTCGGAGGTTGCGACCCCCACGTCGCGGAGGTGAACGCGCTCGACCCCGTGCGCCGCAAGCAGCGGCTCGTGATCTGCGACGCGCTCTCGGTGCAGACCGACGGCGGTCCCGGCTTCCACCCGGCGGCGGCGGTGCGCGAGGGGACGCTCCTCTTCGCCTTCGACCCGGTCGCCCACGACGTCATCGCCTGGGAGCTCCTCGAGCGGCTGCGCGCGCGGCGGAAGCTCCCGACGCTCGCCGCCGACAAGCGGCGACCCGTGCACATCGCGGGCGCGGCGCGCGCTCGCCTCGGCGTCGGCGAGCGGGCGCGGATCGAGCTCGTCGAGCTCAAGGTGACCTGATGGCGCGCGGTTGTTCGTCCGGAACGAACAGAGCATCGATCAACCGCAACGGCCGTCGACGCTTCCTGCGAGTCACGGGTGGCGCCCTCACCGGGCTCGCGCTCGGGGCGAGCCACCCGGCGCGCGGCGCGAGCCTCCCCGGCCACCCGGCCCGCTTCTACAAGAAGCTCCCGCTCAGGCGCGTGGAGTGCCAGCTCTGCCCGAAGCTCTGTCGGGTCGACGACACCGAGCGCGGCTTCTGCGGCGTGCGCGAGAACGTGGGTGGCGAGTACCGGACGCTCGTCTACGGCCGGCCCTGCGCGATGAACGTGGACCCGATCGAGAAGAAGCCCTTCTTCCATGTGCTGCCGGGGGCCTTCACCTTCTCGCTCGCCACCGCTGGCTGCAACATGGACTGCAAGGCCTGTCAGAACTGGCAGATCTCGCAGTCGCGGCCGGAGCAGGTTCGCTCCTACGATCTCATGCCCGAGAAGGTCGCGGCGACCGCGCTTCGCGCCGGTTCGCGGATCGTGACCTACACCTACACCGAGCCGGTCGTCTTCCTCGAGTACGTGATCGACAGCGCGAAGGCGGCGCGGCGGGCCGGCCTGAGGAACTGCATGGTGACCGGCGGCAACGTCGAGGTCGCGCCGCTCAAGGAGGCCTGCGCGGTCCTCGACGCGGTGAAGGTCGACCTCAAGTCCTTCTCCGAGACCACCTACGTCACGCACTGCAAGGGTCACCTCAAGCCGATCCTGCGCACGCTCGAGACGATCCGGAAGCTCGGCCGCTGGCTCGAGATCGTCTACCTCGTGATCCCGACGGTGAACGACAGCGAGAAGGAGGTCCGCGCGATGAGCCGCTGGGTGAAGGGCACGCTCGGCCCCGACGTCCCGCTCCACCTGACCCGCTTCCACCCGGACTACCAGCTCAAGCACCTCCCTCCCACGCCTTACTCGACGCTCAAGCGCAGCCACGAGATCGCCGTCTCCGAGGGGATCCGCTACGCCTACGTCGGGAACCTCCCCGGTCGCGGCGGCGAGGACACCCGCTGCCCGTCCTGCAAGAAGACGCTGGTCGAGCGCGTCGGCTTCAGCGTGCGCTCGAACCTCCTCCGCGACGGGAAGTGCCCCGGCTGCGGCAGCGCGATCCCCGGCGTCTGGCGCTGACGGCGCCCGCGCCGGGGGTGTAGGCAAAGATCCGACACCGCCCAAAAAAATGCTCGCGCGATCGTCGCGTGATAGGTGTCGACGACCCCCAATCTTCGACGAGAGCGGAGCATGAGAGCCCAAGCGATCAAGCAGAGCGAAGAGAAGGCAGAGGTACCATCGGTGTCGAGCGTCGAGACCCAGGCGCTCGTTCTCAGGCTCGCGGGCGAGGGCAGGCGAGTCCTCAAGCTGAGCCCGGACCTCGAGCTCGCGCACGTCCTGCACGAGCGGCAGTGTCAGGTCGTCGCGGTCGCGGCCGACCTCGCGCAGTGCACCGCGCTCCGCCGCCATTGCGCGGCGGTGATCCGCGGAAACCTGCGCGAGATCCACCTGCCGCAGTACCTTCACAACCGCCGCTTCGACGTGGTGGTCGTCGGTCCGCTGCTCGCGCGCGACGCGCCGACGGACCCGGTCACCTTCCTGCGCAAGCTCGCCATCCACCTCGCCCCCGACGGGTTCTTGATCGCGTCGGTGCCGAACCTCGCGCATGGCAGCCAGCGCCTCGCGCTCCTCGACGGCGCGCTCCCGACCCGGCGCGGGCAGCTCCGCTTCTACACGCTCCGCGAGCTCGAGCAGACGCTGCTCGACGCGGGCTTGATGCTCGACACCGTCGAGCGTGTGGTGCTCGACCCCTTCCGCGACCCGCTGACGGGCGCGCAGCGCTGGGATCCGGCCTCGATCCCCGAGGCGCTCCAGCACCTGATCGAGCGTGACCCCGAGGCCGCGGTCGCGGAGTACGTGGTCCGCGCTCGGCCCGCGCAGCCCGACGAGCT
>JBMORD010000121.1:0-18238 GCA_049322495.1 Myxococcota bacterium | reverse complement strand
GAGCGCGAGGCCGGTGGTGGCGGTGAGCATCGTGAGGTCGCCCACCGCGACGGCGCGCGGCGCGAGCGGGAAGCGGAAGGCCACGCCGGTGAAGGCCTTCTGCTGGAGGTCGAAGGTGTACGCCCGCAGCTCGCGCGCGCCGTCTTCGGGGAGCGGCTTCTCGAGCATCGCGTAGAGCACGCCACCGTCGGCCGAGAGCGCGAGGTTCTCGAAGCCGCCGCTGCGCGGCACCTGCGGGGTGAGGCCGGTGGCGGCGCCGTCGACGAGCGCGATGGTGGGCAGGGGCCCGCGACCGAGGCTCGCGAGGTCGAAGGACTGGAGCGTGGTGCGCGACTCCCACGGCGTGCCGGCGACGGTGGCGAGCAGGTGCTCGCGGAGCTTGAGCACCTCGCCCGGGTGATGCCCCTTGGTCTCGACGTTGAGGCGCGGGAGCGCGCGCCCGGGCATGCGCGTCGCGCGGAACTCGAGGAAGTCGAGCAGCTCGCGCAGCGTGAGCGGAGTGAAGGCGCTCGGGAGGCCGCGCCCGATGACGAACTGCTGCGTGAGCGGGCCGACGTCGCGGCGCTGGGCGGGGAAGCGCTCCGGGAGCAGCCCGTCGCAGCGCCACTGCTTCACTTCGTCGAGGGTGGCGGTGATCAGCCGCAGCGGCCGGGGCGTCGCGTCGGTGGAGCTCTGCGTGGTGGGCTCGCTCACCTCCGCCGCGAGGACGAGCGTGCGTGAGACCGATGCGTCGCGGCCTCGCTCGACCGTGTCACCCGGCCCCGATGCCGCGTCCCGTTCCGCGCCAGTCAGTCGCGCGGCGTTGATTCGCTCCGCTGACGAATCGCGCTTCGCGTCAGACGACCGCGCGGCTCGCTCGACCGTGTCGCCCGCGCCTGCTGCCGCGCCCCGTTCCGCGCCAGTCAGTCGCGCGGCGTTGATTCGCTCCGCTGACGAATCGCGCTTCGCGTCAGACGACCGCGCGGCTCGCTCGACCGTGTCGCCCGCGCCTGCTGGCGCATCGTGTTCCGCATCGGAATGTCGCGCCGCTCGCTCGACGGTGTCACCCAGTCTGGCTGCGCCGGGACCTCCCTCGACTCGCGCATCGCACTTCGCGTCTGACAGTCGCGCGGCTCGCTCGACGACGGCTCCCGGTCTGGCTGTCCCGTCGTGTTCCGCGCCAGCCAGTGGCGCAGCTCGCTCGACCATGTCGCCCGCCCCTGTGGCCGCGTCGTGTTTCGCGTCGGACCGCCCGGCACGACCTCGCTCGACCGTGTCACCCAGCCCGACTGCCGCGCCCTGTTCTGCGGCAGCCAGCTGCCCGCCGCGACCTCGCTCGACTGGCGCATCACGCTTCGCGTCAGCCGGCCGCGCGGCGCGGCTTCGCTCGGTCGTGCGCGTCGCGGGGTCACTCGAGGCAACGGGCCTGCGACACTTCGGCGCCGCGAGCTCCGCGTCGTGCCAGATGATGGCGCCGCCGTCCGCGATGAGCGTCAGGTCGAGCTCGAGCACGTCGACGCCGAGCTCCAGCGCGAGCTCGAAGCCGGGCAGCGTGCTCTCCGGTCTCAGCCCGCGCGCCCCGCGGTGACCCTGGAGCTCCACGCCCGCATCGCGCGGCGCGAGGTCGGGGCGGTCGGTGATGAGGCCGTCGACCCCGAAGCTGATCAGCTCGCGCATGCGCGCCGGCTCGTTGACCGTCCAGGGGACGACCTTGAAGCCGGCCTTGTGGAGCTGCTCCACCGTGTCGGCGCACTCGAGCAGCGCGTGGTTGGGCGACGCGATGGAGGTGCCGGTCCTCCGCTGCACCGCGAGCATGGTGCGCACGAGCCGCGCGAGCTCCGGCGCATCGGGAGACCGGAGCACCCCGCCGTCCGGCTCCGGCACCCAGAAGCGCTCGAGCACCTGGCCGCGCCCGTCGACGTGGAGCAGCGACGGCCCGAACTCCTCGCCGACCCAGAACGTGCCGTCGGCGGCGCGCACCAGCGACTCGGGGTCGACCTCCGCCCCGGTCAGCGGGCCTTGTGCATCTGCGAAGCGGAACAGCGGCGTGGTGTGCAGCGCACCATCAGCGAACTCGAGCCGGAACACGCGCGGGTAGAAGTCGTCGGAGTTCACCAGCGCGCCGAAGCCGTTGTCCGTCACCGCGAGCAGCCCGCCGTCGACGTCGAGGGTGAGCCCCGAGAAGCCCTGCACCGGCTGCCCGCCCCACGGGCCACCCGGCACGCGGAGCCCACTCGACCCGCCGGGCAGGAAGGGCGTGGGGCGCAGCACGAAGCGCTCACCGACCACTGCCGCGCCGGACCGCAGCTCCTTCGGCGGCGGCGGCCGTGCGCAGGCGAGCACCACCAACGTCACCACCAGCAATCGACGCAACATACGTCTGGCTCGTAGCAACACATGTTGCATTGACGCAACGTCGCCCTTCGTCGTTTCGAGCCCTTGAGCGCAGCCGTCTCGAGGCACGAGCGCTGCACAACGACGCTGCATGAACGCGCTCCGCTCTTCGCTCCTGCTGTTGGCCCTGACCTTCACCGCGTGCGGTCCGGCCGACGCCTTCATCGACGGCGAGGACACCTCGCTCCTGGACACGGAGAGCGAGCTCGCGGCGTCGGTCGGCCGCTTCGAGACGTTCGAGGGGAAGGACGGGCAGTTCTACTTCCACCTCCTCGCGGGCAACGGCGAGAAGGTGCTCGCCAGCCAGGGCTACGCGACGCTGCAGGGTGCGCAGGGCGGCATCGACTCGGTGAAGGCGAACGCGACGAATGAGCTGCGGTACCTCCAGCGCGAGGCGAGCGACGGCAGCCGCTACTTCGTGCTCACCGCGGCCAACGGCGCCATCATCGGCGTGAGCGAGCTGTACGTGTCGGCGGCGAACGCGCAGCGCGGCGCGGCGGCGGTGCAGAAGGTGGTGGCGAACATCGTCGCGTCGGGCGCGGCCACGCAGGGCGACACGCGCTTCGAGACGTTCAAGGGCCTCGACGGCAGGCACTACTTCCACCTCAAGGCCAGCAACGGGCAGATCGTCCTGCAGTCGCAGGCGTACACCTCGAAGGCGAGCGCCACCAACGGCGTGTCCTCGGTGAAGACCAACGGCGTCGTGCAGGCGCGCTTCGAGGTGCGCGCGGCGGCCGACGGGCAGTTCTACTTCGTGCTCAAGGCGGCGAACGGCGCGGTCATCGGCCGCAGCGAGCTGTACGTGAGCCGCGCGAACGCCGAGCGCGGCGTGCAGACGGTGATGAGCCTCGTCGGCGCTGCGAAGTAATCGAGACTGAGGGGACACCGACGGGCTCGAGGCGCAAAAGGGGCGCTTCGAGCCCGTCGGCTTTCAACCTCGACCTCGAAGAGGTGAAGTGACGAGAGCATGATGGCGCCATGGACTGGTGGCGGCAGCCGACGAGTGAGGTCCTCGAGCAGCTCGGCACGGGGGCCCAGGGGCTGACCTCGACGGAGGCGGCAGCCCGGCTCGCGAAGCACGGCCGCAACGAGGTGACGTCGGTCGACCGCGTGGGGCCGCTCCGGTTGCTGTGGGGGCAGGTGTCGAGCCCGCTGGTGCTCATCCTCGTGTTCGCGGCGGTGGTCTCGGCGCTCGCGCGCGAGTGGACCGACGCGGTGGTGGTGCTGATCATCGTCACCGCCTCGAGCCTCATCGGCTTCTGGCGCGAGTACGCCGCGACGCGCGTGGTGGACGCGCTCCGCTCGCGCATCGCCGCGAAGGTGAAGGTGCTGCGCGACGGCCGCGAGGTGCAGGTGCCCGCGGCAGACCTCGTGCCCGGCGACGTGCTCACGCTCTCGGCCGGGAGCCTCGTCGCCGCCGACGCGCTGGTGCTCGAGGCGCGCGACTTCTTCGTCAGCCAGGCCGCGCTCACCGGCGAGACCTTCCCCGTCGAGAAGAAGCCCGGCCCGCTCGCCGACGCGAAGGTGCTCGTCGAGCGGAACAACTCCGTCTTCCTCGGCACGAACGTGCGCAGCGGCACCGCGCGCGCGGTGGTCGTCGAGACCGGGCGCGCCACGCAGTTCGGTCAGCTCGCCGGGCGCCTCCGCGAGCGCGTGCCCGAGACGGAGTTCGACCGCGGCCTGCGGCACTTCGGCGGGCTCCTCACGCGGGTGATGGTGGTGATGACGCTGGTGGTGCTCGCGCTCAACCTGCTCGCGCACCGGCCCGGCATCGAGTCGCTGCTGTTCGCCATCGCGCTCGCGGTGGGGCTCGCGCCGGAGCTGCTCCCCGCCATCCTCGCGGTCAACCTCGCGCGCTCCGCCTCGGAGATGGCGAAGGCCGGCGTGCTCGTGCGGCGGCTCAACGCCATCGAGAACTTCGGCTCGATGACCGTGCTCTGCACCGACAAGACCGGCACCCTCACCGAGGGCGTGATGCGGCTCGAGGGCGCGGTCGACGCGGCGGGCGCTCCTTCGCGGCGCGTGCTCGAGCTCGCCTTCGCCAACGCCGCGCTCCAGACGGGCATCAGCAACCCGCTCGACGAGGCGCTGCTCGCCGCGGGCAAGCAGGAGAACCTCGTCGCGCCGCCGAAGCTCGACGAGGTGCCCTACGACTTCACGCGTCGGCGGCTGTCGGTGGTGGTGGGCGAGGCGAGCGCGCCGCTGCTGGTGACGAAGGGCGCGGTGGCACAGGTGCTCGAGGTGTGCGCCGGCCTCGACGACGAGGCGATGCGCGCGGCGGATGCCTTCGTCGACGCGAAGGGCCGCGAGGGGCTGCGGGTGCTCGCGGTCGCCAGCCGACGCGTCACGCCGCAGCCGAGCTGGTCGCGCGCCGATGAGCAGGCGCTGACGCTCGAGGGCTACCTGCTCTTCGCGGATCCACCGAAGGCGGGCGTCGTGGAGACGGTCGCCGCGCTCCGCAAGCTGGGCGTGCGCCTCAAGGTCATCACCGGCGACAACGTGCACGTCGCGCAGCACCTCGCCGAGCGCGTCGGGCTGCCGGCGACGCCGGTGCTCACCGGCGCCGAGCTGATGGAGCTCCGCGGTGATGCGCTGGCGCACCGCGCGCGCGAGACAGACCTCTTCGCCGAGGTCGACCCGCAGCAGAAGGAGCGCCTGGTGCTCGCGCTGCGGCAGCGCGACGTCGTCGGCTACATGGGCGACGGCATCAACGACGCGCCGGCCCTGCACGCCGCCGACGTCGGCATCTCGGTCGAGAGCGCGGTCGACGTCGCGCGCGAGGCGGCCGACTTCGTGCTGCTCGCGCCGCGGCTGGAGATGCTCCGTGACGCCATCGTCGCCGGGCGCCGCACCTTCGCGAACACCCTCAAGTACGTGATGACCACCACCAGCGCCAACCTCGGCAACATGCTGAGCATGGCCGCCGCGTCGGTGGTGCTGCCGTTCTTCCCGCTCACCGCGGGGCAGATTCTGCTCAACAACTTCCTGTCCGACGTGCCGGCGATCGGCCTCGCCACCGACGCCGTCGACGACGAGTGGCTCGCCACGCCCCACCGCTGGGACACGCGCGACATCCGCCGGTTCATGTTCCGCTTCGGCGCGGTGAGCTCGCTGTTCGACTTCGTCACCTTCGGCGTGCTGCTGGGGCTGTTCCACGCCGAAGCGGCCACCTTCCAGACCGGGTGGTTCATCGAGTCGCTGCTCACCGAGCTGGCCGTGGCGCTCGTGCTGCGCACGCGGCGCGCGGCGTGGAAGAGCCGGCCGGGCAGGCTGCTGCTGTGGAGCTCGGTCGGCGTCGCGGCCGTCGCGCTCGCGGTGCCGTGGATCCCCGGCGCGGGCGTGCTCGGCTTCGTGCCGCTGCCGCCGCTGCTGGTCGTCACCATCATCGGCATCACCGCGGCGTATGTGCTGACCACCGAGTGGCTGAAGCGGCGGGCGTTCCCGGGCGCCGGCGCTGAGGCTGATCAGCGCGCGGTCTCGTGAACGGGCGGACTCCTGCTCGAAGGACGCAAGGAGTACCGGGTGGCCCTCGCTGGCGCCCCGCGCGAGGGAGCCCCTCGGCACGCCACCGATGGTGACGCGCGTGACTCACACTTCGTGATGGATGCTTCTGGGGGCCTCATCGTGTCGCTGTCGAACACGTTCGCACCCCCAGAATCGCCGGCGCGCCGACGTTGGCTCCCAGGCCCTCGCACGCCCCAATCTCACTCGAGGTGCAGCGCGAGCAGCCGGCCCTGCTCTCGCGCGGTCAGCGCCGCGTCGAGCAACTGGCGCACGCTCAGCCCCTCACCGCGCAGGTGAACGAAGCGCTCACGCGAGACCTCACCGTCGGGCGCGCGACTCCTGCTCACGAGCGGCACCGCCCACCCGTCGATGACGAGCTTGTCGCCCTCGAGCCTCGCCCAGGCACAGCTCCCCAGCCCGCACTGCTCGAGGTCGGCGAAGGCCACGCGCACCCCACGGACGAGCACCTGGAACGACCGGAGGTACGGCGGCACCACGAGGCCCGGAGGCGGCTGCAGCTCCGTCGTACCGAGCAACGTCACCGACGTCGCGCGCGCGTCACGCAGACGCCGCAGCGCCGACAGCAGCGCCTCCGGCGTCACCTCGGGCTCGAGCGCGAGCTCGACCGCGTTGCGAACGTCGAGCTCCTCGGCACCGCCATGGAGCGACGTTCCCACCCGCAGGAACGAGCCTCGACCGTGTCGACGGTCGAGGGCCGTGCCGTCGACGACGAACAGCGGCTTGTCGAGCGACCGCCGAGACATCACCTCGTTCTCGACCTCGCGCGCCGCCTGCCGCCCAAACGCACGCAGCCCCGCGAAGCCGACGACGGGTACCAGCACCCCGGCCACCACGCCAATCAGCACGCGTGGCGTCGCACGCAGCAGCGCGCACGCGAGCACCGCCACGAACACCACCGCGCCGACGGCCACCGTGACGTTGCGCTGCGCGTGCGCGAGGTCTTCGAGCCTCGAGAAGAAGAGCACCTCGAAGTCGGGCACGGCAGCGTCCGCGACGATGGCGTGAAGAGACGCTTCCGCCTCGACGGCAGTCGCGACGAACGTCTGCCACACCGCGACGCTCAGCGCGCCCGCCCCGAGCAGCAGCAACGGCCGGCGAAGCGCGCGGGCTCCGACCGCGGCGATGAACATCGACAGCGCACTCGAGAGGAACCACGCAGCCGCGAGCGACGCCCCAAGCAGCAGCGTCCTGCTCGCTTCTCCCAACTCGCCGGTCCTCACGAGGGCGGCATCATCGGGCCCGCACATCGTCGTCACCAACAAGACCCGGCGGAAGCCGAACACCGCGACCGCCATCATCACCAACGTCAGGAACGCACCGACCGACGTCACCCACGGCGTTCCCCGCGAGAGGAGGAACGCGCCCACCGCGCTCGTGAGCGAAGCCAGCCCGGCCACGACGAGCATGACGGACATCGTCCACCCACCCTCGTTCCATGCACCCGCCAGGTCGCCGCCCGTCAGCACTGCGAAGAGCGTGAGGCCCAACGGCACCGCGCCGAGCATCATCAACGCCGAGAACACCGACACCATCACCGACGGCCGCGACTCGTTCATGGGCGCGACCTGAGTCGACTTCCGGGCGTGACGCGAGGGGGAGTGACTGGACACGCGCCGCGCTTCGTCGCGACACTCACCGCATGGGCGCGTTGCTGACGTGGATGGTGTTGGGAGCGGTGCTCGGCCCGGAGCTGCGGCACTGTCGGCTCGCAGAGCCGGTCTACCGCAACGAGCAGATCGGCTTCGTGGCCGACGCGTGCGGCGAGGTCTTCGTCACCAGCGACGGAGGCCGCACCTGGAAGCCGTCGCGCGGAGCGAAGGCTCCGCCTTGAGCGTCGGCGCGGCGTTCGACGATGGCGCCGTCGTGCTGAGCGGGCCTTTCGGCGCCGCGACGCTCCGCACCAGCAACGACGGGGCGACGTGGGAAGAGGTCGAGCTGCCCCCGCCCGCACGACTCTCGGCGATGACCGCGAGGGGAACCGCGGCCTGGGCCTGCACCGCCGACGGCCGCGTCGTTCACAGCACAGACTCGGGCCGGAGCTGGACCGCGCTGCAGAGCGCTCCGACCAGCGCCGAAGACCGCTGTGTGTCGCTCGACTTTCCCGATGCGCGACACGGCTGGCTCGTCGGCTGGCGCGGCTCGCTGTGGAGCACCGACGATGGAGGCGCGTCCTGGAAGCGGGCGACGCTCCCGAAGGACTTCGCGCCGTCGCGAGTCGTGTGGGCGAGCGCGACGCTCGGCTTCGTGCATGGGCTGAAGGGCAGCCTCCGCACGCGCGATGGCGGCGCGAGCTGGGAGGTCGTCGACGTTCCCACCGATGCGCCGCGCGTGGTGCAGCGGCTCGGTCCACACGCGGTGCTCGTCACGCGCGAGAGCGCCGAGGCCGCAGTGGAGCAACGCGCCTTCGTGCTCTCACCAAGGGTGTCGCCGAGAGGCCGCGGCGCCGTGAGCCTCGAAGGCGAGCGGCTGGTGCTCTGGGCGGCAGAGGGGACGCGTGAGCTGCTCGAGCTGCGGGGAACGGCGTCGGGCGAGCAGCCGCGACTCGAGCGCGTGCGCACGCAGGGCTCGCTCCACAGCACGGTGGGGAAGCGGCGGGCGTTCCTCTCGAGCGACGAAGGGAAGACCTGGACCGAGCTCGCCCCGCTCCCGGGCGAGGCGGCCTTCGACGCCTTCGTGATGCTCGACGCGCGTCGCGCCCTCGCCCGCAGCGCCGGACAGGTGTTCCGCTCCGACGACGCGGGCCGCGGGTGGCAGCCGTCATCGTCCCCGCTGGACGCGATGGAGCTCGCCTTCGCGCTCGGTGAAGCGAAGGAGCCGCCGCTGTCCTGCCTGCGCGCCGAGCGGGGCACGCTGTCGCTGCGCTTCGGCACCGAGGAGTGCTTCGGCGGCAGCGAGCGTCAGCTCACCCTCGAGTGGGACCCGAGCGGCGGCTCGCTCCTTCGTCCCGCAGGCAAGGAGCCCCAAAGGCTCACGACGGAGGAGGCGCGCAAGCTGCTCCGCGAGCTGCACGAGCGGGCCACGCGCGCGGAGGTGCCGTCAACGAGCCGGTCGACCACGAAGGTCTCGCTCGAGCTCGAGCTGACGTGTCACCTCGACGGGAGGCGCGAGCGCCAGGCGGTGCAGCTCCAGTCGAACGAGTGCGACGAGCGAGCGACCGGCACCTACGCGCGGGTGTGCGGGATGTACGACTGGGCGCGCGCCCGCTGAAGCTCCTTCGCGCCACTGGCGCGCTGCGTGGAAGAGCCGGCCGGGCAAGTTGCTGCTGCGAAGCTCGCCGTGGATCCCCGGCGCGGGGCTCGGCTTCGTGTCGCTGCCGTCGGCGTATGTGCTGACCACCGCGTGGCTCGGGCGCAGGCGCTGAGGCTGATCAGCGCGCGGTCCCGTGAACGGGCGGACTCCTGCTCGAAGGACGCAAGGAGTACCGGGTGGCCCTCGCCAGCGCCCCGCGCGAGGGAGCCCCTCGGCACGCCACCGATGGTGACGCGCGTGACTCACACTTCGTGATGGATGATTCCGGGGGCCTCATCGTGTCGCTGTCGAACACGTTCGCACCCCCAGAATCGCCGTCGCGCCGTCCCCGGCCCTCGCGCGGTCAGCGCCGCGTCGAGCAACTGGCGCACGCTCAGCCCACTCTCCACGCAGGTGAACGAAGCGCTCAGGCGGGACCTCACCGTCGGACGCGCGGCTCCTGCTCACGAGCGACACCGCCCGCCCGTCGATGACCTTGTCGCCCTCGAGCCTCGCCCAGGCACAGCCCACCCTGCTCGAGGTCGCGAAGGCCACGCGCACCACGTTCGCTGATGCACCCAGTCGACGAGGCAAACAGTCACTCGACCGCGCAGAGCGGCGCGCACGGGAACGCCGGCTGATCACTCCGTCGCCTGCAGCTCGAGGCGCTCGTGCGTCATCGTCGAGGCCGTGCGGCGGAGCGCCTCCTTCACCGCATGCTTGAACACGGTGTCGAGCTCGAGCTCGACCTCGAGCGGCGCCGCGCACCACACGCGCTGATGCACCCAGTCGACGAGCAGCAGCGTCGCCGCCAGCCGGCCCGGAGAGGTCGACGAGGGCAGGCGCTTCTCCGTCGCGTCGACGACGAACAGCAGCCCCTCGTCGCGATCCGCGAGGCGCTGCAGCACCGCGCCGACGTCTCCATCGACGCGACGGCCGGCCTCGAGCGTGTCGGTCGTCAGGAAGTGCCAGGCCGGCGCGGCGCGCGAGTCCGCGAGGTCGAGGTCGAGCGCCGGCACCTGCGTGCGCGTCACCGTCGGCAGCGTGCAGTCGAGCGGCGCGGGGTGCTCGCGCTGCTCATGCGCGAGCCTGGAGACGCGCTCGAAGAAGCGCCGCCGCACGGCCTCGTTGCGCTGGCTGACGGCGAGGCCGATGAGCTGCGACTCGAGCATCGCCTCGTGCTGCGCGCTGCGGACCTGCTCGTGCGAGCCCGACTGCGGACAGACGAGATCCCGCCCGCGGTCGACGAGGAACCAGCGCCCCGCGCGGAGGAAGCAGGCAGTGCGCACCAGCGCCCCTTCACGCAGCGTCAGCGACGCCCACTCGTCGGTGCTGGTGAAGTCGCTGCAGCTCGCCGCCTCGAGCCCGCGCACCTTCGCCAGCTCGCACGCGCGCTCGGGCGTGAGGCGCGGCACCGAGTCGACGTCGCTCCAGGACCACGGCGTGCCGTGAGCGGTGTACCAGCCGAGGCCTCCGAGGAGGCCGAGCCACGCGAGCGCGCTCACGCGTGAAGGGGTCACCAGGGCCATGGCGGCCTCGTGCCACAGCCGCTCCACGCTGTCATCGCGGTCAGCTGCCGAGCACCGCCATCGCGGCGTTCACCACGCCCGAGTACTGCACCTGCCACAGGTGGGCGAGCGGCGTGTTGTGCGGCCCTTCCATGCGCACCGTCTTCGCGCCGGGGAGGTCGAGCTGCGCGCTGGGCATGTAGCCGTCGCCGTCTTCGAAGACGCCCTTCTTCGGGCCGAGCGTCGGCGTGCCGGTGGTGCCGATGATGGTGACGCCGCCGGGGATCTGCGCGCGCTGCTGCTCCCACCGCGCGTTGAGCTGGTCGATCATCGGCGCGCCCACCGCGAGCTCGCGCGCGGCGTCGTCGACGTTCTTCAGCGGCTCGCCCACCACGTTGCCGATGTTCCCGAGGTAGGTGCCGTGCGACGCGGGGCCGATGAGCACCGCGCGCTCGACCTTCGGGCCCTTCGATGGATCTCGCTGATCCAGGTACAGCCGGAAGTCGGTGCCGCCCGCGGAATGCGTCACCACGTCGACGCCCGACTGTCCCGTGGCCTTCGCGATGCGCTCCATCGCGCGGGCGATCTGCGGCGCCTTCAACGTCGGCGACGCCCACGGGTCGCGGTACTCGACCTGGAAGAGCTTCGCGTGCTGGAGCTCCTCGCCCTTCACTTCCCGCCCCTGCGCGTCGTTCAGGCGGAACGTGTCCTGCTCGGCGACGTAGACCACCACCGGGCCGTTGGCCTTGTTCGAGGCGAGCTGATCACCCAGGCCGTCGAAGCTCTTCGCGGGCATGGTGAGCCCGGGGATCATCACCACCGGGCGCTTCAGCGTCGGCGGGGCGTCCTTCGGGCCGTACGCGACGCGCTGCGCACCGGTGAGTGCCTCCGGAGCGCAGGACGGGCGCAGGGTGTTGAACACGCGGTCGGACATCCAGTCCTTGCTGGCGTTGAAGGGGTCGAGCTTCGGGCCCGGCCCCTGGCGGAACGGCGCGGGCGTCATCGCGTCGCCGAGCTGCTCGAGGCCGGTCTTCAGCTTCACGAGCGGCGCCCAGCCCTTCTTCGTCGACACCGAGCTGGAGGTGGGCGCGGGGGCGGGCGCCGCCTTCGCAGTCGAAGGAGCGCGCGTGGTCGAAGCGGGGCCGATGCGGGAGGTCGCCATGCACGCATTGTCGGTGCGCGCGCGCGCGGGTGCATCGACGGGGCACGACAAACCGATGTGCAAACCACGCCAAACGGCGCTCAGCCGGCCTGCTCGCGGAACTTCCCGGGGGTGAGGCCGGTCCACCCGCGGAAGGCGCGCACGAAGGCCGCCGCGTCGGCGTAGCCCACCGCGAGCGCGATGTCGGCCAGCGGCCGGTCGGTGTGGCTCAGCAGGCGCTCGGCCTGCGCGCGGCGCACCTCGGTGATCAGCCCTGCGAACGACGCGCCGCTCTCCTCGAGCCGCCGCTGCAGCGTGCGGGGCGTGACGTGGAGCTTCTTCGCCACCTTCGCCAGCGTCGCGTCGCCCTCGGGCAGGAGCTGCAGCACCACCGCGCGCGCCCGCTCGTACGCGTCGTCCACGTCTCCGCAGCGGGCCATGAGCGCGCGGCCGTGCAGCTCGAGCGCGCGGTTCAGCTCCGCGTCGGCGTCGACCGGCACGCGCTCGAGCGTCTGCGCCGAGAAGGCCACGCCGTTGCTCGCGCGCCCGAACTGAATGGCCCGCGCGTCGAGCCCGAGGAAGGCCTGCAGCTCCTGCGGGCACGCGCGCTCGGCGTGCGCGAACCAGGCGCGCACCGGCTTCACGTCGTCGCCCATCATCTCGCGGGCGATCTGCACGACGCGCGCGACGGTGAAGAGGTTGCCCTGCCTCCCCACCCCGCCCTTCTTCGGTGCGCGGTGATGGAGCGCGACCTCGTCACCATCGACCTCGAGGCTCCAGCGCACGAGCGGGTTGATCAACACGCCAAAGGCCGCGAGCTGCTCCATCGCCAGCCGCCCGGTGGGCGCGCTGCGGAGCCCGAACTCCAGCAGGCCGTAGGCGCCGCGTGAGATGCCCCGCGCGCAGTGGAGGCCGAAGAGCGGATCCGCCAGCAGCGTCGCCGCGTCGCCGAGCAGCGCGCCGAGCTCGTCGAGGCTGACCTCCGGCGTCGCCACGCCCTCGGCGGTGCGCACGTGGAGGTACTTCTTCTCGAGCGCCTTCGGGTCCTTCCCCTGCGCGCGCACGTACGCCAGCACGAAGGGCACGAGGGCGCTCGTGAAGCGCTTCGCCTTGAGCGGCCGGGCCATGGGGCGCGTCACCGGCGAATGCCCACCAGCAGCCCATCGGGCGTCGGCACGCAGACGGTGTCGAAGTGCTCGCGCGCCTCCTCGTGGAAGCGGCGCATCGCCTCGGCGCGCGGCGAGTCGTCGAGCAGCTGGCCGAAGAGGAACACGTTGTCGCCGAGGAGCAGTCCGCCGTGGCGCACGTGCCGCGCGGCCCAGCGCCCGTAGAGGTCGTAGCTCTCCTTGTCGGCGTCGATGAAGACGGCGCAGAACGGGCCACGGTCCTCGAGGCGGGCGAGCACGTCGACGCCGCGCCCCACGTGCACCGTCACCCGCGACGACTCGCCGGCCTGCGCGATGACCTCCCGCGCCACCGCCGCGTGCCGCTCGTCGAACTCGATGGTGTGCACCTCGCCGTCGGGCGGCAGCGCACGCGCCAGCTGCAGCGCGGAGTAGCCCGCGAGCGTGCCCACCTCGACCACCTTCTTCGCGCCCGCGAGGCGCAGCAGCAGCCCGGTGAGCTTCGCCTCGGAGGGCGCGAGCTGGATCGACGGCAGGCCGTGCTTCGCAGGCGCGTCGAAGGCCTGTTGCAGCGCAACATCGTGGGGCGCGTGCACCTGCGTGGTCCAGTCGAGGAGCGCGCGGGTGAAGTACACGAGGCCTGTGCGGGAGTCGGTGTCAGCCATGGGCGCGGACCGTACCGCTTCAGGAGCTCAACGCGCAGAAGGCTCCGCGAGCGCGCGCAGCACCGTGGCCGCGTCGGGCAGCGTGCTCACCTGCCCGGCCTCCCGGCCAGCCACGCGAGCGCCTCGGCGACGTCACCGCAGAAGCGCAGCGGCGGCGCGCCCGGCGCGAGGAGCGAGAGGCTGTTGATGGACATGCGGATCAGCGCGCCCGCGACACCTTCGACGCCGAGCACGACGGCGGTCGCGAGGTGCCGCTGCCGGTCGTCGAGCACCCTCATGGAGGCGAGCTGGCGCTCGCGGTCCGTCTTCGGAAGGCCTCCGAAGCTGGGGATGACGGTGAGCGTCGAGACGGGCTGCTGGCGGCGGTAGACCTCGAGGTACGCGTCGCGCAGCGCGGCGAAGGCGTCGCCGTCGGGCGCGGTGCGCATCAGCGTCACGAGGAGCCGTCGAGCTCGAGCAGCACCAGCCCGGGTCCGTCGATGAGGCGCCGCATGCACAACCGTAGCGTCGATGCGCTGCGCGCGCCGCGCGCCTGCTAGAACGCGGGCGTGACCGCGCGCTTCTGTCAGCACTGTGGCCGTCCCCACTCCGCGGAGACGAAGCGCTGCCCCCGCACCCAGCTCCCGCTCGACGAAGAAGGCATCTGCGGCTCGCAGATCGACCGCTACGTCATCGAGAAGCTGCTCGGCTCCGGAGGCTTCGGCGCGGTCTACCTCGCGCGGCACGCCCGCACGCAGGCGCGGGTGGCCTTCAAGGTGCTGCGCCCGGAATTGGTGACCGAGCCCACGGTGCTCGAGCGCTTCCTCCGCGAGGCCACCATCGCCGCGTCGGTCGGCAGCGAGCACCTGGTGAAGGTCGTCGACGCGGAGGTCACCGCCGACAAGGTGGCCTTCATCGCCATGGAGTACGTCGAAGGCGAAGACCTCAAGGCGCTGCTGACGCGCGAGCGGCGGCTCCACCCGGCGCGCGCGGTGGACCTCACCTGTCAGGTGCTGCGCGGGCTTGCTGCAGCGCACGACAAGGGCGTGGTGCACCGCGACATCAAGCCCGGCAACGTCTTCATCACCCGCACCCACGACGTGCACGGCCGCGAGCGCGAGCTGGCGAAGGTGCTCGACTTCGGCATCTCGAAGGTGGTCGGTCGCGCGGCCATCACCGCGGCGGGCGTCACCATCGGCACGCCGAGCTACATGGCCTGGGAGCAGTTCACCAACGCCCACGAGGTCGACGAGCGCACCGACCTCTACGCGGTGGCGGCGATGCTCTGGGAGCTGCTCAGCGGCGAGAAGCCGTACGACGCAGAGAACATCGCCGCCCTCATGGAGAAGGTGCGCCACGAGGACCGCCGCGAGCTGCGCGAGCTGTGCCCGTCGCTGCCGGTGCCGCTGTGCGCGGTGGTGGAGAAGGGCCTCGCGAAGAAGCGTGAGCGGCGCTGGCAGAGCGCGCGGGAGTTCTGCGCGGCGCTCGAGAAGGTGACGCAGCTGCTCGACCCCGCGCCGCCGCTCGCGCCGCACCCCGACTCGGTGGGCACGGCGAAGATTCCCCAGCCCGTCGACACGCACGACGCCGAGACCATCAAGGGCTGAGCTGCCGTGCGCCTTTCCCCGCTCCGCTCGCGCCGTGCGCTGCTCATCGGGGTGGTGGCCGTCGTGGTCGCCGCGCCGGTGGTGAGCTGGTCGAGCTCGGTCTTCCTCACGGGCAACTTCGCGACGGTCGCGCCGGGGGTGCTGCTGCGCAGCGCACAGCCCGACGCGGCGCAGCTCGAGCGGTACGCGCGCGAGCACCGGGTGCGCGCGGTGTTGAACCTCCGCGGCGAGCACGCGGACGAGGCGTGGTACGCCGAAGAGGTCGACGCGTCGCGCGCGCTCGGCCTCGCCCACTTCGACCAGGGCCTGTCGGCGACGCGGGAGCTCTCGCTCGAGGAGATGGACGCGCTGGTGGAGACGATGCGCGCCGCGCCGAAGCCGCTCCTCGTGCACTGCATGGCGGGGGCGGACCGCACCAGCCTCGCGGTCGCGCTGTTCCGGTACGCGGTGCTCCACGAGCCGGCCGACGACGCGCGCGCGAGCCTCAGCCTGCGCTACGGCCACTTCCCCTGGCTGTGGTCGGACACCGACGCGATGGACCGGAGCTTCGAGCGCTACGTGTCGAGCCGCCCCGCGCGGAATTGATCCACCCAACAGGCGCGTGCGTCCGCGCGACCTGAGTCCTCCCGTACGACCCGCCCGCCGGCGCCGCACGCCCGCCGAATTCTTCGGGGCGGGATAGCGGCGAGGGGTTTGCACATCGTTTGGGGACCAACCACCAGAACCGGAGTTCGACGATGGTGCCTGACAAGATGGATCCACGCTGGCGCGACCTGGTGTCGGGGAAGAAGGCGGTGCAGTTCAGCGGGCTGGCGACGCGCATTCTCTTCACGCGCGTGCGGCTGCTGGGCAGCAAACCCGACGAGGCCTCGGTGCGCCAGGCGATCGCGCTCGCGCACGACTACTTCGAAAAGAACGAGAAGGCCGCGGCGGATGATCTCCGCCTCGCGTTCAACTGATCAGGACACCGCCATGAACACGCTCGTCACGCTCGAAGAGGCCGCGCAACGCATCCAGCAGGGTCGCCCGCTCACCATCGCCGGCGCGGAGCCGCTGCTCCGTCGACTCCCGCGCGGGAGGTGGATCGGCGGCACCATTCCCTACTTCATGGGGCCGGACGGAGGCGTCGTCAGTCACGACCGGCTCTTCGTCACCGAGCTGCCGCCGCAGGCCATCGAGGTCACCACGCGGAGCTACGACCTCGCGTCGCTGCCCTCGTTCCCGAAGGACGGCGCGCCGGGCGGGTGCACCTTCCTGATTCTGCCGGCGTTCAGCGCGGTGCACGAAGCGTTCGGGCACGACGCGATGAACTACGAGGGGCTGTTCGATCGCCCGGTGGTGGGCTGGGTGGCGGGCTTCGACCTGAAGGAGCTCGGCTCGGCGCGCGCGGGCGTCATCGATGGCGCGACGGGCGAGTACTTCACCGATCGCGCGGTGGCGCTGCACGTGAAGCTCGCGCCGGGCGTGGTGGCGCGCGCCGACATCGTCAACATCTTCGAGCGGGGCGACGGCCCGGAGCTGCGGTTCCCCGAGGGCGGCTTCAAGGTGAAGGACGCGCTGATCGACGGGCGTCGGGTGCCGTTCGCGGCGTGGCTCAAGGAGCAGCGCGTCGATACGCGGCTCCCGCTGGTGGCCGACTACTCCGGCGCGATGATCAACGTGTCCGTGCAGACGGTCGACGCGGTCACGGGCGAGGTGTCGTTCTACGCGCCGGTGTTCCCCGAGATGAGCTACCGCCTCGCCCGGCCCATCACCGACTACGCGCAGGCGTTCCGAGCGCAGCTCGAGGCGAAGCAGGTGCACCCGGTCTTCACGTGCAACTGCATCCTCAACTTCCTCTACGGGGAGCTCGAGGGGAAGCGCACCGGCGAGCTCCAGGGCGCCATCACCTTCGGAGAGATCGCCTTCATGCTGCTCAACCAGACGATGGTCTACCTCACGTTCGAGGAGAGCTGATCAGTTCGCGGGCGCGGCGAGGAGTTCCTTGAGCCGCGGCACGAGGTCGGTGGTCGCGCCGGTGCCCTTCACCGAGCCTTCGATCTTCCGGTTGCTCGAGGTGCCGTCGGCCTTCGGCACGTGGAACGCGGGGATGTAGCGCGACTCGTAGTTGGCGATGATCAGCCGCTCGGCGTCGCGGTCGCCGTCGAACGAGAGGAGATCGAGGGCGCCGACCTTGCCAGTGAGCTCGCCGCGATCGACCGCCTCGTGGAACACGCGGCACGGCTCGCACCACGGGGCGCTCACGTAGAGCAGGAGCTGCCGCTTCTCGGCCTGCGAGCGCGCGAGCTGGGCGGTCACGAGGGGCGCCACGTCGCCTTCGGGCGCGGTGATGAAGCGCACGGTCGCGTTGGGGTCGATGGCGGGGGTGCTGGAGTTGCTGGTGCACGCGCCGAGCACCAGCGCGCAGACGAAGAACGAAGCTCTCACCCGGCCGAACCTGCTGGGGACCGGGGCAGAGATCAAGTGAGCAGTCTCAGCGCCTGCGCCGCACGACGCGCCGCAGCGCACGCTCGGCAGCCTGGGCGGCCTCGTCTCCTGCGAGCTCCCTGACGCTGTCGACGAACACGGCGACGCGCACGAGGTACTGCTCGAGGGCGGCGGCGGGGATGCGGATCGAGGGCCGCTCAGGGCGTCGCGCGAGCAGGGCTGGGTCGACCGCGCAGCACTCCTCCCGCGGCGACACACGGCGCGGGCGGCGCCCGCTGGTGATCTCGAGATCGCCGTAGAACTTGCCGTCGTACGCCACGAGCCCGTTCACCATCTGCAGCGTCGGCGGCGGATCATCCGACGCGGGGTACAGGGTGATCTCTCCGTACGTCATGTTGACGGTGTCGAGCGGGCCGAGCAGCGGGCCTTCCTCGCCCCAGTCGGTCATCGGCTCGTCGACGGTGTCGCGACCATGAAACAGCAGGACGTTGAGCATGCGGCGATCGTACCCAGGAGGGCCGACATGCCGGCTCAGCGGGTGAGGGCCCAGATTGAGGAAAATGATCTCGCATCTGCGGCGACCCGCAGCAGTTTCGAGAGGTTGCGTGAGGGGCTTCTCGCAGAGCGCGTCGCATGATCTGTCGGCGGGATGGCACGCAAG
>JBMORD010000120.1:0-18287 GCA_049322495.1 Myxococcota bacterium | reverse complement strand
CGGTGGTGCGCCACCTGACCGACGAGCTCTCGCAGCCGTTCCAGCTCGAGCGGGCGGAGGTGACCAGCGGGCGGGTGGAGGTGCTCGGGGCGATCCGCGAAGGGAGCCAGCTCCGGCGGATCCTCGTCGCGGCGTGGCCGGGGGAAGGGCGCCACATCGTCGCCCTGTGCAGCGCGCCCTCGGGCCGCTGGGAGGCGCTGGCGCCGGTGCTCTCGGCGAGCCTCGATACGTTGAAGGTCGAGCCGCTGACCCAGGCTCGACCTCCGCAACGGCTGCTGTGGGCCTTCGTGGCGCTGCTCGGGGCCCTGATGATGGTGTCGATCGGCCTGTGGCGGCGGCGGCAGGCCGCGCGCGAGGGCCGCTGAGCTCAGTTCGCGACGTCGACGGTGGTCGAGCCGAGCTCCTTGTCGCCGCGGCTCACCTTGATGGTCCACTTGCCGACCTTGGCCATGTTGGCGCCGCGCCAGCCGCGCGTGCGGCCGAAGCCCGAGACCGGCACGTCGATCGTCTGGCGCACCTGGCCCTCGTGGAGGAACTGCACCTGCACGTCCTCGTACTTGCCGTCCTTCGGGCAGTACCACTGGAGCCACGCGAAGACCGTGGTGCCCTTCTTCACCGAGCCGTTGACGGGCTCGATGCACTGGAACTGGGTCGGGCTGCCCTTGGTGTTGTCGACCTTGACGCAGGGGATCACGTCGAGCAGCGCCGGGCCGCGGTCCTTGCCGTTCTCGAGGTAGTCCACCACCTTCTTGATCATGTCCGCCGGCGGCGGGGGCTCGACCGGGCCGGTGGGCGCGGCGGGCGCGGCCTCCTGGGCGAAGGCGAACGACGAGACGGCGGCGGCGAGAAGCAGGCTGCGACGGAACATGTGCGGGACCCCCTTGGGAAAACGGCGGCCGGAGTGTGCCGAACGACCTGCCCGGGAGGAATGGATTTCGCGCAGGGCGGGTGCTAACCGCGCGTCGCTCATGCCGTCTGAAAACGCTCACATCCGCAACTTCTCGATCATCGCCCACATCGACCACGGCAAGTCGACGCTCGCCGACCGCCTGCTCGAGAAGACGGGCACGGTGAACGATCGCCAGAAGCAGGCGCAGTTCCTCGACAACATGGACATCGAGCGCGAGCGCGGCATCACCATCAAGGCGCAGACGGTGCGCATGAACTACCGCGCGAAGGACGGGAAGGACTACGTCCTCAACCTGATCGACACGCCCGGACACGTCGACTTCGCCTACGAGGTGAGCCGCTCGCTCGCCGCCTGCGAGGGCGCGCTGCTGGTGGTCGACGCCACCCAGGGCGTCGAGGCCCAGACGCTGGCCAACGTCTACATGGCGCTCGATCACGACCTCGAGATCATTCCGGTCATCAACAAGATCGATCTCCCGTCGGCCGACGTCGAGCGCACCAAGGTCGAGATCGAAGACGTGATCGGCCTCGACGCCTCGGTCGCGGTGCCGGTGTCCGCCAAGGAAGGCGTGAACATCGACCTGCTGCTCGAGCAGATCGTCAAGGTCGTGCCTCCGCCCCGCGGCTCGAAGGACGCCCCGCTCAAGGCGCTGGTGTTCGACAGCTGGTACGACAACTACCGCGGCGTGGTGATGCTGGTGCGCGTGGTCGAGGGCCAGGTGGCGATCGGGCAGCGCATCAAGCTCTGGTCGAACAACAAGCAGTTCGAGGTGCAGGAGCTGGGCGTGATCGCGCCCTTCGCCACGCCGGTGAAGTCGCTGATGGCCGGCGAGGTGGGCATCTTCGTGGCCAACGTGAAGGAGCTCGCCGACGCCAAGGTCGGTGACACCATCACCGACATCGAGCTGCCGACGGCCGAGCCCTTCCCCGGCTTCAAGGAAGTCAAGCCGATGGTCTTCTCGGGCATCTTCCCGGTCGACGCGGCCGACTACGACAGCCTGCGCGACGCGCTGACCAAGCTGCGCCTCAACGACTCGGCCTTCACGTGGGAGCCTGAGACCTCGACCGCGCTCGGCTTCGGCTTCCGCTGCGGCTTCCTCGGGCTGCTCCACATGGAGATCGTCCAGGAGCGCCTCGAGCGCGAGTACAACCTGAACCTGATCACCACCGCGCCGAGCGTGGTCTACAAGGTCTTCCCGCACGGCGGCGAGCCGACCTTCATCGACAACCCGTCGAAGCTGCCGCCGACCCAGAACATCGAGCACCTCGAGGAGCCGTACCTCATCTGTCACATCCACGTGCCCAACGACTACCTGGGCGCGATCCTCCAGCTGTGCCAGGACCGCCGCGGCATCCAGAAGGGCATCGAGTACCTCGGCTCGACCGGCACCCGCTGCCGCGTGACGTACGAAATGCCGCTGGCCGAGGTGGTGTTCGACTTCTTCGACAAGATGAAGAGCATCAGCCGCGGCTACGCGTCGCTCGACTACGAGCTCGGCGGGTACAAGGAGTCGGATCTGGTGAAGCTCGACATCCTCATCAACGGCGACGTGGTCGACGCGCTGTCGGTGATCGTCCACCGGGAGCGCGCGTACCAGCGCGGCCGCGAGGTGTGCGAGAAGCTCAAGGGCGTCATCCACAAGCAGATGTTCGAGGTGGCGATCCAGGCGGCGATCGGCAGCAAGATCATCAGCCGCGAGACGGTGTCGGCGATCCGCAAGAACGTGCTCGCCAAGTGCTACGGCGGCGACATCTCGCGCAAGCGCAAGCTCCTCGAGAAGCAGAAGGAGGGAAAGAAGCGCATGAAGCAGGTGGGCGTCGTCGAGCTGCCGCAGGAAGCGTTCCTCGCCGTGCTGAAGTCGGAGGAGTGACGTGGCCGGGGAGGAGGGGAACTCGACCGCCGCGGCCACGCCCGCGCCCAGGCCACCCGCGCTCGCCGAGGCGGTGTTCGCCCGGCTGACCGCCGAGGAACAGAGGTCGCTCGCGCGCTGGCGCTGGCACGATCGCCTGGTGAGCCTGTGGGCGCCGGTGACGGTGCTCGCGCTGGTGTTCGCGGTGTACCTGGTGATCGTCGAGAGCGTGGTGTGCACCTACCTGTGGCTCCAGCCGCTGATGCAGGGCGTGGGGCTGCTGTGCTTCGGCTGGTGGGTGGTGCTGCTGGTGCTGCGCACGCCGCTGGCGAAGGCGTGGAACCAGGCGCGCGAGGCCCGTTACCGCGCCGAGGAGATCCTCGCGGAGGTCGAGCTGCTCGCGAAGAAGGCCCGGCCGCACCTCAAGGACAAGGCGTGGGACGAGCTCGTCGCCGCCTGCGAGGGCACGGTGCGCTCGTTCGGCAAGCCCGCCGCCGAGGTGAAGGCCTCGTCGCAGGTGCTCAGCCAGGCCTACGACAAGCACCTCAAGGCGTACCGCGGCGGGCTGCTCGACCTGGGCGGCGGCTTCGTGAAGGCGCTGGCGGTCGCGCTCGCGTTCCGCGCGGTGCTCCTCGACCCGTTCAAGATCCCCTCGGGCTCGATGCTCCCCACGCTCGAGCTGGGCGATCAGATCTTCGTCAACAAGTTCATCTACGGCGTGCGCCTGCCGTTCACCAACTACGTGCCCTTCGTGATCATCCGCCCGCCGAAGCGCGGCGACGTGATCGTCTTCAACAACCCGGTCAACCCGGCGGTCGACTACATCAAGCGCGTGGTCGCGGTCGCTGGCGACACCCTCGAGTTCACCGACGAAGGCCTCAAGATCAACGGCGAGCTCCAGCCGCGCGAGAGCGAGAACCCGGTCTACCGCTACTGGGAGCACAACGAGGTGCAGGTCACGAGCTTCGACTCGCTGCGGTACTGGCTGAGCACCTGGACGATCGACGACTGGCACGACGCGCCCGAGCACCTCTACCGCGAGACCTTCGACGGCGTGCCCCACCTGATCCTCGAGGAGCCGGCGCGTGCGAAGTTCAAGCTCGAGGAGATGACCACCCGGACGGTGAAGATCCCCGAAGGGCACGTCTTCGTGATGGGCGACAACCGCAACAACTCGGCCGACAGCCGCTACGGCCTGGGCGTCACCCGGGGCTTCGAGTTCGTGCCCTTCGGCTCGATCAAGGGCAAGGCGACGGTGATCTGGTTCTCCCTCTCGCACGGCGGCTTCCTCAGCTCGCTCTTCGGGGGCACCGGCGTCCGCTACGATCGCTTCTTCAAGCCGGTCACGATGTGTGGTTCCGAAGCACCCCGAAGGTAGTCACCGCGGCTGCTGACGTTGCTTGACGCACCTCGGCGAGCGGGGCTACTTGCGCGGCCGTGCGACGAAACGGCGAGACGAACCCGGTGACGTTCCTCGTGTTGCTCGCGCTGGCCGCGGCGGGCTTCTACGTCTTCCACGTGGGGCCGGTCTACATGGGCAACTTCGACGTCAAGGAGAAGGTCGGCGGTGCCTTCAACCGCTTCTTCTTCGACGGCGAGGACAACGCGAAGAAGAGCCTGCTCAACCAGCTCAACGATCTGAGCACCGACGTGCAGCACCTCGAGGTGGACGAGGAGGGCAACGAGAAGTGGGTGCCCGGCTACGGCGTCGACCCGGACAACGTCACCTTCGACTACAACGAGAGCACGAAGTCGCTCACCGTGCGCGTGACGTACGACCGCGTGGTCGACTTCAAGCCGCTCAAGTACCGCAAGGTCTTCCACCTCACCGCTGAGAAGTCGGGAACGCAGAAGTGAGCGCGCGCCGCCACCTGCTGGGTCTCGAGGGGCTCCCCCGCGCGGAGCTCGAGGGGCTGATCTTCCGCGCGCACCAGTACCGCGAGGGCCACGTCGGCGGGCGGCACCTCTCGGGCCGTGTGGTGGCCAACGTCTTCTACGAGCCGTCGACGCGCACCCGCTCGAGCTTCGAGGTCGCGGCGGCCGGGCTGGGCGCCCACGTCCTGAACTGGACCGTGTCGGGCTCGTCGGCGTCGAAGGGCGAGACGCTGGTCGACACCGCGAAGAACATCGCGGCGCTGGGCGTCAGCGTGATCGTCGTGCGCCACCAGAGCAGCGGGGCGGCGGCGCTCGTCGCCCGCAGCGTGCACTGCGCGGTGGTCAACGCCGGCGACGGCCAGCACGAGCACCCCAGCCAGGGGCTGCTCGACGCCTACACCCTGTGGCGGCGCTTCGGCTCGCTCGAGGGGCGCCGCGTGGCGATCGTCGGCGACATCCTCCACAGCCGCGTGGCGCGCTCGAACCTCCACTGTCTCAAGACGCTCGGCGCGCAGGTGGTGTTCTGCGGCCCGGCGACGATGCTCCCGTGGGGCCTGGCGGAGCTGGGCGTCGAGGTGACCACCGAGCTCGATCGGGCCCTCGAGGGCGCCGACGCGGTGATGATGCTCCGCATCCAGAAGGAGCGGCAGTCAGACGCGCTCTTCCCCAGCAGCGCGGAGTACCACGCGCGCTGGGGCCTCACGAACGAGCGCGCGGCGGCGCTCAAGCCCGAGGCGGTGGTGCTCCACCCCGGGCCGGTCAACCGCGGCCTCGAGCTCTCGCCGGAGGTGGCCGACGGCCAGCGCAGCCTGATCCTCGAGCAGGTCGAGAACGGCGTCGCGGTGCGCAAGGCGATCCTGGAGGCGGTGTCATGAGGCTCCACCTGCGCGGCGGGCGGCTGATCGATCCCTCGACGCGGCGCGACGGGCCGGGTGAGGTGCTGATCGTCGACGGCGAGCTCGCGGCGATCGGCGCGACGGTCGACCCCGGCGCCGGCGCCCGGGCGATCGAGCTCGGCGGGGCGTGGGTGTGCCCGGGCTTCGTGGATCTCCACAGCGTGGTGCGCGACGAGCGCGATCTCGACGCCGCGCTGGCGGGCGGCTTCACCACGGTGGTCGCGGCGCCCGAGTCACCCCGGCTCCGCACCGAGCGCCTCACGCTGCTCCACGCCGCGCCCCTGACGCGCAACCTCGAAGGGCAGGAGCTCGGCGAGTGTCCCGCGGACGCTCCGTGCCTGAGCCAGGGCTTCAAGCCCCTCGCGCGCGCGGGCGTGCTGCGCCGGGCGCTCCAGTACGCGGGCGGCAGGCTGCTGGTGCTCCACGCGGAAGATCCCTCGCTCACCGGGCCGGGTGTGCTCGGCGAGGGGATCACCGCGACGCGGCTGGGCCTCTTCGCGGTGCCGGCGTCGGCCGAGACCGCGGCGCTGGCGCGAGACCTGGCGATCGTCGAAGAGACGGGCGGGCGGCTCCACTTCGCGCACCTCACCACCGCGAAGGGCGTGGAGCTGATCCGCGCGGCGAAGGCCCGCGGCCTGAACGTCACCGCCGACGTGACGCCGCACCACCTCACGCGCGACACCCGCGCCGCCGAGAACTACTCGCTCGAGGCCCGCGTGTGGCCCCCCCTGCGCGGCGAGCGCGACGTGGCGGCGCTGCGCGCGGCGCTCGCCGACGGCACGATCGACGCGGTGGCGTGCGATCACGTGCGCGTCGACGTGCTCGATCGCGAGCACCCCTTCGAGGCGTGCGCGCCGGGCTGCGAGGCCTTCACCCAGGCGCTCCCCGCGCTGCTCTCGCTCGAGCTGACGCCGGCGCGGCTGGTCGAGGTGCTCTCGCTCGCGCCGGCGAAGCTGCTCGGGTTGCCGGTGGGCCTCGTGCCCGGTCGCCGGGCTGCCCTCACCATCGTCGATCCGACCTCACGCTCCGTCCGGGGCGTGGTGACGGGGCTTCGTCACACCTTCCCGCCAGGAGTCTTCCCGTGAAGCGCGCCGTGCTCGCCCTCGCCGATGGAACCCTCTTCGAGGGCCGATCCTTCGGCTCGTCTCTCGAGACCGTCGGAGAGGTGGTCTTCAACACCTCGATGTTCGGGTACCAGGAGATCCTCACCGACCCGTCGTACGTCGGGCAGATCGTCACCATGGCGTACCCGCACATGGGCAACGTCGGCACCAACGGCGAAGACGAGGAGTCGGCCCGCCCGCACGCGGTGGGGATGATCGTCCGCGAGTACTCCGAGCCGTCGAACTGGCGCGCGAAGGAGACGCTCGACGCGTACCTCGCGCGCTGGAAGATCGGCGGCATCGAGGGGCTCGACACGCGGCGGCTGGTGCGCCACCTCCGCACGCACGGCGCGCAGATGGGCGTGCTGTCGACCGACGGCACCTCGACGCAGGCGCTGATCGAGAAGGCGAAGGCCGCGCCGGGCATGGAGGGTATGGATCTCGCCACCGGCATCTCGACGAAGACGATCTACGAGTGGACGAAGGCGACCCCGAAGTTCGTGGTGGGCGAGACGCTCCCCGCGCCGGTGGCGCCGAAGTTCCGCGTGGTGGCGGTCGACTACGGGCTCAAGAAGGCGATGCTCCAGTTCCTCGTCGACGTGGGCTGCCACGTGACGGTGGTGCCCGCGTGGACCAGCGCGCAGGAGATCCTCGCGCGCAAGCCCGACGGCGTGTTCCTGACCAACGGCCCCGGCGATCCCGCGGCGGTGAAGGGCGCCGACAAGACCGTGGCCGAGCTGCTCGGCAAGGTGCCGGTGTTCGGCATCTGCCTGGGCCACCAGATCCTCGCGCGCGCGCTGGGCGGCAAGACGTGGAAGATGAAGTTCGGCCACCGCGGCGCGAACCAGCCGGTGAAGGATCTCTCGACCGGCGAGGTGGAGATCACCAGCCAGAACCACGGCTTCGCGGTCGACGCGAAGAGCCTCGAGGGCAAGGGCGTGGTGACGCACCTCAACCTCAACGATCTGACGGTCGAGGGGCTCGCGGTGCCCGACGCGAAGGCCTTCTCGGTGCAGTACCACCCCGAGGCGTCGCCGGGCCCGCACGACGCGCGCTACCTGTTCCAGCGCTTCGCGGACCTCATGTCGGGGCGGCCGCTGGCCTGACCGATGAGCCTCGCGCCGCACCCCTTCCTCGACGAGCTGATCGCCTGGGCCACCCCCGAGGCGACGAAGGACGATCTGCTCGCCGCGCGCGCCGACTGGTTCGGCAAGAACGGCGAGGTCTTCGACGAAGATCGGCAGATCGAGCTGCGCATGTCGGGCTTCCTCGAGCACTACGTGTGCGACCGGGTGGCGCCGCACTTCGGCAAGACGCCCGCCCGCGAGCGCTATGAGCGCGCCCTGCGCGACGAGACCCCGGAGCGGGCCGCGGCCTTCCGCGCCTTCACCGAGACGGTGCACGGGCTGTTCGAGGTCAAGCGCATCGCCGCGGGCACCGTGCGGCTGCGGGGGCTCTTCACCGGCATCACCTGGGACGTCACCGAGCGCCGCCACATCGTGGGCCTGGGGCCGGGCGACGTGCTCGAGGCGCGCCTCATCCCCTTCGGGGGGCACTTCCACTTCTCGGCGTCGTACGTCTTCCACCCGCATGAGGCGGCCAGGCAGATCCGCGACGAGGCGAAGCGCCTGGCGAAGGAAGGCACGGTCGACGAGCGCTCCTTCGTGCAGGACTGCGCGCAGCGCAGCCTCAAGGTCGAGCGCTACCGGCAGATCGCCGTCGAGAAGATCTACGACTTCGGCGCGCGGCGGATCTGATCAGCGGCTGTCGAGCAGCTCGAGGAAGTCGCGCAGCCGCTCGAGCTCGTCGTCGTCGAGCCGATCGAACTCCACGCCGAAGCCGCGCACCGAGACGCTCACGTGCTCCGCGCGGGGCGTCTTCACCTCGATGCGCCCGGTGCCGATGCGGCTGACCAGCACGTGCGCCACCCACGGCTCGCCGCCCGGCAGCGGAATGCCGAGCACCGCGCCGTCGCCCGCCTGCACCTCGCGCAGCGCGGGGACCTCCTCGATGAAGGCGCCGCTCTCCGAGAGCTCCAGCACGCGCGCGCGCAGCGGGGCGGTGCCGTCGTCCAGCTCCACCTGAGACTGGATCTCGCAGCGGTACCGCACGGGCCGGGGCGTCGTCATCAGCTCGAGTGTACTTGCGCTCAGCCGTGTTTCGGGGACGTTGGCGGGGTGCGCGCGTGTCGTGAAAACCGCGCGCGCGTGAGACCATTTTGAGACTGATCGACGGCCTCGATTGACGGTCGAGAGAGCGACTCTCTAGGCTCGTCAGGCCGGCGACCGTGAGCGACGGCAGGTGGCAGTTCAGTGCCATCCGGGGGGAGCGCAGGGAAGCAGCTTGCGTCATCGGAGGCATCGCAGTGAGCGAGAACCGGAAGCACGAGCGAATCCCCTCACGACTGCGCGTGTGGTGCGAGGGTGAGAACATCACCGTCTACGCCCGCGTGGGGAACCTGAGCCTGGGCGGCCTCTTCCTGCGCACCAGCACGCCGCTCGAGCGCGGGAGCCGCGCGACGCTCCGCTTCGGCTCGCAGGGCGTCGAGGTGCCCGGCCGGGTGGTCTGGGCGCGGCTCGAGGGGCAGGGCGGGCCCCCGGGAATGGGCGTCGCGTTCGAAAACGTCGACGAGGGCGTGCGAGACGCGCTACGTCGGTTGATCGAAGAAGACCGCGCGCCTGGAGTCACCCAGGCGGCAGCAGCCACCGCCAACTGACCTTCTCCCGCCACAGGGGACGCTTTGCGCATCGCGATCATCTCGGACATCCACAGCAACATCGAGGCGCTCACCGAGGTCCTCAAGACGATCGACAAGCTGAAGGTGGACCGCGTCGTCAGCCTCGGTGACGTCGTCGGCTACGGCGCGTCGCCCAACCCGTGCTGCAAGCTGGTGCGCGAGAACGCCGAGGTCACGCTGCTGGGCAACCATGACGCCGCCGTCGCCGGCCGCATGGACTACTCGTTCTATTACGACGCCGCCCGGCACGCGCTCGACTGGTCGGCCAACGAGCTCGACGACGAGAACCTCGCGTGGCTGCGGAGCCTCCCGTACACCTACCGCATCGGCGATCTCGGCTTCTGCCACGGCTCGCCCATCGAGCCGCGGAGCTACGAGTACATCTTCGCCCTCGAGCAGGCGCGCGAGCTGACGCCCTTCGCCGGCGATCTGCCGGAGGTGACGTTCATCGGGCACAGCCACCTGTGCAAGGCGTTCGCGATCGGCTCCGGCGAGGTCAACGACGTGGTGGCCCAGAAGTTCGGCGTGCGGAAGGGCTACAAGTACATCATCAGCGTGGGCTCGGTCGGCCAGCCGCGCGACTACGACAACCGCGCGTGCTTCGTGGTGCACGACACCGAGGCGCGCACGGTCGAGTACATCCGCGTGGAGTACGACATTCAGGCCTCGGCGCAGCGCATCTTCGACGCCGATCTCGCGCTCAACTTCGGCAAGCGGCTCTTCCTCGGCGTCTGACCGGTCTTCGGGGGCTTCTTTGCCCTTGCGACGGGCGGCGGGCGGGGCCAGAAAGCCGCCGTTCTCCGATGCGCGATCAAACCTTCATGACGTTGATGCGGCTGTTGCCGAAGTCGGCCCTCTCCACGGTCGTCGGCAAGGCCACCCGGGCCCCCGTGCCTCCCGCGGTGCACCAGGCCGTGATGCGGGTGTTCGCGAAGCAGTACGGGGTGAACCTCGAAGAGGCCGAGGGGTCGATCGAGGACTACCCGACCTTCGGCTCGTTCTTCACCCGCAAGCTCAAGCCCGGCCGGCGCACCATCGACATGGGCGCGAACGTGGTGGCCAGCCCGGTCGACGCGCACGTCTCGCAGCTGGGCACCATCGAGCGCGGCGCGTGCCTGCAGGCCAAGGGCATCAGCTTCCCGGTCGACAAGCTGCTGGGTGACGCCCGCCGCGCGCTCGACTTCGAGCACGGCTCGTTCATCACGCTCTACCTCTCGCCGCGCGACTACCACCGCTTCCACGCGCCGCTGCCCGGGTACATCACCGGCTACCAGTACCTGCCCGGCGAGTTCTGGCCGGTGAACCAGGCGTCGGTGCGCACCAAGGACGCGCTGTTCGCGATCAACGAGCGGCTGGTGACGTACCTCGACACGCCGGCCGGCCAGTGCGCGTACATCGCGGTCGGCGCGACGTGCGTGGCGCGCATTCACGCCGCGTACGACGAGCTCGTCACCCACCAGGGCCAGGGCCCGAAGGCGCACACCTACCCGCGGTCGATCGCCATCGAGAAAGGCGGGGAGATCGGCATGTTCGAGATGGGCTCGACGGTGATCATGCTGTTCCAGAAGGGCCGCGTGACGTGGGACCCGTCGCTGGTGCCCGACGCGCCGGTGGTGCTCGGCCAGAAGCTCGGAGTGTTCCAGTGAGCGGCGCGAAGATCTCCGGCGTGAAGGGGATGAACGATCTCCTTCCCCCGCAGATCGAGACCTGGCAGCGCATCGAGGGCGTCGCGCGCGCGCTGTTCGGCCGCTACGGGTTCTCCGAGATCCGCACGCCGATCGTCGAGCACACCGAGCTCTTCGTGCGCTCGGTGGGCGAGGTGACGGAGATCGTCGGCAAGGAGATGTACACCTTCACCGACAAGGGCGATCGGTCGATCACCATGCGGCCGGAGGGCACCGCGCCGGCGGCCCGCGCGTACATCGAGCACGGCATCGCCAACACCGAGCCCCTGACGCGCTGGTTCTACATGGGCCCGATGTTCCGCTACGAGCGCATGAAGACCGGGCGCTACCGCCAGTTCTACCAACTGGGCGCAGAGGCCTACGGCTCGGTCGACCCCGCGCAGGACGTGGAGGTGATCGCCCTGTGCGCCGAGTTCTTCAAGCAGATCGGCGTGCCTGACGTGGTGCTGCACCTCAACTCTCTGGGCGACGGCTCGACGCGGCCGGCGTACCTCGAGGCGCTCCGCGCGCACTTCGCGCCGCTGGTCGGCCAGATGAGCGACGAGGCGAAGGTGGCCTACGAGCGCAACACGATGCGGCTGCTCGACTCGAAGGAGGCGGCGCTCCAGGAGGCGATCGCCGCGGCTCCGGCGATCCTCGACTCGATCGACGAGGGCTCGAAGCAGCACTTCGCCACCGTGCGCCGCATGCTCGAGAAGCTGGGCATCGCCTACGAGATCGATCGGCGCCTGGTGCGCGGGCTCGACTACTACACGCGCACCACCTTCGAGTTCATCTACCAGCCGAAGGGCGAGAACGCGCTCGGCACGGCGGGCACGGTGTGCGGCGGCGGGCGGTACGATCGCCTGGTGCACGAGCTGGGCGGCCCGGAGAAGCCCGCGGTGGGCTTCGCGATGGGCCTCGATCGCCTGGTGATGCTGCTCGAGTCGGTGAAGGGCACCACCCGTGCGGCGCCCACACTCTTCGTGGGCACCTTCGACGGGCCGGAGCGCGACGACGCGATCGCCCTGGTGATGGCCCTGCGCAACGAGGGCTTCCACGTCGACTTCGACCCGCGCGGCGGAAAGCTCGGCAAGCAGAAGGAGCGGGCGAGCAAGGTGAACGCCGCGTGGTTCGCCAGCTACGGCGACGCGGAGCACAAGTCGCGCACGCTCAAGATCGACAACATGCGCCTGCCGAAGGACGCGCCGAAGGAGCAGGTCGAGGTCTCGCTCGACGGGCTCCGGGCGTGGCTGAATGAGCAGGTCAAGCGCGCGTCATGACCGGCGCGCCCTTCGTCTCGAGGTCCTCGCACATGCTCCGCTCGCTCCTGGTGCTCTCGCTCGTGTCCGTGCCCGCGCTCGCCGACGATCTCGCGGAGGTCGACAAGCCCGCGCCCGGCTTCCGGCTGCCGGTCTACAACGCGAAGGAGTTCGGCCAGCCGTCGGTGGCGATCGACTCCTTCGTCGGCCCGGAGGCGACGGACAAGAAGACGAAGGCGCTGCTGGTGTCGTTCATGGCCAGCTTCTGCGGGCCCTGCAAGAAGGAGATGCCGTACCTCCAGCAGCTCCACGAGAAGTACGCGGCGGACGGGCTGCGGGTGATGCTGGTGGCGATCGACACCGAGCCCGACGGGCAGAAGAAGATCGAGGAGCTGATCGCCCTGAACAAGGTGACGTTCCCGGTGGCGAAGGATCGCTTCAACATCGTGGCGCGGCGGTGGCTGGGCACGAAGTCGCCGCTCCCGTCGCTGTTCATGGTGCGGCCCGATGGGACGGTCTCGTCGGTGCACCGCGGCTATTCGCAGGACGGCGCGGAGCTGCTGGCGAAGGAAGTCCAGGCCGCGCTCAAGAAGTGACCGCCCCGCTGCTGGTCATCGCCGGCCCGACCGCCTCGGGGAAGACGGCGCTCGCCCTCGCGCTCGCGCGGCGGCTCGACGCGGAGATCGTCAGCGCCGACTCGCAGCAGGTCTACCGGCACTTCGACATCGGCACCGCGAAGCCGTCGGCCGAAGAGCTCGCCGCGGTGCCGCACCACCTCATCTCGTGCGTCGATCCGCTCGAGCCGGACTTCTCGGCGGCGCGCTACGGGAAGCTCGCGGACGAGGCGATCGCCGGCATCCGCGCGCGCGGGAAGCGGGTGATCGTCGTGGGCGGCACGGGCTTGTACCTGCGGGTGCTGCTCCACGGGGTGATGCCCGGCCCGGCGCGCGACGAGGCGCTGCGCGCGGAGCTGGAGGCCTTCGCCGATCGCGAGGGCAACGCGGCGCTGCACGCGCGGCTGGCGGCGGTCGATCCGGCGACGGCGGCGAAGCACCCGGTGCAGGACCGGCTCCGGGTGATCCGCGCGCTGGAGATCCACGCGCTGACGGGCCGGGCGGCGAGCGAGCACCGCGAGGAGCACTCGTTCGCGGCCGATCGCTACGAGTACGAGCTGTGGGTGCTCAACCCGGAGCGGGAGCGGCTGTACGCGCAGATCAACCTGCGGGCGCGGCAGATGTTCGAGGCGGGGCTGGTGGCGGAGACCCGGGCGCTCGTCGCGCGCGGCTACCGGGCAGCGGCGCCGATGCGGTCGGTGGGGTACGCGCAGGCGCTGCAGGTGGTGGACGGCACGATGACCGAGGCCGAGGCGATCGCCGACGTGGCCCAGTCGACGCGGCACTACGCGAAGCGGCAGCTGACGTGGTTCCGCAAGGAGAAAGGCGCGCGCTTCGTCGCCCCGGAGCACGCGCTGACGATGATCGGCGGGTGAGGCTCAGCGGCGCATGAAGCCGCGGCGGCGGCCGCCACCGCCGATGAACTGCGGCTGGGGGGCGACGGGCTGCTCGAGGCCGAGCTGCCACCACATCGGCTCCCAGGGGGACATCTTGAGGCGCTTGTCGTTCTGGAGCGCGGTGAGGGCCTTCTTGAGCTTCTCGTCGCTGGGGTTCTGCTGGACGCCGCGCGAGAGCACCTGGAGCGCCTCGTCGTTCTGCTTGTTCTGCAGCAGGCACCAGGCGTAGGCGGCCCACATCAGGCTCTCCTTGTTGCCGTGCTTGACCGCGTCCTCGAAGGCCTTCTGCATCGAGGGGAAGTCCTTCTTCATGAAGTAGATGGCGCCCTGCATCGCCTTGGCGAAGTAGTTGCGCTGGCTGGCCTTCTGGAACGAGGCGAGCGCGCCGTCGTAGTCCTTGAAGAGGTGCTTGATCATGCCGATCTGCCCGTGGATCTCCGGCTCCACGAGGAACTGCCACTTGCCGAGGGGCAGGGCGGCCTCGAGCATCTTGATGGCCTTCTCGGCCTTGGCCTGCTGCTCCTTCTTGTTGGCCGTCATCGACGAGAGCTCGGCCTGCACGCCCTGCACGACGACCTGGAGCTGGGTGAAGGTGCGGCGACCGAGCACCACCAGCACCGCGAGGAAGGCGACGGTGCCGGGGATGATGCCCGCGACGAGGCTGAAGCCGAACAGCTTCACGAGGAGCGCGACGACGATGCCGGCCGCGAGGGAGAGCGCCAGATTGATCATGACGCGGGCCCTCTACACCGCTCGGCGCGCTTTCGTCACGGTCGGGTTCTGCTATGAGGCGCGTCAGTGAGTCGTCGTCGGGCCCTCTGACGAAACTGGTAGACGTAGCGGACTCAAAATCCGCCGCCTTCATTGGCATCCCGGTTCGAGTCCGGGGAGGGCCACTCAGCGCAGCTCGGTGAGCTCTTCCCAGCGCGCGACCAGGAGGTCGACGTAGACCTCGGCTGTCACGCCGGAGCCGCCCAGATCTCGGGGATGAAGTCGCCGTTCCGCTCGACGAGCGCGCGCTCGAGCACCCTTCAGCCCTGCTTGATGGGCGGCGGCACGCGGCGCGGGGGCACCACCACCAGCGGCGGCACGGGACAGTTGGTGCACGGCCCGCGCAACGGCACCCGCAGCACCTGCCCCACGCGGAGGAAGCTGTTCGCGAGGCGGTTGACGTTCTTGAGCTTGGTGACGGAGCTCCCGTAGCGGACCGCGATGCCCCCGAGGGTGTCGCCCTTCTTCACGCGGTGGAAGGCGATGTTCTCGTCGGGCCGCACGGGCATGAGCGGGGCGAGGCGGTGGGCGAGCTCCTGCGCGCGGGGGTTGAAGAGGCGCACGTGGAAGTGATCGCGGTGCTTGCGCGCGTGGTGGAAGACCGAGCGCGGGCCGGCGTTGAAGAGCGCGTCGAGCCACGCCTTGTTCTCGCCGTGCTTGAGCGCGTAGTCGTAGAGGACCTTCTGCACGCGCTTGTCGAGGAGGATGTACTGGACGTCGCCGTGGGTGAGCATCGCCTTCACGAAGGCCCAGTTCATGGGCACGTCCATCACCTTCTCGCGCTCCTTGATCCGGTACGGCTCGGGGCCGGGGTAGAAGAGCCCGATGTCGATGTCGCGGCCGTTCTGGTGCGTGATGTGCGGCGGGAGGTAGCCGCCTTCCTTCCCGCTGACCTGGCCCACGCGCACCGGCGCGCCTTCGGGGAACCACTCGCGGAGCTGGTTGGCCGCGCCGATGATCGCGTCGGCGGTCTCCTGGGTGGTCCAGCACGACTCGGGGACGATCACCGCCCACGCGCCGCCGTCGGGGGGCTCGGGGAAGGGCATCGCGTTGATGAGCCGGCCCTCCTCGGGGCGGCCGATGGAGATGCTGCCCAGCGAGGCGGGGTCTTCCTTCCAGCGGCGGGCGAGCTCCTCGTCGGAGAGCTCGGCGGTGTAGCGCCAGCCGGCATCGACTGCGGGGGCGGCGGTGAGCTCCTCGGGCGAAGGCTCTTCGGTGGGCTCGTCGGGGCCGTCGAGCTCGTCAGCCGGGGCCTCGGCGAGCACGCCGGCGTCGTCGGGCGGCGGGAGGCCGGCGTCGGCCTCGGTGGGCGTGGTCTGGGCAAGGGCCTGCCGCGGCTCGAGGAGCGCGCAGACAGACAGCACGGCTGCGGCCAGCAGGAGTCTGGACATTGGGTCGCGCCATAGCGCCGTCGGGCGGCGAGGGCCAGAACCCGCGTGCGTTTCGAGCGCGGCGCTTGGTAAGGCCGCCGGCGTGAGTCAGGAAGAGCGGACGAGCACCGGAGAGATCGTCGGCATCGCGTCGCGGAAGGCGGCGACGGCGGTGCTCGAGGCGCACGTGGCGGTGATCAAGGGCACGCCGATGCGGCGGGCGATCAGCGAGGCGCTGGCCGAGGGCGGCAACCTTGGCGGCAAGGAGCGGCGCTTCATCGCCTTCGCCACGCGGGAGCTGTCGCGGCACCTCCGGCGGCTCAACCTCTCGGCGGGCACGCGCGGGTACTCGACGGCGAAGCTCCACCTGCCGGAGGACCAGGCGATCTTCCGCTACGCGCTCTGGCGCCGGGAGATCTGCGGGGCGGGGGTGGACAAGATCATGACCGAGGTGGGGCTGCCCGGGCCGATCCGCCCGCGGGGCATTCCCGATCAGCTCATTCGCACAGAGCTGGAGCGGACGGTGGAGCTCGACTTCGGGTCGACGCCGCTCGATCAGGCGGCGAACCGGCACTCGTTCCCCACGTGGCTGGCGGAGCGGATCGCCGCGGTGGCGCCGCCGGGCGAGCTGGAGGCGGTGCTCGAGGCGCTCAACCGCGAGCCGACGCTGACCCTGCGGGTGCGGCCGGCGGGCTCGCGCGAGGCGCTGCTCCCGGAGCTGAAGGCGAAGGGGCTCGAGGTCGAGGCGTGTGCGGAGCTGCCCGACGCGATCCGCGTGGTGGACGGGAGCCGGGCGATCTTCGACTCGCGGTGGATGAAGGAGGGGCGGCTGCAGGTGATGGATCTCGGCAGCCAGCTCCTGGCGGCGTTCTGCCAGGCGCAGCCGGGGCAGACGGTGGTCGACTACTGCGCGGGGGCGGGCGGGAAGACGCTGGTGCTGGCCGACGCGGTGACGCCGACGGGGCGGGTCTTCGCGTGGGATTTGTCGGAGAAGCGGCTCAAGGAGGCGCGGAGCCGGGTGGGGGAGCTCAAGCTGCGGCACGTGAGCTTCCCGAGCCCGCCGCGCATCGATCTGGCCGACCTGGTGCTGATCGACGCGCCGTGCAGCGGCACCGGGACGCTGGGGCGGGAGCCGGATCAGAAGTGGAAGCTGACGGCGAAGCAGATCGACGAGCTGACGACGACGCAGGTGGGGCTGCTGCGCGACGTGGCGAAGCGGCTGAAGGGCGGGGCGACGATCGTCTACGGGACGTGCTCGGTGCTGCGGGAAGAGAACGAGGGCGTGGTGGAGCGCTTCCTCGCTGAGGCGCCGGAGTTCCGGCTCGAGGAGTCGCTGCGGGTGTGGCCGCACCGGCTGGAGGGCGGCGGGTTCTTCGGCGCGCGGCTGAAGAAGTCCTGATACCGTTCGGCGCCATGCCCGATCGTCTTTCTCCGCAGGCGCAGTCGAACCAGCAGTCCGAGGTGCTCCGTCAGATCCAGGCCGCGTGGGACGAGGCGCAGGCCCAGCTGGCCGTGTTGCGGGAGCAGGTCGAGCACGCGTCCTCGATCGCCCAGGCGAAGGTGTCGTCGAACATGCTCGAGCGCGACCTCGATCGCGCGTACCGCGACCTCGGCGAGGCGGTGTGGGCGGAGGTGAGCAAGGGCAAGCTGGCCCTGCCGTCGAACCTCTCGTCGGTGCGGAAGTCGCTGGAGGCGGTGACGCAGAAGATCCGGGCGCAGAACGCCTCCATCAACGACCTGCTGGCCGAAGGGGCAGAGATCGCCAAGCGCCTTCAGGAAAAAATGGCCTCTGCGTCGAAAGGTGTGGCGGGCCACGCGAAGAAGCGATAAACGCCGCGCCCACAAGTCGGGGCTATAGCTCAGCTGGGAGAGCGCCTGAATGGCATTCAGGAGGTCAGCGGTTCGATCCCGCTTAGCTCCACAGAGGTAACTCGAGGCCCTCCGGAGAAATCCGGAGGGCCTTGGTGTTTGGCTCCTCGCCACTTACTTGTCGATCCACGGTCGCGGCTTCGACCCGTGGCGCGTACTTCCCGAGCTGCTCGGACCGCGGCTGATCTTCTTCAGAAGGTGTCCACCTACAAACGGCCTCATCGGGGTTTCTGTCCACTACACGCCAGCAGGACGAGGGCGGCCGCTCTGTCTCCTCTTCGGCTCATCGACGACTTTCTACCTCGGCGGAGGGGCGCTGAGGCATCATCGGGGTTTCTGTCCACTACCCCTGAACCCGCTTGCTGAGGATCGTCGAACGTGATCTTCGCGGGGCATGGCACTGGACCAGCGAACCCGCCGAGCGATCGTGCGGCTCAGGAAGAAGGGCCTGGAGTACGAGGACATCGCCGA
>JBMORD010000119.1:0-2435 GCA_049322495.1 Myxococcota bacterium | reverse complement strand
GGCGGAGGCGCGGCCTGGGGCGGGACGGGCGGCTGGGGGGGCGGCGGTGCGAGCGTCGGCGGCGCGACCGGCGGCGGGCGCACGGTGAGCACCTGGGCCGGGGCGGCGGGCGGGGGAGGGGGCAGCTCCGGATCGCTCAGCAGCGCGCGTGATGCGAGCACGGCGCCGCCGAGCACCACCCCGCTCGAGATGGCGACGACCGTCCAGCGCATCAGCTCACCTTCGTGCCGACGAGGTTCTCGTAGGCGGTGATCACCGCGGTGATGTCCTTGTCGCCGAGGCCCGCGGCGCGAGCGACGTTGTAGGTCTCGCGCATCGCGGCGCCGCTCGGCGTCGGCACGCGGTGCTTCGCGGCGTTGTCGACGAACAGCGACAGATCCTTGTGCATCAGATCGATCGAGAAGTGCGTGGTGAAGTCGCGCTCGAGCAGCGCCTTGCCCTTGAAGTCGAAGTACGGCGAGCGGAAGCCCGAGGCCTGCACCACCTCGATGAACTTGCGCGGGTCGAGCCCGGCCTTCTTCGTCAGCAGCATCCCCTCGCTGAACGCCTGCAGCATGGCCGCGATCAGCGCGTTGCCCGCGAGCTTCACCTGCGTGCCGGCGCCGACGTCGCCGCAGTGCACGACCTTCTCGCCGACGGCCTGGAAGATCGGCATCGCGCGCGCGAGCGTCGCCTCGCTGCAGCCGGTCATGATCACCAGCGTGCCCTTCTCGGCACCGCTGCGGCTGCCGGTGACGGGGGCGTCCGCGAAGTCGACGCCCAGCGCTCCGAAGCGCTCGGCGAGATCGCGCGCCAGCTCGACCGACACCGTCGAGAAGTCGATGAAGAGCTGGCCGCGCCGTGCCGTCTCGAAGGCTTCGCTGGCCACGCCCATCACGGCCGAGGGGTCGGCGACGCAGGTGCAGAAGGCGTCGACCTGCTCGACGAGCGCGGCGGGGCTCTTCGCGACTTCGATGCCCTCGGCCTTGAGTGCCTCGGCGCGCGCGGCGGTGCGGTTCCACACCACCACCTCGAAGCCCTTCTTCTTGAGGTTCTTTGCCATCGGAGCACCCATGGTGCCCATGCCGAGGAAGCCGACGCGCTTGATGCTCATGCCGCTCGCCGTAGCACCGTTCCGGGTGGTGGCGGAACGGGGTAGAAGCAGGGCCGCCATGCCGCTGCGCTTCTTTCGAAAGGAGAACTCCTCTGCCGCCCGTCGCGAGCGTGAGGAGCAGATCGAGAAGGCGCTGGCGCACGGGTTCCGCTACCTCGCCGACATCCTCAAGCGATCGGCAGATCTGATCGAGGCGCGGCGGCTCGAGCGCGGGGGCTACGAGAAGCAGGAGAAGTTCCTCGAGCGCACCTCGCCGCCCCAGCCGCCGCCCGGAGACAAGCACTGAAATGTTCTACCGGCTCTTCCGGGCCGTGGCGTCGCTCGCGCTGCGGTTGTTCTTCCGCCTCGAGGCGCCCGTCGATCCGCACGGCGGGCTGCAGACCGACGGGCCGGTGATGTTCGTCGGGAACCACCCGAACGGCCTGATCGATCCCGGGATCCTCTTCATCCTCGCGCGCCGCCCGGTCACCTTCCTCGCGAAGGAGCCGCTCTTCCGCATGCCGGTGCTGGGGCAGATCCTCCGCGGGCTCGATGCGCTGCCGGTCTTCCGCAAGCAGGACGGCCCCGGGGACACCACGAAGAACGAGGGCACGCTCACCGCGTCGATCGCCGCGCTGCTCGCCGGGCGGGCGATCACCCTCTTCCCCGAGGGGAAGAGCCACAGCGAGCCGCAGCTCGCGGAGCTCAAGACGGGTGCGGCGCGCATCGCGCTCGAGGCGGCGCGCCAGGGCGCGGCGGTGAAGCTGGTGCCGGTCGGCATCACCTACGAAGCGAAGAACCTGTTCCGCAGCCGCGTGCACGTCGAGGTCGGCGCACCGCTCGAGGCCCGGGCCTTCCTCGAGCAGGCGGGCGAGGATCCGCACGAGGCGGCGCGCCGCTTCACCGGGGCGATCGCCGACGCGCTCCGGCGCGTGACGCTCAACCTCGAGGCGTGGGAGGACCTGCCGATCGTCGCCACCGCCGAGGCGCTCTTCGCCCTGACGAAGGGCGACCTGCCTGGAGACGCCGAGCGCCTGAAGGGCTTCGCCCGCGGCATGGCGCTGCTGCGCGACGAGCAGCCGCAGCGCTTCGAGTCGCTCAAGCGGGACCTGGCCTCGTTCCAGCGGCGGCTGGGGCTGCTCTCGGTGACGCCCGACGACCTCACCTCGCGCTACCGGTCGCTGACCGTCGCGTGGTTCGTCGTCAGGAACCTGCTGTGGCTCGCCGCCGCGCCGCTGGTGGCCTTCGGCTTCGTGCTCTTCGTCATCCCGTACTTCCTGCCGCTCCTCGCGGTGCGCGCCACGAAGCCCGAGATCGACGTGGAGTCGACGGTCAAGGTGCTGACGCTCCTGCTGCTCGCGCC
>JBMORD010000118.1:0-18308 GCA_049322495.1 Myxococcota bacterium | reverse complement strand
CCTGAGCCCTGCTCTGCGGAGGGGCGGGGGCCGACCTATGCGAGTGATCATCGGAGTTCTGGCGCTGGTGTGTGGATGTACCCGTGGCGCGCCGGCCGCGAAGCTCGAGGCGGCCGTGGCCGCCGTTACCACGCAGTGTGTCCGCGTCGGCGCGGACGAGGTCGGCCGTCTGCCGCTCGAGGTCGAGCTCGCGGGCCGCACGGTGCGGTTCGCGGAGTGGACGCAGGTCGACGAGAGCAGCGCGACCATCGTCGGCTTCGCGGCGCAGCTGCCGGAGGGGGTGACCTTCACGGTCGAGGCGGGCGAGCGCTCGTTCCGCTCGGACCAGCCGCGCTGGCTCCACCCCGCGGGGGTCAGCGGGCCGCGGGTGCACGGCATCGACGCGGTGACGTTCTGCACCAGCGGCCCTGCGCCCGTGCTGGCGCTCGCCGACTGACGCCCTGCCTCAGAGCGAGGGGGCGGTGAAGGTCTCGAGGTCGGCGGTGTTCGACGGCACCTTCACCTCGCCGGCGACGATCTTCGCGCGCAGCGCCTCGACCTTCTGGAGCTTCGCCGCGAGGTCCGGCAGCTCGAGGCGAACGGGCGCCGCGGTGACGCCGCCTTCCTTGAGGCCCATGGTGAGATCTCCGGCCGAGAACCGGCCCGCCTTGAGATCGCTCGCCGCCTGCCACACCGCGAGGTCGACGCGCTTGACCATCGAGGTGAGCACCGCCTCGGGCGCGAGGTGCGACTGATCGGAGTCGACGCCGATGGCGTACACCGTCTTGCCCGCGGCGTGCGCTTCCTTGACCGCCTGGATCACGCCGTTGCCGTCGCTGCCCGCCGCGTGGAACACCACCTCGCAGCCCTTCGAGACGAGATCCTGCGCGGCCTGCTTGCCGTGGGCGACGTTGTCGAAGCTGCCGGTGTACTGCACGAGCACCGTGGCCTTCGGGTTGGTGGTCTTCACGCCCGCGCGGAAGCCGGCCTCGAACTTCTTGATGAGGGGGATCTCCATGCCGCCGACGAAGCCGACCTTGTCCTTCGCCACCAGCCCGGCGAGCGCGCCGACGAGGAAGCTGCCCTCCTCTTCCTTGAAGACGACCGTGCGCACGTTGGGCAGCGAGACGGGCGCGCCCTTCGCGTCGAGGAGCGGCGAGTCGATGAGCAGGAACTTCGCCGACGGGTTCTGCTTCGCCACGGTCTCCACCGCGTTCTCGAGCATGAAGCCCGTGCCCACGGTGAGATCCGCGCCCTGGTCGACGATGAGCTGGAGGTTCGGCTGGTAGTCCTCCTGCGCCTTGCTCTGCACCACGAGCGGCTTGACGCCCAGCGGCACGATGCGGCTCTCGAGCTCGGCGGGCAGCGTGGCCTTGCGCTCCTCCGCCGTGAGCGCGACGTACTTGCCGTCGACCGACTTCTGGTTGGCGGCCCAGGCCTCGAGCCCGCGCAGCGCGGAGTCGTTGAAGGACTGATCGCCGCGGCCACCGACGTCGGTCACCAGCCCCACCACGAGCGGCTTCGGGACGGGGGCGACGGTCTTCGGCGCCTCGGGCGTCGACGGCGAGTCCTTCTTGCAGGCGACGAGGGCGAGGGCGGACAGCAGGAAGAGGGAGGCGTGCTTCATGGCGCGCACCATGCCTCAAGAAGTGGCCGAGGTGGGCGCTCGCGCGTACCTTGTCCGTCCCATGCTTCCCTACGAGCTCATCAAGACCAAGCGTGACGGCAAACCCCTCGACCCGAAGGACATCCGCGCCTTCATCGACGCGTACACGAAGGGTGAGGTCACCGACTACCAGATGAGCGCGATGTGCATGGCCGTGTTCTTCCGCGGCCTGTCGAAGGTCGAGCTCGGCGCGTGGACGCGCGCGATGCTCGAGAGCGGCGAGGTGCTCGATCTCTCGGAGACGAAGGGCATCAAGGTCGACAAGCACTCCACCGGCGGCGTGGGGGACAAGGTGTCGCTCTCGCTGGCGCCGCTGGCGGCGGCGTGCGGGGTGCCGGTGCCGATGATCTCCGGCCGCGGGCTGGGCCACACCGGCGGCACGCTCGACAAGCTCGAGTCGATCCCCGGCTTCCGCGTCGATCTCTCGGTCGCCGACTACCGCCGGCTGGTGAAGGACCTCGGCTGCTGCCTCATCGGTCAGACCGCCACGCTCGCGCCCGCCGACAAGAAGCTCTACGCGCTGCGCGACGTCACCGCGACGGTCGACTGCATCCCGCTCATCGCGTCGTCGATCATGTCGAAGAAGCTGGCGGAGGGCATCGACGCGCTGGTGCTCGACGTGAAGGTCGGCAGCGGCGCGTTCATGAAGACCCTCGAAGACGCGCGCACGCTCGCCACCACGATGATCGGCATCGGCAGCGAGATGGGGAAGAAGGTCGTCGCGCTGCTGACCGACATGGATCAGCCGCTCGGCCGCGCGGTCGGCAACTCGCTGGAGGTGATCGAGGCGGTCGAGATGCTCCGGCGCAAGGCGCCGGCGGACTACACCGAGATCACCCTCGCGCTCACCGCGGAGATGCTCGTGCTCGGGGGCAAGGCGAAGGACGACGCCGAGGCGCGCAAGCTCCTCTTCGCGGCGATGGACAGCGGCGCCGCCGAGAAGAAGCTCTGCGAGATCGTCGCCGCGCAGGGCGGCAACCCCGACGCGATCCGCGACCTGTCGAAGCTCCCGCGGGCGCGGAAGACGGTGCCGGTGCTGGCGCCCGCCGACGGCGTGGTGTCGGCCATCAACTCCGAGGCGATCGGGCTGGCGGCGATGGCGCTCGGGGCGGGGCGCGCGAAGTCGAGCGACGTCATCGACCCCGCGGTGGGCTTCATGCTCGAGAAGAAGGTCGGCGACGCGGTGAAGGCTGGCGAGCCGCTGGTCACCATGCACGTCAACGATGACGGGCGGGTGAAGGAGGTCTCGGAGCGCGTCATCGCCGCGTACTCCCTCGGCACGAAGGCGCCGGCTCCGCGCCCGCTCGTGCTGGAGCGGATCGGCTGAGGCCCTCCGGCCCGGAGTGACGCGCGGGGGCTGACTCGGGTCCGCAGGGACCCGGGAGTGGCGCCGCGGGAGGGAAACGCGTATCGGGGCGGCATGGAATCTCCTTCGGCTCCCGCACCTGCCACTTTCGACGCCTTCGGGCTCCGCGCCGAGGTGCTGACGGCGCTCAAGGGCCTCGGCTACGAGGAGCCGACGCCGATCCAGCGCGAGACCATCCCCGCGCTCATCTCGGGGCGCGACGTGCTGGGGCAGGCGGCCACCGGCACCGGCAAGACGGCGGCCTTCGCGCTGCCGATGCTCGAGAAGATCTCCGCGGCCGATCGCCGCCCGTTCGAGGCGCAGGCGCTGGTGCTGGTGCCGACGCGCGAGCTGGCGATGCAGGTGGCCGAGGCGGTGCAGAAGTACGGCGCGGGCATCGGCGTGAACGCGCTCGCGGTGTACGGCGGCCAGGAGATCTTCCAGCAGATCCGCCCGCTCAAGCGCGGCGCCGACGTGGTGATCGCCACCCCCGGTCGCGCGCTCGATCACATCAAGCGCAAGACGCTGCAGCTCAAGAACGTCAAGGTGGTGGTGCTCGACGAGGCCGACGAGATGCTCGACATGGGCTTCGAGGAGGATCTCCAGTCGATCCTCAACGAGCTCCCGGCGACGCGGCAGACGGCGCTCTTCTCGGCGACGCTGCCGACGCGCATCGCGAAGATCGCCGAGAAGCACCTCAAGGACCCGGTGCGGGTGACGATCGCCGCGCGCTCGGTCGAGGCGGGCACGCTGCCCAACATCCGCCAGGCGGCGTACGTGGTGCAGCGCAAGCTGAAGGAAGCGGCGCTGATGCGCGTGCTCGAGTGGGAGACGCCCCAGAGCGCGATCATCTTCTGCCGCACGCGCCTCGAGGTGGAGGAGCTCACGCACGTGCTGATGCGCTCGGGCTACGAGCCGGCGGCGCTCCACGGCGGCCTCACCCAGGAGCAGCGCGACGGCGTGCTCAAGCGCTTCAAGGAGGGCGCGGTGCGGGTGCTGGTGGCGACCGACGTCGCGGCGCGCGGCCTCCACGTCGAGAACCTGAGCCACGTCGTCAACTTCGACCTGCCGACCTCGCCCGAGGTCTACGTGCACCGCATCGGCCGCACCGGCCGCGCCGGCAAAGAAGGCGTCGCGCTCTCGTTCCTCGACCCGCGCGAGCTGCGGCTGCTCGGGAACGTCGAGCGGCAGATCAAGAAGAAGGTCCCCGTCGAGCCCGTGCCCACCCGCGCGCAGCTCGACGGCCGCCGCTCGGAGACCGTCGCCGCGCGCGTCAAGGCGGCCCTCGAGGACCCGCGGCTGCCCGACTTCGTCGAGCTGGCGAACAAGGCGGCCGACGGCAGCACGCTCGAGGCGGTCGCTGGCGCGGCGCTGCTGCTGCTCCAGGCGAAGCTCTTCCCGCCGCACGAGAGCGACACCGCCGACTTCCCCGCCGAGGACCGGCGCGGTCGCAGCTCGCGAGGCGAACGCCCGGAGCGTGGTGAACGTGCTGAGCGCGGTGAGCGTGGTGAACGTACTGAGCGTGGTGAGCGTGGCCCGCGTTCGCGCGGCGGCAAGCCGGGCATGACCGCGCTGACGCTGAGCCTCGGCGCGCGCGCTGGTGTCCGGCCGCAGGATCTCGTGGGCGCGATCGCCAACGAGGCCAACATCCCGTCGCGGCAGATCGATGGCATCCGCGTCGACGAGTTCACCTCGCGCGTCGAGGTGCCGTCGGAGACCGTGGAGCAGGTGATCGAAGCGCTCCACGCGACGAAGATCCGCGGCCGCAAGGTCCGCGTGGAGGTCGAGCGGGCCGGCCGCCCCGAGCGTGCGCCGAGGGCCTCGGCCCCACGCCCGCGCGCGTCGGCGCCACGGAAGATCGACGCGCAGCAGGAGCTGTTCCGGGCGGAGGACGCGCCCGCGGGTGAGGTGCCGTCGCCGGATGACGAAGTGGCGGCGCCCGCTGCGCAGGACAAGCCGCGCTTCGGCGAGAAGAAGTCGTTCGGCGACAAGCCGCGCTTCGGTGACAAGCGGTCGTTCGGTGACAAGCCGCGCTTCGGGGAGAAGAAGTCGTTCGGTGACAAGCCGCGCTTCGGTGAGAAGAAGTCGTTCGGCGACAAGCCACGCTTCGGCGAGAAGAAGTCGTTCGGCGACAAGCCACGCTTCGGTGAGAAGCGCGAGTTCGGCGAGAAGAAGTCGTTCGGCGAGAAGCGCGAGTTCGGCGAGAAGAAGTCGTTCGGCGACAAGCCGCGCTTCGGTGAGAAGAAGTCGTTCGGCGACAAGCCGCGCTTCGGTGAGAAGCGCGAGTTCGGCGAGAAGAAGTCGTTCGGTGACAAGCCCCGCTTCGGTGAGAAGCGCGAGTTCGGCGAGAAGAAGTCGTTCGGCGACAAGCCGCGCTTCGGCGAGAAGAAGTCGTTCGGTGACAAGCCGCGCTTCGGCGAGAAGAAGTCGTTCGGTGACAAGCCGCGCTTCGGCTCGGCGCGGGGCCGGATGGAGCCGCGCCGCAAGTGAGCGAGGGCTGCGATGATCACCCCTGACGCTGGCCGCGTAGTGGTGATCATCGAGGCGGGCGCGACGTTCACGCCGACGCTCGAGCTGGCGCGCCGCCTGGTTCCGGGCGCGAGCCTGCACGTCGCCATGCTCGGCGGCGAAGGGCTGACGCCGCGGCACGCCGAGGAGCCGCTGGTCGCGATCTTCGATGCGCTCGGCGTCGCCTCGGTCGAGACCCTCTTCGACCCGGCGCAGTCGTCCGCGGTCGCGCGCCGGCAGCGCGCCTCGCTCGTCGTCGTCGGGCCGTGGCCTGCGCACTCCGAGCGCACGCGCGCGCTGGCGATCGTCGAGCTCGCGTCGCGCCAGGGCTTCGACGTGCTCTCGGTGGGCGCCCGCTGTGTCGTGACCGACCTCGCGCGCGTCGGTCTCGCGGTGCCGACCGAGGCCACGGCGTACGGTGCGCTCACCAGCGCGGTGCGCGCGCTGCCCCTTCGGCGGGAGGTCCTCGCCTTCGTCGGTGAGCTCGCGCCAGCGGAGCACGAGCGGCTCGAGGCGACGCTCCGCGCGCTGCTGCCGGGGCTCGAGGTCGAGCTGCGCACGTCGCGGGTCAGCCCCGTCGCGTTGCTCGAGCATGAGGCGCGCGCGCACGGCGTCGGGCTGTTGATCGTCTCGGCGATGCAGGCCTCGCTCCTTCGGCAGGTCGCGACCGGGCTGGTGGCCGCGCACGCGCTCGAGGTCGCGGAGGTGCCGCTGCTCGTGCTCCACCGCGTCGAGACGCCGGCGCTGGCGGAGCGGCTGGTCGCCTCCGACACGCTCCGGCTCGCCGGCTCCGAGCGGGCACCGGTGAGCGTGGAGCGCGCCAGCGTGCTGGGGCGCACGAGCCTCGCCGACGACGAGACGTTCCTGGTGGTCGGTGCGCAGCCACGGCCGCCGCTCCGTCACGAGGAGGGTGTGGTGGAGGTGCCTTCGGACTGGCTGCCGCCGCCAGGAGAGACGCTGGCGCTCAGCTCCGCGCTGCTGGCGGCGACGGCCCGCGTGCTGCGGAGCCGGCCGCTGGTGCTCATCGACCCTGCGTTTCCCGTCGAGCGCCTGGGGGAGCTCGAGCCCTTCGCGAGCGAGCATGAGTGCGTGGTGGTGCGCCTGCGCGCCTCGGAGACGCTCGAGGCGCTGCGCAGCCGCTTCGACGCCGCGCTGCCGTGGGGCGGGCCGCTCGGGCTCATCGACGCGAGCGCCTGGCTCGACGACGCGAACGCGCTCGATGTGCCGCAGGCGGTCGACGGGCTCCGGCTGCTGCGGCTGGCCAACCGGCTGGTCGCGCGCGGGGCGCGGGTCGGGGCGATCGTCACCTCCGACGCGCACGAGCTCGAGACGCGCGACTTCGCGGTGTGGACACCCGCGACCCTCTCTCGCCGGAGCCCGAGCGCGGCGCTCAGCCGCTGCCCCGAGGTGCCCGTGGAGGCGGAGGCTCGCTGGCGCTGGCTGAGCGGCGCCGCGCTCGTGCCGGGCAACGCCGTGGAGCTCGAGCTCGAGAACGGTCAGGCGCGGGCGCGCCTGCTGCACGCGATCGACGCGGCGAAGCAGCGCGTGCACTGGCAGAGCTACATCGTCGACGAGGACGAGACCGCCGAGGAGTTCGGCCAGGCGCTGGCGCGCGCTGCGGCCCGCGGCGTCGAGGTGCGGGTGCTCGTCGACGCGCTCTACAGCTTGCACGACGCGTACGGCGCGAAGAACGCGGTGCTCGAGCGGCTCTCGGCGGCGCCGGGCGTCGAGGTGCGCGTGTTCGGGAAGCTCGAGGGCCTGCCCAACCTCGTGGCGCTGAAGCGCCGCAACCACCGCAAGCTGGTCATCATCGACGGCCACGACGCGACGGTCAGCGGGCGCAACCTCGGCGGGCGCTACTACCGCGGCTTCCACGACGGGCGGCTGTCGTCGAAGACGCCGTGGGGCGAGGTGCCGTGGGCCGATGCGTCGGCGGCGCTGCGCGGCCCGCTCGTCGAGACGCTCGACCGCGCCTTCCTCGCCGACTGGACCGAGGTGGGCGGCGCGCCCTTCGAGGTGGTGACGCCTCCTCCAGCGGGGTCGATGCGCTGCCGCTTCGTGGCGCACCGCGGGCTGTCCGACGCGTACACCTTCGAGGCCCAGCGCGAGCTCATCGACGGGGCGCGCGCGCGCGTGGTGCTGGTGAACACCTTCCCGTACTCGCTCGAGCTGCAGCGGGCCGTGCTGCGCGCCCTGGGGCGCGGCGTCGAGGTGCGCATCCTCTTCGGGAGCGTGCGACCCCGGTGGGGTGATGATCTGCCCTTCGTGGGCGGTACCTACCGCGAGCTCGCCGACGAGCTGGTGCGCTCGCGCATCGACCCGCTGCTGCGCGCGGGCGCGGAGGGCTGGGAGTACGCGGTGCCGCACCCGACGCTCCGGCGCGTCTTCCCGAACGTGCACGCCAAGCTCTACGTGCGCGACGAGGAGCTGGTCGCCGTGGGGAGCGCCAACCTCGACGTCACCTCGGCCTTCTGGGAGAGCGAGGCGCTGCTGCTCGTGCACGACGCCGCCTTTGCGCGTCGCGCCCTGAGCCAGCTCGAGGGGCTGTTCGCCTTCTCTCGCCGCGTCGACGTCACCGGTCCGGGCTGGGCGGACACCGAGGCCCGGCGCGAGTGGCTGAGCCGCAACTGGCCGAATCTCATGGGCTGACGTCGTCCGGTTTGGCGTGGGCGCACCGTCGGACGGGCATGTCCGCCCTCCCACCGCTCGATGACACGGCCGCGATGTCGGTGTTCGCCGACCTGCTCCAGGTGCGCGGCGATCCGCGCGGGGAGCTGGTGCAGCTCCAGCTCGCGCGCGAGCGCTTTCCGTCGGACGCGCGGCTGGCGCGGGCCGAGGCGCAGCACCTCGCGCGCAACGATCGGCACCTGCTCGGGGCGCTGCGCACCGCCACCTCGCTGTGCCAGCTCTCGTGGCGCCGGGGCTTCATCGTCGAGGCGCGCCTCCAGAGCTGGACCGCCGGACAGCCGCAGTGGTTCCGTGGCCGCTGGGTCGAGCCCTCGCCACCGGCGCGTCCAAAGCTGCCGCGGCTGGTTCGGGAGCTCCTCTCGCTCGAGTCGGCGCGTCCGCTCCAGATGCTGACCGTCGCGCTCCCGCGCTCCCGCTTCTCGGGCGAGCAGCTGGTGCGCTGCGCCGAGGTGGTCGCGCGCGCGAAGCACGGGGAGCTGCGAGTGCTCGCGCTGCACCTCCTCGACCCGGTGCCGCGGGACTGGAGCGACGAGTGGGAGGTCGGGCCGACGACCGAGTTCTCGATGCGCGGGCTCCACGTCTCGGCCGCTTCGCCGCTCGCGGTGGAGCTCAGCCGCGCCCTCGAGTGATTCAGTTGGCGATGGTGACCTTCTTCACGCCGCGCTTCTCGAGCCACTTCGCCGCGCGCTCGCGGAGGTCGCCCTGGAGCACGAGGGCCTCCTCCTCGAGCGCGCCGCCGCAGCCCAGCGCGCCCTTGAGCTCCCGCAACCACTGCTCGCGCTCGTCGGGCTTCAGCTCGAGGTGCTCGACGAGGGTGACTTCCTTCCCGCGCCGCCCGGCGCGCTCCAGCCGCACCACGGCGCGCGGCGGGAGCTTCACCTTCTTCTCCTCGGGCTTCTTCTCCGGCCCCGCGGGGAGCGCGTCGCGCAGCCCGCCGAGCGCGGCGAAGGGGTTGTGGAACGGCTTCTTCTCGTCGGCCACGGCTCACTCCACCGGCGGTGGAGGCAGCGTCTGGAAGTACGCCGCGTCGGCGTCGGCCTTCGCGAGCACCAGGCCCACGATGAACGGCGCGACCGCCGGCGCCACGCGCCCGTTGACGAGGACCATCGGCGTGCCCTCGATGCCGTGGAGCTTCGCGTAGGCGATGTCCTCCGCGAGGCGGCTGGCGGTCTCCGGCGACTTGATGCACTCGTTGAGCGAGGCGCCGTCGAGCCCGTGGCGCGTGGCGATCGACAGCATCACGCCGAGGTCGAGCTGGTGCTGGTTGGCGAAGAGCTCCTCGCGGATCTTCCAGAACTGCGGCGACTTCTCGGCGCAGATCTGCAGCTTCGCGCCGTAGCACCGCACCCCGTTGCCTGACTTCGAAGGGATGTCCGGGTTGCACTCGCCGTCGAGCGGGTAGTAGCGCGGCTCGAAGGACAGGGTGCCCGGCGGGGCCATGCGCTCGAGCTCGTGGTGCAGCGTCTCGAACTGCGCGCAGTGCCCGCAGAGCACGTCGCTGAACTCCACCATGCGCACCGGCGCCTTCTCGTCACCCTTGCGCAGGTGCACCGGGAACATCGAGGTGTCCTTCGGCTGCGACTTCTTGAACTGGTCGCGCGCCCACGACGTGGCCAGCTTGTCGCGCTCGGGCAGGGTCGCGAGCAGCGCGCCGAAGTCGTTCGGGTCGTGCGCGTCGAGCTTCTTCACCATCGCCTCTCCCGCCGGCTTCGCGGGCGTGTGCTGACCCGGGTACAGCAGCCCGAAGTACACCGGCGCCGCGAGCGCGAACGACCAGCCCAGCCCGGGGAGGAACTCGTTGCCCGAGGGGAGCGCCGGCCCGCCGAGCATGCCCATCGCGGCGATCGCGAAGCCGATGGTGAGCGCGTACGTGCCCAGGCAGGTGAGGCACACCGCCTTCGCCTGGAACGACGCGGTGGCGAACATCACGCACGCGAGCAGGCCGCCGAAGGCCCACACCTTGAGCGCGCCGAGGAAGGTGCTGCCGTCGCCGGTGCTGCGCACGCGCTGCAGGAAGAGGAAGCTCAGCGTGAAGGCCACCACGCCCCACAGCACGCCCATGCCCGCCACGGGGATGCCGAGGTACTCGTGGATCCGGTGGGCCAGCGGCGAGTCCCACACCTTGGTGCAGTTGAAGGTCTCGTTGATGGCACACGCCGGCGTCTTGCCGTTGCGCGCCTCGATCAGCTCCAGCCACTGGTAGATGGCGAGCCCGACGAGCGCGGCACTGGTGACGAACAGCGTGCCGACGGCGACGTTGGACGGGCGGGGCGGTGTGGATGGCTTGGACACGGCTGGCGCTTATATAGCGGTGCCGGCGCGTGCAACTGCGCGTTGGTAGCGAGGTCCCAACATGTCGGTGGTCGAAGCAGTCGAGGCGGAATACCGGGCGGCGCACGAGGGTTGCGCGGTCTTCGACGCGAGCGCGCGCGAGCAGCTCCGGGTGACGGGCTCGGAGGCCGGCAGCTTCCTCCAGGGCATGGTCACCAACGACGTCGAAGGCCTCGCGGTCGGCGGCAGCTGCTACGCGGCGATGCTGACCCCGAAGGGGGCGATGGTGGGCGATCTCCGCGTGCTGCGGCGCGAGGGCGACTACCTGCTCGACACCGGCCCCGGTCGCGGCGCCGCGGTGAAGGACTTCCTCAACAAGTACCTCATCAGCGAAGACGCCGAGCTCCACGACGCGCCGGAGTACGCGGTGCTCGGCCTCGTCGGTCCCCGGGCGAAGGAGCTCGCGGCGAAGGTGCCCGCCGAGGGCGCGCTGGGGTCCTTCCTCGGCGGGGTCGATCTGCTCGTCCGTCGTGAGCGGCTGGGCGAGGCGAAGGCCGCGCTGGCGGGCGTGCCGGAGCTCTCTGCGGCCACGCTCGAGGTGCTCCGCGTCGAGGCCGGCGTGCCCGTGTTCGGCGTCGACATGACCGAGACGACCATTCCCCTCGAGGCGAACCTCGACAACGCCATCCACTACAAGAAGGGCTGCTACATCGGGCAGGAGGTCATCGCGCGCGCGACGTTCCGCGGGCAGATGAACAAGAAGCTCGTGAAGCTGCTCGTCGGCGAGGCCTCACCCGCGCCGAAGGCGGAGCTCAAGGTGGGCGACCGCAAGGTGGGGTGGGTGACGAGCGTGGTGAAGAGCGTGCAGCACGGCCAGCAGCTCGCGCTCGCCTACGTGCACCGTGACTTCCTCTCTCCGGGAACGAAGCTCGAGCTCGGCGGGGCCACGGCGACGCTGCTCTGACCTTCTTCTACTGAGCGTGCGTCACGACTCGCTCGCGAGCCACTGCTCGAACGCGGGCAGCGCGGCGATCGCCTGGATCCGCCGGGCGAGCTGTTCGATCGCCACCGAGCGCACGACGTCGAGCAGCCCCACCTCCGCCAGCACCTCGCGCACCGGGCGCTTCGCGTCGCGCTCGAGCAGGAAGGTGGCGAGCTCCTCGAGCTGACGGTCGGCCTCGGGCGAGGCGAGCCACCGCTCGAGGCCCTGGCGCAGCACCCCCGCGCCGCCGGGCACGTCGAGGTTGATCAGCTCGCGGGCGAGCTGGGGGCCGGTGAGCTCCATCGCGCCGTCGAACACCGCCATGCGGAGCTCCGCTGCCTCGCTCGCGCGCCGCGGGTCGGAGATGGAGTCGGCGATCTGCCCGAACACGCCGCCGAGCGCGGCGTCGACGAACTCCACCGCGCGCTTCTCGAGCTGACGCTCGACCTCACCCGACACCGCGCCCACCAGGCTGCCGAGGCCGCCGCTCTTCGCCTTCACCGTCTCGCCGGCCAGCTTCGCCAGCGAGCCGAGGCCGCGGGCCACGCCCGCCACCGGGGCGCTCGCCCGGCGCCCGAACTCCAGCACCGCGTCGAGCAGCAGCTGGCGCACCAGCTCGCGCGTCGGCTCGCGATCGATGACGGTCAGCACCAGCCGGCGGTCGGGGCTGAACGGCCGGCCGACGATCTCCCGCAGGGCGACGCGCATGTCCTTCGCCACCACGTCGCGCGCCGCGCGCTTCTCGGCCTGGAGCCGGCTCGCCAGCGCCTCGACCACCCGGCCGAGCGCGGCGGTGCCGCCGTCCGAGGCGAGCCACGCCCCGAGCGCCGAGCGCGCGGTCGAGACCAGCAGCTCGCGGGGCAGCAGCGTGCCCAGCTCCGCGGTGAGGGTCGCGTCGATGGAGAGCGCGGCCAGCGACGTCGCGCCCTCGCCCTTCAGCCTCTCGATGAGCTTCTGTGCGTCCACGGACCGACGAGTAGCACAGCCTCGCGCCGCCGCCGTTCTGAGGTATGTCGGGCGGCCATGAACTCAGAGACGCGCTTCGTCTGGTGTGACCTGGAGATGACCGGGCTCGACACCGCCACCAACGTCATCATCGAGATGGGCCTCATCATCACCGGTCCCGACCTGAAGCCCATCGCCGAGTGGGAAGCCGCCATCTGGCAGCCCGAGGAGGCGCTCGCGCGCATGGAGCCCTTCGTGAAGGACATGCACACCCGGAACGGGCTCCTCGAGCGCGTGCGCAAGTCGGACATCTCGCTGCGCGTGGCCGAGAAGGAAGCGACGAAGCTGCTCCTCCAGCACTGTGACTTCGGCGAGGGCATCCTCTCGGGCAACTCCATCCACATGGATCGCGCCTTCCTCAACAAGTACATGCCAGGCTTCGACCGCGCGCTGCACTACCGCATGGTCGACGTCTCGAGCCTCAAGGTCATCACCCGCGCGTGGTACCCGAACGCGCCCGGCCGCTCGAAGGTCGACGCGACGCACACCGTGCTGTCGGATCTCCGCGCGTCGATCGGCGAGCTCGCGTACTACCAGCAGACCTTCTTCAAGAAGGCCAACGAGGTCTGAGCTCGCGCCGTGCGACGCACGCTCTTCGTCGGTGACGTGCACGGCTGCAACGACGAGCTCGGCGATCTGCTGAAGGTCGCCGGCTGGACGGCGGACGATCGCCTGGTGCTGGTCGGCGATCTCACCGCCAAGGGGCCCGACTCCGCCGGCGTGGTGCAGCGGGCGATCGAGCTCGGCGCACTGGCGGTGCTGGGCAACCACGACGCGCACCTGCTCGAGGTGCGTGCGGGGGCGTCGAAGAAGGCGCACCACGCGCAGGTCGCCCAGACGCTCGGGGCCGCGCACTGGAAGTACCTCGACCAGCTCCCGCTGTGGCTCGACTTCCCCGAGCTCAACGCGATGGTGGTGCACGCGGGCTTCATCCCGGGGGTCGACCTCTCCCGCCAGCCGCGGCACGTGGTGCTCAACATGCGCTCGCTCGACGCCGAGGGGCACGCCTCGATGCGCGTCGACGGCGGCGTGCCCTGGGCCTCGCGCTGGCCGGGGCCTCGCCACGTCGTCTTCGGCCACGACGCGCTGCGCGGCCTGCAGCAGTACCTCCACGCGACCGGCCTCGACACGGGCTGCGTGTACGGGAGACGCCTCACGGGGCTCTGGCTGCCGAAGTACGAGCTCGTGTCCGTGCCCGCCCGGCGGATGTGGCAGCGCCCCGATTCCGGGTAAGACGCTCCGCATGTCCGACGCCGCCGCCGAGTTCGTCCCGTTCTTCGAAGGCCCCCTGCAGCAGATGCGGGAGCTGGAGCGTCAGCTCCACGCGCAGGACATCGACGCGGAGCTCGCGAAGCCGCCCGCGAAGGCGTGCTGCGGCGGCGGGTGCGGCTGCAGCTCGAAGCTCCAGCTGCTCGTGCGCAAGGACGACGTGCAGCGCGTCGCGCAGCTGATGCAGGCCGAGTGGCTCGCCGCGGTCGAGCGCGAGGGCACCATGCAGCACCTCGTGCAGCTCAACACACCGGCCGCCGAGGGCGCCGAGCCCCCGTGCCCCGCCTGCGGCTTCGTGGGCCCCCTGAAGGGCGGCGCGTGCGGCGACTGCGGGCTCCAGCTCGAGTGATCAGCCCGGCTTCACCTTCGGCGTGAAGGCGTCGAGCATCATCCGCGTGATTGCCGGGAAGTGTCGGCCGAGCGCGTTGGCGAAGGGGTAGATGACGCGCTCTTCCCGGTGCTCGACCGCGTCGGCCACGAGCCGCGCCAGCACCGGCGCTTCCCCCGCGGGCGCGAGCACGCGCGCGACCCACGACTCCTCGTAGGCGGCGCGCCCGGCGGTCTCCATCGGCGTCTTCACCGGGCCCGGGTACACCGTCACCACGTGCACGCCATGGGGCTTGAGCTCCGCGCGCAGCGCCTCCGAGGCGGCGGCGAGCCCGCCCTTGGCCGCGTTGTAGAAGGCCATGCCCGGCGTCGGCGCGATGGCGGCCATCGACGAGATGTCGACCAGCGTGCCCGTCTTGCGCGCCGTCATCCGCCGGGCGACGAACTGCGAGAGCTTGAGCGGCGCGAGGAGATCGACCTGCAGCAGCCGCGCCGCGTCTTCGAAGGGCGTGTCGGTGAAGCCGCGGACGATCTGCACGCCGGCGTTGTTGATCAGCACGTCGATGGGGCCGAGCGCGGCCTCGGCTTCGTCGACCCAGCCGGTGACCTGCTCGAGGTCGCCGAGGTCGGCCTGCACGACGTGGGTCCGCGTGTCGGTGCTGCGCGCCAGCTTCTCGAGGAGCTCGCGGCGGCGTGCGACCAGCGTCACGTGTGCGCGGCGGGAGAAGTACTCGTGGGCGAGGGCCTCGCCGATGCCGCTCGAGGCGCCGGTGATGACGACGTGCATTCGGCGCACGCTACACGTGGCGGAATCGCGGCGGGCGCAATACTGCTCTCACCGCCATGCACGACGAGCTGAAGAGCAGGGTGATGCAGCAGGCGCAGGGCGCGGCGGCGATGAGCCTCGCCTTCGTGGGCGTTGCCCATGGCCTCTTCGACGCCTTCGCCGAGGCGTCGAGCCCCGAAGCCGTCGCGCAGCGCCGCGGCCTCGATGCGGGCTACCTGCGTCGCTGGGCGGAAGCAGCCTTCGCCTTCGGCTACCTCGACGCGACGCCCGACGGCGCGTGGAAGGCGAGCGAGCTGGGGCTGGCCTTCCGCCCCGGCGCGGCGGGCACGCTCATGCCGATGGCGGTACAGGCGGTGCTCGGCGCGCACATGATGGAGCGCACCGTCGGCCTGATGAAGACCTGTGAGCGGCCGGGCGAGTCGGTGCTCGGCGAGCGCGAGAGCATCCTCCCGTGGTTCGGCCCGATGCTCGAGGCGAACTTCGCGGGCTTCTTCGAGCGCGAGGTGCTGCCCCGGCTGAAGGTCTTCGAGCAGGCGCGCTTCGTGGTCGATCTCGGCTGCGGCAACGGCTGGTACCTGCGCGCCCTCGCGCGGCGCTTCCCGGGGCTCCGCGGGCTCGGGCTCGACGGCTTCGAGGAGAACACCCGGCAGGCTGCAGCGCGCGCCGCAGAGCAGGGGCTCGCTGCGCGCCTCTCGTTCGAAGCGGGCGATCTCTTCTCGTTCTCGCCGAAGGAGCCGGTCGACGTGGTGGTGATGAACCGGGCGCTGCACCACGTGTGGCACGACCAGCAGCGCGTCTTCGCGTTGCTCCGCGACGCGGTGCGGCCGGAAGGCTCGGTCGTCATCTGGGAGCCCGCGTGGCCTTCGGACGTCTCCGCGCTGCGCGAGCCACGGCGGCGCATGACGGCCTTCCAGAACCTGAGCGAGCACGTGCAGGGGAACCACTTCCTCCGGCCCGAGGAGATCTCCAGCGCCTTCCACGCCGTCGGCTTCACCACCGAGACGCTGCTCTTCGCCGAGGGCAACGAAGCGGTGATCGTCGCCACGCGCCGGTGACGCTCACTCGTACTCGACGCTCTGGAGGTTGAACTCGCCGTAGGCGTAGCTGCCCGCGGGCGCGTCCCAGCGGGCCTCACCGAAGGAGGCGAGGCGCGTCGCGCCGAAGCGCTGGTAGCGGCCGATGGGCGTGCGCCAGCGCAGCTTCGTGAAGGTGCGGCCGTCGCTCGACGACATGAAGCGATCGTCCGACACGAAGTCGATCAGCTCGCCCTGCTCGTTGAAGACCAGCTCGGCGCTCACGCGCTGGGCGCCTCTGGTGAAGTGCGCGCGGGCGTGGGTGGCGTCGATGGGCTCCCAGGTGATGGATGGATCGAGCAGCCGCGCCGGCGCGAGCAGGCAGAGATCGTTGAAGAGCGTCACCGTCTCGGACTGGTTCATCTCCGGCCCCTTCGCTTCCGTCACCTGGAGCAGCGAGAGCACCCGAACGCGGAACGTCGCCGCGTCACCGAGGAAGCGGTGGAACACGTCGACCGGGAGGCCCTTCATCGTCGCCTTCATGAAGAAGAGCCGGCTCGGCGCCTCTCCGTAGAAGTTGTGCTGCTCGGCGACGAAGTCCATCCACGGCTCGTCGGGCCCGCCACGCATGCGCCCGGTCCAGGTCGCCTTGAAGCGGGACACGCGCGGCTGCCCGACGACGCCGGCGACGCGGAGGTACCGCTGCACCGGCTCGGGGAGCCTCGCGAGCTCTGCCTCGGTCACCACGCCGGGCTCGCGCGGTCGCCGGGCCTCGGTGGAGAGCGTGTCGCGGTACTCCGCGCGGAGCCCGAAGGGCCCTTCGGCGGCGAAGGCCTGCACCACCACCAGCAGCAGCACGACGTTGGCGATGGTGCCGAACTTCGCGTCGGTCCAGCTGGAGAGGATCACCACCTGCGACAGCACGAGCGCCAGGGCTCCGACGAGCCACGTCCACCTCCCGTCGAGCGTCAGCGCTGTGATGACGACCAGCACCGCCGCCGCGAGCCACGCGACGCCCATCGGCTTCGAGATCGGCAGCGTCAACGCCTCGAGCTTCGCCAGCTCGAACGCCTTCGCGAAGCCCATGAGGTGGATCAACCCGTGAACGACGAGCAGCCCGACGAGAGCCCAGCGCATGGCCCGTCTCGATGCGCGATTCATGCCCGCGCGGACAGGGGGCGCTGGCGCACCGGCGGGCAGGGTTTGCGCTCGGTGGTGCTGCGCGCGCAGCGTTGGCGCTGATCAGTTCCTGAGCGGGAAGCTGATCCGCGTGCGGGTCTGCGCGGGCGGCGTCTCGGGCCCGTCGAAGTAGAACTCGTAGCCGGGCCCGCCGATCGCGTGGCCGGTGGCGGTGATGAAGCGCTCGAGCGCCGCCCAGGCCGGGCCGACCTTGTCGTAGGGCCCGACGTGCAGCGTCGACGCCCAGGCCCCTGCGGGGAGCGAGCCCGGCACGGCGCGACCGCGCCCCTCGACCGGGCGGGAGACCGGGAAGCCGATCTCCATGTCGAGATCGTTCATGTCCATGTTGCGGTAGGCGACGTACGGCGCGCCGACGACCTGCGCGCCCTGCGCGGAGATGACGCCCATCAGCTCGCTGAAGGCCTGCCCGAGCACCGTCGCCATCGCCGTCACCGGAGCATGCGTCTTCACGCACAACGTCGGCCGCGCCTGCTGCTCCTCAATCGTGCACTGGAAGTCCATGCGGTCCTCCTTCCGGGAGGGAGGACTGCAGCAGCAGTGCCAGCGCCTCGTTCAGTCGCGCGGTGAGCGCGCCGAGCCGCCCGGTCGCGAGGTGATCGCTGTTCTCGAGCACCAGCAGCGGCGGGCGCGCTGGCACGCGAGCGAGCAGGGTGCGCACCTCGTCGAGCGTGCCGAACTCGTCCTGATCCGCGTGGACGAAGACCGCTGGTGACGTGAGCGACGAGAGGAAGCTCCCGTCGAAGAGCGCGGCGGGGAAGCCGAGCGCGAGGACCCCGCGGACCTCGCGGCGGGAGATGGCCAGCGTCAGCGCGGTGCGCGAGCCGAAGCTGAACCCGGACGTGAACAGCGGCAGCGAAGGCCCCTGCGCCGCCAGCCACTCGAGCGCGACGTGCGCGTCTTCGAGCTCCGGCACGCCGTCGCCGTTGCCCGAGGCGCCCGTCGACTCGCCGACGCCGCGGAAGTTGAAGCGGAGCGACGAGACGCCGGCGTCGTTCCACGCCTTCGACAGCCGCCACGTCGCGGTGTTCTGCATGTTCCCGCCGTAGAGCGGGTGAGGGTGACAGACGAGCGCGAGGGCACGGGCGCGCTCGACGGGCTGCCAGACGGCCTCGAGGTGCCCATGCGGCGCGGGGAGAGCGATGCGGAACACCCGAAACGAATACAGGCGACGCCGACCCGAGTCGACGCCGCCTGCAGGGCGCTGCGTTCGTGCCGCTTACTTCTTCGCCTTCGCGGCGGGCTTCGCCTCTTCCTTCTTCACCGCGGCG
>JBMORD010000117.1:0-18415 GCA_049322495.1 Myxococcota bacterium | reverse complement strand
GAGAAGAAGAAGCCGGCTCCGAAGGCCGCGGCGAAGAAGGCCGCAAAGGGCAAGAGCGCGAGGAAGGACGCGTGAGCGCGCGGCGAGAGAGCGCTGACGAGAAGCAGTACCTCGAGCAGTACCGCCCGAAGGACTACCCGCGGCCGTCGGTCGCCGTCGATCTCGTCATCTTCACCATCATCGACGCGCAGCTCCGCGTGCTGCTGGTGAAGCGCCAGGTGCACCCCTTCAAGGGTGACTGGGCGCTGCCGGGCGGCTTCGTGCGGGTGGGCGAGACCGCGAAGGATCAGGGCGAGGATCTCGACGCGGCCGCGCGGCGCGAGCTCCAGGAGGAGACCGGGCTCGACCCCGATCGGGTGCACATCGAGCAGCTGTACACCTTCGGCGCGGCGGGGCGCGATCCGCGCATGCGCGTGATCTCCGTCGCCTACTTCGCCCTGGTGCGGCCGGATCTCGCGCCGTTCGTGAAGGCCGGCGGTGACGCCAGCCTCGCCGACTGGGTGCCGGTGGAGAACCTCAAGAAGGCCGAGCTCGCCTTCGATCACCGGCAGATCATCGACGTCGCGCTCGCGCGGGTGCGCGGCAAGCTCGAGTACTCGGGCATCGCGTTCGATCTCGTGCCGCTCACCTTCACCATCCCCGAGCTGCGGCACGTGTATTCCATCGTGCTCGACAAGGAGATGGACCCCGGCAACTTCCGCCGCAAGTTCAACCGCATGGTGGACGACGGTCTCATCGAGCAGGCGCCGGGCAAGCGCATCACCGCGTCCAAGCCCGCCACGGTCTATCGCTTCAAGCGGAGGTGAGCGTGTCGCGGCTCCTCGTCCTCGGCTTCGTCGTCGCGCTCGCGGGCTGCAAGAAGGACGCGCCCGCGCCACCGGCTCCCGTCGCGCAGCCGAAGTCGACGGCCGAGGCCGACGCGGCCTTCTGGGCGTGGGTGCGCGCCCATCTCGCGGAGCTCCAGCAGGTGAAGACGGGCCGTGAGCCGGTCACCGCGGAGCTCACCGCCCAGCTCGAGAAGATCGAGCCCGGCCTCGTGTTCGAGCTCGGCGTGGGGCACGAGCCGTTCGAGTTCATCATCAGCGCCGACGGCTCGGTGGAGCGCTTCGCGACGGTCAAGCGGCTGGTGGCGGCCGCGGGCGAGCTCCCGGGGACGAAGGTGATCGCCTTCCGTCCCCGGAAGGACATCGACGGGTTCTCGATGACGCTCGGCACGCAGAAGCTCGGCGGCTCGTCGCTGTGGTTCACCGCCCAGAAGGACCAGAAGCCGGGGCTCATCGCGGTGACGGTGTACGTCGAGGGGATGACGGGCGAGCTGCCCGAGCCGGTGCGCAACGCTGCCTTCATGCTGCTCGAGGCGGCCGTGGGCGAGTTCGATCTCGAGACGAAGATCGGCGCCATCGACATCGTCGCGGCCCCCGAGAAGCCCGCGCCGCCGCTGCGCAAGCTCAAGGAGCTGCCGGCCGTCATCGACGGCTGGAAGTGAGGCGGGCGGCGGCTACGCTCGCCGCTCCATGACCACCGCGCTCCTGCTGGGTCGCTTCCACGCCGTCACCCGGTCGCAGTCGGACTGGCTCGCCTCGCTGGCGGCGGCGCCCGTCGAGCGCCTGGTGTGCGTCATCACCAGCGCCAACCACGCGAACACCCGCCGCAACCCGCTCGAGGTGGAGCTCCGCGAGCAGATGCTCCGCCCCGCCCTCGAGCGCAGCGGCAAGCCCTTCGTGGTGGTGCGGGTGGTCGACGTGCCTGACAGCGCGACGTGGGTCGAGTGGGTGCTCGACGAGGTGAAGCGCCAGGCCGGGCTCTCGCTCTCGGCGCAGGACACCGCCGTCTACTCGGCGAACCGCGACGTCGACGCGCTGTTCGCCGCGAAGGGCTTCCGCGTGGTGGCGCCGGAGGTGAAGGGCCTCACGCCGCACGAGCTGGTGCAGCGCGTCGTCGACGGGAAGGACTGGGAGGACGAGGCGTCGCCGGAGACGCAGGTCGTCTTCGGGCGCGGCGCGGTGCAGACCCGGCTGCGCGACATCTTCCGGCAGACGCTGCTCAACGACGACGGCGAGCTCGGGCACCTCCGCGACTTCCTCTCGTACGGCGCGATGATGGACGCGTCGCTGGTGCAGAAGCTCGAGGACTTCCTGCCGTGGGTGAAGCCGGGCTGCATCGCCGACAAGGGCTGCGGCACCGGGAAGCTGCTGGTCGAGCTCTCGCGCCTCTTTCCCCAGTCGCAGCTGGTGGGCGTCGATCTCTCGCGCGAGTTCCTGCGCGTGTGCGACGAGAACACCTACGCCACCGACGACGTGACGCTGGTCTTCGGCAACATCATCGAGCGCAACGTGCCCCCCGCAAGCGCGACGACCGTCGTCTTCTCGTCGGTGATGCACGAGGTGCACTCGTACAGCGGCTACGACGTGACGAAGATCGATCACGCGCTGGCGAGCGCCTTCGCGGAGCTGGCTCCCGGCGGCCGGGTGTTGATCCGCGACGGGGTGAGCCCGCCGCCTGCCACCTGGCGCCTGCGGCTGCTGACCCCTCAGGTGCAGGAGACCTTCGAGCGCTTCGCGCGCGAGTTCCGGCAGGGGAAGGGCGTCTCGTACGAGCGGCTGTCGCCGGAGCTGGTGCGCCTGTCGGCCCACGACGCCAACGAGTTCCTCTGCAAGAAGGACTACCTCAAGAACTGGCACATCGAGGTGCACGAGGAGTTCGGCCCGCTCACCCTCGACGGCTGGCGGGACGCGCTGGTGCGTGCGGGCTTCGCCCCGGTGCACCTCCACGCGTACGCGAACGAGTGGATCGTCGCGCACCGCTACCAGGGCACGGTCGAGGTGCTCGACGACGCCGGCGCGCGGCTGCCCTGGCCGGCGACGAACCTGGTGGTGGTCGGCGAGAAGCCCGACGGCCTCACTCGTCGTCGGGAGTGACGACACCCGGCAGCATCACCTCGAAGCAGGTGCCACGCTCGGACGGCGCGAGGCGGAGCTCGCCGCGCAGCCCGCTGATGATGCTCTGGCTGATGTACAGGCCGAGGCCGGTGCCCTGACCCGCGGGCTTGGTGGTGAAGAACGGCGAGAAGAGCTTCTTGCGGGCCGCGTCGGGGATGCCCGGGCCCGAGTCGCGCACGGTGACGAAGACGCGGTCGCGATCGCGGTAGGTCGAGACGACGATCTCCCGCTCGCTGGCGCCCTCGACGGCCTGGGCGGCGTTGACGACCAGGTTCAGGAACACCTGCGCCAGCCGGCTCTCGATGCCCCACACCGCGCCGACCTTCGCGTACTCGCGCTTGAGGGTCGCCTTCGATTCCTTGAGCCGGTGGTGGGCGATGCCGAACACCGACTCGAGCATCGCTTCCAGGTCGACCGGGCCGACGCTCTCGAACTCACCGCTGCGCGAGAAGACGCGGAGATCCTGCACGATGGAGTTGATGCGGCGCGCGCCGTCGACGGTCTCCTTGAGCACGTCGGCCATCTCCTCGACGGGCGGCGGTGCCTCGCGGAGCGCGCTCACGAGGAAGTTGAGGTTCGAGGTGATGTAGGCGAGCGGGTTGTTGATCTCGTGGGCGACGCCCGCGACCATGCGCCCCATCGTCTCGAGGCGATCGGACATCATGAGCCGCGCCTCCATCTGCTTCCGTTCCGACACGTCGCGGAGGAAGACCGCGGACCGCCCGTCGGGGAGCGCGGCGATCAGCCCCTCGCAGGGGAAGCTCGTTCCGTCGAGCCGCGTCGCGGTGAGGTCGACCGGGCGGGGGCTGGGGCTCGCGCCGGGGGCTCCGTCCAGCCGCACGAGCGAAGAGAGCTCCTTGCCGAGGGCGTCGCGCTGCTCGACGCCGAGGAGGCGGGCGGCGACCAGGCTCCACTCGGAGACGCGCCCGCCGGGGTCGACGATGATCGCCGCGTCCTGCGAGGCGTCGAGCGCGGTGCGGAGCAGCGTCGAGCTGGCTTCGAGCTCTTCGACGTGCCGCTCGCGCAGGGTGGCGCTCACGATCGTCAGGCCCAGCACGCACATGGCGAAGAAGATCGGCGTCAGCGCCAGGGCGAACGACACGTTCCCGTTCAGGGCGAGCGCGACGACCATGCTCGTGAGGCTGGCGAGGGACGAGAGGACGGTCGCGCGGATCGACAGCAGGAAGCTCGCGTACAGCGGCCCGGTGAGGCTGAGCAGCGTGCTGAAGATCGCGCGAACGGGGTCGGGTTCGCGGAGGCCGACGATGGTCGCGCCGAAGATCGCCGCGAAGGTGAGGATCATCGCCCCGCGGCGGTAGTTCCTGGTGCGGGTGAGCGCCCAGGCCACCACGCCGCTCGCGGTGAGCGCTCCGCCGATGAACAGATCGAGCAGATCGACGCCCGAGCTCCGCGTCACCGCGGCGACCGGCACGAACGCCGCGAAGAGCGGGACGATGAACACCAGCACGGTGGCCATGAGCCGGGCCTGCCGCCGGTGGTGCGGTGACTTCAGGTCCCGCGACGGCTCGGTGAGAAGCGCCCAGACGCCCACCGCGCGAACCTAACTAGTCCGCTCGCGGAGCGCACTTTCTCAGCTCACCACCAGCGGCTCGTTCGCCTCGCTCGGGCGGCAGTGAGGGAGTACCCACTCGTACACCAGCGCCGTGAAGAGCCCCCCGGTGAGGTACATGCTGAAGCTCTCGACGGGGAGGATCCACACCGTGGGCCCGATGGTCTGCTGCGTGTTCCACACCCACCAGCCGCGGCCGCAGGCGAGGAGCTCCACGTACATCATGAAGGGGAAGTAGGTGAGGGTCTGCACCAGCAGCCGGCGCCAGGGGAGCCGAGCTGCGATGCGCGCGGCGATCGAGAGCGTGCCGGCCCAGCCGAGGAGCTGGACGATGGTCCACCCGTATTGTTTCGGGCCCGCGGCGTAGCGGATCGCGCCCAGCGCGTCGGGCGCCGCGGGGAGATCGATCGGCAGATCGGCACCGACGCCGAAGAGCGCGAGGCCGATGAAGGCCGCCGCGCCGATGACGGCGAGCCACGTGCCGCGGCGGAGCCAGGTCACGAGGCGCGCGCTGGTCGCCTCGGCGAGCGGCGCCTCGGGCGCGAACGCCCGGCCGAGCCACATGTACCAGAGGATCGGCAGGTTCAGGAGGAGCGGGTACGAGATGAACTCCTCGATGGGGATCGCCCCCAGGTCGAAGCCGGAGAGCGGATCGAGCACGGTGTAGAAGGCCCAGTAGCGGTGCTCGATGGCGAGCAGCTCGGCGATGCACGAGAGGGTGATGAAGAAGGCCGAGGTGAGCACGAAGGCCAGGCGCTGCGAGGCCTCGAGCCGCGGCCAGAGCTCGACGAGCAGGAACGCCATGGGGATGCCGAGCACCACCACCTCGTGGAGCAGGTACCAGGGCGCGCGGACGCCGGCGAGGTCGCACGCGTAGCGCGCCCCGACCATGAGGAGGATCAGCGTCGCGAGCGCGGCGAGGCGCTTGAGCATCGAGACGTCGGCGGGTTCAGGCTTCATCGGTGGTGCTCCGGTGGAGAGGCGAGACGCCTGCGCGCAGGGTCTCGAAGGTGATCACGGTCGCGACGGGCGTCATCAGCCACACCAGCACCGCCTCGAGCGGCAGCTCGTGCCAGGCGTGGATCGACAGGCCGAGCATCGCGGGCTGCTGGTAGCCCCACCAGCCCTGGGGAATGGCCAGCGTCACTTCCCAGAGGATGGAGTGGCCCCACAGGGCGAGGCACACCAGCGCGAGCGCCGGCCAGTTGATGCGGTGGGCGACGGCCGGGCCGCAGGCGAGCATCACCGGCAGCGGCACCAGCATCAGGTACGCGAAGTACGCAGGCGCGGGCGACGCCGGGTTGGTGACGCGCTGGAGCGCCCAGCCGGCCGCGGTGAGGGCGAGCCCGGTGGCGAGGCCCACGGCCAGCTCCGCCCAGGTGACGCGCGGCGCCTGACGCAGCGGCCGGGGCGCGGGCAGCAGCACCGCGTCGGCCCAGGCATAGAGCGAGAGCAGCGCGGCGAAGCCCAGCAGGTAGAAGGCGAGCTCCTCGACGGGGATGCGCGCAGCGTGATCGACGCCGCCGAGATCGATCGCCGGGAAGGTGAGCCCCAGCACCGCGCCCTCGTTCGGGTAGACGAAGAAGTCGTCGGCCAGCCCGACGGTGAGCACCCCGCCCATCGGCACCAGCAGCGCGAGGGCGAGCAGGGCGGGGCGGAGCAGCGGGCGGAGCGCGCCGCGGCGGTGGAGCGCGTGCCCGGTGAGGAGCAGCGGCGCGATGAAGAGCAGCAGGCTCCACGTGTACTGGTGGCGCGTGGCGACCACCGCGGGGATCGCCGAGACGATCCACACGCCGAGGAGCTGCCCCGTCTCGCGCGCGAGCGGCGGCAGCGTGCGCGCGCTCGGCTCCGGTTTCGTCGCGAGGTGAACGCCGCCCTCGAGCCAGCCAGTTCTCATGGCAGGTCGCGTGTGCACCCCGCGTTCCAGCAGCACGCGTCACTCAACTCGTTGATCGCGCTGTCGAGCCGGCAATCTCCGCCGGGGGCTCCGTTCACCTACGGCGACGCCATGTCGCGCCACCGAACCGACATCGGCATCACCCGCCGAGCTTCTTCGACAGCTGGGTGAAGAGCAGGTCGGTCTGCTTCTCGAGCACCGAGTTCGCCTTGAGCCGCATGTCGAGGTGGGCGAAGTCGACGCGGTCGAGCTCCTGGTCCTGGTTGAAGCAGGAGAAGACGAAGGACTCCTTGCCGGTGCGGGGATCGACGTGGCGCTGGAGGCACTGCGCGCAGATCTCCTTCATCATGCACTGCATCGGCGAGTTGATGCTGCCGATGGCGCAGTGCTCGGGCTTGAGCAGCGGCGCCAGCACGCCGTGGCGGGCGTCCTTCACGGCCTTCATCATGCGATCGCTGCCGATGGCGATGATGCGATCGACGTCCTTCAGGGAGATGGCCTGCTCGCCGAGGTCGCCCTTCGCGTAGGCGACCATGGCCTGCACGATGTTGCCCACGAAGCTGCGATCCTGCGGGCGGCGCGGGAGCAGCGGCGTGCCCGCGTCGACGGCCCACACCACCTGGTCCGCCGAGCGCTCGAGCTCGTCGAGCTTGTAGGCGTCTTCGGCCTTCCGGTAGCCGGCGAAGTAGAGCACCCGGCAGCCGGCGGCGCGCAGCGCCTGGCCGATGGAGAAGAGCACCGCGTTGCCGAGGCCGCCGCCCGCGAGGAGCACCGTCTCCTTCGAGGCGATGTGGGTCGGCGCGCCGGTGGGGCCCATCAGCAGCACGCGCTGGCCGGGCTTCAGCATCGCGCACATCCTCGAGCTGGCGCCCATCTCGAGCACGATGGTCGACATGAGGCCCCTGGCCTTGTCGACCCACGCGCCGGTGAGCGCGAGGCCCTCCATGGTGAGCCGGGTGCCGTCGACGATCGGCGCGGTGCGCTCGAAGTTCTGGAGCCGGTAGAACTGGCCCGGCTCGAAGTGCTGCGCGGCCCAGGGCGCCTTCACCACCACCTCGACGATGGTCGGGGTGAGGCGGTTGACGGCCTCGACGGTGGCCAGCAGCAGCGAGTCGAGCTTCTCGAAGAGGGCGCGCCGCGCCGCCTCGCGCTGCGGCAGCTCGACCTCGCGCGGCACGTGAGCGAAGAGCTTCGCCACGTGGGGGAAGCCGTCGCGGGCCGACGCCATCGCCTTCACCACGTTGCCCGCGTAGGTCGGGTGGTTGTCGCCGTAGAAGGTGATGAAGCGGCCGTGCTGCGCGTAGCTGGTGAAGAAGCCGGGCTCGTGCCCGAGGTCTTCGTCGGACTTCTTCTCGACGAGCGTGAAGCCGCCCTCGCCGGCGATCGCGTCGAAGCTGCGGAAGAACGAGCCGCGCTCGTCGAGGGCGAAGGTGCCCGGGCGCTCGCGCTCGTAGGTGACGTTGGGGGAGGTGCCGGCGGCGATGCACACCGTTCGGGCGGCGAGCTCGAACTCCTGCCCGGTGCCCTTGAGCTTGCCGTCGACCATCGCCATGCGCTCGAACTTGAGCGCCTTCACCGCGCCGTGCTCGTCGGCCACCACCTCGGTGGGCGAGACGCGCTCGATGAAGCGGATGCCCTCCTCGAGGGCCTTGGTGACCTCCTCCGGGTTGAGGCGGTACGCGGGGGCCTCGGTGAGGCCGCGGCGGTAGCAGAGCGCGACGCCGCCCCAGCTCCGCACCAGCTTGACGAAGTCAGGGGCCTCGTGCGCCTTCGCGGCGCGCTCGCGCTCGGCGCGCACCGCGCGACCGTGCTCGAGGAACTCGCGGTACACGCCGAGCTCCTCGGCGTTCAGCTTCGCGAAGATCGCCTGCTCACCCAGCGCGGCGGTGAGCTGCTCGTGGCGCGCGAGCACCTTCTCGACCTGCACCGGGTAGTAGGCGAAGAGCTCGGTGGCGGTGTCGATGCCGGTGAGGCCGCCGCCGATGACCAGCGCCGGGAGCCGCACCTGGAGGTTGGCCAGCGAGTCCTTCTTGAAGGCGCCGGTGAGCTGCAGCCCCATGAGGAAGTCGCTCGCCGCGCGGATGCCGCGCACGAGGTTGTTCTTCATCGGCACGATGGTGGGCTTGCCGGCGCCGGCGGCGATCGCGATGTGATCGAACCCCACGCTCCACGCGTCTTCGATGGTCATCGTGCCGCCGAAGCGCACGCCGCCGTAGAGCCGGAAGCCCTCGCGCCGCGCGAGCGTGAGGTGGATGAGCGTGAGGAACGACTTGTCCCAGCGCACGGTGATGCCGTACTCGCTGACGCCGCCGAAGCCCTCGAGGATGCGCTCGTCGAGCGAGGTGGCGATGCGCTTCCAGTCGCGGATCGGGGCGGGCACGCGGCCGTCGGCGCCGGTGAGCTCGGGCGGGAAGGTCTCGATCTTGAGGCCGTCGATGCCCACGACGGTGAAGCCCTCGTTGAGCAGGTAGTGCGCGAGCGTGTACCCGGCGGGGCCGAGGCCCACCACCAGCACGTTCTTGCCGAGGGGCGCCGCGGCGTACGGCCGACGCGCGTTGAGCGGGTTCCACCGCGTGAGCAGGCCGTAGATCTCGAAGCCGTAGGGCAGCGCGAGCACGTCGGTGAGCACGCTGGTCTCGATCTGCGGGATGTTCACCGGATCCTGCTTCTGGAAGATGCAGGCCCGCATGCAGTCGTTGCAGATGCGGTGGCCGGTGCCGGGCACCATCGGGTTGTCGAGGGTGATCATCGCCAGCGCCGCCAGCGAGTCGCCGCGCCCCTTGAGGAGGTGCATCTCGGAGATGTGCTCCTCGAGCGGGCAGCCGGCGAGCGCGAGGCCGTGGGCGTTCTTCTTGTAGGTGCCCTGCGCGGGATCCTTCTCCTTGAAGCCCTTGCTGCAGGAGTCCTTGTCGCGCTCGTGGCAGACGACGCAGTAGTCGATCTCGCCCATCACGTAGCGCGAGTCGCCGCGCGGGTCGGTGAGCTTGAAGCCGTCGCGCCGGCGGAGGAGGCGATCGGGCCCCTCGAACTGCTCGGGGCGCGACGCGTCGGGCACCTTGAGCTCGACGAGCTTGTCGGGCACCACCGGCTTCGGCTGGGTGATGGTCGCCCAGCCGTCGAAGGTGTGCGTGAAGCTGGCGCGGGCCCAGGTCCAGCGATCGAGGAGCGAGAGCAGCCCGCGCACCTGGGTGAGCGTGTCGCCGACCAGCGAGCTGCCGAACGCCGCCCTGCCTTCGTCGGAGGCGAGCAGCCGCTGGCGGATCGGCGCCCACGTCGCGTCGTCGGGCGTGCGCTCGAGGTTCATCAGCGCCAGGGTGGCCTCGGCGAGCGCGCGCTCGTGATCGAAGCCGGCGTGAGACGACAGTCCGTGCGCGCGGAGCGACTCGGTGGGCGGCAGCTCGGCGCCGAAGCCGAGCGAGAGCAGCAGCGCCACCCGCTGGTCGAGCAGCGGCAGCTCGTCGCGCGTGGGGCGATCGGTCGCGCCCTTCTTGAACACCCGGCGGGTGACGAACTCGCGCTTGAACTCGAAGAGCCGGCCCTCGTCGGTGAGGCGGCCGGCGAGGGTGGCCAGCTCCTGCTCGACGCCGAACAGGCGCCCCACGAAGCGGCTCACGTGGGCGGCGAGGGCGATCAGCAGCTCCGACTCGGAGCTCGGCGTCAGGCCGCCGCGCGCGGTGCCCTTCGCGTGCTCGGCGCGCCAGGCGGCGAAGCGGGCGGCGAGCGCCGGGTCGGCGTCGTGGATCGTGGTGAGGAACTTCGCGTGGAGCCGCTGGAGCCCCGAAGCGCGGTGGAGATCTTCGAAGGAGAAGCCGTCGATGCCGAGCTGCATGAAGGGACTGGAACTACCCGCCGATCTCCGCCGGTTCAAGGCGCTCGGCGCGCAGCCGGGCCTCGAGGCGCAGGTAGTGGCCTGCGGCCACCTCCCCGAGGCGGGTCAGCCGCTGCTGCAGCTCGCGGCTCCGGTGCTCGAGGACCTTGAGCTCGAGCTGGAGCTGGCCGAGCAGCGAGGCGAGCCCCGCCGCGCCCAGCGACGAGAGGAAGAGCTCCGGCTCGTCGGGCGCGTCGAAGAGGGAATCGGGCGCCTCCTTGAGCAACGAGGTGTGCTCGAGCCACGCGCGCACGCGACCGAGGCGCCCCAGCGCGCACTTCTTCGTGAAGCGCAGCACCGCGAGCTCGGTCTCGAGGCGGTCGGCGATCAGCAGCGACTCGACCACCTCCTGCTCGGCCTCGCGGAGCAGCCCGTTCCCCTCCACCCGTCGGAGTCGCGCGGCGAGCTGCCGGTAGCGCTTCCGCACCTGCCAGAGATCCATCCCGTGTCCTCCGAGGTGGGGAGTCAGCACACACGGTGCCAGCTTCAGCCTCTTGATTTCACGGAGGCGCTCGGGAGGCGTCGCTCCGTGGCGTCGGACGATGAGGCTTGACCGCGAGCAGCGGCGTTGTTTTGCGTGCGCGCCCCGATGCCCTTCGCGAGCACAGTGCGCCGCAGCTGGCCGTGGGTGGCGCCCGCGGTGTTCGGCGTGGGCTGGTTCCTGTTGCTGGGTGGTGGGCGCACCCTGAACCCGACCGAGCCGTGGTGGATGATCGAAGGCGACTGGTTCAGCGCCTTCTTTGCGTGGTGCTTCTACCGGAACGCCCCCCTCGGCATTCCGCTCGGGGCGATCCCCGATCTCCAGTACCCGTTTGGCACCTCGACGGGCATGAACGATGCGTTGCCCCTCTTCAGCGGGCTGCTGCGGCCGTTCTCGTTCCTGATGCCCGAGGCGTTTCAGCTCTTCGGGGTGTGGATGGCGCTCGGCCACGCGGCGATGGGCGTGGTGGGCAGCCGCCTCGTCGCGCGCGTCTCGCAGGACCCCTGGCTGCAGATGCTCGGCGGCCTGATGCTGGTGCTCAACCCGATCGTCACCTCGCGCTACGGGCACCCTTCGTTCCTCGGGCTGTGGACCGTTTTCGGGCTCATCGGTCTGGTGCTCTCGGCGGAGCGGAGCAGCTGGCGCGATCAGTGGATCGGGTGGGCGCTGCTGGGCGTCGCGTGCGGAACGCACCCCTACCTCGCGGCGATGGCCATGCCCCTCGCGTTCGCCGCCGGCCTCCGGGTGGTCGGAGATCGGTCCTTCGGCGGCCCCGCGCAGTGGCTGCTGGCGGCGGTGGCGCCGATCGGCGTGGCGCTCTTCTCGCTGTGGTTCGCCGGCTACTTGTCGAGCCTCGGGAAGGTGCAGGGCGGCGCCGAGGGGTTCGGCGAGTTCTCGGCGGATCTCATCGCCCTGGTGAACCCCTCGACCTGGAGCCGCTTCATTCCTCCCCTTCGCGTCGGTCCGCGTCAGCTCGAGGGCTTTGCGTACCTCGGCCTGGGCGGCATGGTGCTCGCGCTGATCGCGGCGTGGCGCGGCGTCACGCTCCTGCGCCGGCCGCGGGCGGTGCTGCCGTGGCTCCCGCTCGTCGCGCTCGTGGCGGCGCTGGCCGTCTTCGCGTTGTCCGATCGGGTCACCTTCCTTGGCCAGGTGCTCATCGACCTGCGCGGGCTCTACGCGCCGCTCGGCTCTCTCACCTCGATGTTCAGGAGCTCAGGGCGCTTTCTCTTCCCGTTGCACGCGCTGCTCGTCGTGGGCGGCATCCTCACGGTGGCCCGCGTGTCTCTGCAGCAGCGGTGGCTGGGGCGGGCGGTGCTGGGCGTCGTGGTGGTGCTGCAGTTCGCCGACCTCGACTTCCGCACGAGCTCGCTCGGCAAGCCCGGGCCAGCGTTTCGACCGCTCGAGTCGTCCGCCTGGCGCACCATGGGGGCGGACTACCGCCACCTGGCGATCATCCCCGCGCAGCTGCAGTGGTTCTCGCCCTTCGATGGCGACTACGTCGCGCGGCTGAGCTGGGAGGCGTACCGGCAGAAGATGACGATCAACTCGGGCCACACCGGCCGGCCGCCGCTGGGCTTCGAGTGGGATCATCACTTCGCGCCGAGCGAGCTCGATGCGGCGACCGTCTACGTCGTCTACTTCCGCGAGTGGCTCGACGACTTCCTCCGGGCGGGGTGGACGTGCGGCGTCGCCGAAGGTCTCGTCGCGTGCGTCGATCCCTCGCGCGAGACGCCGCTCAAGGCGGCGCTCGAGGACGGGGCGCGACGGCGGCAACCGGCGCTCCTGCGGCCCATGCACTGAGGCTCAACGGCGGCGGCGAAGCGCGAGCGCCAGGAGGTCGGTGGCCGCGCGCGCCATGCCCGCGGCACTCAGCTTGGACCCGCGCACGTCTCGCCACTCCCGCAGCGGAACCTCGATCATCCGCTCGGCGACGAAGCCGTCGCCGGCCAGCAGGCGCTCGATGAGCTCGACGTCGAAGACCCAGCGGCTCCGGAAGGGGGAGGCGAGGGCCGCCTCGAGCGCCGGCGTCACCCGGAAGGCCTTGGCCCCGCACTGGGTGTCGTACACGCGCAGGCCAAGCGCGAGGGAAGCCGCCGTCGCGAAGACGCGCCCCAGGTAGTGCCGCGCAGGGCTGCGCTCGATGTGGCGCCCGAGGAGCGACACGCGACTGCCGAGGGCGACCTCGACGTCGGGCCCGAGCGCGTCGAAGAGGCGGAGCATCTCGGAAGGAGGCGTGGCGAGATCGGCGTCGAGGTAGCCGACCCGTTCGGCGCCGGCGGCGATGGCTGCGAGGAGCCCCTGGCGTACGGCTTCCCCCTTGCCGACGTTCTGCTCGAGCACGAGCACCGAGAAGCCGGGCTCGGCAGCGGCGCCCCTCTCCAGCACCTGGCGGGTCTCGTCGCGCGAGCCGTCATCGACGAAGAGCACGCGGAGCCCCTGCTCGGTGAGCTCACCAAAGCGCATCAGCTCGATGCGGCGTGCCTCGTTGAAGCACGGCACGACGACGGTGCTGGAGGTGCGCGGCATGGGCGCGCGGGTTTGCCAGCCTGCGGGGCGGAGCGCCACCGGCGTCTGCCCGCAACCCGAATGACCGTTCGGATTCGAAGCGTTCGCGGCCGATGTCGGCGGTGCTGTGGTAGGCGCGAGCCCATGGCAGACGCCACCGTGCTGGCCTTCGACCTCGGGACGTCCGGCCTCAAGGCGGCCGTGGTCTCGAACACCGGAGTCGTGCTCGACAGCGAGGTCGTCCCGCTCGAGGTCTCGCTGCTGCCCGGCGGTGGCGCCGAGCAGCACCCGGAAGACTGGTGGCAGGCGATGGTGTTCGCGGCGCAGCGGCTGTGGGGGCGCGGCGTGGTGCGTCCGCAGGACGTGCAGGGCGTCGGCCTCTCGTCGCAGTGGGGAGGAACGGTCGCGGTCGACGAGCGGGGCAAGCCGCTGCGGGCGGCGCTCATCTGGATGGACTCCCGCGGCCAGGCGGAGTCGCGGCGACTCGCAGGCGGCTTCCCCTCGATCGACGGCTACGGCGCGCTGAAGGCGATGGCGTGGCTCCGCAAGTCGGGGGGCGTGCCGTCACTGACCGGCAAGGATCCCGTCGGCCACATCGCGTGGCTGCGAAAGCACGAGCCGAAGACGTGGGACGCGGCGAGCGTGTTCCTCGAGCCGAAGGACTGGGTGAACCTCCGGCTCACGGGGCGCGTCGCGGCAAGCTTCGACTCCATCGTCTCCCACTGGGTGACGGACAACCGCAACGTCAACGCCGTCACCTACGACGAGGGGTTGCTCGCGCTCAGCGAGATGGATCGCCGCAAGCTCCCCGAGCTGGTGCCGTCGTCATCGGTGCTGGGCACGCTCCTGCCGTCGTCGGCCGAGGCGCTGGGGCTGTCGCCGGCGGTGAAGGTCGTGGCCGGCGCGGCGGACATGCACATGGCCGCGATCGGCGCCGGCACCGTCGACGACTACGAGGCGCACCTCTGTCTGGGCACCTCGTCGTGGCTGCTCGCCCACGTGCCCTTCAAGAAGGCCGATCTCTCGCACAACATGGCGTCGCTCCCTTCGGCGGTCCCGGGGCGCTACCTGTGGTGCAACGAGCAGGAGTCCGCTGCGGGAGGTCTCAAGCACGTCGTCGAGCGGCTGCTGGAGCGCTCGGGCCCCGAGGCGTACACCGAGGCGCTGGCGCGCGCCGCGCTGGTCGCGCCGGGCGCCACCGGCCTGCTGTTCCTCCCGTGGCTCCACGGCGAGCGCTCGCCGGTCGACGATCACCGGGTGCGTGGCGGCTTCGTCGGCCTGTCGCTGGAGCACGGCACGGGGCACCTCATCCGCGCGGTGCTCGAGGGCGTGGCCCTCAACTCGCGGTGGCTGCAGCGGCACGTCGAGGCGAACTTCGGGCGCCCGCTCGACTCGGTGACGGTGGTGGGCGGCGGTGCGCGCTCGGACCTGTGGTGTCAGATCCACGCTGACGTGCTCGGGCGGCCCGTGCGTCAGGTGGAGCACCCGCAGCTCGCCAACGCCCGTGGCGCGGCGCTCAGCGCCCTCGTCGCGCTGGGGCACCTGTCATGGAGGGCCGTGCGCGCCGCCGTGCCGGTGCGGCGCGTCTTCGAGCCCGACCCGCAGCGGCAGCAGCTCCACGCGGCGCAGTTCGAGCAGTTCCTCCTGGAGTTCAAACACCGACGCGCCACCGCGCGTCGCTTCCTCGTTGCGGAGCACGGCTGACATGGAGATCCCCCCTGCGGTTCAGAAGCTCCTCTCGCGCCTCCCGCCCCGCGCGGTCGGGCACCTCGAGCGTGTGCTGGAGCGCCTGCCAGTCGTCGGCGATCTGGTGCGTGGCGAGAAGGCCAAGGTGAGCGAGTCGCTGAAGGAAGAGGTGCGCAAGCACCGCCCGGCGGACCTGCGGTTCGACGAGCTCCCGCCCAGCGGCGTTGCCCCCGAGGTGTTGCTCGAGACGCTGGCGCGGTTCGCCGAGCGGGAGTCTCCGACGTGGCGCGAGGGGCGGGTGTCGGGAGGCGTCTACCACGGTGGCGCGGAGCACCTCGCCTTCCTCGATCGCGTGTACGCGCTCTACTCGCAGGCGAACCCGCTGCACGCCGACATCTGGCCGAGCGTCGCGCGCTTCGAGGCCGACATCGTCAACTACACGGCGAAGCTGATGGGCGGCGACGCGGAAGTGTGCGGCACGCTCTCGTCGGGCGGCACCGAGAGCATCATGCTGGCCATGAAGGCGTACCGCGATCATGGCCGGGCGGTGCGCGGCATTCGCCACGGGAACATCGTCGCGCCGGCCTCGGCGCACCCGGCGTTCGACAAGGCGGCGCACACGCTCGACGTCGAGATGATCCGCGTGCCTGTGCTGGCCGACGGCCGCGCCGACGTCGAGAAGATGCAGGCCGCGGTGAATGGCTCGACGCTGGTGATGGTCGGCTCCGCGCCCGGGTTCCCCCATGGCGTGGTCGACCCCATCGAGGTGCTGTCGGAGTTCGCGCGCGCGCGCGGCATCGGTTTTCACACCGACGCCTGTCTCGGCGGCTTCATCCTCGCGTTCGCCGAGGAGGCGGGCTTCGGGCCGGTGCGCTTCGACTTCCGGCTGCCGGGCGTGACCTCGATGTCGGCCGACACGCACAAGTTCGGTTACGCGGCGAAGGGCACGTCGGTGGTGCTCTACCGGGGGCGTGAGCTGCGCCGGCACCAGTACTTCACGAGCCCTGACTGGTCCGGGGGGCTCTACGCGACGCCCGGCTTCGCCGGGAGCCGACCGGGGGCGCTCATCGCGAGCGCGTGGGCGACGATGATGGTCATGGGGCGGGAAGGCTACGTGCAGCGCACGCGCGCCGTGCTCGACGCGGCGCGCGTCATCCGCCGCGGCATCGAGGCGATTCCCGAGCTGAAGGTGATCGGCGACCCGCTGTGGGTGATCGCCTTCGAGTCGGCGCAGGTCGACGTCTTCCGCGTGCTCGACGAGATGTCGAAGCGCGGGTGGCACCTCAATGGCCTGCAAAAGCCTCCGGCGATCCACCTGTGCGTCACGCTGCGGCACGCCGAGCCGGGGGTGGCCGAGCGGTTCCTCGCCGCGCTCCGCGAATCGGTGCAGCAGGTGCGCGACCTGCCGCCCGCGAAGGACGGCATGGCGCCGGTCTACGGCCTCGCGTCGTCGATGCCGTTCAAGGGCCTCGTGGGCGATCTGCTCTGCGCGTACCTCGACGCTCTGTTCGACGCCTGACGGGCGGTTGCCTCGAGGGGGCCCTCGGGCTATGGCCCGCTTCGTGCGATCCGACCCTGAGACGACCCCCAGGACCAAGTCCCGTGCGGTGAGCCGCGAGGACGCGAAGGCGCCTGCGCCGACGAAGACGCGGGTGCTCATCTTCGTCATCGCCTACTACGCCGAGAAGACGCTGGTGAGCGTCCTGGACCGGATCCCCCGGTCGATCTTCGACGACTACGACTGCGAGATCCTCGTGGTCGACGACGCCAGCGACGATCGCACCTTCGAGCTCGGCCGCGAGTACCGCGACGCGAACCACCACGTGGTGAAGATCACGGTGCTGCGCAACGAGTTCAACCAGGGGTACGGCGGCAACCAGAAGGTCGGCTACTCGTACGCGATCAAGAACGGCTTCGACCTCGTCGCGATGGTGCACGGCGACGGCCAGTACGCCCCCGAGGAACTGCCGCGGCTGATCGAGCCGCTGGTGAAGGGCGAGGCCGAGGCGGTGTTCGGCAGCCGCATGATGACGCGCTTCGGCGCGCTGAAGGGCGGCATGCCGCTCTACAAGTACGTGGGGAACAAGGTCCTCACCACGGCGCAGAACGCGCTGCTCGGCTCGCGCCTGTCCGAGTTCCACTCGGGCTACCGGCTCTACTCGTTGAAGGCGCTCAAGCAGGTGCCCTTCACGCTCAACTCGAACGACTTCCACTTCGACACCGAGATCATCATCCAGTTCCTGAACGCGAAGCTGCGCATCAAGGAACTCCCGATCCCCACGTACTACGGCGACGAGATCTGCCGCGTGAACGGCATGAAGTACGCCAAGGACGTGATGATCGCGACGGTCAAGAACGCGCTCCACCGCAGCGGCGTGATGTTCCAGCGGCGGTTCGAGCCGGTGTCGTCGGGCAACGCCCACTACGATCTCAAGCTCGGCTACCCGTCGAGCCACCAGTACGCGCTCGACGCGGTGCCGGTCGGCGAGTCGGTGCTCGACATCGGCGCGGGGCCGGGCGGCATCGCGAAGGAGCTCGTCAAGAAGCACTGCAAGGTCGCCGTGGTCGACCAGTTCGAGCCGACGCACCCTGACCCGAACGTGACGGTCTTCGTGCGCGATCTCGACCAGCCGCTCGACGTCGACGTGAAGCCGTACCGCTACGTGCTGATGCTCGACGTCATCGAGCACCTCAAGAAGCCCGAGGCCTTCATCGAGGGGCTGCGCTCGCAGTTCACCTTCGAGCCGAAGACGCTGGTGCTGACCACTCCCAACGTGGCGTTCGCGGTGCAGCGGCTCATGCTGCTGTTCGGGCAGTTCAACTATGGCAAGGCGGGCATCCTCGACGCGACGCACACCCGGCTCTTCACCTTCCGCAGCCTCGAGCATCTGCTGGCTGACGCGGGCTTCCGCATCAAGGAAGTGAAGGGCGTGCCGGCGCCGTTCCCGAAGGCGCTGGGCGACAACGTGCTCGGCCGCGGGCTCACGAAGCTGAACGTCGCTGCGATCGGCCTGTCGAAGACGCTGTTCTCGTACCAGATCATGGTGGTGGCCGAGTCGACGCCCGCGGTCGACTTCGTGCTCGACAGCGCGAAGAAGGCTGCCGGAAGCGCCTGAGCGATGGCGTGGGCTTCGTTGCGGGGCGTTCTCTGGGCCTGGCTCTCGTCGCGTCTGGTGCTGGCAGGTGTCGCGTGGGTCGGACAGACGATGAGAGCGGGGCTGTTCCCGCTCTACCCGCAGCCTGATCTGCTGTGCGCGGGCTCCTGTGGCGCTGACGCCTTTGTCCCCTGGGTCGTTCCTTCGCTGGGGGTGCTCCTCGGGGCGCTCGGCGTGACGGGGCTGGTCGAGGTGCTTCACGGGCGTGAGGCAGCGCGCTGGGCGACGTGGGTGTGGCTCTGCGTTCCTTCTGCTCTCGTCTTTCAGTTCTCGGCGCCGCTCGCGTGGGCATCGGGCGCGTTGCTGGTCGCCTG
>JBMORD010000116.1:0-18418 GCA_049322495.1 Myxococcota bacterium | reverse complement strand
CGAGCGTGAGGTGCGCGCGCGCGAGCGGGAAGAGCGCCGCGCCGCGGCCGCGCAGTACCGTCACCTCGGTCGCCCCGAGGAGGCGGCCTCGCTCGAGGCGCAGCTCAGCGCCCTCAGCGCCCTCGTCACCTGAGGCGGTACGCGAGGTGACAGCTCACGCACGCGCCGCTGAGCGTCGGCAGCGCCGCGAGCGTCTTCTCGCGATCTCCCGTCGCCGCGATGGCCGCGAAGGCGCTCGCCACCTTGTGCTGGTTGCGCCCCAGCTCGTGCATCGCCGGAGGCATGTGCGGCCCGGGCCTCGCCTCGAGCGGCTTGTCACGGTGCTGGCCCATCGCGCCGGTGCCGAGCTTCCGCTCCGCCACCTCGCCCGCCTCCTTCACCTTGCCGGTCACCACCAGGGTGGTGATCTCATTGAGCGTCACCAGGTTGTCGCGCATCTCCGCGCGGAGCGTCTCCACCGCCGGCTCCGGCAGCTTCGCCAGCGTGCGCGCGTCCTGCGCGAGGGCCGGCAACGAGAGGAGACCGACCACCACTGCACCGCTCAGTGTGTGCCTCATGCCGCTGTGAGCCGAACGCCCACGCCCGAGGTGCACCGGCGCCCTCATGGGACGCATCAGCGGAACAGCCACGGCAGCACGACGTCGAGCGCGTCGCGCCAGCAGGTCCACGTGTGGCCGTCACGCACCCGCTGCAGCCGGACGTCGTCGCCGTGCCGCGCGAGCACCGCTGCCATCGCCTCGTTGTTCGCGAGGTTCTCCTCGCCCGTGCCGCAGGACAGCGCGACCCGCAGGCGCCGCGCCGGCGGCCGCGCCGCGCACTCACGCACGAACGCCTCGATGCGCTCGAAGCGCGCGAAGCCCTGCTCCACGGCGTCGTGCTCCCGGCTGAAGAAGCTGCCCGACTGCAGCCCCAGCGCGTCGAACAGCGCCGGGTGCCGCCAGCGGGCGTGCAGCATCGCCAGCCCGCCGAGGCTCGCGCCCAGGCCCACCCGCGGGTGGCGGCCGCGCGGCGCGAGCGCCTCGAGGCCCGGGAGCACCTCGCGCGCCAGCTCGTCCGCCCACGCGTCCGACGCCGAGTACTCCTCGTCTCTCGAGCGCGGCGCCAGCAGCGCGGCGCGCAGCGGCGGCAACCCCCGCTCGCAGACGGCGCCCTCGAGGTAGCGCGTCAGCCCCGCGAAGCGCGCGTACTCGGGCCCGTCGTGCACCACGAGCAGCGGCGCCTCCGCGCCTCGCGCCAGCCCCGGCGCCGCCCACAGCTGCCCCTGCACGGCCCCACCGGACGACGCGAGCGTCAGCGGCTCCAGCACGCCCACCGGCGCCTCGGAGGCGAGCCAGCGCGGCGGGCGGTACGCCGGGAGCTCGAGCACCGACTTCGCGCCGAAGGGCGCGTCGACCGTCGGCGCGCCGGGCATCACCGCCCACTCGCGCGTGCCGTCGCGGCGCACCAGCTCGAGCTGGTACTCGAGGCGGTCGACCGGCAGCGCGCCGAGCTCGAGCGTCCACCGGCCGGCCTCGAGTCGGAAGCGGCGCGGCGGCGCGCGTTTCCAGAGGTCGGTGACGAGGTTGACCTCCGCCCAGTCACCGGCCGCGTCTTCGAAGACGAGCGTCGCCACCGGGACTTCAGACCAGCGGCTTGAGCGCGTCGTAGAGCGGCGTCGCGCCGCGCTGCACCTGATGCGGGTGCGCGAACGCGAGGTGCCCGCGCGCCATCGCCTGGTACAGCTCGGCCATCAGCGCCGCCCGCGCCGCCGGCAGCCCGGCCTGCTCGAGCCCCTCCTTCGCCGCCTCCACCGGGTGCTCCTTCGCCTTGATCGGCGTGCCGAGGAGCGAGGACACCACCTCCGCGACGTCTTCCACCGACCAGTTCTCGTGCCCGGCGAGCTCGACGAAGCGCGTGCCCTTCACCTTCTCTTCGAGCAGCTTCGCGGCGAGCGCGCCGACGTCCCTCGCGCACACCTGCGGGAACTTGAGGTGCACGTGGCCGTAGAACGGCAGCGTTCCGCTCTCGAGCGCTGGCAACAGCTGCGGGCCCCAGTTCTCGAGGAAGTACGCGGCGCGCAGGAAGGTGACGTGCGGCGCGAGCCCGGTGAGCGCCTTCTCGGCGCGGTGGAGCGCCACCACCGGCCCCGTGCCCGCCGGGTGCTGCGCGCCGATCGACGAGAGGAAGACGAGGCGCTCGAGCTTCGCCGACTTCACCGCGTGCACCAGGTGGTCGAGCATCTTCTGCTGCGCCCCCAGCGCGTCGTCGGCCTGCGTCGGCGGCAGGAGCAGGTACGCCCCCGTCAACCCGGCCAGCGCCTTCGACAGGGACGCCTCATCGTTGAAGTCGACCACCGCCACCTCGGCGTGGCGACGCGCCCACGGCTCGCCCTGGGCCTCGGTGCGCACCAGCGCGCGCACCTTCTGGCCCAGCTTGATCAGCGCCTCCGCGGTGGCCGCGCCCGTGCGGCCCGACACTCCTGCGACAGCGAACATGGTGCCTCCTGCGCGCACTCTGACGCGTGCACGCCGACGGGTCATCGGAAACCCGTCAGTACGGTTCCTTTGACACGGGCCGCCTTCGCGCTTCTCTTTGGAGCGGGAGGGCGCGCTTGCCATCGGTACGCGTCAACAGGCTGGTTCAGCTCGGGGCAGCGATGGTCGTGCTCCCGGCGCTCCTGCTGCTCGTGCCCCGCTTCGAGCTGCCGCACTACCACGCCATCCACACCCTGATGGAGTCGTTCGCGGTGCTGGTCGCGGCGCTCATCTGGGCGGTCGCCTGGAACGCCGCCGCGCCCGGCCGCGCGCCGGCCATGGCCCAGCTCGGCGCTGGCTTCCTCGCGGTGGCGCTGCTCGACCTCGGGCACCTGCTCTCGTACCAGGGCATGCCTGACCTGGTGACGCCCAGCAGCCCGGCCAAGGGCATCTGGTTCTGGCTGGCCGCGCGGCTCGCGGCGGCGCTGACGCTGCTCTCGTTCGTCACCAACCGCAACCGGCTGAACCGCGGCCTGCTGCTCACCGCCTCGGTCGGCGGCGCGGCGCTCACCACGCTCGCCCTGCTCTTCTTCGAGAAGTCGCTCCCCGCGGTGTTCCTGTCCGACAGCGGCCTGACCGTCTTCAAGGTGGGCGTCGAGGTGGTGGTGGTGCTGCTGACGCTCGGCGCGCTCGTGGCGTTCGTGCGCAAGCCTCCGCCGGGGCTGTTGATCAACCACGAGCTGCTCGCGCTCGCGATGGTGGCGATGGCCGCGAGCGAGCTGCCGTTCTGCCTGTACGCGCGCGTCACCGACCTCTTCAACGTGGTGGGGCACGTCGAGAAGGTGTTCGCCTACGCGCTGCTCTACCGCGCGGTCTTCCTCGAGGTGGTGCGAGAGCCCTACCTGCTGCTCGAGCGCTCGGCGAAGGCGCTGGAGCAGAGCGAGGCGCGCATCCGGCTCATCGCCGAGACCATCGACGAGGTGGTCTTCCTCAAGGGCGCACGCACCGGCGAGCTGCTCTACGTGAGCCCGGCCTTCGAGCGCGTCTGGCAGCGCCCGCTCTCCGAGGCCGGAAGAATGGCCGACTTCGTCGCGCCCGAAGACGCCGATTCCGTGCGGCGCTTCATCACCGAGCAGGCGACGAAAGACGCGGCCATCGAGTACCGCATCGTGCGTCCCGACGGCACCCCGCGCTGGGTGCGCTCGCAGACGCGCGTGGTACGTGACACGAGCGGCGCGCCGTCGTGGGTGGCGGGCGTGGCCCGGGACATCACCGACGAGAAGGCGCTCCAGGCCCAGGCCCTCACCAGCCTCCGCACCGAGAGCGTCGCGCGGCTGGCGTCGACCGTGGCGCACGACTTCAACAACCTCCTCACGGTCATTTTGAGCTCGGTGTCCTTCGCGACCGAGCAGGCGCGCGGCAACGCGGCGCTCCTCGATGACCTCGCGCAGATCGCCTTCGCCGGCCAGCGCGCGCAGGACCTCACGCGTCAGCTGCTGACCTTCGCGCGCCGCTCGGTGACGAGGCTGAGCGTCTTCGACGCCTCGGAGGTGGTGGCGCGCCTGGTGCCGATGCTCAGCCGGCTCTGCCCCGGCCTCGACGTCATCACCGAGCTCGCGCCCGGCGCCCACCCGGTGAAGCTCGACCCGACGCACCTCGAGCAGGTGGTGCTCAACCTCGTCGTCAACGCCCGCGAGGCGCGCCCTCGCGACGGGCAGGTGCGCATCGTGCTCCGCGACGCGGTGGAGTCCGACCTCACCAGGCACGGCCTGAGCGGTGGCCGCTGGGTGCTGCTGGCGGTGGTCGACCAGGGCGAGGGGATGAGCGAGGAGGTGCGCCGCCGCGCGCTCGACCCCTTCTTCACCACGCGCGAAGACGGTCGCGGCAGCGGGCTGGGCCTCGCCACCTGCGCCACCATCGCCGAACAGGCCGGAGGCCACCTGCGGCTCGAGAGCGCGCTCGGCGTGGGCACCACCGTCGAGCTGCTGCTGCCCCACGAAGAGGCGCCGGCGGCGAGCACCACGGGCGACGCCCACCTCCCGCGCGGCCACGGCGAGCTGCTGCTCCTCGTCGAAGACGACGCCCCGGTGCGTCGCAGCGCGGCCCGCATGCTCAAGTCGCTCGGCTACCAGGTCGTCGAGGCGGGCAACGGCCTCGAGGCGCTCGGCGTCATCGGCGCGCAGAAGAGCCTGGCGCTGGTGGTGACCGACCTCGCGATGCCCGGCCTCGACGGCCGCGCCCTCGCCAACGAGCTGACGCGTCAACGACCCGACCTGCCGGTGCTCTTCACGTCAGGCTTCGCCAGCGGCGACGCGCCGACCCCGCTGCTCCCCAAGCCCTACGCCATCACCGAGCTGGCGAAGGCGGTGAGCGCCGCGCTCCAGCGCAAGCCCCCGGCGTCGGCGGCCTGACGCGCGCGGAGGCCACCGTTAGTCATTCGGAATGATCCGCCCGGTGGTGGCCGTCGATCGCATCGTTCGCCCGGGACCGCTCGGCGAGGTGGCCCCGGTTCGTCCGGCGCCCGCGGTGCTCGGCGACGCCACCATCCACCAGCCCCTGCACCCCTTCGAGCAGGCGCTGCGCGAGGCGCTGGTCAGCCTCAAGGAAGGCCTGGCGCGCGTGCAGGGCGAGCTCGACCCGCTCTCGAGACACCTCGGCTACCGCGCCCTCGATCGCGAGGTGGGCGACCGGAAGCTCGACCCCGAGCAGCTCAGCCGCCCCGACGAGCAGCAGTGGGCGCGCGAGCTCCTCCACACGGTGCACACCGAGGCCGCGCGCTCGACGCTGTACCTCGACGACGCGGCGCGGGTGGACCTCGAGGTGCTGCTGCGCTGGGAGCTCAAGCGCCACGAGCGCGACGACGCGGAGGCACGCCGGGCCGCCGCGCTCCACCTCGAGCAGACCCAGCAGGCGGCCGTGCGCCGGATGGTCGACGAGGCGAGCAGCACCGAAGCGGAGGTCGCGCAGCTGCGGCCCGAGCGGAGCGCCTGGCAGCGCGCGCTCGGCCTGGTGGTCGGCCTCGCCGGTCTGCTCGCGTTCTTCGCCATCGTCATGCAGCCCTCGCTCCTCGCGAAGTGGGCGCGCGGGCTGCCCGCAGTGCGCTGGAGCAGCGTGGCGCTGTCGCTGGTCTTCGTCGCGGGCGGCGGGTGGATCGCGATCGATCCCCGCCAGCGCCGGGCCTGGCTCGTGCGCCGGCTGCTCGAGCTCGCGGAGCTGCGCCGCACCGCCGCGGAGCGGGAGGCCGAAGCCCGCGAAGCGCTGACCCGCGCGAAGAAGCTCTTCGAGGAGGTCGACGCGGAGCTGCAGCGTGAGGAGGCCGCCGCGCTCGCCGTGCTGCAGCGCCGCCCGGGCGCGGAGCGCTACGTGAACCTCACGCGCCCCGTCGTCGCGCGCTGATCAGTCGGCCATCACCACAAGCAGGTACTCCCCCGCCTGCGCCGCGGTGGAGTCGACCGAGAGCCAGTACCGGCCGGCCGCGAGCTGCCGGGTGAGGAGGCGGTCGCCGCGCGCGAGGCAGGCCTCTCCGGTGAGCGCCGAGAGCAGGTGGAGGTCGACGTCGGCGCCCCCCGGGCTCACCACGAAGGCGCGCACCGCGGTCGGCTGCCGCAGCTCGAGGCGGTACAGCACCTCGCGCCCACCCTCGGCGAGGGCGCCGCAGCCCGGGTAGCTGCCCATGCGCGCCGTGCCCGCGGTGCGCGTGTCGCGTGGGTCGACGAACGGCAGCGCGTCGATGACCAGCTCGTCGCCTGGCAGCCCGCTGCCCTCACGGCGCGGCGCGAGGTCGTCGCTCGCCACGCCCTCGACGACGGCGGCCCTTGCGCGCGCGAGCGCCTCGAGCACGACGAGGTTGCGCACGTTGTGCCCGGCGCCGAGCCCCGCCGGGGTGAAGACGCAGGCGCGCGCGCCGCCCGCACCGAAGACGCTGAGGTGGATGCCGTCGGGCCCAAGGCCGTGCGTCGGCGCGGCGCGCAGCTCACGGTGGAGGTCGACGAAGGGCACGCGCCGCGCCTGCGCCACGCCCCGCGCGACGAGGTTGTACCGCGCGACCCACGCGTCGGCGGCCGGGCTGTCGTCGCGCGGCGGCACCGACGACACGAGCGGCACCACGCCCTGCGCGGTCAGCGCGTCGACCAGCGCGAAGAGGTGACGGCCGAAGGTGAACGGGTCCTGCGCGCCGACGTCGTTGGTGCCGAACATCACGCTCGCGAAGCGCGCCTGCGTGGCGTCGAGCTCCTGCTGGAGGGGCGAAGGAGCGCCCGCGAGCGCCGCGCCCGCCGACCAGCCGACGGTGGCGGCGAGGCTCAGCCGCTCGAAGGGCGTGCCGCCGTCGACGCGCCCCGCGCGGAACCACGCGAGCGTCGGCTCGAGGGCGGCGTGACCCGCGAGCTCGACCTGGGCGCCGGCGAAGCAGGTGAGGTGGTGCGCGTGCACGGTGTTCGAGTCGCCCACCTTCGCGAAGAGGTCGTCGCGTCGTGCTGGCGCGCGCGCGGCGATCGCCCGGAGGTGGCGCACCACGTCGGGCGGCAGCGGCGAGTGCGTGACGCCTGACGGGTAGACCAGCACGCCCGCGTCGACCACGCCCGCGTCCTGCGGCTCGGTCGCGGGTGGGCCGGCGTCAGGGAACGAGGCGAGCGGGCCGCTCGGCAGCGGCGCCGGGTCTTCCACCACGCCGCACGCGGCGAGCCCGAGCACGACGGCGGACGCGAGGCCGGCGAGCGCGCGCACGAATCAATCGCCGAAGCAGATGCCCATGTCGCGACCGGTGGCGAGCGTGTCGCTGTCGAGCGGCACGGCCTTCATGCGCCCTGCGACCTGCTCGAGCGGCACGTACTGCACGTTGGGGAACGCGAGCGAGACCATCACGTCGGTCTGTCCATCGGCGAGCGCGCGCACCGCCGCCGCGCCGAAGCGGAGCGCCGCCAGCCGGTCGAACGACGTCGGCGAGCCGCCGCGCACGAGGTGGCCGAGGACCACGGTGCGCGCGTCCTTGCCGGTCATCTTCGCCAGCGCGCGCGCGACCTGCTCACCCATGCCGCCCAGCCGCTCCGCCTGGCCGATCTCCGCCGGCGCGGCCACCGAGCGCGTGCCGTCCTTGAACGAGGCGCCCTCGGCGACCACCACCAGCGAGTAGCCGCGCCCGTACTCGTCGCGCTGGCGGATCTTCTCGGCCACCTTCTCGAGATCGAACGGGATCTCCGGAATGAGGATGGCGTGCGCGCCGCCGGAGATGCCCGCGTGCAGCGCGATCCACCCCGCGTAGCGGCCCATCATCTCGACCACCATCAGCCGCTGGTGGCTCTCGGCCGTGGTGTGGAGCCGGTCGAGGCACTCGGTGGCGAAGGACACCGCGGTGTCGAAGCCGAACGTGGTGAACGTCTTGTCGAGGTCGTTGTCGATGGTCTTCGGCACGCCGACCACCTTGAGGCCCTTCTTCGCCAGCGCGTGCGCGATGGTGAGCGAGCCGTCGCCGCCGATCGAGACCAGCGCGTCGATCTGCTTCTTCGCGAAGTACTCGAGGATCTCCCCGGTGCGGTCGATCTCCTTCACCGAGCCGTCGGGCATGTGGAGCGGGAACCGCATCGGGTTACCCTTGTTCGTCGTGCCGAGGATGGTGCCGCCGAGGTGCGCGATGCCCCGCACCCGGTCTCGCGTCAGCCGCATCGCGCCGGCGTCCTCGTAGCGCTCGGGGAAGAAGATGCCGTTGAAGCCGTCGCGAATGCCGTAGCACTCCCACCCGCGGTTCAACGCGGCGAGCGTGGCGGCGCGGATGACGGCGTTGAGGCCGGGAGCGTCGCCGCCGCCGGTGTTGATCGCGATGCGCTTGATGCCCATGCCCCAGTTCTACCGCCGCTGGCGCGCGGGCTCCCGCAAATGTTCAGCCGAGGATCTCCGCCTCCGCGAGCAGGCGCTGCTTGAGCGGCTCCGGGGCGGTCTGCGCGAGCTCCTGCAGGGTCTTCTTCAACGCACCGCGGCGCTCGTGCTCGTGGCCCAGCTCGCCCTCGAGCTTCGCCACCTTCTCGCTCAGCTCGCGGGTGGCGTCCTCGATGCGCAGCTCCATCACGTTGTGGAAGAGGTCGAGCTCCGTCATCTTCTGGAAGGCCGTCGACTCGCTCTTGCGCAGCGACGCCTCGGTCTCGCGCAGCGCGTGGGCGAGCGCCTCGCGCTCCGACTGCACGCGGCGGTGCGACATCGCCTTCTTCACCCGCTCGACCACCAGCATGATGTTCTCGAACGGCTTGAGCAGGTAGTCGTCGGCGCCCAGGCGCATCGCCTCGATGACCGACTCCGCGCTCACGTAGCCGGTGATGATCAACCGCGCGCAGTGTGGCCACTTCGAGTCGACCGCGCGGAGCAGGTCGATGCCGCTCTGCCCCGGCAGGTTCTTGTCGGTGACCACCGCGCCGAAGCGCTCGGTCTCGAGCAGCTGGAGCGCCTCTTCGGCCGTCATCGCCGTCTTCACGGTGAGCCCGCCGCGCCTGAACCCGAGGGTCAACACGTCGAGGATCGACTTCTCGTCATCGACCAGCAGCACCAGGTCACTCACCGCGGGAAGCTCGGCACGCACGGGCGCGGACTGTACCCCGACCTCACCCGCGCCGCTCTCGGTTCCGTCGGCGTCGAATACGCTGTGGCCGCATGACCCTCGCGCTCGAGTCGTGGCGGGCCCGCTCCCGCGAGATGCGCCACGAGCGCTTCAGCGCCCGCGTCTTCGAGGCGGGTGGAGGCCTCGATGCGCGGCGCTGCGCCGAGGTGCGGCACGCGCTCGACACGTACGGCGGTGTACACGTTCGCGAGACGGGCCTCGCGTCGCTCGCCGACGTGCAGGCCGTGCTGCCGCTGCTGGGCTTCGACGAGGCCTCGCGCTTCACCGCCGGCGGCCGCGCGAGCGCCACCACGCAGGAGAAGTGGGTCGCGCCGGGCCTGCGCCGCCTCGACTACTACCCGCCCGACCTCTACCTGCTGCCCAACAACGAGGTGCAGTACCGGCGCTGCACGCCACGGCGGGTGCTCTTCGCGGTGCTGGGCGTCCCCGACGAAGGCGGGCGCGTCTTCCTCCACGCCGCGGCGGACGTGGAAGCGGCGCTGCGTCGCGAGCTGCCGGAGCTGCTCGCGCGCATTCACCAGCACGGCCTCGGCATCGAGACGGGCTTCCTCTCGAAGACCAACCCCGCGCAGGCGAGCAACTACTTCCAGTCGTGGCAGGAGCGCTTCGGCACCGACGACCCGGCCGAGGCCCTCGCGCGGGCGCGCGCGCAGCGTGACGAGTACGACGAGTGCTGGTGGCGCGACGACACGCTGATGACGCGCATCACGCTGAGCGCGGCGTGGCCCGACGAGCACGGCGAGCGCTTCCTCCGCTTCCCGCGGCTGGCGCTCGACGCGCCCGCGCCGCACAACGGGTTCCGCCGCTTCCCGCTCGGCGACGGCTCGGAGCTCACCGCGAGCGAGGTCGCCGCGGTGCGCAGCCTGTTCCTCTCCACGCGCCAGGGCGTCCCGCTCTCCCGCGGAGACCTGGTGCTGTTCGACAACCTCCGCTTCGGCCACTCGCGCGAGGCCTTCCGCGGCACGCGCGAGGTGGTGGTGGCGATGGCGGGCGAAGCGTGGGACCCGCGCGTGCGCACCCCGGCGGCCGGCGCCACCGCGCCCGGGGAACGCCCCTCCCTCACGCACCACGGCCGCTACCGGCTGCCCGACGCGCTGGTCGACCCTGCGCGACGCTTCACCGCGCGCGTCTTCGATGCCGGCGGCGCGCTCACCGCCACCACCACCGAAGCCATCACCCGGGAGCTCGCTGCGCACGGCGCGGTGCACGTGCAGCACACCGGGCTGCTCGTCGACGATGCGGGCGCGCTCCCCGACGAGGTGCTGCGCGCGCTCGGCTTCGGCGGTGACGACGCCTTCCGCTGGGGTGGGCTGGCGAGCGGGCGCACCACGCGGCGCGCGCTGAGCCCGGAGCTGCGCGCCACCGACGCCTACCCCGCGCACCTGTGGCTGCTGCCGCACAACGAGGTGCTGTACCAACGCGACGTCCCCCGGCGGCTCCTCTTCTTCTCCTCGAAGACGCTCGAGACCTCGACCGGTGGCCGCACCTTCGTGCACGACGCGAAGCGGCTCGAGCAGTTCCTCCGGCGCCAGCGCGGCGGAGAGGCGTTGCTCGCGTCGCTCCGGCAGCACGGCCAGCGCATCGAGATGGGCTTCGTCGACGAGCGGCACCCGCGACGACGGCTCAACTTCTTCCGCTCGTGGCAGGAGCGCTTCGGCACCGACGACGCAGACGAGGCCGAGGCCCGCTGTCGCGCGGCGACCCACCAGTTCGACGAGTGCTGGTGGCGCGATGACGACGGCACGCGCACGCTGATGACGCGCTTCCGGGTGCCGTTGTTCCACGGCGAGTGGCTCCTCTTCCCGCGCATCGCGCTCGATGCCCCCGCGCACGAGAACGGCTGGCGGTGCTACCCGAAAGGCGACGGCACGCCATTCCGCGACGACGAGCTCGAGCTCCTGCTGCACGGCTTCCTCGAGACGCGCGAGGCGGTGCACTGGCGCGCGGGAGACCTGCTGCTGCTCGACAACGTGCGCTTCGGGCACTCACGCGAGGCGTACGTCGGCCCACGCACGCTCGGCGTCGCCATGGCGGGCACGGTGCGGCTGGACCAGTGAGGAGCGGAGAGCTGGCCCCCACCGACGACTCGCCCGACACTGAGCTCATGCGAACCTTCCTGGTGGTGGCGGCGCTGCGGGCGGGGCAGGTCCTCGCCGCAGAGCGCGTGGCGCAGTTCTCGTTCAAGCTCTTCGACGGCGACCGGGAGGTGAGCAGCGGCCGCATCGCGACCCGCGTCGACGATCGCGAACACGCCCTCATCCGCGTCACCGACCGCCGCGGCGCCGAGCACACGGCGAGGTTCCTCACGCTCTCAGCGGGCAAGGCCCTCGCCGTGCCCGTCACCTTCGACGGCGAGACGCACTCCGGGCAGCTCGAGGCGGGCGGGTCGCTGACGGTGCGCAGCCGCACCACGCGGCTCGTGCTGACGCTCGACGAAGTAACGTCGGGCCGGTGACGTTCAGGCCCAACCAGTTCCGCCACGCCTCGACCATCACCGCGCCGGGCGAGTTCCGCGACGGGCGCTGGCGCACCTTCGAGCCGAAGGCGCCGATCGAGCGCGTGCTCCGCGGGCGACGCTTCCTGCTCCGGCCCGGGCTCACCTTCACCCCGTACGCGAACCCGGTGCCGTGCAACGCGCACTGCTCGTTCTGCTCCGAGGAGCTGCAGCGCGTCGACGCCGACCGCCTCACCGCGCAGCGCCTCATCACCGACCGCGCCCGCTACTTCTCGGGCCTCGCGCGCGCCTGGGAAGAGCTCGCCGGCTTCGAGATGGGCCTCAGCCTCAGCGGCCTCGAGGCGACGGCCGACCCTTCGTGGCTGCGCGAGCTGCTGGCGATGGTGCGCGCGCACGCGGCGCTGTTCCCCGAGCGGGTGCTCTACACGAACGGGGCAGGCCTCGCGGTCGACCCGGCGCTCGTCGACGAGCTTTCGCGCGCAGGCTTCCACCGCGTCGAGCTCTCGCGCGCGCACCTCGACGAGGCCACCAACCACCGCATCATGCGCTTCGACCGCGATCAGCCGATCCGCGCCGCGCGCGTCTTCGAGGACACCGTGGCGCGCATCATCGCCGCGGGCCTCGGCCTCAAGCTCGTCTGCATCCTCAACACGCAGGGTGTCGCCACCGTCGACGACCTCGAGCGCTACCTCGACGGGGCTCGCGCGCTCGGCGTGCGTCAGGTCGTCTTCCGCGCCTTGAGCGAGCTCGGCGACCTGTACCTCGACGGCCGCGCGACGCGGTGGATCTCCGGACACCGCGTGCCGGTCCGCGACTTGATGGATCGGCTCTTCCCCGAGGGCGGCGACGTGCGCGACGGCTGGCGCTTCGTCGGAGTCACGGCCGGCTACTACTACTACAACGAGGTCTACCTCCGCGGAGACGTCGAGGTGGTGCTCGAGGGCGCCAGCTACGTCGCGCACCACGAGGGCGTGCAGCGCAGCGGCGTGCTCCAGAAGCTCGTCTTCCACTCCAGCGGAGACCTGTGCGGCGACTGGGTGCCGAACGCGCAGGTGGTCGGCAACTACTTCACGGAGCCGAGCTGATCGTCACCGTGCGCTTCACCGTCGCGGTGAAGTCGCCGCCCTTGCCGTACGCCGGGTCGACGCTCCCCTTCCGCGTGCGCGTGACGGTGATGACCACGCTGCAGGTGGTCGAGTCTTCGCCCTGCCGCGCGCGGAAGGCGGGGAGCGTGTACTGGCCTTGATCCGCGTTGAGGTCGGCGTCGGGGATGCTCTCGATGCACGAGCCGCTCGCCGCGACGTGCATCGCGTCGGCGAGCCCCGACGGCGCCCAGGCCACGACGACCTGCCCGCTGCCCGCGCGCGAGAACGTCTGGCTCGCCATCGGCGCGGTGAGACTGAACGGCGCGGGGAGCGTCACCGAGGAGCTCGGGGCGCTCGTGTCGTTGGCGCGCGTGAGCGAGACCGTGAAGGCCTTGTTCGCCTCTTCGCCGGTCAGCTCCGCCTCGTACCAGGTCGAGCCGAGGAGCGAGCGGCGCGACATCGCCTTGCTGTCGGTGCCGGAGCGCACGGTGAGCGAGTCACCCGACGCCAGCTCGAGGAAGGTGAGGGAGCCCGCGCCGAGCGTCAGCGTCGCCTTCGCCGCGCTGCGGCCGGTGCCGTCGGCGGTCACCTCGAGGTCCGCGTACAGCCCCGAGGTCTTGATGTCCGACGAGTTCACCGTCTCGCAGGTGCAGCCACCGAGAGAGAGCAGCACGGCACCCAGGGTCACGCGGAGGAGCTTCATGCGGTGCTGCTTACTCCACCGCGAGGGCGCATGCCGAACGCCAGCACCACGCCCGCCAGGAGCCCCTTCAGCGCGCCGAGCCCGAACCAACCCCACGCGAGCGCGAGCGGAATCGGAGAGTGAACGAAGGTGCCGAAGCCCGACGAAGCGCCGAAGGCGACCCCGAGCAGCCCGCCGAGCGCGAGGCCGGCCATCAGCGTCTTCGGTCTCACCAGCAGGCCGTAGATGACGACGTACACCGCTGCCAGCAGCACGGTGAGCGCGATGACGAGCGCCGGGTCGAGCTCCCCGGGCGGGCGCCAGAGCGCGGGCGCCTCTGCGTAGAGCGGCGCGAGCAACCACCGGTGAGCCAGCAGGTCGGTCACCATCCACACCAGGGCGATGAGCCCGCCTGAGAGCACGGCGCGTCGCATGTCATGGCAGTAGCCATGCCGGGCGGCTGCGCCATGGCGGGCCTGCGGTAGCCTCGCGCCGGAATGCCCGCCGAGGCGCGCCACTTCGAGCTCCTCCGCTCGCTCGTCGCCGCGGGCGTGCGCTTCGTCACCGTCGGCAGCGCGGGCCTGCTCCTCGCGCACCCCGAGGCGCGCGCCCGGTACGAGCTCCCCGACGTCGACGTGCTGCTCGAGCGCCCCGAGCTGCCGAAGCTCGTCGAGCTCGTCCACCGCCGCGGCGGCAGCGTCACCGTGTGGGGCGAGCCGTGGCGCGACGACCTCCCGCTCGAGGGCCGCTTCTACGCCCGCGCCGTGGTCGACGGGCTCCAGCTCGACGCGACCTACGAGGAGCCCGACTTCGACCTCGCCACGCTCATCCGCGAGGCGCGCTGGCTCGAGGGCATCCCGGTGTGCGCGGACGCGCCATTGTGGGCGATGAAGCTGCGGAAGGACGAGGCCGCGGCGCGCGCCTGGGCGGCCCGCGTGGGGCTCACTCCGACGTCGTCTTGATGCCCCAGCCCTCGAGCTTGCGGTACAGCGTCTTGCGCTCGATGCCCAGCGTGCGCGCCGCGGCCGTCTTGTTGCCCTTGAGCGTCTCGAGCACCTTCAAGATGTAGCGCTTCTCGACCTCCTCGAGCGTCACCAGCTCGCTCGCGTCGTTGGCCGCGACCACCACGCGCGAGGGCGTGTGCTGCACCAGCTTCTCCGGGAGGTCGTCGACGCCGAGCTCGTCGTAGCGGGTCAGCGCCACCGCGCGCTCGATGCAGTTCGACAGCTCGCGCACGTTGCCCGGCCAGTCGTAGGCGAGCAGCTTCTCCGCGGCCGGCGCCGAGAGGCCCTTGACCGCCTTGTGCGCGCGCGCGGCGAACTCGGTGAGGAAACGCTGCGCCAGGGGGAGCACGTCCGCGCTCCGCTCCCGCAGCGGCGGCAGCTCGACGTGCACCACGTTGATGCGGAAGAAGAGGTCTTCGCGGAAGGTGCCCTCTTCGATGCGCGCCTCGAGGTCGCGGTGCGTCGCGGCGATGATGCGCACGTCGATGGGGTGCTCGGCGCGCGCGCCCAGCGGCCGCACCTTGCGCTCCTGCAGCACGCGCAGCAGCTTGGGCTGGAGCCCGAGCGGCATGTCACCGATCTCGTCGAGCAGGAGCGTGCCGCCGTTGGCCTCGGTGAAGAGGCCCACCCGCGCCTCGCGCGCATCGGTGAAGGCGCCGCGCACGTGGCCGAAGAGCTCGCTCTCGAGCAGCGACTCGGGCATCGCCGCGCAGTTGATGGCCACGAAGGGCCCGCTGCGGCCGCTGCGCTGGTGAATGGCGCGCGCCAGCACTTCCTTGCCGGTGCCCGACTCACCGGTGATGAGCACCGAGCTCTGCGAGGTCGACACCCGCGCCACCACGTCGAGCACCCGCTGCATCGACTCGCTGGCCGCCACCACGCCGTCGAGCTTCGGCCCCTGACCGGCGCTCACCTCGACGCGCAGCCGCTCGACCTCCCGGCGCAGGCGCCGGTGCTGCAGCGCGCGCTCGAGCGCGATGACGATGGAGTCGAGCTTCGCCGGCTTCGACAGGAAGTCGTACGCCCCCGCGCGGATCGCCGCGACCGCCGTCTCGTAGGTGCCGAACCCGGTGAGCACGATGAGCGGCGTGTCGGGGTGGCTCGCCGCGACGCGCTCGGCGAAAGCGAGCCCGCCGAGGCCCGGCATGTTGAGGTCGGTCAGCACCACGTCGACGTCTTCCGCGTCGAGCTGCGTGAGCGCGGCCTCGGCCCGCGGCGCCGTCACGACGCGGTAGCCGCGCTGCGAGAGCCCCAGCTCGAGCGTCGAGGTGAGGTTCGCGTCGTCGTCGACGATGAGTACCCGCCCGGTCATGGTGTCTCCTTCCGTAGCATCAGACGCGCGCGCCCGCCGCTCAGGCGACGGGCAGGTGGATGGTGAAGGTGCTGCCCCGGCCCACCGCGCTGTCGATGGTGATGAAGCCGCCATGGTCCTCGAGGATGCTCGCCACGATGGGCATGCCGAGGCCCGTGCCCTCGCCCGGCGCGCGGGTGGTGAAGAAGGGCTCGAAGATGGCCGCCTTCACCTCCTCGGTCATCCCCACACCGTCGTCGACCACCGCCAGCGTGCTCCACTTCACCGCAGGTCCGTCGGTGCCCGGCCGCGGCGCGTCCGTCGCACCCGAGCGGAGCGTCACGTGGCCTCCTTCGGCGCACGCATGGAGCGCGTTCACCACGAGGTTCATCACCGCCTGCTGCAGCAGCACCGCGTCGGCGCGCGCCGAGCTCGGGGCGCTCGCGTCGACCGAGAGCGACACCCTGCGCTTCTCGGCCAGCGGCCCGAGGAGATCCGCGACGGTGCGCGCCAGCCCGTCGAGCGAGAGCGAGCTGAACTCCAGCGAGCGCGGCCGCGCGAAGATGAGCAGCTGTTTCACCAGCTTCGTCACCTGCTCGGTGCACTCGATGATGACCCGCGCCGAGCGCTGCACCGGCGAGTCGGCCGGCACGTCGTCGAGGATGAGGCCGGCCCGCGCCTCGATGACGTTGAGCGGCGTGCCCAGCTCGTGGGCCAGGCCCGAGGCGAGGCGGCCCACCGTCGCGAGGCGATCCGCGTGGCGCAGGCGCTCCACCGCGCGGTCGGCGCGCTCGTGCGCCGCCTGGAGCTGCCGGCACATCGCGTTCATCTCGTCTCCCACCGCCGCCAGCTCGTCGTCGCTGTCGAGCTTCACGTCGGGCTCGAGCTCGCCCCGGCCGACGGCGCGCGCCTTCTCGGCCAGCGCCCGCGTCGGGCGCGCCACCATCCACACGCCGAGCACGAAGGCGGCGATGGTCATCGCGGCGATGGTCATCAGCGCGAGAATGACCGCCTGGTCGAAGTGACCGCGCGCCCACTGCCCCTCGTGGTCCGGCGACTCCGAGACCTCGATGGCCCCCTGAAACGCCTCGCCGACCCGCACCGGCGCCAGCGTGTAGCGGCGATCGTCGGCCGCGACCGAGACCGGCTGGGCGACGTCGAGGGCCGCGCAGGGCACCGGCGGCGCTGGCGCATCGGTCACGCCCGCGCGGCACACCCAGCGGATGCGCAGGTCGCCGTGACGCCGGTGGGCCGTCGTCTCGATGGTCTCGAGCGCGCCCGCCGCGCCCTCATGCGGGAGCACCACCTCCACCGCGTCGGCGAGCGTGGTGGCCACGAGCAGGTGCGAGCGATCCATGTCGCGCTCGAAGTCGGCCTGCGCGACGCCGAACTGGCGGTACTCGTGGAGGGAGATGGTGCAGATGACGACGATGAGGAAGCCCACCGTCAGCCGGGTGACGAGACGCATGGCCGTGCACTCTGCACCGCCCGCGCCACCGAAGGGAGCGTCGCGAGCGGCGGCAAAGGTACGGCTGATGCAGCGTTGAGCCGCGCCCGAAGCGCCGCCGCATCTCCGCGCTTCGCCGGGGGCGCGGTCCGGCTCCCGACGAAACGGTTGCGGTGTTCCCCTCGTCTTCGCGCAACAGGAGGTCGCTCATGTCCCGCTGGTCATCGCTGGTTGCCCTCGCCGTCGCGCTCGGGGTCACCCCCGCCCTCGCTGACGGGAAGCTCGACAAGAAGACCGAGCGCCTGTGGAAGGCGAAGTGCGCGTCGTGCCACGGCATGGACGGCAAGGGGCAGACCGACAAGGGCAAGAAGATGAAGGTCGCCGACTACTCGACGGCCGACTGGCAGAAGGGCCGCACCGACGAGCAGATCAAGAAGGCCATCCTCGAGGGCGTGAAGGCCGAGAAGGACGGCGTGAAGCAGGAGATGGACGCCTACAAGGACCTCACGCCCGAGCAGGTCGAGCAGCTCGTGCTGATGACGCGCTCGCTGGGCCCCCAGAAGTAGTCACAGGAAGAAGGCCGGCCACAGCCCGCCGACGAGCACCACCAGCACGGCGGCGAGCATCACCGCCAGCGTCCAGCGGCGTCGCACCCAGCGGCGCCCCTGCGCGATGACGGGCACCGCCACCGGGTGCGTGGTGGGGCCCGAGAAGAGCCCGACGTACACGCGGTAGAACACCGCCGCGTTGAGCGCGGCCGAGAGCAGGAAGGCGAAGGTCGCCGCGCCGCTCTCTTCGACCACCGAGTGGAAGAGCAGGTCTTCCGCGAAGAAGGCCACGCCGCCCGGCACGCCGACCATCAACCAGCCCATGGTGACGAACAGCCGGTGGAGCGCGGGCTCGGCGGCCGCCAGCCCGTGATCCGGCGCGAGCCTGGTGATGCCGTAGGTCCGCTCGAGCTCGAACACCACGCCCTGGAGCACCACCGTACCGGTGGCCATCGCCACCCACAGCAGCCGCGCCGCCGCCCAGCCGCTCTCGCCCGTCACCGCCCCCGCGAGCGCCAGCATCGACTGCGAGACGACCAGCGCCGAGAGGGCGCGGCGCGGCTCGCGACGCACCAGCCCGAGCCCCGTCTTCAGCAGCGCCGAGCTGACGAAGCCCCACAGCAGCACCTCGTGCGCGGTGCCGTGCAGCGCGTCGCCGTGCGTGCTGACGAAGCGGTGCAGCCACACCAGGCCCGGCTGGCCGAGCAGCACCACCTGGAACTCGAGCGGCCGCGCCCGGCGCTCGAGCCCCGACAGCCAGAGGTTGAAGGGCACCACGCCGCCCGCCATCGCCGCCGCGAGCACCACCAGCGGCTGGGGCGCGTGCTCGAGCACGAAGGGCAGCGCGGG
>JBMORD010000115.1:0-2497 GCA_049322495.1 Myxococcota bacterium | reverse complement strand
GCCCCACCCCGTCGTTCCGCGCTTGGGGGTACACGTGTCGGTTCATCGTATCCTCTTGGAAGCCAAACAGAAACGCACCGCCCCTCGGCGGCAATGATGTTTACAGCAGTGGTGCTCGCACGCACCAGATTCTTCTCTCCGTGGTTGCAAGAGATCGTTCAATTGCGCTTGCCTCTGCGCTCCTTCGCGTCCTCCGCGGTGAATCCTGTTTGCATTCGCTCGACGCGTGCCAGCACGCACCCTACAACTTTGCCAACCATCAGAGTTCGCACGCCGCGCGAGGATTCATCACGGAATGCACCACGAAGGGCACGAAGCACACGAAGGAGTGTGCTCCTCCCGTCTTCGTGTCCTTCGTGATCTTCGTGGTTAAGTTCCGTACGTCTGCATACCGCCGCATCGCACACTCGTTAGTGCTCGTCGGCGCCCGAGAGCTTCTGCTCCACCTGGTCGGCCTGCCAGGCGATGGCCGACAAGAGCCGGCTGACGTCCAATGCCGACATCATCTCCGCCAACTCCGTGGCCTGCAGCACCACCATTTCTGTCTGCCCTACTTGGCGCAGCGCAAACGCCCCGAGCAGCATGTTGGCGTTGTAGCGCAGCAGCGCCATTGCATTGCGCTCAACCGACGGCCCGCAGACCGACCAGAACGCCACCACCGGGTTCCCGCTGCTGTCTTTCTGGCCGAAGTCGATGCGGACCGCCTGCTTCCGTGTAGCGCTCAGCGGTACGATGACTTGCCACAGCGGGCCTGATTCGTCGAGGGTGTAGCCGGCCGACTGCACCACCGAGCGGACAACTTCGCGCGGGTCGGCTGCCGGCGGAGCGGCCGCCGGGGCGAGGTCGGCAAACGCCGCCGCACCCGCGGCGGGCACCACCGTGGCCTGGGCGGCGGCGGGCTGCTTTGCGGCGGCCGGCTGTTGCGGCGGGGGCGGCTGCACGCCCGGCTGGGCGCCCTGCTGGGCCATCGCCTGTTGCAGCATCCCGGGCAGCATCATGCCGAAGCCCGCGCCCATGCTAGCAGATAAGGGAGAGGAGGCGGGCGGTGGGCGCGAAGCAGGATCCGCTCCAGGCGCTGATCGCGGCCTCGCCGCTCGCGGTGGTGGGGATCGACCGCGAGAGCCGGGTCACGCTCTGGAACCCCGCGGCGACCCGGCTCTTCGGCTGGAGCGAGGAGGAGGCGATCGGGGCGCGGGTCCCCTTCGTGGGCGACCTGCACCTCGAGGAGCACCTGGCGCTCCGCGAGCGCGTGCTCGCGGGGGAGTCGCTCGTCGACGTGGAGGCCGTCCGCCAGCACAGGGACGGGGCCAGCGTCGAGGTGAGCCTCAACGTCGCGCCGATCCGCGACGACCAGGGGCAGACGACCGGGATGGTCGCCCTCTTCACCGAGATCGGGGAGCGCAGGCGCGCGGCCCGCGAGCTGCAGGCGCTCGTGCGCAGCGAGCGACTCGCCGCGGTGGGGGCGCTCGCGGCGGGGGTGGCGCACGAGTTCAACAACGCAAGCGCGATCGTGCTCGGCTTCACCCAGCTCGCCCTCACGGTCACCGAGGGGAGCGAGCCGCTCAGCACCTACCTCGACCGGATCCGCGGCGGCGCGCTGCGCGTCCGAGGGATCGCGCGCAAGCTCCTCGACTTCGCGAACCCGCCTCGCGGGCGGCGCTCGGCCCGGAACCTCTCGGTCCTCGTCGAGGAGACGGTCGAGCTGATCCGGCCAGAGCTCGAGTCGAGCGGGATCGCGCTCGAGCTCAAGCTCGCGGCGATCCCGGACACCACACTCGACCCGGGTGGGATCGGTCAGCTCGTGCTCAACCTCCTCATCAACGCCCGCGACGCGCTGCTCGAGCGCCCCGAGCGCCGGATCACCGTCGAGACCGGTGCGAGCGGGCGGCGCGTCTGGGTGCGCATCACCGACACGGGCTGCGGGATCCCCCCGGAGCACATCCCGCTCATCTTCACCCCGTTCTTCAGCACCAAGGGTGAGCACGCGAGCGGCCAGTCCCCGCAGTCGAGGGTGCGTGGCGCCGGCCTCGGGCTCAGCGTCAGCTACACCGCGGCGAAGAACCACGGCGGCGCGCTGACCGTCGAGAGCGAGCCCGGCCGGGGCTCGAGCTTCACGCTCTTCCTCCCGATCCTCGAGCTGCCCGCCGCGGAGCCGGCGCGCGCGATGCCCGCGACGGCCGCGACCGGCGGCCGGGTCCTGATCGTCGACGACGAGCCCGACCTGCGCGAGCTGCTCGCCGTCTGGATCCGCGGCCTCGGCTTCGAGGCGCTCACCACCGACGACGCCGGCGAGGCGCTCCACTGGATCGAACAGGGCGGGCGCGCCGACGTCGTGCTCCTCGATCTCCAGATGCCGAAGATGTCGGGCATGGCGTTCCTCAAGCGCGCCGTCGTGCTCGGGTCGCGTCGGCCTCCCGTGATCGTGATCACCGGGCAGACCCAGCCGGCCGTCGAGCTCGCCGGCCTCCCGATCGACGACATGCTGATCAAATCCTTC
>JBMORD010000114.1:0-2502 GCA_049322495.1 Myxococcota bacterium | reverse complement strand
CTCCGGCTCTGCGCACACGCGCTCGACACGTTCTCGACGCTCTGCGGCCCCGCTCCGGCGACGACAGCTTCGCGCGGCGGTAGCTGGAGCATCTGTGACCTCAGTGCGCCTCGCGTGACCTGGCGGTCGTCGGCCAGAACGTCGGGGCGCGTGCCGTGTCCGACCTGGGTGCTCCGGCACAGCGCGCACTCGCTCGACACGTTCTCGACGATCTGCGTGGCGTGGCAGTGGCTCAAGCACGCCGCGGGCCACGTTCACCGAGGGCAGGCAGCGCGCGGCGCAGCACCGGTTCGCGAACGAGCGGAGCCGCGCCCCGCTCCGACGACGACAGCTTCGCGCGGCTGCAGCCCGAGCGGTTGTGACTTCAGTGCGCCTCGTGCGACTCCGGTCTTGCGGTCGTCGGCCAGAACGTCGTGGCGCGCGCCGTGTCCGAGCTGAAGACCAGCTTGCCCGACGGGAGCTCGTACAGCCTCGGATGCGTGCCGACGTCCGCGCCGCTGACGAGGAGGAACGGGCCGCTGGTCCGGAGCGCGACGAGATCGCCATCGGTGAAGCCCAGCTGCGGGAGCGGCTTGCCCTTCAGCGCGACGAGGCCGGTGGTGTACGCGAACTCGCCGGTCACCTCCCACACGTTCACCCGCGCGCCGCCGACGCCGAGGAAGATCCACTCGCCGTCGTCGGTGGTCACGCCCTTCGGCAGGAGCGCCATCAGCGCCTTCGCCTCGTCGCCCTCGACGCTGTCGCCCTGCGCGTGCGCGGTGGTGAGCTCGACGCTGCGCGGGCCGAGCTTGCCGAAGGTCTCGAGCTCCCTGACGCCGAGACCGTAGTCCCAGCCGGTGGTGGAGAGCTTCGTCTCGGTGCGCTTCCACGTCGCGCCCTCGCGGCGGTACGCGTGCACCAGCACCGGGAGCCCCTCGGTGATGGTCGTCAGATCGAACGTCTGCTCGCCCGAGCGCACCTTGCCCTTCTGCGTGTCCTCCTCGGAGATGGCCTCCTCGAGGAGCGCGAAGACGGCGCCGGTCGCGTCGAGGCCGAGCTCCTGGAGCGTGAGCGCGCCGAGCTGCGGCAGCGGCAGCGGCTCGACCTGCGGGCGGCGCGTGGGCACCACGAACGCGCGCGGCGTCGCCTGCTCGTCGACCGTCTCGTCCGGGTAGCCGGGCTTCGAAGACACCTGGCTCGCGTAGCCGGCGGTCTGCACGCGCCTGGGGTCGAACCAGAGGATCGCCTTCGACGCGTCGGGGCTCCACGAGACGCGCGCGCCGACGCAGCTGCCGGGGAAGGACGCGAGGACGACCTGATGCCCGCCGACGGGATCGAGCTGGCGCCACTCGCAGCGATCGCCCTTCGGCTCGAGGAGCGAGAGCGTCGACAACGCCGGCGCGACGAGCTCCGCGGGCTTCTCCGCGACCGGAGCGCCGGCATCAACCGAGGGAGCCGTCGGCTTCTTGCAGCCACCGACGAGGACGACGATCGCAACCGCGAGGAGAGCGCGCATGGCGCGCCGTTGTAGCCGCTACTGGCCCCAGCAGAAGCACCACCTCACGCGTCGGCGCAGGTCAACGCGATGGTGCCAGCCGCATCAGTCTTCGCTGCGACGACGGCGCCTCCAGCGCGCGCCACGGCGAGCCGCGCCTCCTTCGCCGCCGGTGCCGGCGAACGCGAAGAACCAGGCGATGACGCAGAGCACGGGGTCGGTATCCCAGTAGCGGGAGGTCGCGAGGATCGCGACGAGCAGGTGGGGCGCGACGAGCCAGCCGAGCCAGTGGAGCACTCCGAATGGGCCGCCCACGAAGAGCAGCGTGATGCGCGGGAACAGCGCGAGGCCGAACAGCAGCAGGAGCGGCCAGTGATGCGCGGCCCAGAAGTCGAGGTGCGTGGGCGTCATGTCGCGAGCCGGGTGCATCGCGCACGCCACGCCGAAGCCCTCGCCGTCACGTTGGGGCAGGCGATGCAGGCGCAGCCGTTTCGCGTCGGCGGCGCCGAGGTGCTTCCGGCACGCCGTTCCGCACCTGGGCACCGGTGAGCCGCACGCCGCCGGCATCGCCCACCTCGTGGTCGCGGGGCGTCGGCGTGCTCGCCGTGAGCCTCGTCCGGCTGAAGAACATCGCGTGGGACAGCGCCCGGCTCAGGCGCGAGCGCGATGTGCGTGTCCGCGGGGGCCTGTTCGTCGGCTTGCGCCTTTGTCACCGAGACCGCAACGAACGCATAGTTTCCTATGCACTCGTTGCGGTGGCGGAGACAGGTCACGAAAAGCGAGCCGGCAGGGTGGCCCACCTCGCCGTGATGAACGGAGTGGTGACGGTCGTTCATGCCGTGCTCAGCACTGGCAGCCCCTCGGGTCGGTGCGCCGCGAGACGAGGTGACTCACACTTCGACGCCACTCGAGTCGAAGCTCGAGTCATTCGCGTCACCGAGCGCCTCGAGCCGCGGGGCTGCTGGAGTCTGGCGCTGCCCCGCGCCTCCCCGCGACTCCTGGTCCCCGAGGAGGCCCGGCACAGAGTG
>JBMORD010000113.1:0-18933 GCA_049322495.1 Myxococcota bacterium | reverse complement strand
GCGTCCTTCTTCTCGCGCTCCTTGCGCCGCTCTTCCTTCTCGATGCCCTTGTTCGCGTCCTTGATGTACTGGTCGACGCGATCGTCCTTCCCGCCCTTGTCCTTGTACTGGGTGAAGTAGGTGATGGCCGTCTTGAACCGCTCGGTGGTCTCGATGCCCGGGATGTCCTGGTCGAGGTAGGTCACCCCGAGGTTGAACGAGGTGTCGGCGAGGTCGGGGCGGGCCTTCTGCACCAGCTGGTACTCGGCGATCGCCTTCTGCGGCTGCTGGAGCCCGCGGTAGGCGTTGCCGAGGTTGAGGTGGGCGAGGGTGAAGTCGGGGGCGGCGGCCACCGCGGCCTCGAGCTCGCGCACCGCCGACTCGAAGTCGCTCGCCTCGTTGAGCATCGTGCCGTAGTTGTTGCGGGCCTCGGCGAAGTCGGGCTTGAGCAGCGTCGCCTGGCGGAAGCTCTCGAGCGCCTGGGGGCGCTGCTTGAGCTGGAGGTGCACGAGGCCGAGCGCGTTGTGTGTGCCTGCGTCGTTGGCGTCGATGGTGCGCGCGTTCTCGAGCACCAGCCGCGCGAGCTCGATCTTCGACTCGCGGAAGTACACCTGCGCGAGGAGCTGCATCGCGCGCACGTTGCGCTCGTCGGCCTTGAGCACCTTCTTCGCTTCGCCCGCCGCCGCGTCGAGCTTGTTCTGGAACAGCAGGGTGAAGACCAGCGCGTTGCGCGGCGCGATGAGCGACGGGTTCTTCGCGATCGCCGCGCGGAGCTCGCTCTCGACCTGGCTGCAGCGCTTCTGCCGGCACTCGAGCCGCGCGAGGTAGTCCCACGCGGTGTCCTGGCCCGGGTCGACCTCGATCGCCTTGCGGTAGCTGCGCGCCGCGCCGGACGTGTCGCCCCGCCGCTCGTCGATGACGCCGAGGTTGGTCCACGCGTAGCCGGCCTTGTCGTTGCGCGACAGCACGTCCTTGAAGGCGCGCTCGGCGGCCTCGGCGTTGCCCTGCGCGAGCGCGGCCACGCCCTCGCGGAAGCGGGCCTGCGCCTGACCGTCGAAGCTGACGGTGGCCGGCGGGGGGGCCGCCTCGGTCGGCGCCGCGGCGCTCGAGCCCGCGTCGGGCCGGAGCGGATCGGCGCCGCCCTCCTCGACGGGGAGCGCCATCGTCTTCGGCGTGTACGGCACCTCGGGCGTCTCGGCGACGCCGCCGTCGGGCGTGGTGTTCGCCGCGCCCTCGGGGGTCGTCACGCACGCCACGAAGAGCAGCAGCGAGGCTGGCAGCAGGACGCGCTTCACTTGTCACCCTCGCCGAGCTTCTGCGGCGCCGCCGTCGCCTTCTCGTTGCCGGTGATGGTCCCCACGGCGCCGTCGGGGAAGAGGAGCTCCTGCGGGAACACCGACTTGGGCTCCTTGAGCATCGGGTATTCCTTCGGGCGGAAGCGGTTGAGCGACTCGAGGGTCTTCTTCGTCCACTCGTTCGAGACGCGGTACTTCTTCGCTTCGGCCCACGCCGCGGCGTAGGTCTCGACGGCCTTGTCTTCGAGCGCGACCGTCTGCGCCGACAGCGCGTCCTGGTAGGTGACCACCGCCTCTTCGCCGAGGCGCTTGATGTCGGGCGGCACCGGCGTCTCGAGGATGGTCTGCGCGAAGCGCTCGAGGGTGAAGCCGCGGCGGTAGAAGGCCGCGAGGATCCACTCCACGCGCTTGTACTTCGTCACCTGGTCGTAGGCGGTGTTGACCTTCTTCACCGCCTCCTTCTTGACGGTGAAGGAGTTCGCCAGCGCCTTGCCCGTGCCGCCGATCTTGATCCGGTCGAAGTCGGCGAAGACGTACTCCGCGAGCTGGAAGCGCGAGTAGGCGGCGGCCTCGGCGGCGATGGGCGAGGCGTCGGCCTTGAGCCCGCGGCGATCGAACTCGTCGGCGGCGGCCTCGTACGCCTTCTTCGCGGCGGTCTCGTTCTTCTGCTTCTTGAAGGCGTCGCCGATGCGCTTCTTCGCGTCGATCACCAGCTCCGCCTGCGCGGGCTTGCTCGAGAACTTCTGCACGAACTCGTTGAGCGCGCCGATCTCCTTCGTGGTGTCGCCCTGCTTCTCGTAGATGAGCGCGGCGCGGAACTGGTTCTTCGGCGCCTCGTCGCTGTTCGGGTACACGTCGGCGTAGCGGAGGTACGCGGCGGCGGCCTCGTTGTACCGCTGGAGGCCCTCGAGCAGGCGCGCGGTGTTGAAGAGCGCCGACTCGCGGTCCTTCGAGCTCGGGTAGTCCTTCACCAGCTTCTGGTACTTCTCGATCGCCTTGTCGAAGTCGTACGACTTCTCGGCGTTGACCGCGACGCGGAACAGGGCGGCGTCGGCGAGCTTCGAGTTCGGGTACTCGCTGAAGATGCGCTCGTAGAGCTTCTGGGCCGAGTCGAAGCGCTGCACGTTCTCGTAGCAGACGGCCGCGTTGTTGAGCGCCTTGTCGGCGAACTCGTGCTTCGGCTCGGCGGCCACCAGCTCGATGTACTTCTTCGCCGCCGCGTCGTACTGGCCCTTGGCCATCAGCTCCTCGGCGAGCTTGAACTTGCCGCCGAGCTCGAACTTCTTGAGCTGTCCGTACAGCTCCGACTTGGGGTCGATGACGTCCTTGTTCGCGGCGAGCTCGGCGGCCTCCTCTTCGACCGCGGCCCAGTTCTTGTCCGTCAGGCGCGACTCGACGATCAGGTTGACCGCGTACTTCGCGACCTCCGCCTTGGGGTACAGCTTGACGATGTCCTTGAAGCGGCGGCGCGCCTCGTCGAACTGGTTGTGCGTGTAGAAGAGCTCGGCGGCGCGGTAGGCGATGCCCGGCGCCTTGTCGTCGCCGGCCTTGCTCTTCGCCACGTACTTGTCCGACGCCTCGACGAGCGACTTCTCGAGCGCGCTGAGCTCGATGGGGGAGATCTTCTCGCCTTCCTGCCGGTCGGTCGACTTGAGCACCGGGTACTGCTTCGCGGTGCCGCTCTTGATCTCGAGATCGAGCTGCTTCTGGTTGGCGAGCACCGCCGCGTAGGCCGCGTCGGCCTGGTACTTCACGTCCTGGCTCGAGTCGCGCACCGCGGCGTAGTGCTTGGCGGCCGGCGCGAACTGGAACGAGTTGTAGAGGCACTCGGCCAGGTAGAACTCCATCTCGTACGCGTTCTTCGAGCGAGGGAAGCGCTGGAGGTAGCCGTCGTACGCCTTCGCCGCGGTCTCGAACGCGGCCTTGGCCTGATCGAACTTGCCCTCCTGCTTGTAAACGAGCGCCTGCTGGTGGTGGTAGATGGCCGTCGAGTACAGGCTCTTCTCGGCGAGCTCGCCGGCGGCCTGCACCACGTCGGGGTCGTGGCGCCACTTCTCGTGCCACGGCGTGCCCGGCACGAACATGTTCGAGAGCTTGCTGGCCTCGGCGAACGCCTCCTCGAGGCGGCGATCGCGCTCGTAGGCCTGCACGATGCGCTGCTGGATCTTCGGCGCGTCCTTGGTGAGGGGATCTTTCTGGAGCACCAGCCGGTAGGCCTCGATCGCCTCGGGGTGCTTCGTCTGATCGAAGTACACGTCGGCCATGCGGCGGTAGACCTCGCCCTCGTAGCGGCGGCCGCCGAGCTTCGCGAAGGTCTCCTGGGCCTTCGCCAGCGAGCCCCACTTCTCGTCGACGAAGCTGATCGCCGTGTACTGCAGCGCCTCGTTGCGCAGGTCGCCGCCCACTTCCTCTTCGCCCTTCGCCTTCGCCTGGTCCTCGTAGAAGTCGACCAGGTTGAGGAACCGCCCGACCGCCTCGTCGAAGCGGTCCATGCGGTAGTAGGTCCAGCCGAGCTTGTAGAGCGCCTTGTCGTAGAGGGGGTGCTTCTTGTCGGCGACCGCGTGCTCGTAGGCGTCGACGGCGCGGGGCAGTGCGTCGGGCACGTCGTACGCGTCGAAGTAGTACTCGCCGATGCGCACCCACGCCTCGGTGGTGAACTTCGACGTCGGGTAGCGCGCGATGAGCTGCTCGTACGAGCCGCGGGCCTTCTCGAAGTCCTCCTGCTTCTCCTGGCAGTAGCCGAGGAGGTACCAGCTCGCGTCGTTGAGCTTGTAGGTCGGGAAGTCGTTGAGCAGCCGCTGGTAGAGGGCGATCGACTTGCTGAAGTCGATCTTCGGCTCGGGCGGCGGGGTGGCGTTCTTCTCCGGGTCGAGCTTCTTGAGCGTCTCCTCGTACTCGCGCATCGCGATGGTGTGATCGTCGGAGCTGCGCTCGTAGTAGAGTTCCGCCAGGCGGAACATCACGTCGGGCGTGTAGCGGGGATCGTTGGGGTAGCGCTGGAGGAACTCCTCGAACGCGGCGATGGCGTCGAGGCGCTCGCGGCGCTCGAGCACCTCGAGGTCGCGGATCGCCTTCTCGTAGCTGTTGGCCAGCGTGTTGCGCTTCTCCTCGTACTTCTTCTCGACGAGGAGCTGCACCTCGCGCTTGAACTCGCGCGACTCGGCCTCGTACAGCTCGAGGGCGTGGGAGATCTCGTCGAACTGGGCGCGCTCGGCCTCGGTGCGCCCCATGCCCTCGAGGTAGCGCGACTTCGGCTTGCTGCCGGGAGCGACGTCGCCCTTGCCGTCGGTCGCGCCGCCGCTCGCCGAGACCTGCGGCATGCCCGGGATGCCGGCGTCGACCGCGGGCACGCCCGCATCGACGGTCGCGGCCTTCTTGCCGCCGGCCTTGCCCTGCGCGAGCGCGGGGGCGGAGGCGAAGCACAGCGCGAGGAGGAGAGCAGGGGTGCGCATCAGTCGACGTCCTTCAGCACTTCCTTGAACTCGTCATCGAGCTGCTTCAGTTCCCGGTCCTTCTGGCTGGCGAGCTTCTGGATCTGCGTCGTCTTGTCCTGCTTGCGCTGGAAGGCGACGTCGACCACGCCGACGTCGGCCTTGAGCACCAGATCGTAGAAGCTCTGCCGCACGCGCTTGAAGCTGTCGAAGGCGATGCGCCCGACGAGGTTGCGCGTCTCGCCCGTCACCGCGGCCGCCTCGGTGCGGTAGCCCTCGAGGAGCTGCTGCTCGAGGAGCACCTGCTCGCGGAGCTTCTGCGCCTTCTGCGCCACGCGGTCGCGGACGATGGTCTTGCTGCGCGTGACGCGCTCGCGGAGGGCGTTGAGGTCGGCGCGCACGACGTCGGCGCGGAGCAGCACCTTCTGCGCGTCGGCGGGGAGGCCCTGGCGGCCGCGCGCGAGCAGCTGGCGCTCCTGCTCGAGGAGCTGGGCGTACTCCTGCTTGAGGATGCCCTCGCCCCCGACGGCCTTGTCGGCGTTGTTGCGCTCGGCGAGGAGCTGCGCGCGGAGCTCGTCGAGCTGGGTCTGCATGCCCTCGAGCGCGCGCTGCTCGAAGGTCACCTTCTCGAGGAAGATCTTCTCGTCCTCGGGCTTGTCCTTCCGCTGCGCGCGGGTGTCGTCGACGAACTTGCGGATCGCGGTGAGCTGCGCGGCCTGCGACTGGAGCTCGATGCCGAGCTGGAAGGCCTGCTTGTCGAGCGCGTCGATCGCCGCCTGAATGCGCTCCCGCCGCGCGCGCACCTGCTCGGTGGTGGTGGGGAGCGTCTCGATGCGCTTCCTGAGCTCGAGCTGCTGCTGCTTGAGGAGCGCGAGCTGGTGCTTCTGCTCGTCGTTCATCAGGTCGTCGACGAGGAACTCCTCGATGCGGGTGAGCGTCGCCTCGGAGCGGGTGAGCGAGGTGTCGACCGCGTCGGCGCGCGTGTAGCCCTCCTGGAGTACGGGGAAGCTCTCCACCCCGCGCTCGTCGAGCGAGCGGAGGATGCGATCGGCGATCGCCCGGGACTCCTCGATGCCCTTGCGGCTCGCGTCGAGGGCGGAGGTGATCTCCACGGCCTCCGCGACCTCCTGGCGCGTGCTCGCCCACTTGAGCGCCACGGGCGGCAGGAGCCGGGTGACGTCGAGGGTCTTCTCGTTGCGCGCCAGGAGCTCGTCGAAGTACTGCACGGGGTCCTTGTTGACCGTGAGCAGCGCGTCGATCTCGTCGCGCACCGGCGCGTAGGCGTTGATCACCTGGTTGTAGGTGTCGATCGCCTCGTCGTACTTCTGGAGCTTCTGCAGCAGCGTGCCCTGGAGGATCTTCGCCTCGGGCGCGAGCACCGAGTCTTCGGCGACCAGCAGCAGCACCTCGGTGGCGTTCTTGGCGCGCTCGAGCTCGCCCTTGCGCACGTAGCTCCAGGCGATCTCGTACAGCGAGTCGGGGAAGTTGTCCGACGACTGGCCGATGCGCGCGTAGTGATCGATCGCCTCGTCGTACTTGCCGGTCTCGAAGAACACGCGGCCCATCGAGAGCTCGGCGAGCTCCTTCACCTCGCGCTCCTTCTCGTCGCGCGCCGCGCCCTGCGCCACCGCCTGGAACTGGGCGATCGCCTGATCCCATTGCTTGAGGCGCACGAAGCCCACGCCGATGAAGTACGCCGCCTGCACGTGGAACGGGCCGGTCTGATCGTCGGCCAGCGACTGGAACACCGGGCGGCTGCGGGTGACGCGGTCGGCGAGCGGGAGATCCTGCCGGCGGAACATCCACTTCGCGTAGACGTAGGTGAGCTCCGGCGGCAGGGCCCCGCCCGAGAGCCCGCGCGCCTGGGCGATGTAGTCGTCGATGCCGGTGAACTCGTTGAGGCGGCCGGCGATCTCGAGGTAGCGGGCGAGCGCTTCCTTGTAGTGGCCCTTGCGCAGCTGCAGGAGCTGCCGGAGGTAGAGCCGCGCGCCGAGGTAGTTCTTCTGCTGGTAGAGCGAGTCGGCCAGGTAGAAGAGCGCGTCGGCGTAGCGGGGGCTCTTCTGGAAGTCCTTGTTGGCGACGAGATCGTAGAAGAGGACCGCGGCGGTGCCGTAGTCGTTGAGCAGGTACTGGATCTCGCCGTCCGAGAAGCGCTGGAGCTGCGCCGCCTCGTCGCTCGCCTCCTCGCGCAGCGTGTACTGCTTCTCGACGAGCTCGATGTTGTTGCGCGCGGTCTCGATCTGCCGCGCGACCTCTTCGACCTGGGCCTGGAGCTCGGCGGCCGAGACCTTGCCGCGCTGCGCGTGCGCCGCCGCGGCGGTGGCGAGCACCAGCAACAGCGTGGCCTTCGGGAGCCTGCGGATCATGGCGCGCGTGACGAGCCCGTCACTTCGACTCGGTCGCGGGAGGAGCACCGGCCGTGTCTCCGCCCTGTTGTTTGGAGGCCTGGTCCTTCGCCGAGGAGATGTCGTAGCGGATGGCGGGCTTGTCCTTGATGTCGGCGGTGATGCCGCCCTTCTCGAAGCCGACCACCTTCACCGTCGTCACCTTGCCCGCCTCGGCGTTGAACGTCTGATTCGACTGCAGCTTGAACTTGTAGCCCTCGAGGTAGCTGAAGATGCCGTAGCCGTGGCCGCGGTAGACCATGCGCACGGCGATCTGGTGGTTGCCCGGCACGATGCGGCCGTTGAAGATCTCGAACTCTTCGCGCTTGTCGAGGTCGCCGTTGGCGTCGACCTTGGTGAAGATCGGCGCGCCGTCGAGGGCGTAGGCCACCGACTCGAGCACGAACTGCGCGCCCATCTCGTTGCGGTGGAAGATGACGGCGCGGGCGCCGCTCGAGAGGTCGCCGCCGAGCACCGTCTCCTGGAGCAGCAGCAGGCGCGCCTTGGTGCGGAAGATCTTCTCCTTGAGGTCGACGACCTGTTCCTCGAGCGTCTTGACGCGCGTCGAGAACGCCTCGTCGGCGGTCTGGGCGGGTTGCGTCTCGACGGGCGCAGCGGCCACGCCGCCGTCGACCTGCGCGAAGGCCGCGCCCGAGGCGAGCGCCAGAACCGCGACCAACCGGGCCCCCCGGGTCATGATCACTGGCCGCCCTTCTTGAGCTCCGTGAGGACCAGCTTGGCCACGTCCTTCAGGGTGTCGAACACGCCCACGCCGGTGGGGGCGACGGCCTGCCGCTCGGTCACGTTGCGCGGGTTGAGCACCTTGCGGAGCTCCTCGACGGGCACCGCGTTCGGCAGGTCGCGCTTGTTGTACTGCATGACGAACGGGATCTTGTCGAGGTCGTAGCCCTGCTCCTTGAGGTTGATGCGCAGGTTGTCGAGCGACTCGATGTTCGCTTCCATGCGCTCGACCTGGCTGTCGGCGACGAAGACCACGCCGTCGACGCCCTTGAGGATCAGCTTGCGGGACGCGTCGTAGAAGACCTGGCCGGGCACCGTGTAGAGGTGGAAGCGCGTCTTGAAGCCGCGGATCTCGCCGAGCGACAGCGGGAGGAAGTCGAAGAACAGCGTGCGATCGGTCTCGGTCGAGAGCGAGATCAGCTTGCCCTTCGTCTCGGGGTTGGTCTTGTTGTAGATGTACTGCAGGTTCGTCGTCTTCCCGCACAAACCGGGGCCGTAGTAGACGATCTTGCAGTTGATCTCGCGGCTTGAGTAGTTGATGAACGACATGTCGCGGGCCCGCCTTACTCGCTGAAGAGGTTATCGATGTCGGCGTCGGAGATCTCGGCGAACGGCGAGCCGGCTCCGGGGACCGATGCACGCGCGGCCAGCGCCGAGAAGATCTTCTCGAGCTCGTCGGACGCCTTCTTGATGCGGAGGCGGACGAGGCCAAGCGAGGTGCGGTTGTCGAAGATGACCACGAGGACGACCCGGCCCCCGACCAGCGTCATGTAGAGCGAGTCCTTCGCCCCTTCGTGGAACTGGTTGGGGAACTCGTTCTCTCCGATGAGCTTCGCCAGGCCGCCCATCGCCGCCACGTTGCCGGCGGTAAGGGACGCGAGCGAAGTCGTGTCGATGTTGTGCGTCTGGCCAGCCGCGGAGATCAGCTGACCATTCTTATCGACGAGGAAGACCACCTTCGCGTTGGCGTCCTTCGTGAGTCGGTCGCACACCGCGTTGATCCGGTGGAACTCCTCTTCGTACATCACCAGCTGCGTGGCCATGAGGTGGAGGCGCTCCTGTCAAACGGTTGCGGGGGTCTAGCAGACGGTACACGACCTTGCACGCTTTGAGAGTGGTGGCCCGCATGACCCTTCTTAGGTGCTCGCGACGCAGCAAAGCGGTCATTTCTTCTGTAACCGTCGACCCGCCGGTTAGTCTTGTCGAGTGCTCCGCGTCGCGACCCTCGTGTGCGTGCTGGCCTCGGTCGTATCGTGGGCGCAGGCGGCGGTGTCGAGCACTTCCCCGGTGTTCTCGGGGCGCACCGACGAGCTCGCCCAGGTCCGTTTCCGCTACGGCGTGGCCATTCGCAACGGCACCGAGTCCGACGCGGGGCCGGGGCTCTCGTATTCCGGGGTGAGCCCGAACGATCTCGCGTTCACCGGCTGGCTCTGGTTCCTCCTCGGCGACCACCTCGGGCTCACCGCCGGGCTCCAGCGGGAAGGGTTCTCACTGCTCGACTCAGGTTCGACGGTGACCTCGGGAGGGCTGCTCCGCGCCTTCGTCGGGCCGACCGGCCGGGTGCGCTTCGGGCCAGCGCGGCTCGAGGCGGCGGCGGCCTACGCGTTCCAGCAGCTGCCGGTGTTCGGCACGGTGAGCACGCCGTCGTTCGCGACCGTCCAGCGGCACGGGGTGCTGGTGGCGGCGCGCGGCCTCGTCGACCTCGGCCCGGTGAGGCTCGAGGCGCGCTTCGAGTACCCGTTCGCGCTCGCGACGGTCGGGCGGCCGGCCACCTCGCGGGGGCTCGGCGTCGGGGGCGGCGTGCGCGTGCAGCTGTTCCGCACCGCGGCGATCAAATGGGGCCTGCTCGCCGACGTGCAGTGGCACCAGGACTCGCTGACCACCACCGACGCGACGAGCCCGCTGGCGTCCTCGCAGAGCGTGGTGCGTGCCGGCGCGGCGCTCGACCTCCAGTGGAAGGAGCCCGCGAACGAGGTGGCGCCCCCGAGGGCCTCGGTTCGCGTCAGGGTGCGCAGCGCCGAGGGGCCCCTCGAGCGAGTCAACGTCAGCGTCAGCGCGGGGGCGAGCACGCGCGAGCTGCTGACGGATCACGACGGCCTCGCCGGCGTCGCGGAGCTCGAGCCGGGCGAGGTGGTGGCGCGCGCGGTCGCCGCGGGCTTCGAGCCGGCGGAGGTGCGCGCGACGCTCGTCACCGGGGAGCAGCGCGCGCTCGAGCTGGTGCTGAGCCGAGAGCGCCCGAAGGTGGGGGGCCTCGTGGTCCGCGTCTCCTCGCTCGAGACGAAGGGGCCGGTGAAGGGCGCGAGCGTGGAGCTCAACGGCGTGGCCAGGGAGACCGACGCCGACGGGGCGCTGGTCCTCGAGGGGCTGCCTCCGGGGCCGGTCGCGGTGAAGGTGAGCGCGGCGGAGTTCACGACGGCGGAGGAGGCCGCGGCGATCGTCGCCGGCACCACCAGCGAGCTGCAGGTGGTGCTGGTGCCCGCGAAGAAGCGCGTGCCGGCGACGTTGTCGGGTCTGGTGCGCAGCGCCCGCGGTGGACGGCCGATCGCGGCGCAGCTCGAGATCCGCGAGCTCAAGCAGACCATCGCCGCCGACGAGGCCGGCGCGTTCTCAGTGCAGATCCCCGGTGGTCGGTACACGGTGCGGATCTCCGCGCCGAAGTTCGTGCCGCAGACGAAGGCGGTCACCGTGCGCGACGGTGACCAGGCGATCTTCAACGTCGACCTCGCCCCCCGATGACGCCCTTGCGCCGCCAGCTGCCGCTCGCGCTGCTCCTCGGCCTCGCGGCCTGCGGGAAGGACGCGCCGCCACCCGAGCGCCTGGCGCCCGTCGACGCGGGCGCCCCTCCGGCGGTGAAGCAGCCGCAGGCCCAGCTCGAGGCGCCGCAGGGCGCGGTGACGCTCGAGCGGGAAGGGCGCGCGACGCCTGCGAAGGCGGGCCCGCTGTTCGCGGGCGACGTCATCGACACCGGGGAAGACGGCGCGGCGGTGCTCCGCTTCGAGGGCGATCGCGTCGTCGAGCTCGGCCCGCAGGGGCGCTTCGAGGTCGGCGTCGATGGCGCGGGCGTGATGCTCACCGTCACCCGGGGCCTCGTGCTGACGCGGGTGCGCGCCACGCCGCAGAAGGAAGATGGCTCGGTGCTGGTCACCATCGCCACTCCGTTCGGCCTCACCCGCGTGGGGGCGGCGGAGCTCGGGCTGGCCGTCGACGACTCGGCGGCCGACGTGGACGTGAAGCTCGGAGAGATCGAGCTGGTGTCCCGCAGCGGCGAGGTGACGAGGGTGCTCGCCGGGAAGAAGGCCACGCTCGGCCAGGCGCGGGAGCTCCCGGCGATCCCGCTGACCATCGTGGCGACCTCGACGGGGAAGGCCGAGCTCAAGGCGAAGGACGCGAAGCGCTTCTCGCCGATCAACCCGAAGCGGCCCCCGACGCTCGCCGCCGGCGACGTGGTGCGGGTGAAGGAAGGCCGCTTCAGCCTCACGCCCGACGGCTCGGACACCCGCATCTGGCTCCTCCAGGGGGCCGAGGCGGGCGTCGTCGACGCGCGGCGCGGCGTGGGGCGCGAGCTGACGTTGCTCGAGGTGCGCAAGGGCGAGCTCGAGATCGTGGCGCCGTCGGGGCAGTCGACGCGCGTGGGCGTCGCGCCGGGCGTGCTCCTGGTGAGCGATCTCGGTGGGCAGTTCACCGTGCGGAAGACGGGGGCGGGCTTCGAGCTCGACGCGCACACCGGCGACGTGCGGCTCGAGCGCGAGGGCGGCGAGCCCCTGCTCGTGCCCGGTGGGAGCGCGGCGACGGTGCCCGCGAAGGGGGCTCCTTCGGTGCGGGCCCCGGTGCCCGAGGTGATCGCCCTGCCGTCGCGCGCGGTGCGCGTGTTCCATGCTGGCCTCAAGCGCGTGGCGCTGACGTGGGTCGAGGTGGAGGGCGTCACCGAGTGGCGCGTGCAGCTCGCCACCGACCCGGCCTTCGCCAACCTCGTCCGCGACGGCGTGGTGCACGAGGCCTTCCTCAACGTGCCGCTCCCGCCAAAGGGGGCCTGGTACTGGCGCGTCTTCCGCGGCGAGGCCGAGCACGCCCGCGGCGCGGCGAGCTTCGGGCCCGAGCCAAGGCAGTCGGAGCTCTCGCGCGCGCGCAACGTGGTGCCCGCGGGCGCGGAGACCACCTCGATCTTCTTCCAGGACAAGGACAAGCCACCGGTCGTCACCTTCACCTGGGCGGCGCTGGAGGGCGCGACGCGGTACGAGGTGAAGGTCTACCGGGAAGGCGAGCTGGCGAGCGCGGTAGCGACCCGCGCGGTGAGCGCCACCGAGGTCTCGTTGCCCGAGAACACGCTGCTCGAGGGGCGCTACCTGTGGTCGGTCACTCCATATGACGCGAAGGGCGTCGCGCTGCAGGGGGGCCGCATGAACAAGCTGCACATGATCTTCGACAACGCAGTCTCGGCGCTGCTGATCAAGACGCCGCGGAACGGAGACGCCGGCGGCCGCACGGTCCGCGCCTCGGGGGTCGCGCCAGTGGGCAGCCGGCTGTTCATCAACGGCCGCGCGGCGAGCTTCGATGAGCAGGCGCGCTTCGACACCGTGGTCGCGCCGCTGCCCGGCGGGCGCCTGGTGTTCAGGCTTCTCCATGGTGGCGTGGAGAGCTGGACCGTGCGTACGGTGCGGGCGAAGTGAGCGACGAAGACCCCAGGGTCAGCTCTCCCGACGCGCGTCAGGCCATCGGTGACATGGCCGTGCGGGCCTACGGCAAGTACTTCCTCGTGAAGAAGCTCGCCGAGGGCGGCATGGCGGAGATCTTCCTCGCCAAGCAGGTCGGGGTGGAGGGCTTCGAGAAGAACGTCGTCATCAAGCGCATGCTGCCGCACCTGACGCAGTCGACCGACTTCGTCAGCATGTTCCTCGACGAGGCGCGGCTCGCCGCATCGCTCAACCACCCGAACATCGTGCAGATCAGCGACCTCGGGCTGGCCGACGGCTGCTACTACATCTGCATGGAGTACCTGGCGGGGGAGGACCTGGCCACGGTGCTCCGCACCGCGCGGCGGCGCCGCGAGAACGTTCCGCTCGACATCATCCTGCGGGTGTTCGCCGAAGCCGCCGTGGGGCTCCACTTCGCGCACGAGGCGGTCGACCCGAAGGGCGTGCCGCTGCAGTTGGTGCACCGCGATGTCTCGCCGTCGAACATCTTCGTGACCTACTCCGGTCAGGTAAAGGTGCTCGACTTCGGCATCGCCAAGGCCGAGTCGCGCATCACCTCCACCGGGGCGGGCGTGGTGAAGGGCAAGTACCAGTACATGTCTCCCGAGCAGGCGCGCGGCGACGCGATCGACCGACGCAGCGACGTCTTCTCGCTGGGCGTCTCGCTCTACGAGTCGCTCACCGGCGTGCGCCCCTTCGCGCGGGACACCGATCTCGCGGTGCTCAAGGCCGTGCTCGAGGGGGACTACCAGCCGATTCGGGCGCTCCGGCCCGATCTCCCGCTGGAGGTCGAGCAGATCGTCAACAAGGCGATGGCCGAGGCCGCCGCTCATCGCCACCCGAGCGCGCTCGCTCTCGCGCAGGACCTCGAGCGCTACGTCGGCGCGACGACCTCGGCGTCAGGCGGCCAGGCGATCGCCACCTTCATGGCCGGCTTCTTCGGGGCCGAGCGGGTGAAGTCGAAGACGCGCATCGAGTCGCTCGACGAGCTGGCGAGCCGCGGCGTCGACGTGCCCGGGCTTCAGAACCCGCTCTCGCCGCGCACCGAGGCGGGCGTCGCGCCGATCGTCCGTCCGGGGCCCGGTGACGCCACCAACGCCATCGGCGCGCCCCTCACCGTGCGCTCGCAGCTCCGACGGACGCGGCTGGCCATCGCCGCGGCGCTGGGGGTGGGCATCGTGGGCACGGTGACCGCGATGAAGCTCTTCGCGACGCCCACGCCTCCGCCGGTGGTGAACGTCCCCCCGGTGGTCGACGCGGGGCCGCCTCCGCGAGTGGAGGTCGACGCCGCGGTGGTGACGAACCAGGTGGAGCCCGCGCTGCCCGAGGCGGGGGCGCCCAGCGAGCCCGACGCCGGTGCACCTTCCGCACCGGCGAGGCCCGCGCCGAACAGGCCGATCACCCTCACCACCGTGCTGGTGCAGAAGACGCTCAACCAGAACAAGGCGCGCTTCCAGAAGTGCTTCAAGGAGCACAAGGCCGAGCTGCCCGCGCCGCAGGGCACCCTCAACGTCAACTTCGTGATCGCCAGCTCCGGGAAGGTCTCGTCGGTGTCGACGAGCATGGAGGGCACGGCAGTCTCTCGGTGCGTCGAGAAGGCGGTGGGGGCGATGGTCTTCCCCCGCCACGTCGATCTCGAGGTGCGCGTGCCGCTGCCGATGAGCTGGGACGTGCGCTGATCAGAGATCGCGGCGTGCCGCGAGCGCGCGCGCGAGCGTTGCCTGGTCGGCGTATTCGAGATCGCCGCCCATCGGGATGCCCTGCGCGAGGCGCGAGACCTTCACGCCGATCGGCTTGAGCAACCGCGTGAGGTACAGCGCCGTGGCCTCCCCTTCGACGTCGGGGTTGGTCGCGACGATCACCTCTTCGATCGGCGCGTCCTGCAGCCGGAGGATGAGCTGCTTGATGCGCAGCTGCTCCGGGCCGATGCCCTCGAGCGGCGAGAGCACGCCGTGGAGCACGTGGTAGCGCCCCTTGAACTCGCGTGTGCGCTCGATGGCCAGCTCGTCAGCGATGCCTTCCACCACGCACAGCACGCGATCGTCGCGCCGCGTGTCGCCGCAGAAGCCGCACACCGTGCCCTCGGGCCCGTCATGCAGGCTGAAGCAGCGGCTGCACAGCTTCACCCGGTCGACGACCTCGGTGAGCGCGGAGGCCAACCCGCGCGCGTACTCCGGCGGCGAGCGCAGCACGTGGAAGGCGAGGCGCTGCGCGGTCTTCTCGCCGATGCCCGGGAGCTTGGCGAGCTGCGCGACGAGACGGTTGATCGCGTCAGGCGTCATTTCAGGTGATGCCGGGGATCTTGATGCCGCCCGACACCTTGCCCAGCTCGGTCTGCATGTGCGCCTTCGAGTCGACGAGCGCGGCGTTGACCGTGGCGATGATCAGGTCTTCGAGCATCGCGATGTCGTTGGGGTCGACGGCCGCGGGGGCGATCTTGATGCTCTTGATCTCCTGCGCGCAGCTCACCTTCACCGTGACGAGATCGTTCTGCGACTTCTTCTCGATCGTCTCCTCGGCCAGCTCCTGCTTCCGCTTCTCGATCTTCTCGGTGAGCTTGTTGGCCTGTCGGATGAAGTAGTTGAGATCGACGCCGGGCATGTGCGGGACTCCAGGAAGGGTGCGAAGAGGCAGAGCGGTCTAGTCGACGGGCGGCCCGCCGTCACCCTCGTCAGCGGAGGGGGCAGCCGCGGCCGGCGGAGGCCGCGCCACCGGCTCGAGGTAGGTGATGTGCTCGAGCGCGCCGCCGAGGTGCTTGAGCACGTTCCGGAGCGCGGGGTGCATCTTGACCTTGTCGGCGATGTTGCGCTCGCGCGTGGAGCGATCGTTCGCCTCGAGCTCCGCGATGCTCTTCGGCGCTGACTGGAGCGCCTGCGGGCTGGTGTCTTCGATCAGCTTCACCGGCCGGCCGAGCGACTTCGACAGCTCGCCTTCGATCATCGTGCGGCTCATGCCGGTGATCTGCGAGCGATGGAACGCGGCGTCGGGCGGGAAGACGATCTTCACGCCCTCGGGCGTCATGCCCAGGAAGCGTGCATACGAGAGCGACTTGCCGTGGCGGGGTGACGCGTCGCGAACCGCGTCGACCGCGCGGCGCCAGCGCTCGTCGTCGCTCGCCTGGCTCCGGATCGGCTGGGCGGGCGCGGGTGGCGGCGGCTCGGGCTCGTCGGCCTCGTGGAGATCCGCCGGAGGCTGCGGAGGATGCGGCGGCTGTGCCGGCTGTGGTGGAGGCTGTGGCGCGGCCGCAGGGAGGCACTCACCGGACGCGCACCCTTCGGCGCTGCCCTCGGGCGCGAAGAGCTTCACGTCACCCGGCAGCACGCGGTTGACGAGGCGCACCTCCGGCTGCGCGCTGGGCGCGGCGCGAGGCGGAGCGTGCGCGGGCGCGGCGGGAGACGCAGGTCGGCTGGGCTCGGAGCGCGGTGCAGTCGTCGGCGCCGGGCGGGGCGGGACGGGCGGCGCGGCGACGGGCGTGCGTTGTGCTGGCGGCGGCTCAGGCGCGAAAGGGCGCGGGAGCGGAGCGACCTCCGGGCGCTCCGGGGGCGGTGCCGGTGAGCTTCTCGACGCGCGCGATGAGATCCGGCAGCGACGCGGCCGGGGCGAGGTGGAGCCCCTTGAGGAGGCTCATCTCGAGGGCGAGCTTCGGCTGCGGCGCGCGGGCGATCTCCCACACCGAGCCGTGCACCACGTCGAAGAGGCGCGCGACCTGCGCGGCGTCGCTGTCGCGGGCGAGCGCCACCACGGCCTCCTTGTCGGAGTCAGCGAGCTCGTCGGGCGCCTGCCCGGTCGCCTTGGCGACGAACACGTGCCGGAGGTGGAACGCGAGGTCTTCGGCGAAGCGGCGGAGATCGACGCCGCGGTTCCACATCTCCTCGACGTGGACGAGCAGCGTCTTCGCGTCGCGCTTCACCAGCGCCACCGCCACGCCGTGGATCACCGTGCGATCGATGGCGCCCAGCGCCTCGGCCACGTCGGCGTCGCTGGGCGAGGTGCCGCACGCGGAGATCACCTGGTCGAGGAGCGACAGCGCGTCGCGCATGCCGCCTTCGGACTGGCGGACGATCATCGAGAGCGCCGAGCCCGAGACGGCGACCTTCTCGAGCGCGCAGATCTCCTGCAGACGCTTGAGCATCGCGGCGGCCGAGATGCGGCGGAAGTTGTGGCGCTGGCACCGCGAGAGGATGGTGTCGGGGAGCTTGTGCGCCTCGGTGGTGGCGAAGATGAACTTCACGTGCCCCGGCGGTTCCTCGAGCGTCTTGAGCAGCGCGTTGAAGGCGGCCTGCGAGAGCATGTGCACTTCGTCGATGATGTAGATCTTGAAGCGCGAGCCCTGCGGCAGGTACTTCGCGTTCTCGCGGATCTCGCGGACGTTCTCGACGCCGTTGTTCGAGGCACCGTCGATCTCCGCCACGTCGACCGAGGTGCCGTCGCGGATCTCCGTGCACGCCTTGCACTCGCCGCACGGCGTGGCGGTGGGGCCCTTCTCGCAGTTGAGCGCGCGCGCGAGCAGGCGGGCGGCGGTGGTCTTGCCGACGCCGCGCGGCCCCGAGAAGAGGTACGCGTGCGCGACGCGATCGAGCTTGATCGCGTTCTCGATGGTGCGGACGACGTGCTCCTGGCCCGTCATGGCCTCGAAGGCCTGGGGTCGGTACTTGCGGGCGAGGACGGTGTAGCTCATGGCGCGGGCGCTTGTAGCGCGAGTCGGCGCGAGTTGATCAGCGTTGTTGCGCCGCGCCGCTCAGAGCGTGGCGAAGATGAACGCGAAGCACATCTCGTCGCTGGTGCCTTCGCCCCACCTGACGGTCTGGGAGGTCGTGTTGTCCCAGGTGCAGTTGAGCTTGAGGGACTGGTTCGCCGGCACCTGCACCGGCGTCTTGCGGAAGTACTGGGTCTGCCAGTGGAAGTCCCACTTCGGGATGTCGACCAGGCACTGATCGTTCGGCCCGGTCATGGTGATGCGCTTCCCGAGGGTGTGCATGTGCGGGAGGAAGCCCCAGACGCGGATCGGGAAGCCGAGCGAGTTGGGGAAGGCCTCGCCGTGCGCGAAGTTGGTCGCGCCCGCGGGGATGGCGAAGTTGTCCGCGACGAGCGGAATCAGGTACGCGTTCCGCTCAGCGCCGCCGCCGTACATGAGCTTCACCGCGGTCTGGTCGGGCTCGGCGCCGTTGTCGGTGTTGTAGTGGACCTGCATCGCCAGCACCTCGTCGGGCTTGATGCGGATGCCGGTGTCGGTCGGGAAGAGGATCGCCGAGCCACCGGGCGCCCACGCGCCGAGCGTGCCGCTGGTGGTGATGCCCGCGCCGCCGAAGCACTGCCAGCCGGGCGTGGCGTCCTGGGCGTCCTTCGCGAGCGCGGCGGTGCGGGGCACGATGTAGAGGATCACGTGGTGCACCACCTTCTTCGAGCCGGGCACGATGTCGTAGCCGGTCACCACCTGCTGCTGCGCGAGCGAGGGATCGATGGTGAAGCACCGGTAGTCGTCGCGGAGCGTCGGGGTGTAGGCCTGCGGCATGGTGAGGGTGAGGTCGACCTTCGGCAGCTGTTCGGCGCCGCCCGCCGGCGGGGGCGCGTCGGCCGCGTTTCCCTCGGGCGCGCCGCCCCTGGCCCAGGCGTCGATGGTCGCGATCTGCGCGTCGCTCAGCGTGCGATCGCCGACGAAGGGGCCGCCGCAGCTCGCGCTCGCAGGCCACGGGGGCATGCGCTTGTTCACCACCGCGTCGGCCATCGCGACCGCCATGGCCTTCGCGCCCGCGTAGCTGTCGAGCGCGAACGGCGCGATGCCGCCCGCGACGTGGCAGCCGTTGCACGAGACCTGGGTGATGGGGAGCACGTCCTTGTAATAGGTCGGCACGGCAGCGTTCCCGCCTCCGGAGCCGCCCGTGCCGCCGCCCATGCCGCCGTTGTTCGGGGTGCCACAGCCCGCCACCGCCACCGCCGCTGCCAACGTCACGAGAAGTCGAAACATGAAGCGGCGAAGTGACCACAGGCGCCTCGGCGCAGGCAACGGCGTGAGGGAGTGTTATGAGGCCCGCTCCCCATGGAAGCCCTGCTCATGACCCTGCTCACTGCTGCGCCCGTCACCGACGCTGCGTTCCTGCGCGAGTTCGCCGAGACGCGGCGCTACCTCTCTGGCCGGCCGGTCGCGGTGAAGGTGACGCCCGATGGGAAGTCGGCGCTCTTCCTGCGCAGCGAAGCGAAGGACGCGCGGCAGATGCTCTTCGAGCTCGAGCTGGCGAGCGGGACGACGCGCGAGCTGCTGACGCCCGAGCAGGTGCTCCAGGGCGCGAGCGAGACGTTGAGCGCCGCCGAGAAGGCGCGCCTCGAGCGCATGCGGGTCTCGGCCCGGGGCTTCACGAGCTACCAGCTGACGGAGGACGGCGCGCGGCTGCTCGTGGGGCTCAGCGGGCGGCTC